>CAZTXO010000021.1:0-3669 GCA_964617515.1 uncultured Saprospiraceae bacterium | reverse complement strand
GCCTCCATATTTTCCAGCGCAATCGGCAGCGCCGCTTCCGAACTGGTCGTGGAGAAGGCAATGGTTGCCGGTTCCATCACCGCTTTGAGAAAACGGCGGATCGGAAGTTTAATGAGCAACGCCACCGGGAGCATCACCACGAGGGTGAAGACGATCAGCGCGATATACAGGGTGGCCAGCAATTTGAACAGGTTGGCAAGGATCCCAAAGCCCATGTGCCCGACTGTATACGCAATCGCCGCGCCAACGGCGAAAGGCGCGAAAAGCATCACCACGTTGGTGAATTTGAACATCACTTCGGTGAGGCTTTCGCAGAAGTTGAGCATGTTTTTCTTGTGCGGCTCTTTGACCAGCGCGAGACCGATGGCGAAGAGAATGCTGAAGACCACGATCTGCAACACCTGGCCTTCGGCGATCGACTTGGCGATGTTTTCCGGGAAAATGTGCAGGATGGTTTCTTCGAGTCCGGAAGGCGGAGGCACATCAAGTTTTTCCGTGTGCCCCGTGTCCGGCAATTTGATCCCCACGCCGGCCTGGCTGATATTGATGGCGACCAGTCCGATGAGGAGGGCCAGCGTCGTGACGATCTCAAAGTAGAGCATCGATTTCCAGCCCATCCGGCCGACCTGTTTCAGGTTGGCATGGCCCGCGATCCCCACGACCAGTGTCCCGAATATCAGCGGGGCAATGATCGTCTTGATGAGTTTCAGAAAGATCTTACTGACCACTTTGAGCCCGGTGGCGATCTCGGGAAAATCATGACCGAATTCAGCGCCGATCACCATGCTGAAGAGGATCCAGGTGGTGAGGTCATTTTTCCTCAACACCCAATACCCCATGCCGGCGATGGCCAGCCAGCGGAAAATAGCGGCGGCAACCGGCGGCAGGCTGATCCAGGACAATAACTGCATCGAGGTGACCGCTGCTGCGATCAGGATAAAGAGAAGGATAAAAGCACCTGCGCGTTTACTCACCGACATACTGGAATGCTTATGGTTGATTTCGATTGTTCAAGGTAGAATTTTTTCCAAATTCCTTTTTCCTGTCATGGATTCATCCGGACGTGGCAGGTGGATCCGTATCCCCGCGGCGCATAGCCAGCACGCCAAAAACGGGACCCGGCAACAGAAATAAAAACAACCACTGCAGGTCTGATATGGAAAGCAGGAAGGTAACCGTGGCGATGCTGCATACCGTGATGCTGAAACCGATGCTGTTGACAATCGTTAATGCAGAACCTTTTTGCCGGGCCGGCGCGTGCGTTGCCACCAGGGAAGCAAACTGTGGTGAATCCGTTATGACGGCCATCCCCCACACCGCGAGGTAAAGCCCCTGGAGCCATGGAGGGAATATCCACAAGGAAGGCGACAGGAGGCAGCATACGCCTGAGGTGGTCAAGGCAAGCAGGGCTACCTGACGACTCCCAAACCGGATGGAAATCAAGCCTCCGGCCACACAGGCCACAGCGCCAATCGCTATTAAACAGAACACCTGTGTATTGATCACGGCAACATCCATGACCGCGCTTGCCGGATGTAAGGAAGCCACCAATGCCGGCAACAACATCCAAAAAGAATACAACTCCCACATGTGCCCGAAGTAGCCAAAAGCAGAAGCGCGGAATGAACGGTCCTTGAACATTCCCCATAGAACGGAGGGGTGAAAGCCAGTCCCTGCTATCCGAAATGGGCCGTCCCGGACCAACCCAAGGACAAGGCATCCGCCCGCAAATGCCGTGCATGAAGTCATCCGGATCACCTGGCCTGGTGTTAACTCCAGTTCCTTCCCGGCGAGCATATGCGGAAACGCCGTGCCCAACACCAGGGCGCCCAGCAGGAACCCAAGTGCTTTGCCGGATTGCTGTCCGAAATAATCCGACGCGATTTTCATCCCAACCGGGTAAATCCCCGCGATGAAGAAACCGGTAACCACCCGGAAACCCATCATCCGCGCGGGGCTATCCAGGCTCCACAGCAAACCGAGATTGGCCAGCGCCGCCAGGGAGGCGGAAATAAAAAAAACGACCGAAGGCGATAGCCTGTCCGTCCATCCGAAGATGGCATAACAGAGTGTCCCTGCAATAAACCCAATCTGTACCATCGCCATCATCCACCCAATCGAAAAGGATCCTCCCTCCGGCATCCCGCGATCCACGATGAGTGCATTTGGCACAAACCAAAGTGATACACCCGCAAATTGCGCGATGACAAGGATAGCTAGCGCCCAGTTCCTGGAGAGAGGTGGATGGTCAGCCATGTGTTTCCTTCACTGGCGTGGTTTGAGGTGTATTACCATAGCCTCGAAGTGATCAGCCCGACATCGGCATTGGCCCAGGCTTCTTTGAATAAGCGTTCGGTGGATTGCGCTTCCTCCGTTTGCCGGAGATGCGTGTAGGCGACCTGAAGGCCATGCAATGCCCAGCCATTTTTTGGAAAGTGTTGCAGATCCTCGAGGAACACACGCACGGCATCCTGATCCCTGCCTGCTTCCAGCATGACCGCGCCCAGATGATGGCGCACGGAAAAAAACCAGTCCGGGGGCTCATTGTAGTTGAGCTGATCCTCGAGCGCCACTCCTTCCTGCAGCAAGGCAATGCTTTCCTCCACTTTTTTCTCCGCGGCCGCTATCTCTCCTGCCAGCACTTTCTCCGCAATCGTGATCACATCATGCAGGGAATTGATCTCCCAGATGGTGAGCTTCCGGAGTGTATCCGCTTTGGCTACCTCGTCCAGCGCGCTCCATTCCGATTTCGCTTTCGGCAGATCCCCTTTTCCGACATAGGCCATCCCACGCGCATAATGCCGTATGCCGGAAAGGTACAAGGGCATCGAATCCAACGGAGGTGTGCCGAGGATCTCATCCCACATGGCGAACTTGACGTAGATGAAATAAGGAATCGAATTGTAATGCTGGAGGGTGGCCAGTTCCGGGATCAACATACCCTTATGGCGGGTCTGTTCTTCCATTTTCTTTGCCGCCATGACGGCCCATGCGCGTTTCCCTTCCAGTGTGGCGGTTGCCGCCAGGAAATGATAGTTATGCGGATAATACGCGAGCGGGTATGCCCCCTGCGCATGGCATTGCGTCACATAAGCGCTGTCCACGGCGACCGCGCGAAGATTGGCCAAAGAACCCAGATGATAATCACCTGTGTTGATGTAGATATGGGAAGGCATGTGAACCAGGTGACCGGCATGCGCGACGAGGCCGTCATCGAACACTTTGGCGCTGGGTAACGCCTTTTCCGGTGTGGAAGAAGCTTCCCAGGCATGAATATAAAAGTGATGCCCGCCCGGATGCTGCGGGTTGAGCCCGATGGCGACTTCGATTGCCCGGATGATCTCCGGCGTCCAGGGTCTTGGCGTTCCGTCCTTATCCCACAGGTCCCAGGGATGCATATCCATCAGGGATTCCGCATAGAGTGCGGCCACATCGACATCCCGTGGAAATCGCGCATGAACCGATTTCATAGCCAGCATGTACGCGCTGTCCAATGGACGACGATTGTCCGGCACGTCGCGGCTATAGCGTTCGGTCATGGCCGCGATCAACGCTTTTTCCAACGGAGTAGCGGAAGCGGACAATACGGCGGCTCGCCGCACAGCGGTATAGGCTCTTTCATAGTTATCCGGTTCCATGCCGGCATTATAGTTAGGCCCCAGGACAAAG
>CAZTXO010000020.1:0-61479 GCA_964617515.1 uncultured Saprospiraceae bacterium | reverse complement strand
GTCGTCGAAGGGAGTCTCGCCTTCGGCACGTAAAGGACATCGATGAGATGTCTTTTTTGTTATCTCTCCCGGGCCCCTGGTTGTTTCGATCCGCGCCGTAATTTCTTAAACATCTTTTTTTCAAACTCCCAAAAGAACCGGAATTGTCCAAAGACAAATCCATAGCATAACAAGAGCGCATTATAAAACGGGAAGATGAGGATCCAATAGGCGACGTGAAACCAGGTGGCATGATGATCTTCAAAGAAAAACCGGTGAATAACCGGTTTCAGAAACATGACGGTGAATCCCGTACAGGCAAAGACCAACAGCACCAGGAAGACCTGGGTAAGGCTGTTTAGTTTCCAGCGTTGCTGCAGTTTCAGTATCCAGGATGGCGGGGTCAAGGGTGTGTAAAGAGTTGAGGCGGTTAATCGATCCAGTCAGCGATGAAAAGGTTCGTATCATGCGTGCCGTGGTTGTTGCGATTGGAAGAAAACGCGATTTTCTTTCCATCCGGGCTGAACATGGGAAAGGAATCGAAGACCGGATCGTATGTCACCTGTTCCAGCCCTGTGCCATCGAGGTTGATCAGGAAAAGGTTGAACTGGTAGCCGCGTGAACCCTTGTGGTTGGAGGAGAAAATGACTTTATCCCCTTTCGGCGTAAAGAAGGGCGCCCAATTGGCCTTGCCGAGGTGGGTCAGTTGCCGCATGCCGGAGCCATCGGCATTGCAGATAAACAATTCCATCTGGGTAGGCTGGACCAGGTTTTTTTCTAACAGCGCCTTATAGGTCGCGACATCTTCCGGGGTGGAGGGACGTGATGCGCGGAAGATGATCTGACGGCCATCCGGGGAGAAAAAAGCACCGCCATCATAGCCGAGGTCATGCGTCAGTTGTTTTACGTTACGGCCATCCAGGTCCATCGTATAGAGTTCCAGATCGCCGCTGCGCATACTCGTAAACACGATTTTATCGCCTTTGGGTGAAACGGTTGCTTCCGCATCATAGCCCGGCGAATCCGTCAGTTTTCGAAGGATGCGGCCTTTGAGATCGGCCACATAGATGTCATATCCCGGGTAGACCGGCCAGACATATTTGCCATCCACGGTTCGTTCGGGTACCGGGGGACAGGCCTCATCCGCCTCGTGGGTGCTGGCGTACAGAATGGATTTATTGCCGGGCATGAAATAGGAACAGGTCGTCCTGCCTTTGCCTGTGGAAATACGCGACGGTATTTTAGCCGGATCTGTTTTCTTGCGGGTATCCAGCATGAAAATCTGGTCGCAGGAAGCGTTCCAGGCTGAACGGGTAGCCTGGAAGGTCAGTTTATGGCTGTCATAACTCCAATAGGCCTCCGCGTTGTCCCCTCCAAAGGTCAGCTGACGGATATGGGCCAGGTGCTTTTCCATCGGGTAGCGAAGGGAATCTGAAGGCATATTGGCCGGAACAGTTCCCTGTGCCCGGATCGGGGAGGATATCGAAAAAACAAAGGATGGGAGGATGAACGAAAGGAAGTAACGCATCGTTTGTACTTTAGCTCCGTAAATATAGCGGGTGACCACCCCCCGGATGATACCTCCTCAACGACAATTAATACCTATGCACAAAGCAACGTATAACCTGATACTGGCTTTTTTTGCCCTCCTGGCCGTCTCCTGCTCGTCCGTCAAATGGACGGCGAAGGAAGCGGATGCTGATCAAATGGTCGCGGATATCACCTACCTGGCGTCCGACAAGCTGGAAGGACGCACCTTTGGATCCGAAGGGGAAGTGAAAGCCGGCGATTACATCGCCAAACGGTTTAAGACCCTGGGGCTGCAGCCCAAAGGGGAAAACGGCACCTGGTTTCAAACCATCTCCGTGAAAAGCAATAATCCCCATGCGGTCGAATACAGCGAAAAGGGCGGCGATGGCATGCTGACAGGCCGTAATGTACTTGGTTACCTCGATCACGGGGCACCCTATACCGTCGTTGTGGGCGCCCACTATGATCACCTCGGGTATGGAGGTTTCGGTTCCCTCTATATCGGAGAACCGGCCATTCACAATGGCGCCGATGATAATGCCAGTGGCACCGCCATGCTCATGGAACTCGCCCAGCGCCTCATCCCTTACCGGGAAAACAATTATTTGTTTATTGCCTTCACCGGTGAGGAGAACGGACTCTGGGGATCAAATTACTTCTGCAAACATCCCACGATCGACCTGTCCAATGTATCCGCCATGGTCAACTTTGATATGGTCGGCCGGATGAGCGAGCACAAGATTGCGATCAATGGTACGGGTACTTCCCCCAGTTGGCCGGATCTCCTCAAGTCGGCCAATATGACCGGCCTGGATATCACGATGGGTGAGTCCGGCATTGGTCCTTCCGATCATTCCTCCTTTTACCTCGCGGATATACCGAGTATCCATTTCTTCACCGGAGCACATGAGGACTATCACAAACCATCCGATGATGTCAATAAGATCAATAAGGTAGGAATGGGGGAGGTCGTGGACCTCGCCACGCGGTTGCTCCGCAGTATCGGGGATGGCGGCCGGGATCGATTGGTTTTCACCAAGACCAAAGATCCCGATTCCACCTCCACCCCGCGCATGGAAGTCACCCTGGGCGTATTGCCGGATTACCTGTATGACGGGGTTGGTCTCCGGATCGATGGCGTGCGTGAAGGAAAACCGGCCGATCATGCCGGGCTTAAAAAAGGGGATGTGATCATCCGGCTCGGCGATAAGGATATCAAGGATATCTACGCGTATATGGAGGCGCTGGGAGCTTTCCATAAAGGGGATCTTACCCGGATCACGATTGTCCGGGACGGGAAAGAAATGGAATTGAGTGTGCAATTCTGAGGACGGAACCGCCGGACATAAAAAAACACCCCTTTCGGGGTGTCAAACAATCTCAACTTATGATTACTGCAATAGGATTCAGGCCAATCCGGCTTAGCTGTTGCGCGCGTAATTGAAGTCCTTCACCTCTTTGAAGAACTTGGGTTTTAAAGCCTTCAGCGCATCCATGATCATGATCAGATCGGATGGATAGGGGATCGGGGCTATTTTTTGCCGCTGCCCCTGGTCCAGCGCCCGTTCGTCACCGAAGTAATTGCGCGCGGTGTGGGTAAAAACATTTTCCGCGTCTAAAGGTTGCGAGAAGATCCGGGTCCCGCCGGATTTGTCATAGATATCCATTCTTGCATGGACAATGGCGTTCTTTCGCTGGTTGGTTTCCACGACAGTGGCGCTGACCTTGATGTATTTATCCCGCTTGATATCATTGCCCAGGGAATCTTTCGCCACGTTCCCGCGGGCATCCAGGACATACTCCCAGCCATCTTTTACTTCCCGGGTGTACTGGCGCTGCGACTCGGACAACTGTTCCGGGGTCGTGGCGATATCCAGCAGCCGGAGTACCACCTCGTAATCCACCTTTTCATTCTTATCCATGTGCGTATAAAACCGGTCCCAGTTGCCTCCGGCATTGGCAAAATCCACGGAGAGTAATTCCTCTTCGAAATTACCCGGCAATATGGCGCCGGATTCATTTTCGATGTGGACCAGGACACGGTTGATGCCGAGATTCCACATTTCATCATGAAGGCTGGCGTTGTAATAATCGGAACTGACGGCCCGGATGTGATCGATCAGGTGGTAGGCTTCCCGTGCGGCGTATTTATTGCCGTTTCTCGCCGCATTGGCGAGGTCGCCTAACCGTTTTTCATGCAGCAGGACAGCGTTGGTCCTTGCTTCCGAAATGATCTTTCCCGTCCTGACAAAAGTGAACTTCGCCTGGTAACCGGATTCACTGACCAGGGGAAGAAAGGGTTCTATCCGGCTTTGCTTGCGCTCGATGTCCCCGGCTATCTGGATGACCTCCTCCCAGTCTTCAGCCGTATTCGCTTGTTGGCGGGATTCGATCCGGGCCATATCCCGTTTGATCATTTTGTCAAATCCGCTTTCCAGTGCCTTGACGAGGTGATCTTTTTTCTTTTTACCGGTGAGTTTTTTAGAGGCATAGCGGATGAGACTGTCGTAGTCCCCACGCTCCAGCATCTTATCGGCCGAGGCACAGGACATCATCATCAGCGCGACAGGGATGAGGTATAGCAGTTTTTTCATCGTGGTATTGTTTGATGTATTGGATAGACGGGCCGGGTCGGGGTCAGGTTTCTTACTGGAACGTTAAAATAAAAAAGCCCCGCCGGCAGGCAGGGCTTTTTCTTTTTACGCTGTATGGTTAGGCTCTCTTGACATTCACGGCATTGAGTCCTTTCTTGCCATCAATGAGGTCGAAAGTGACTACATCGTTTTCCTTGACTTTTTCGGTCAGGCCGCTGGCGTGCACGAAGTACTCCTTGCCGGTCCCGTCCTCTTTAATGAAACCGAAACGCTTGGCTTCATTATAAAATTTGACAATTCCTTTGTTCATTGTGTATTACGGTATTAAGTTGATAATTAAGGCGGCAAAGATAGGGATTTTCCCCATATCCGGGGCGCATTAACGTATCCTTTGGAAAGCAGAAGCCCCGCCGCAGTAGCGTCCCGGCCGGCAGAGCTCAGTTCAGGATTTGAAAATGGACCGAGTCCACGGATTCTTCCTCGCCGTCCAGTTCTCCCCAGACTTTGGCCTTGAGCAGCCATTCGCCGGGCGCAAAACCATGGTCCGGGGTCAGGATCACTTTGTCCCGGAACGTATAGGTTCCCTGGGTATGGACGTGGGGCTCATCGGGTTTCACGTACACTTCCGCCTGGGAGCCGACCTGGAAAAGGCTGACTTTGATATGATGCACGGTTTCGCCGGTTTGACTGGCAAAGCCGATATCCAGGGCAAGTGTATCCCCAAGATGCCGGTCGGATCCATCGGGGCTCTGGATAAAGATTTCATACTGATAGACAGGCCCGGCGACATCGTTTTTGCATGAACCCCATGCCAGCAAGCCGGCGGAAAAAATGAGAATAAGACTGTGCTTCATCTGATTGTCCTGGTCCGGATAAATGGATGACCCAAAGATACCCGCTTTGGAAGTCTCCGGCCCGTTTAGCCTTCAGTTTTTATCGGCCGTTTTTATCCCCACCCGGCCTGCCGCCTGCGCCCGGGCCTTAGCCTTATTTCTTAGCTTTGCCCCGTAACCAACCCTTCGCCATGCTGCGCGACATCGCTTTCGAACAATTCCAACTTCATGACATCCGGAAAAAGGAGGATGCTTTTATCCGGGAAGTGATCTCCGATTTCTGGATCTGTTGTGTCAGCCGTGAAGCCAGTATCCTCGGGCGAAAGGAAGTGCTGGGAGGTAAAGCCAAATTTGGCATCGTGGGCGACGGCAAGGAAGTACCCCAGGTGGCCATGGCGCGTTTCTTTCAAAAAGGCGACTGGCGGTCCGGTTATTACCGTGATCAGACCTGGATGTTTGCTTCAGGACTGTCGACGGTGGAAGAATTTTTCGCTCAACTCTATGCCGATACCGCGCATGATCCGTTCAGCGGAGGGCGGCAGATGAATTGTCACTTTGCCACACCGGTGATTGATGCCCGCGGAAACTGGCTTCCCCAGGATGATCGCCTCAACAGTTCCGCCGACATCTCTTCGACCGGAAGCCAGATGGCTCGTGCCGTCGGGTTGGCCCAGGCCTCCTCCTGGTACCGGCGTCATCCTGAACTAGGGCGGGAATGGCAGATGAGCCGGGAGGGCAATGAAGTGTGTTTTGTCACGATCGGGGATGCCAGTACCTCGGAAGGGGTTTTCTGGGAAGCGATCAACGCCGCCGCTGTCACCAAAGCGCCGATGGCCGTTTCCGTGTGGGACGATGGTTACGGGATCTCGGTGCCCATTGCGCTTCAGACAACCAAGCAGAGTATTTCCCGCCTCCTGGAGGGATTCCATATCGATGAAAACGGGGAAGGGATCTATCTCTATACGGCTAAGGCATGGGATTACCCGGGGCTTTGTGAAATGTATGAACGGGGCGTGCAGAAAATCAGGAAAAATCACCTGCCCGCCGTTTTTCATATCCAGGACGTGACGCAGCCCACCGGGCACTCCACCTCCGGCAGCCATGAGCGGTACAAATCAACCGAACGGCTCAAGTGGGAAACGGAAATGGATTGCATCGTCAGGATGGGGGATTGGATGGTGGAAGCGGGTATCGCGTCCCGCCAGGCCGTCGATGAGATCCGCCAGCATGCCATCCAATATGCCAGAGAATGCAAACAACGCGCCTGGGAAGCTTTCATTCAACCCGTGCGGGAAAAAAAGCAGGAATTGCTTCAACTCTTTCAGGCGATACCGGATGAAATCCGTTTGCAGGAAGCGATGAAGCACGTGTCGGAGGAAGTGCAGACTGCACTGGATGTCCAGTTTTCAGAAGTTCTGGGCACGGCGCTTAAACTCAAACATATACTGGCGGGTCAATTTGATTATTCGATCCCTGCATTGCAGTCATTGATCACCGCCTGGTCTGACGAAGGCCGGCGCGCGTTCAACACGAACCTGTATGCAGAAGGATCCGGCAGCGCGCTTCGCGTTCCGGTCGTGCCTCCAGCCTTCACGGATACTTCAGAATCCGTCACGGGATTCCAGGTATTGAACCGCTTTTTTGACACACTGCTGCAAAGGGATTCACGTGTCGTTGCCTTTGGCGAGGATGTCGGGCAGATCGGCGATGTCAACCAGGGATTTGCCGGGCTCCAGGCGAAATACGGTAAAGACCGGGTCTGGGATACCGGTATCCGTGAATGGACCATCATGGGTCAGGCGATAGGGCTCTCCCTCCGCGGTCTGCGGCCGATCGCCGAAATTCAATACCTCGATTACCTGATCTATGGACTATCGGCCCTGTCAGATGATCTGGCTTCCCTGCGATACCGGACCAACGGCATCCAAACCGCGCCTGCGATCATCCGCACCCGTGGTCACCGGCTCGAAGGAATATGGCATGCCGGATCCCCCATGGGCATGCTGCTCGGTTCGCTGCGGGGGATGCATATCTGTGTCCCGCGCAACATGGTGCAGGCGGCAGGCATGTACAATACGCTGATGCATTCGAATGAACCCGGCCTGGTCATCGAGTGCCTCAATGGTTACCGGCTCAAGGAAAAATGCCCGGACAACCTGGATACGTTTACCGTACCCCTGGGGGTGCCTGAAATTATCCAGGAGGGGAATGACATTACCCTGGTAACGTACGGTTCCTGCGTGCGTATCGCCCAGGAAGCGGTGCGGATGCTCGAGGCATATGCCATCTCCGTGGAACTCGTTGACGTGCAGACCCTGCTGCCCTTTGATCTCGAGCATGTGATTGCCCGTTCGTTGCGGAAAACCAATCGGATCGTATTCCTGGACGAAGACGTACCCGGTGGAGCAACGGCTTACATGTTGCGGGAAGTCATGGAAAATCAAAACGGGTATTTCTTCCTGGATAGTAAACCGAGATGCATCACCTCCAAAGCGCACCGGCCCGCCTATGGTTCGGATGGAGATTACTTTTCCAAACCTAATGCCGCCGAAATCGTGGAAGTGGTGCTGGAGATGATTTAGGTTTCCCCAACCCGGGACTGATTCCCCGGCCCTTTCGCCTCAGCCTTAAATTATATCTTTGCCACACAATCAGAACCCCCTTGTCCGACAAGCTCGTCATTATCCCCACCTATAAAGAACGGGAGAATATAGGTTCGATGATCGATGCCGTGATGGCATTGGAAGGCAACTTTCATGTCCTGGTGATTGATGACGGTTCGCCCGACGGGACAGCTGACGTGGTGCGGGAGAAGCAGGACAATTATGGCCCCTACATTTTCCTGATCGAACGGGGTAAAAAGCTCGGCCTGGGCACCGCTTATATCTATGGATTCAAATGGGGCCTGGAACGGGATTACCAGTTTTTCTTTGAGATGGACGCCGATTTTTCGCATCCCCCGGCAGATTTACTGCGTTTACTCAGGGCTTGTGAGAATGGGGCAGATGTAGCCATCGGTTCCCGGTACGTGGAAGGTGGCGGGGTGGTCAACTGGCCCAAAAACCGGCTCATCCTTTCCAGGGGAGCTTCCCTGTATACCCGGATCATCACCGGTATGCCGGTGCAGGACCCGACGGCGGGTTTTATCTGTTACAAAAGGCCGGTGCTGGAGGATATCGACCTGGACAAGGTTCGCTTTGTCGGGTATGCTTTCCAGATCGGCATGAAATACCTGGCGTATAAGCTGGGCTATCAATTGCAGGAAGTCCCGATTCAATTTGTCGAAAGGCAATTTGGCGTCAGTAAGATGCATATCGGCATTATCCGCGAGGCGATTCTCGGCGTGCTCAAGTTGCGTCTAAGCTCGGTATTCCGAATCCGGCGCCGGAAAAAGAAGACGGCCGCTGCATAATTCATTAAAAGAAACTTTCCAACTATCAAACGGATGCCGCATCCCGTGAAGTAACGCCTGCCGGCGCCCTGACCCGGATTTAGTTTTGGTGCATCCTGCAGAAGAGAGCAGTCAACTCATCTGGAGGAAATGAGTACGTCTTTGTTCCGTTCCACCAAAAAAAATCCAATGAAAGACCAGGTCATACTTCTCGTTTTAGGCTTACTGCTCTTCAATTCACTGGGCGCCCAGGTCAGCCTGGGGATCAATCCTTCGCCCCCGGACCCCAGCGCGGTACTGGATATGCAATCCACGACAGGAGGTCTGTTGATTCCCCGGATGTCAAAAGCCCAACGGGACGGGATTGTCAACCCCGCTACCGCACTCATGATTTATCAGACGGACAATACACCCGGATATTATTATTACTCCGGCACCGCCTGGACTTCCATGGGAGCTACTACCGGATGGAGGACCGAAGGCAACAGCGGGACAAACCCGGCGATCCATTTTATCGGGACCACGGATGATCAGGCTTTGTGTTTTCGAATCAATAATATCCATTCCGGAAAGTTAGATGCAGACAACACGGTCCTTGGATTGGAAGCCGGGTTGAACAATACGATGATAGGGAATACGGCCATCGGGGCGCATGCTTTCAAGAGTAATCAGACCGGCGCTTATAACACGGCCCTGGGACAACAATCCCTGGAAGATAATACCCATGGAGGCGGGAACACCGCGATTGGAGCCAATGTCCTGGCGAACACGACAGAAGGGTATATGAATACGGCGGTGGGTTTTGAATCCGGACTGAATAACACCACAGGGGCGGAGAACACTTCAATCGGTTCTTTGTCCCTGCGAAACAATACGACCGGATCTGAAAATGTGAGTCTGGGCAGGTTTGCCGCTTACAACAATACCACCGGATCAAAAAATCTGGTGATCGGATATGGTGCGGGCCAGAATAATCAAACAGCAGATGAGGAGATGCACGTTGGCTATAAAGCCGGATTTAATACCAGTTCGAATTGGAATAGCCAAAATACCGCTGAACCGAATTCATTTCTTGGCTTCCAGGCAGGGTATCAAAACACCAGTGGGTTCGGCAACACCTTTACCGGGTATAAATGCGGTTTTGCCAATACCACGGGATATCAAAATATAGGATATGGAAACGATGCGATTCGATCCAATACAACCGGATATCACAATCTGGCGATGGGAAATGAAGCCTTTAGGTTCAATTCGACCGGGCACGACAATATCGCCATTGGGTTCAGGAGTTTATTCAGTAATACTACAGGGGACCGCAATATTGCCATTGGTCATGAAGCATTAAACAATTCCTCCTTTGGCTATGATAATATTGCCATCGGGATGATGGCGCTTTACCATTCGACCATCGCCACCGGTAATCTGGCCTTTGGGACAGCGGCCGGCGTAGCCCTGACGGAGGGAAATAACAACGTGATCGTTGGCAACTCAGCTTTGCTCAATAATTCCATGGGAAGCGCCAATGTGGTCATTGGAAACAGTGCCCTGAGCATTGGAACCAATCCAAGTCACTGCGTAGCGATCGGTAATTCTGCCCTGGAGAAAAACCAGGTCTCTGATAATACGGGGATCGGATTTGCGACGCTCTATTATAATACGACCGGTGCCGAACTGGCGGCTTTTGGTTCACAAAGTCTGTTCAATAACACGTCTGGTTCGCGGAACGCTGCGTTTGGATATCAAGCGCTTTTTCAAAACACGATTGGCCTGGATAATACGGCAGTCGGAGCAGCATCCCTGGCCCAGTCGGTCTCAGGTAATCGCAACACCGCTATTGGTTCTTACGCCTTGTATGGAAATACCAGCGGAAGTGATAATGTAGCGGTCGGCCGATTAGCCCTTGAAGACAACACTACGGGACAGGGGAATATTGCGGTAGGTTCATCTTCACTTTCCCATAACACCACCGGTGGGTATAATGTAGCCGTCGGCTTATCCTCGATGGCCTCTAATACGACAGGACTTTCTAATACAGCCATTGGGGATGGCAGCATGTTTTCCAATATATCCGGAAACCTGAATACAGCTGTTGGCAAAAATACCCTGCATGATATGACAGATGGTTTCGCCAATGTGGCGATAGGGGACTATGCCCTGGAGAGTAACATAACGGCAAATTATAATACCGGGGTCGGACATTATGCCCTGAATGAAAACACCACCGGAAAGTCCAACACCGCTATTGGTGCTACCGCTATGACGAATAATGTGACAGGTGATTATAATACAGCTGTTGGCACCAGTTCACTGTACAACAATACCTCCGGTACGGAAAACGCAGCGCTCGGATATAAGGCGCTGGAGTCAAACATCGATGGGGTCAATAACATGGCCGCCGGTAAAAGTGCCATGCAAAGTAATACAACGGGGGATAATAATGTTGGGTTGGGGCACTCCGCGCTGATGAATAATACGACCGGATCTTCCAATGTGGCTGTCGGCACGGGTGCGCTCAGGGATAATCCGAATGGAACGGCTAACGTCGCTGTCGGAAAAGATGCCATGCTCACCGGGATTGGAACTAATAATACAGCTGTCGGTTACGCTGCATTGAAGAACAGCAGTGGATTGGGAAATACTGCATTGGGCAGCAACGCGTTGGAAATGGCAACTAATTCCTACAATGTAGGGATTGGTTTAGGGGCGTTGGACAGTAATACGGATGGCAGCCATAACGTGGCTGTAGGATCCCAGGCAGGTCAGGGGAACATAACCGGTTCATTGAATTCCTGTATCGGGGACAATGCGGATGTCAGCAGTTCGGGGTTAATGTATGCCACGGCACTGGGTGCAGATGCCATTGTCGGCAGCAGCAACGCCCTCGTGTTGGGGGGTACCGGTACCGCCCAGGTCAAGGTGGCCATTGGCAGTAGTACGCCGGATACGGATCTGGATATCAAGCAGGATGATGCCACCGGGAATGAAAGGGGGATCAAACTGGAGCGGCAGGACAATACGGATGACTGGCGTATCTATACCGGAGCTACGGCTGATTCAGATCTGGCTTTCTCCCTCAACAATACGGTGATGGGGGTGATCGATGGCACCACCGGCAACTATGTACCCAGCTCGGACATGCGGCTGAAGAAGGACATTGAACCTATGGGAGGCATATTGGAAAAAGTGATGCAGCTACAACCGAAGACCTACCGTTTTATAGATCATCCGGGAGATTACAAGGCAATAGGCTTTATTGCGCAGGAAGTTCAACCGGTATTTCCTGAAATCGTCAATGAGCGGGAAGATGGGTATCTCGGTTTAGCCTATGATGCCTTTGCCGTGGTAGCCATCCAGGCCATTAAGGAGCAGCAGGTTCTGATTCAGCAACAGCAGGCAGTCATCAGCGATCTGGTACAGCGGGTACAGGCGTTTGAGAATCAGAGACCGCGTCCATCCGTGCCGAAGTACCGGCCATGATCTTCGCCCAATGGACATGTCAAGGGAGCGAAGGCGGATGATGGGGCGATCGGGTGGCAGAATGCTCTGGTGATTCCATGTTATCTTTAAAAAATGATTCGGGTTGCACTGATCATCCTGTTGTGCCTTTCAGGGCATCGTTGGTGGGCTTCTCCATTGGAGGCGCAGGGACAGGACAGTACACTTGCCCGGTTGACAAGGAGCCATGCCCGGCCACCTTCCCTGGCGCGTGACTCCATACAGGCGCATGCCTACAATTACCTGGCGGAAGCGTATAGTGGCGGGAAGGACAGTCTTGCGGCCCTGTACCTGGATTCCCTTCGGTGGCTTTTGGAAAAAACGGAATGGAAAAAAACGGAAGGTCTTTATCTGAGGGCACAAGGCAAATACCACGACCGCCGGGGAGAATTCCCACAAGCGCTCGACAAGTATTCGCAGGCCATTGAATACTTTCAGCGAATCGGCGACCGGTCCGATGATCTGGCCTACACCTATATTCTGAAAGCTTTTGTGTTAAATAATAACGGGCTGACGGACGAATGTGAAAAGACATTGAATGAGATCCGGCCGTTGGCTGAGCAATTGCCCAACAAGAATTTCCTGGCATGGATCCTGGATGCATTTGGGGACCATGCTTTTTATGCCAGTTTTGGACGTCAGGATATTCTCAAGGCATTGCGGTATTACCAGCAGGTAGAGCAAATCCTGCCACAGGTGAGGAATGAGATGATCAAGGCAGACAATGCGCATGGCCTGGCAGGATGCTATATGCGCCTGGGAGACGAGGAGAATGCGAGAAAATACATACAGCGGGCCCTGGCCCTGTCCGGGGAGAACAACCTCCAATCCGTCATCTTCGCCATATACGCAGACCTGGCGGATGTGCATGAAAGCCGTGGAAATTTCGATTCCGCCATCGTCTACCGGAATAAAAGCCTGGAATATGCCCGTCAAACCCATTGGATTGAAATGGAAGCCCGCGCGGAACGGAATGCGGCTTATACCTTTAAGGCTGCCGGGGATTATCAAAACGCGCTATGGCATTTTGAAAAATACAAAACCATCGAGGACAGCCTGGCCCGGTTTAGTGTGCAAAACAAATATCATGAACTGGAGGTAAAATATGAAACCGGAAAAAAAGACCTCGAAATCCAGCGGCTCGGCACCCGCAACCTGATGGCATTCTTATACCTGGCCATGTTCCTGTTGCTGGGGGGATTCCTTTTTATTCTTTATTACCGCAAGACCAATCAAAAACTGATCCGGCAGAATACCCAGTTGGTCAATAAAAACCTGGAAATTCAAAGAGCGCTTACAGAGGGCCAAAACATCGAACGCAAGCGCATGGCGATCGAATTGCATGACAACATCAATGCTAAAATCGCAGCCGCCAAATGGGTATTGGAAACCATCAACACACCCGATAAGCCCGAAATTGAAAAGCAGGTGATCGAACGGCTCGTGGAGTCTATGAGTGACATCTACGAAGATGTGCGGTTTATTTCGCACAATCTCGTGCCAAAGGAACTGGAGACGAAGCGTCTCCGAGAGATTATTCAACAACTGGTCGATAACCTCAATCAAAATCAAAGGATCAGTTTTTTATTTGAGCCGGAGGGTGAAGATTTGCCCCTCGATCCGGGAATCAAGCTGCATTGTTATGCCATGATGATGGAGCTGGTTAACAATGTCATCCGGCATTCGGGTTGCCATCGTGCCATCCTTTCCTTAAAACAGCAAACCGACATGCTGCTTATCCGGGTGGAAGATGACGGGAAGGGATTGGATACGGAGGCGGTGAAATCCGGTACCGGCCTGAAAAACCTCGCCACACGGGTGCGCAGTTTGAATGGTAGCTTGTCAATTCACAACCTGGATGGAAAAGGGACAGCCATTGAAATCCGCATACCCGTCGATCTGGCCGTGATGCGCCGTTCAGAGCAGGTTGGTCACGACGGGAGCCTGAGAGACTTGCTGTAATACCGGCCGCCATTCATGATCGCATGGATGGCAATATTCAATTCGTCCTTGCTGGCTTTCTTCAGCAGGTATCCTTCAACACCAATACGGAGCGCCTCTTCGAACTGTTCTGCCGATTCGGAGACCGTCAGCATCAGGGTTTTGATTTTGGGGAAGTGTCGCCGTACCTGCTGAGCCAGCGTCAGGCCATCCATTTGGGGCATGCTGATGTCCGAGATGAGCAGATCGGTTTGATTATTTTCAAGAAAGTCCAGCACATCGCGTGGATCGTTAATTCTGCCCGTGACTTCGAGGTCGGGGAAGGTGCCCATCATCATCGAAAGGCTGTCGAGGATGATCTGATGATCATCCACCAGGACGATTTTGTGCTTCCGGGTATGCGTGGCCGGAGCAGCAGTGCGTGTTCCTTGCATAAGTCGTATGGCTTGCGCCTTTGATGTGATATGGAGTTTTTCGTAGATGTTGGAAATATGTTTCCTTACGGTATGCGGGCTGATGTGCAGGCGTTCGCCGATGTCCCTGTATTCCAGGCCGTCCACGAGGAGGTAAAGCACATCTTTCTCCCTGGAGGAAAGGTCAGCCAGCTCAACAATCTGTGTGCCGGCTACCGGCCTAGGGGAGGCAGCGAGCAGATCAAGTGTTTTTTTGGCGATCCGGGGACTCATCGGGGCGCTTCCGCCATCTACGAGGTGTTCAATATGCGACAGGATCACATTGGCCCTTTCATCCTTGAGGAGGTAACCGCTGGCCCCTGCCCGGATGGCTTCGAACAGGGTCTCATCATCATCAAAAACCGTCAGCATCAGAAACCGGACATACGGATACAGCGATTTGCCCTGGCGCACTGCTTCGATGCCATTCATGCCGGGCATATTGACATCCATGATCACCACGTCCGGGAAGTCAGCAGCGGAACAGGCTTTCATTTTTTCCAGGAATTCAATACCGGAGCGGGCAATGAAAACCGGCCGGGCGGATGCGGAAAACGTCAGCACCTCCTGCAGGGATAAGGCCGTGCTCTTGTTGTCATCGACAACCGCGACGCGGATCTTCTTCGATTTTACCTCCTGGGTCATGCGTGCATCCGTTTCCGGGAAATAGGGCATACCAATATACCGATTCTGTTAACACATCGGGATGTCGTATGCAAATAAACCGGTTTTGATCACCGGATGAAATAACGCATATGCGGTATTTCTCTAAAATACAGCATTTGCAGTATTGATCGGGTCCGGGTCAATATTCACTTTTGAGGATGAGAAGAGGTGAATGTGTTTTTCACCATGCCTAAACAGGACTACCTTCATGCATACGTTTCACTCCAGAAATCCCAAATGGATTGTTATTCTTCTCAGCCTTCTGGCAGCATTCATGCCATGGTCCCTGTTTGGGCAATCCTACTCCGTGTCCCAATCCGGTACGTATAATCTTGAATTTAACAGTCCTGCCACTTTTCCCATCCAGCAGGATACCGTGGTGGAAATACCGATTGGATTCAGTTTTACTTTTTTCGACAGCAGTTACACCACATGCCTGGTCGGAGGAGATGGGTTTGTCACGTTTGGAAGTGATCCCGGGAGTTATTGTTGTGGTCAGTTGATTCCGGACCCCGCTCCCGCCAATAACCTGATCGCGGTTGCCTGGACAAACATGGATTTCACGAATGCGACGTATGAAGTCCTGGGCACGGCCCCATTCAGGCGACTGATCATCACGTTTGACCTGGCCAATCCATGCAATGAAACCTACTACGGGCAGCTCAAACTTTTTGAAACGACCAATATCATTGAAATACACACCCAGGAATGGAATCAAAACCAATGCCAGGGATGGAGTGCGACCCAAGGACTGGAAAACGGAGACGGATCAGAAGCCCTATTCGTCCCTGGCCGTAATTTCAACAATACATGGCACATCAATAACGGGGATGCGGATTTTGTTTCCTTTACGCCCACTACCCCTGCTGGCCCTGGCTATATCGTAACGCAGGGAGGCCCCTATAGCATCGAAATAGACAGCCCCACTTTCGCCGTTTTCGGAGAAGATGATTCTTATGAAATCCCGATTGGTTTTGATTTCCAGTTTTTTGGACAGACCTACACCAACTGCTGGGTCGGGTCCGATGGTTTTGTGGCCTTTGGCTCAGACCCGGGAGGGGGTTGTTGCGGCCAGGCTGTACCGGATGCGAATGCCCTGAACAACGTTATCGCTCCGGCCTGGACCAATATGGACTGGCACTCGATCCATTACGAAGTGTTTGGCACTGCCCCGCAGCGAAGACTGGTCATCACCTTTGACCTGCGCGATGTATGCAACATCACCTATTATGGTCAGGTAAAACTGTTTGAATCTTCCAATGTCATTGAGATCCACACGCAAGAATGGGGCGATGGCCAAACCCCCTGCAACAATACCACGCAGGGGATTGAAAATGCCGATGGTTCGCAGGCCTTTTACTGGGTGGGCAGGAACTTCAATACAAACTGGTCGGTATCCTTCGGGGACAATGACGTGGTGACGTTCACCCCCAATGACGGATTTATCTATTTGGTTGAGGAGGCCGACGGTGATTATTTATATGAAAATGTAAATCCTGCCGACGTTGATGTGGAGGAAAACGGATACGAAGGGATTCCGATTGGCTTCCCGTTCAGTTTCTATGGAGTTCCCTACGATTCCTGTTATATCAATGAAAACGGGTTTATCACCTTCACCCCTCAGACCGCCAACGGATGTTGCGCGGGGGAAAATATTCCCAGCCAGGATCCGGATTTTCCGAATGGCCTGATTGCCGCTGCCTGGGGTGATATTGCCGCAGATTCCTGTTGTAACGGAAATAACAATGCATACAATACATATCACTACGAAGTCCTGGGAAATGCCCCGGACAGGCGGCTTATCCTTTCCTTCGCCTATGGGGAGGTCTGTAACAATTTTTATTATGACGGCCAGATCAAACTTTTTGAAGGATCCAATATCATTGAGATTCATACGGAATCTTTCGATGGCAACAATGCGCCATGTGCCCCCGTCACACAGGGCATTGAAAATACAACCGGCACCAGCGCCTACTATCTTGCCGGTCGTAATGCCAACGTCAACTGGTCAGTTCCCTGTTGCAATGATGTGGTTCGTTTTACTCCCGCCATGGCCCCACCGCCCTATGACGCAGGGATTACCGATATCACCAATGATCCCTTTTGTGAGGGCAGCCAGCTGATGAGTGCGCAGATCTCCAATTTCGGAGCCGCCCCGTTGGATTCCGTCATCGTGGCTTGGGCATTTGACGGCGTGCCTCAATCCCCGGTCACCTATACAGGAATGATTCCGCCCGGGGGGATGAACTACACAGTCAATCTCGATACACAAAACCTCGTCTTCGGACAAACCTATACCCTGAAGGTCTGGACAAGCATGCCCAACGGGCAGCCGGACGGAAACAATACCAATGATACGCTCAGCACCACCATTCATGTAGGCCTGGAAGGAATATACACGATTGGTGGTTCAAATCCGGATTATGTCACCTTCACGGCTGCCTTGGCGGATCTGGATAGCCTTGGCGTTTGTGATACGGTGACCTTCCATGTCCGCCCGGGTACCTATACGGAACAGGTCACCGTGCCCCATATCGTGGGGGCAGTGGGACGCCAGGTGATTTTCCAGGCGGAAAACGGGGACAGTACATCGGTCATCCTTCAGTTTAACGCGACAAATCCGGACAGTAATTATGTGTTGCAGTTTGATAATGCGCATAACATCCTCTGGCAAAAAATGACGCTCAACGCAATGGGAAGCAATTATGCGAGGGTCATCGACATGCGCAATCATTCAACCCATAATGGCATCCGGCACTGTGCGATCAATGGGAAAAACGTGAGCTCCGTTTCGAACAATTTTTATTGTATCTATTCCCGCGCCGTCAATCCTGACAATTTGTTCTTGGGAAACACCATCCGCTACGGGTCCTCGGGTTTCCGGCACCAGGTGGAAATCATAGGCGCCGGTTTGGGCAATGGTGAATCCGGGGACAGCCGGAGCAGCGGGCCGGACACGACCTATGGTTTGCGGTTTATCCAAAACCATTTTCTTGATTTTTACGACAGGGGAATATATACGTTCGAAACGGGAGGGCTGCAAATTCACAACAATACGTTTGAATCCGCCAAGAACAATGCGCGGGCCATTGATGTCGATTTTGATTATGATACCATGGCGATCAGTCATAACCGGATCGCCCTTTTTGCCGGATCCTATGGAATGGAGATCACCAATGCGGATGCCCCTCCGGGAAAAAAGATGCGGATTTATGACAATTTCATCCTTGTACCCGGCACCAATGTACTGGCCGGTCTCTCTGTCAACAATTGTGACCGGATGGCTATTTATGAAAATACCATCCGGGTATCCACGACGACCGCAGGAAGGTTCGCTTTCTGGCATGGTTCGGGGATCAGCGATACCGTGTATGGCAATCTATTTGTCAACATGGGCGGGGGTACGGCCATTTTCACAAATTCGGTCGCCCAAAATGATTTTGATTACAACAATCTTTTTACCACCGGCCCCCTGCTGGGACAGTTTGGCAATACGATCCCGGATTTGGCGCAATGGACTGTTGCCACCGGATTTGATGAGCATTCATTCAGCGTCAATCCGTTGTTTGCTTCTTCAACGGATCTCCATGTGATCAATTCCTTCCTCAATGGGACAGGATCCGCAGCTTTCAGTGACAACACGGACATTGACGGGCAGAGCAGAAGTGCGACTATGCCGGATATCGGGGCGGATGAATTTGAGCCGGTAGCGAACGATGTGGCGCTTATCCGCTTTTTGTCTCCGGTATTATCCTGTACGCCGGAGCAGCCGATCGAAATCGTTCTGGCCAACCTGGGGGCAGATACCATTAACCAGGTTACCCTGCAATGGACAGTGAACGGGATAGCACAACCGGATGTACTGTATACACAATCCCTGCTGCCCGAAGGCGATACCGCTCACCTGATCATCAGCAACTATACATTTTCTAACCAGGCCGATAGCATCCGGGTATGGTGCTCGATGCCCAATGATACGGCTGACCTACAGACCGGCAATGATACAATAGCCATGAGGTTCAGGCTGCCTTTGGCGGGACTCTATACCATTGGTGGTACCACGCCGGATTTTCCGACGATTTCCGCGGCGGTCAGGGATTTAAACCGCTTTCACACCTGCGGTCCCGTGACGTTCCGGATCCGGGATGGCGTGTATACGGAGCAAGTTGAGGTGGATTCGATCCCGACAGTTTCGGCTACCAATACGATCACCTTCGAATCAGAAAGCCTGGACAGCAGCGCCGTCACGATTCAGTTCTCAGCGGTTTCAGGGGAACACCCTGCCGTGTTTATGCTGAAAGGAACCGACTATGTCACGTTGCACCACCTCGGTTTCAAGTCCCTTTCCTCCACATGGGCTGACAATGTGGAACTCCGATACAATGCCAGGCACATTACCATCTCCCATTGCGCATTTGAGGCCTATGAATTCGGAAGCAGTGGCATTTGTATCAAATCCCTTTGTTTTAACAATCCCGTCAATGAATATCTCAACATCCATCACAACTATTTCCTGAAGGGGCAGCAGGCGATTTACCTGTACAACTGTGGCAGCCTTCAGCATGCCATCTACATTGACAACAATACGTTTGTCAATCAACGCTATACCTGCATGGATTTGTCCCAGATTTCCGGATTATACATCCGCAACAATACCATATCTGCCAATACGACCTCGACCAGTTATAAGGGCATTGACCTGTCCGGCGTAAGTGGGGACCTTGCCATTTCCGGCAATAGCATAACTTCCGCCAATACGGGTGACGGGATGTTCCTCAACTCCGTCAATTACGGAACGTCAACCGGGACGTCAGCGGTGTACAACAATATGATCAGTACCGCGGGGACTGGCGGCGGAATCAGGCTTTGGAACTGTGAAGGGACGCTGGTGGCATACAATTCCTGTAATATGACCGGAAGTGGCCCCGCGTTTGAAGCAGCCGGCGGGGATTCCTTACAAGTGCTCAACAATATCCTGGTTTCGAATACCGGCAAGGCGATCGGTTCCTTTTCCTGGACACCGCACATGGTTTGTGATTTTAATGATTTGTTGTCTATTTCCGGCGACCTGGGTTTTTGGCATGATACCTTATACCCCACGTTCACCGAATGGCAAGCCGGTACCGGGTTTGATTCTAACTCGATGAGCATCACCCCCCAGTTCATTTCCGCCTCGGATCTCCATGTCCTGGCCGATACGCTGGATGGCGCGGGGACACCGATTGCCGGTATCTCGACGGATATTGATCTTAATCCCAGGAATGCTAATACCCCGGACATCGGGGCTGATGAGATTGGCGCCAATGATGATGACGCGGGCGTTTTTGCCATTCTCCCTGACATGCCTTTTGCCCGTGGCGCTCAACCTGTCAGAGCGGTAGTTCGGAATTATGGAGGAAACACCCTCTCCACGTATACGATTCAGTGGAAATTGAACAATGTGGCCCAGCCCCCTGTGGTTTTCAACGGAGCACTGCCCTCCTTGCAGCAAGACACGATTATCCTGGATACGGTCACCTTCCTCCTGAGTTCGCCTTACACATTTAAAGCATGGACATCCCTGCCCAACGGAAATCCGGATTTTTACAACAGCAATGATACCCTGGAGACTGCCGCCCGGTATGCAGCGGTCTCGGATACCTTAACCATTGGGGGCAGTATGCCGGATCTTGCCACCATCGCGGATGCCGTGACGGCTATGTCGCTTGGAGGGGTGCTCGACAGCGTTCATTTTCAAATACGGACCGGCACCTATCATTATTCCCTGGCGTTGCCTCAGACCCTGGGCATGAATTGCAGTACGCCGGTCATCTTCGAATCGGAATCCGGCAACCCCGCAGACGTATTATGGGACAATCTCAGTATAAACAACCATACCCTGGTGCTAAACGGTGCCGATGGAGTGCATTTTCGTCACCTGACCATTAAATCCGTTTTGCAGGCATATCATGCAGTCCAATTTAATACCGGATCCAATTGCAACTCCTTCCTTGGCTGCATCCTTGAATGCCTGCCGGTGACGACCACCAGTACCAACCAGGCCGTTGTATTCAGTAACGGAACCCAAACCAACGATATTCATTTTACCGGCAATACCATAAAAAACGGATCCTATGGGATCTATTGGGATGGCAATGCCAACACGACCGGCGCGTGGATACAGGGTAACATCATTCAAAACGCGTATGCCTCAGCTTTATCATTGTCCCGGTTAGTGGCCCCGGTCGTACATGGAAATACGCTGTCTTCGACCAGCGCCTATACGTATTTCAACGGGATCAATTGTTACCAATGCAATCTCAATACGAAGATCACGGCAAACCAGGTCGTGTTGCCCGGCCGCAGGGGTATCGGTATCACGCTCAATTCGGCAGCCGCTTCCATGGCTCAGCCGTGCCTGATCGCCAATAATTTGGTTGTCCTTGGCAGCGGTACCTATTCGTATGGTATCCAGGTCCATTACAGTTCCTGGGTGAATGTATATCACAATACCGTTCGACTCACGGGAGGTGATGTCACGGGAATTGCCTTCCTGAGAACCTATGTGACCCATTTGCAGCTTAAAAACAACATTTTTGATAACCGTGCGGGTGGCACCGCCATGTCTTTTTCCGGTAATGAAGGTCCGCTCGTTTCTGATTATAATGATCTCTTCAGTACCGGCCCCACGCTTGTCAATTACAGTAATAGCGCCTATTCCGATCTTCCGGCCTGGCAAGCCACCAATTTTGATACGAGCAGTATCAGCCAGGATCCGCTCTACAGCAGCCCGACAGGCTATGTGATCACGAGTGCTCTCCTGAATGCGGTTGCCACCCCCATGACCGGCGTGACCACCGATATTGAAGGCGATGTGCGGGATACACTCACTCCTGATATCGGATGCGATGAATTCTATCTGGCCAGTGATGATGTCGGGGTGGTAGCCATCAATTATCCGAAAGCGCCATTTCCTTCCGGAGAGAATACCGTCTTTATCAAATTCATCAACAATGGACAGGATACGCTTGTCAGCATGCAGGTAGACTGGGAAGTGGACGGAAATCCGCAACCTCCCTACGTGTGGACAGGTTTGCTGCCATCCGCCGGGACGTACGACTCCCTTGACATCGGTATGGTTGATTTTGCCCCGTACCAGTATCATACCATTCGGGTATGGGTCAGCGAACCCAATGGAGTCGCCGACGGCCTGGCCTCCAATGATACAATCCAGGTGGATAGTCTGTATCCTGGTTTGTCAGGGGTCTATACGATCGGCGGGGGTAATCCCGATTTTGATTCCCTCCAGATTGCCGCCAGGCACCTGAACAGGGGAGGAGCGGCTGGTCCGGTAACTTTTAACATCCGGTCCGGCACCTACCTCGAAACGCTGCACTTGACAGATTACCCCGGAGCTGAATGCAATCGTCCCGTCATCTTCCAATCCGAGACTGGTGACAGTACGGACGTCACCCTTTCAAATCTTGGGATCGATGCTAATTTGATTACACTCGACGGTACGGATGGGATCACCTTCAGGTATATGACCCTCCAATCCGTTCACCCGGTTTATCAAAATGTGCTGACCTATACCAATGAAGCACACTGCAATCAATTTGTCCATAACCGGTTCATCGGGTATAATACCGTTTCCTATGAGCCGCAGAAATCGGTCATTTACTCGCCGTACGGGCTGGACACCGCCAATGTGTTCAGCGGAAATCTGATCCTGTATGGATCCTACTCCTTTTATCTCCAGGGAGGCGGTAATGGAAATGCAGTCACCCGGATAGACCACAATGATCTCTCCGGTCAAACCGTATGCGGGATTTACCTGGAGCAGGAAAACAGGGCACGCCTGCAACAGAATCAGATCCATCAGCAGAGTACCTACCTCTATAGCCGGGGGATGGAACTGATCTCCTGTCATGGATCCGTGGACATCGTCTCCAACCAGATCAACGTATCCTCCGGGGAATATGGAATCCACCTCTATGATTGCCAGGGAACCAGCACACAGAAAGGATTGGTGGCCAATAATTTTATCAGCTTCGGGGGATCCGCCTACACCATCAATAACGGGATCTATTGTGAAAACGCCAATTACCAGCGGTTTTATCACAACAACATTGATATTTTCACCCCGCTGACACCTGCCAACAGCCGCATCGGGTTGCGAATCAGCAATACGGGTCATGCGGATGTGAAAAATAATATCGTCGTCAATGAAAGCACGGGTGTAGCCATCGCCGTCAATGGCAGTTCCGTCTTTGAAAGTGACTATAACGATTATTACGCTCCCAATGGAAGCGTAGGATCCTGGAACGGGAACGAGGCTCCCGACCTGGATGACTGGCAGAGTTCAAGCGGACAAGATGCCCATGGCCTGGAAGTCAATCCGCAATATATGTCCCATGCGGATCTCCATGTCTCCAATATCCTCCTGGACGGGGCGGGCATCCCCATCCCGGTGGTGATCAAGGATATCGATGGGCAGGTCAGGGGCAATCCGCCGGACCTTGGAGCAGATGAATTTGTTCCCGGCATTGCCAATGATGCGGGTATTTTCATGCTGATCGGTCCTCACGCGCCATTTGCGTCCGGATCCCAACCCGTTCACCTGGCGATCAAGAACTATGGATTCGACACGCTTACCCAGGCTCAGGTACGCTGGGTCATCAATGGGATTGAACAGCCTCAATATGCATGGACGGGTTCCCTGTTGCCTGCTCAGTGCGATACGTTTTTGGTGGGAAATTACAGTTTCGCGCCCCATGCCGATCATGATCTGATCACCTGGACGGAGATGCCCAACGGTGTGGCTGACAGCACCCATGTCAATGATACCCTCTATCGGGAGGATCTGTACCCTGCACTCCAGGGAACCTATACCGTCGGAGGGATTCTGCCGGATTTCAATCTATTTGTCCAGGTAGAGACTGCGCTTAATAAAGGAGGAATCCTGGGAGATGTCGTTTTTTCCATCCGCAATGGGGTATACAGTACGCAATTGACGATTGGCAATTTCCCCAGACTCCAGTACGCGCATAAAGTCACCTTCACCTCAACCTCGGGGGACAGCAGCCTGGTCACGATCCGGAAGGATTTCTATGACCCCGGCACCAATTACACCGTCCTGCTGTCCAATGCGCACCGGATTTATTTTGACCGGATCACCCTGGCCTCCACCCAGGGCAGGGTCATGGACATTACCAACGGCTCAAGCCAGGTTGAGTTGAGTCATTGCGCCCTGGAAGGAGCGGCGATTACCTATACGACCTTCCAGCACCAATTGATTTTCAGCAGCACCACGTCGGAGGACAGCATTGCCATCCGGCATTCCGCATTTCATTTGGGCGATTACGGCCTCTATATCGGCGGAAGCGGAGGGGATCCGGAAAAGAAAATTGTGGTGGAAGCGAACACCTTTACCAACTGCCGTTACCGGTCAGTGGAGATTCATGATGCAACCGGATTGTCCGTCAGGGGCAACACCGTTTTCAACGATATTTCCGATCATGAGGGGATCGTGCTTACCGCATGTTCAAATACGATCGAAATCAGCCAGAACGACATACGGCAATACCACGGTGGCAGTTTCGGTCTTTACCTCCATTACGTGTCGGGAACGAGTGCCAGTCCCTGCCGGATTGACAACAACTATATCTATATTAAAGGATGGCCTAACAACTCGCACGGCATATACCACAGCTTTGGCAACTACAATAATTTCAATTACAATACAGTTCGGATGGAAAATAATACGCCGGGCAATTCCTGTTTCACCGATGTGAATTCGAATCAGAACATCCATATACGCAACTGTAATTTTGCCAATTATGGCGGAGGCCTGGCCATGGATGTAGCCTGGCTCAGCGGCTATACCGGCAATACCACCAATTATTGCAACTTCTATTCTCCGGCCGGCCCTTTCCTGGTCAGGTATTATGATTTCTATACAACCCTGGCAGCCATGCAGGCAGGCACCAATCAAAATCTCCAGGGGAAAAACGCGGAGCCCCTGTTTGCCGATGACAGTCCGCTGGTTTTCCAGGCCGCGTTGGATGGTGCGGCTATCCCCATCGCCGGCATTACTACAGACATCTATGGATCTCCGCGCAATGCCGTCACCCCTGACATAGGGGCCCGCGAATTTACTTTGCCGGCACATGACGTGGGCGCCAAGTTGCTGGTCGCACCAACCACCTATTGCGGACTCAGTGCTGCTGAAACGGTGACGATACGTATTCAAAATTATGGCGCCAATACGGAAACCGGGTTTGATGTGGCCTATTCCATGAACGGAGCGCCGTGGACCGTGCAGAATATCGGGGGACTATCGGTCGCGCCGGGCGGGACAGCCGACTATACATTTACCACCACTGAAAATCTCAGCAATGTGGGAACGTATGTATTCAAATTGAGGACAGACCTCGCGACGGATCTGAACCATGGGAATGATACCCTGCAGAACATTGAAGTGGTTCACATTCCGGCATTGACCCAGTATGCAACCAATCTTATCCCGGTTAATGGCGCGATGGGTGTAGATAAGCCTGTGCCCCTTAGTTGGAACCCGGCCCCCAATGCAACGGTGTATGATGTGTTTATCTGGAAAACCAGCGACCCCGTGCCATCCAATCCGCAGATCGAAAATCTGGAGGTCATCAATACGAGCTATAACAGTGTTGATTATGGAGAGAACTATTCCTGGAAAGTCCGGGCGAGAAACATTTGTGGCCAAACCACCAATACGCCTGTACAGACATTTATGGTCCGGGAATTGCCCGATCTGGTGGCGGATTCCATCAGCGCGCCCTCCATGGCCGTGTCCGAACAACAAATCCAGGTAGAATGGCAGGTAAAAAATAACGGGACCGGCCAAACGCAATCCGTCTTATGGTCCGATGCGGTCTATCTTTCCCTGGATGCTACGCTCAATATTTCTTTTGATACATACCTCGGCGGCGTACAGAACCTGACGGCGTTGGAACCAGGTGAATCCTATATGCAGACCGCAACGTTCACGATTCCACAGGGATTCTCCGGTGATTATTATGTATTTGTGTATGCAGACCGCTATAATAATCTGACCGAATCGAATAACAACAACAACTGGGAACGGACGGCCACACCCATCCATATCACCTTGTTGCCGCCTCCGGACCTGGTGATTGACCAGGTGATTACCCCGGTCTCTGCTTTTTCAGGACAGTCTATCCAGGTGCAGTATACCGGGAGGAACAATGGGACCGGGGCCATACCAGCCACTACCTGGAGGGACCGGATCAAACTCAGCCAGGATGGTTCCTCATCGGGTGGGGGCATCGTGTTAGCCACCCTCACCATCAATGGCCCGTTGCCTGTCGACAGTACCTATGACCGGACGATCACCGTCAGCCTGCCCAATTCCATTTTCGGCGATTACTTCATCTATGTCGAAACGGATTACCTGAATGATATCTATGAGTTTGCCGCGGAAAACAATAATGCCACGGGCAGTGACACCTTCACGGTTTTCCTGACTCCGCCACCCAACCTGGTCAATACGGCCATGACCCTGCCCGATACCTTTTCGAGTAATGCGTATTTCAATTTTTCCTGGAGTGTCAGTAACCAGGGGGGGACGTCACCCACCGAACCGTACTGGTATGATTACCTGTATCTTTCCCTGTCGCCGGTATACAATCCCAATTTCCTGCACTTCCTGGTCAATCAATTTAAAGTACCTCCGGTCAACCCTGCCAATACCTACACCAATACCAAACCAGGGCGGATACCTGTCCTTCCCCAGGGATCCTATTATGTCTATGCGTATACGGACCGGTTTAACTGGGTCTATGAATACACCTATGAGAATGACAATATCACGCGATTTGGTCCCTATACCCTGGTCAATCCGGATATAGCGCCGGTCAATATCGTATATCCGGCAGAAGCAAATGCCGGGCAAAACATAACGCTCACCTGGGACCTCGTCAATCACGGCCCCGGGAAAGTGGCCGGCCGCTATCTGAAATACCGGTATTACCTGTCCGGTCAGCCGGTCTTCAATGCGATGACCGCCCAGGAAGTGAAAACCACCTACACCGGTGAGATCAATCTCGATGCGGAAGATACCCTGCACCTGCTGACCACCCTCAGTCTGCCGCCTGGTCTCAGCGGAAATCATTATGTACACATCCAGGTCGAAGCAACCGCACAGATGTTTGAGCAGAATGACGCTTACGCCAATAATACCGGCAGTGGCGTTGCCGCCATCAATATCGAACCCGGACCCTATCCGGATCTGCACACGTTATCCATCAGTATCCCGGACACGGCAACAGCCGGTCAGTTTGATTCCATCAGTTACGTGCAGATCAACAGCGGTGGCGCTGATGCCCCTTTGCGCGGCAAGGAATCCGTCTATATTTCCTTCGATTCGATCTGGCATCCGGAGTTCGCGCAATTACTCTCAGAGGTCAATTTTACGCAGCCTTTAGCGGAAGACAGCAGTGTCCTCGTCAACCGGTCCATCTTCATACCGGTCAATTTGACTTCGAACGTGTATTACCTCTACCTGCTGTCCGATCAGGCCAACGCCGTCTTCGAGTATACCGGTGAGACCAATAATGTGAAGCGCAGCATGCCGTTTTTCCTTAAACCTTACCCTCCGGTGGATGTGGCCGTAGCGTCGGTTTCTTTACCGGAGGATACGCTTTCTTCCGGTGCATCATACTCATTGCATTATGTCCTGGAAAGTCTGGAGGCACCCCCGACGCGTGCCCTGTGGGACGATGCTGTTTATTTGTCGGTGGATTCCGTCTTCAATCCTGAACTCGATTTGCAGGTCTCTGTTTTTCCCGTGCAAACTTCCCCCTTGCAGAGCCAGGATACCCTCACGATCGCAAGACTCATCACCGTACCGAATGGTATCCAGGGGGATTATTACTGGCTGGTGGAAGCAGATCAGCAGGATCTCAATATGGATGAAGACCGGGAGAACAATATTAATACCACGCGTAACCCCGCTCAACAGGCTACTTCCGTTCACATCAACCTGAGTCCCTATCCGGACCTGATGGTCAGTATGCTCACCGCTCCTTCCAGTGCGGTTGCCGGACAGCCATTGACGGTTGTGTACACCATCACCAATATGGGTACCGGTAATGCGACCTCCTGGCAGGACCGGCTGTATATCTCTCCCGACAACATCATTTCGAACGGGGATATCCAATTGTATTCAGGCAGGCTGGCCGGAGGACTCCTGGCAGGAAATTCCGTTACCGATACCTTGGTACTGGATCTGCCAGCTTATCTCAGCGGGAATTATTATCTCCTGTTGCGGACGGACTTCCTGGATGAACTTTATGAATATACCGGTGAGTCCAACAACGTTACCAGCCGGGTGATGTTGGTGACTACACCGCCTCCTTCTGACCTGATCATCCAGGTGATTGATCTGCCGGATAGTTTGTTAGCAGGGGAATCCGCTACCGTGCGCTGGACTACAAAAAATACAGGTTCCTTCCCGGCTTATGGGCAGGTACGCGAAATCGTCTACTTATCACAGGATACGGTCTGGGGTGTCGAAGACCAGGTATTTGGGGTCAATCAATCCCCGTTTTACCTCCCTCCGCTTGCCGAACATCAGGATTCTGTGCTGGCGCCGGTGATCGGGGTAGTCAACGAAGGATATTACGCCCTCGTCCGCACGGATGCTATCCAAAACGTGCCTGAAACGAATGAGGACAACAATATCGGTGCTTCCCTGGATCCTGCCTATATCGATGTGAAGACTTTGTACCTGGATTCCCTTACCGTCGATACCCTTCACAATGGCAGGGAACTGTATTACAAGCTTATCATAGATCCGGCTAATGCCTCGCAAAGTATTCTTATTTCGCTCGAAGGGGATTCGGCCAATGCGTATAATGAACTCTTTGTTTCGTTTAACGACGCCCCGACAAGAGCCAACTATCAGTGGAGCAACAACAAGCCGCTGACGGGGAGGCAGCGCCTGGTCATTCATAACACCCAAATCGGCGCGTATTATATCCTGGCCTACGGCGCATCGACCGCAGATACCCTGCAGCCCGTCACCCTCCAGGCGAGAATCATGTCCTTTGAGATCCTGAGTGTCACGCCATCCAAGGGGAGCAATCTGGGAAAAGTCACCATGGTCATAGAAGGATCTAAACTTGACTCCACCTATGCGGTTCGCCTCCGGGACACCAGCGGATTTGTGCTCCTGGCAGATACGTTCGTGATCGTTTCACCGGAAAAGGTGATCGCCACCTTTGACCTGCGCGGTACGCCGGTTGGGTTTTATCATGTCGAATGCCAGATTGAACCCTATTTTATTGCCAGCCTCGAAAATGGTTTTGAAGTGATCGAAGGGATGGGCCCCGACCTGGAAGTCAATTGGTTCCTGGCCCCCGGAAGCTCAACGCCGCGGGACAAACCGGTCAAAATTGTCCTGGTGATGATCAACAACGGAGATGCTGATGTCGCGGATAAGCATATCCGAATATCAAGTCCGTATGGTAATGTCATGGCCTGGACCTACGATGACCTGATCTCCGGCAACACGTTCCCTTACCTCGATGTGCCCGTACAATTGACATCCGGCATCGCGGGTGTATTGCCTCCGGGCAACTCCGCCACGTACGAAGTCTTCTCCTGGCTCCATCCGTTTCCCTTCTATATCCTGGATGTAAGATGAAAAAGCTTGTCCTTCTTATTCTTTCCCTGTTCCTTGCGGTACTGCCGCTCCGTGCACAGTTTTACAGCGCCGGACCGGATAAAACCATTTGCAGCGGAACAGGTGCTTACCTCGGCACCAATGTGACTATCCCCTCAGGATGGTGCATCCACTGGACCCCTGAAGCAGGACTCGACGATCCGACTTCCGCCCGTCCCCTTGCCAATCCTAAGCAAACCACGGTGTATACGGTGACGGTATTGACCGAATCCTGGCATCAAATCAGCACCGATGATGTAAAAGTCACCGTGGGATTTGGCGGCATAAAATTTCAGCCACCGTACCTCAATCAGGGGTCAGATGAAACATCCCATGCCACGGTAACGATCAATCCGGGAAACGTTCCTGTCGAATGGTCCATTCAGGGGGATGCCCTGGGATGTACCATCAATTCGATGACGGGGGATATCACGCCCGGGGACCAATATGGCAAGATCACCGTGCGGGCCACCAACCAGGAGGATCAGGATTGCTACGCGGACGAAACCATTGAAATCAATGAAGGCGCCAGGGATATAACGGCACGCGATGCCACGCATCCGGGTCGTATAGCCAGGGAAGGGAAGGATACGTTATACATTGTCGGAGAATCCTCCGCAATCATCACCGCCATACCCAATGAGACGGGCTTTTCCCCGGGTTCGCCCGTCTGGTACGACGATGGCGACCCGAATACGCTGACTTTGCCGCCCGGCACGACCACGTACACCGACAACCTTTCTTTGTCCGGTGAACATCATTTCATCGCCGGATCAGAACCAGGCTATAATCCCAAGGTCATCGTCATAGCGTTGAATTCGGATGAGTTTCAAATCGATGTATCGCCCATCGTCAGTCTCATCACGTCCAAAATCGAAGAAATCAATAACAAGATAAAAGCAAAAATCGCCAAGAAATTTCCTTCCGTCCCCAACCTCAACGTGGAGGTGAACCTGGCATCGCTGAAATACAAAAAGAGCAAGGTGGAAAAGTATAATGATCCGGGCTGGGCCAACAAGTATGTATTTGAGGCCGGAGGTTCCCTGGCACTTTCGGGCAGGATCTATCATCCGCAGTTCACCCAGATATTTGATATATCGGTGATCGGCATATACGCCGGTACCGAACTTTACCTGGAGCCCTACTTTGAAGCTTCCCTGGTCGGGATGGTGCAAAAAGATCCTTCTAAGGAAGATCCGGGCTGGACATTCATCAATCCCGTGAAAGCCAATTTAACCGGCGGTATCAGGGGGGTATTCAATGTGGTGGGCACAGCCACCGGGTATTCCATTGAAGGCGGGTTTTCCCTCAACGCGGAGGTGGGAATCGATTTTACGTTCAATCCGCTCAATGGGGAATTGCGGATCAAGATCACCGTTGCCCCGTTGCAGGGCATCACAAAGGTGCTGATTGAACGCTATGTCGATCCGAAGCGGAAATGGACTTTTTTCAACTATACCGTCGATTTGATGGATAAATGGACTTCTCCGGACTATCTGATTTTTGATTTCGGGGCACAAAACTGACAGGCAACATGAAACCGACCTATTTATTTCCTGCCGTCTTCCTGGTCTTCCTGCTTCCTGTCGGGCAGGCCAACATGGTGAGCGGCCAGGACTGCGTACCCATCCAGGTGCAAATCCCCGGGATGTGCGTCAAATCGCTGGTGGTGAAAAAAGAACCCCTGGCCAGCATGCGTAAAGCGAAAGCAGAAGCGCTGCAATCCCTTTTCTATGATTATTTCAAAGGAACCGATTACGCAGGATATAAAAAGCTTTTCCTCCCGGCGGATTGGTATGGGTTGACGGAAACGGAATTCAGGACATGGAGAGCCTTCCTCAACCAGAAACATCTCGAAAGCGCGGCAGTGCTCATTGTCCAGTCGGGGATGCAGGAGTTGGGCGTGATGAAGTATACCTATGAACTGGATCAGAAAAGAGTCTATGAAACCTTTACCGCTAAAAGAGCAAACGGGCGCTGGGTTCCCGTCTCGCAGGAGGAGGAACAGACCTATATGAGGCTGACCAATACGGTTAAATATATCAACCCGGATTATTTGCTGCAGTGCTGGAATCAATCCCGCGATACCTCCGATCCCGGAGGGTCACCGGCGCCTCTGGCAGCTGACCAATGGATCAGCGAAAGGACCACCTGCAAAATCGAAAAGCCGGACCAATACCGGAGCCGGTACAATGATGATTTTGATTACCTCACCCGGGATACCTATGAAGCAGACCGGCTTCATGATTCTGCCTTCGTGGCTTTCCTGTTGGAGATGAAATTGACTGACGACCAGGTGTGGAAAGTGATGCAGGTGATCTATTTGCAGGATTACCTGCTTGCTGCCGACCTGGCTGACCGGTTTTCCGAAACCACCTATACCTATGGTCCCTTCATTGACAAGATCCGGGAAGTCTACGGGAGAGACAGGTTGCCGATTTGGGACATCCACGAAAACAGATGGAATTAACCATGAACGCCCGAACGATTTATCTCTGCATCCTGCTGGTATTGCCTTTTGTGGCGCTGTCCCAGGTTTCCATCCAAAAGACAGATATCAAATGCAATGGACAGCGCAATGGCAAGGCCACGGTCACCATCGGTACGGCGCCCGGTCCTTATAAGATCACCTGGCTGCATAACAGCCTGGAATTAGCTCAATACCGGGACAAAATGACCGCGGCCGGTCTAGAAGCGGGTAACTATACGATCATGGTCAAAGACAAAAACGATTGCATGATCCAACGGACATTCGAAATCAAAGAGCCGCCATCCATTGAAATCTCGATCACGAGCAGTACCGGTGCTTTCGATTATTGTGGTTCCAAAAGTTTTCCGGATGTCACCCTGTACGCCGAACACAGCGGAGGCACGCCTCCACGGACGTGCTCTGCCGCTTCCTGTCTGAAGCGGGTATCCGGTCCGGGTGAATACAGTTTTACGGTAAGTGATGCCAACGGTTGCCACGAGACGAAAAGCATCCGCGTCAATTGGGTCGGATTGTTTTGCCCGTTGGACCCGAACGATATCCAGGGACCCATGGGTTACGGTACGCCCAAATGGCTGGCCGCGAGTCAGCCTGTTCAATACACCGTGCGCTTTGAAAACGATCCTGAACTCGCCACGGCGCCGGCACAGCATGTACTGATTGAACACACATTTGATCCGCATATCAATCCGTTTTCCCTTCGACTCGGCAACTTCGGATTCGGCGATTTTGTCTATCCGCTTGATTTCACCACATCGTTCCACCAGGAACGCCTGGATTTTCAAAGTGAACTGGGAATCTATGTCGATGTGGTCGCTGGTTTGGATATTACGCAGAATCGTGCTTTCTGGAGTTTCCAGACAATCGATCCGGCAACCGGACAGCCACCGGTCGATCCGCTGGTCGGATTTCTTCCGGTCAATGATACCCTGATTGGCAACGGGGAAGGTTTTGTCACATTTACCGTTACGCCTAAATCGAATGTCAATACTGGGGATATCGCCGCCGCGTTGGCCACCATCCACTTTGATGACAACGAAGAAGTTCCCACCAATACCTGGACCAATACACTGGATGCCCATGCGCCCGTCTCTGTCCTGCATGCCCTGGATTCCCTCACGACGAATACGCTACTGCAACTGAGCTGGAGCGCGAGCGATGATGCGGGAGGTTGTGGTATACGGGATTATGATGTTTTTGTTCAAACGGACAGCACGCCGGTTACCCTGGTGGGAGAAGGAATCGTGGATACGTTCGTTTTATTCCAGGGGCTGCCTGGTCACACGTATGGTTTTTATGTCGTTGCCACAGACCATGTCGGGAACCGGGAGACGAAATCCGGTCCGGAGCAGGTGGTGACCATCCCGCCGGTGGATGCGGTTGACGTGTTGTCTCCTTTGTCCGGGCCGAGATGTACAGGAGATTCGCTGACGATCCAATGGCGATCCTATAGCATTGATTCCCTGCAACTTTCTTTTTCCATCGACAGTGGTCAGCACTTTACCGTGATCGAACCATTGCTGGAACCAAGCGATTCCATACGGTACCTGTGGCTCGCGGACAGCCTGGTGACACCCTATGCGCAATTCGCTTTCCGGAGCCTGGAGGATACGTCCGTCGTTTTTTACGGACCATTCTTTTCGATCCATCCCTCCCCGGAGATATTGATAGCGGGCAACGAGAACAGTTGCGCAGGGGATCCGGTTTATTTACTGGCCACCGGAGGCAACAGCTACGCCTGGATACCCGGGGCAAGTGTCAACGACAGTACGTCTGCATACCCAACGGTATATCCTGATTCGGTCAATATGTACGTGGTCAGGGGGACAGATGTGTATGGTTGCCATCATCTTGATTCCATCATCATTACCGTCCATCCGGTATATCTTGATTCGCTCGTGTATGAAATGTGTGATGGAGACAGTGTTTTTGTGGGGGGAGCGTATCAGACGGAAGGTGGTTTTTATACAGATAGCCTGGCTACCGGGTATGGTTGTGACAGCACGGTGATCACGCAGGTCGTCATCACCGGGATTTGTCCATTCCCGAGCCCGCAGGTCTATGTGGACAAAGATGCTGTTGGTCTTAACAACGGGACTTCCTGGGCAAACGCGTTTACCCATTTGACGGATGCCCTGCAGGCGGTGGATTATTATGAAAATGTCCGGGAAATCTGGATTGCAGAAGGAACCTATTATACGTCCGATATCCTGGACCGGGATACGAGTTTTGTATTGCGTGACAGCGTGACGGTATACGGTGGATTTTTGGGGGTTGAATCCAACCGGAATGAACGGGTATTGGATGCTTCGCTGGTCAAACTTTCGGGAGACATCGGGATCCCCAATGACAGCACGGACAATGCGTTTCATGTCATCCGCGTAGACACGAGTTGTGCGGATTGTATCCTGGATGGCCTGACTATTTCCTTTGGACACGCTAATGGCGTGCCGCCGGGAACCTCCATTGGAGCCGGCATGCTGGTGGAGGGAAAAGTGATGCTTGCGGATCTTGTCATCGAGCGCAATACCACGTTGCTGGAAGGAGCGGCCATATACAATACAGGGGTGGAGGCTGATCTGACCATAAAAGACTGCCTCTTCCGGCTCAACACTTCCGGGCTGGAGCGCGATATCCTCAATGGCAGTGGTGCGAAGATTATGTTCCAGGGACTCAATACGATTCAAGACTAACCTTCAGGTGATGATGAAACGGCTATTCTTTATAACCGGGGCGCTGGGGCTGCTGGTAGCATGTGGAGATACGCAAGGCTACCGGACCAGCCCCGGGAACGAAAATCCGGAATCAAATGAAACATCAGCAGCAATGAAATCGCAGCCAAATGATCTGATAAAGCTCGTCAAACGGGAAGTGGTTGACCGGGAGGGAACAAACCTGGTTGCGTCCACCTACTTGCTGCCTTCCGACTGGACCGTGCAGGACCGGTTGTACTGGGAGTACCAGGATGCTACCCTGCCGGTTCGGTTCCAGGCGAAAATGCAGAACGGGGACGGGAGCATGGGGATACAGGTGTTTCCGGATATCAGGGCTGTGTGGAGTTCCGGACCTGCCGGTGTTTCAGGTTATCGTCCGCCCGCCGATATCCTGTCCGGGATGAAAGAGCTGATCGTGGCTGAACGGAGAGACAAAAACATCCGGTATGTCCGGGAAAAGGTCTTGACAAACAAGCAACAGAATACCGGTCAGGGAATGCAATGGGCGCAGGCAGCCGTGGTCCAAATTGAATATGAAGAAAATGGCCGCACGATTGAAGAGGAGTTTTATGCCAACCTGGATATTGCGGATATGGTGACCCCCAGCCTGATGGGTAATATGGAAAGTATCATCTGGGCTGCCAGTGGCTTGTATGCCTGTAAAGCGGAGAAGGGAAAACTGGAGCTTTGCCGCAAAATTGCCCAAACGGTGTCAGCGTCAGCCAGGCTCACGAAGCCATTTTACAACCGTTTATCCCAGGTGATTCAACTTTTATCGGACCAGGTCTATGCCCGGATTTACCAGGCAGGACAGATCAGCAGGATTATCAGTCAGACCAACGACCAGATGCTGGCCAATATTGATGCCTCTTACAGGGAGAGCCAGCAGGCATATGACAGGATCAACCAACAGTTCAGTGATTATGTCCGGGGCGTGGACCGGTACCAGGATAGTGGCAATGAAATTCAGTTGCCCTCCGGATACGAGCATGCCTGGGTTAACGACCGGGGGGAGTACCTGCTGACCAATACCACCGGGTATGAACCCGGGCGGGATTTCAATGGCCAATGGCGGATGTTGGAAAGAAACTAAGGGGAGGGAAGCCAGGTTCACTCAGGTTGAACCTTTGCTGCAGGCAGCCCCTGCCTGTGGGAGGTAACTTTTACATATTACCCCTTTTTTATATTCAATTCCCCTGCCATGTTTATAAAATTTATTTTCAAAGAGTATTGCATTATATATTATTGTTATATATTTACATTATTGAAATATATAATGTACATCAATTGAGTACAAAGTATCACTAAATTGTGAATACCGACCACCCGAGATGAAGATTTCCGGTGGTTTTTTTGAAATAACTGGTGGGAGAAAGTGGTAGGAAGTGGGAGGTATTTCTACATTTGAGTCGTTACAAGACTGAGAATGGACGTATGACCAACTTTTTTGGGGAATATGAATGCAAACTGGATGAGAAGGGCCGCCTCAAGTTGCCATCCGCCATCCTCAATCAGCTGGGCGAAAATCCATCCCGTGATTTTGTAGCCAACCGGGGCTTCGAACGTTGTCTTTATCTTTTTCCAAAAGATGTCTGGACCGTTAAACTCCAGGAAGTCCAGGGCCTCAATGAATATCTACCCGAAGTCAGGCAGTTTAAGCGCTATTTCTACCGAGGCGCAACCGCTTTCACCCCGGACAAAGCTGACCGGATCCTCCTGCCCAAGATTTTGCTTGAATACGCCGGAATCGATAAGACCGTGATCATTACCGCCGTCGGGGATTACCTCGAAATGTGGAATGAAAAGGCCTATCAGCAACTGATTCAAACCGAACCGTCGGATATATCATCCCTGGCGGGAAAAATTGCCCATCTCAGGACCAAAGGGTCGGATGAGTGAATACCATGTGCCGGTGCTGCTGGATGCTTCCCTTGAAGCGCTCGCCATTCAACCGGACGGATATTATATAGATGCCACTTTCGGCGGAGGTGGACATGCCCGTGAAATCGCCCGCCGACTGGATGACAAAGGTCACCTGTTTGTTTTTGACCAGGATACAGATGCTTCCGCCAATGTCTGGGATGACGCCAGGCTCACCCTCATCCAATCCAACTTCAGGCATATCGCCCGCTGGATGGACTACTACGGGGTGCATGGCCGGATCAGCGGGATTCTCGCCGATCTGGGCGTTTCCTCCCACCAGTTTGATGATCCGTCACGCGGATTTTCCTACCGGTATGATGAACCGCTCGACATGCGGATGAACCGGCAGCAGGCGCAGACAGCCGCCGAGGTGCTCAATACCTATTCGGAAAAGGAGTTGCAGGACGTCTTTTCGAAATATGGGGAGATCACCAACGCCCGGACGCTGGCTCAGCATATCGTGAGCCTGCGCGCCCACGGCGCCCTGCGGACAACCGGACAGTTGGCCGATCTCGCGGAAACGCTCGCCCGGGGACAGAAGATGCGCTATCTCTCGCAACTCTTCCAGGCCCTGCGGATCGAGATCAACGATGAGATGGGTGCCCTGCGGGATTTGTTGCAGGGCGCACACGATGTCCTGGCGCCCGGAGGCCGCATCGTAGTGATCGCGTATCACTCCCTCGAAGACAGGCTGGTCAAACGCTTTTTTAAGTCCGGCAATTTCGAAGGGGAACGGGAGACGGATTTTTTCGGTAGGTCGACATCCATCTGGAACGTCATCACGTCAAAACCGGTCGAACCTGCGGCGGAAGAGTTGGAGCGAAACCCAAGAGCGCGCAGTGCCAAGATGAGGGCCGCAGAAAAAAAGTAATGGAATAGTGGTAAAAAACTGGGGAGAATGGATAGCGGATAATGGACAGTGGACTGGAATGTCTGAATAAGAAATAGGAATTACCTATAACGAGTAACAACGAACTAAAACAAAATCACAAAATCACCCGATCATCCGATCACACAATAAAATGGCAATCAAAAACTCGCTCTACCGGCTCCTGGGAACGAAGATGATCTACAAGAATCTTCCGTTCCTCTATTTCCTGACCGGGTTGGGCGTGCTCTACATTGGTAATGTGCACTTTGCCGAACGCAATGTCCGGAAAGTACAGGCTTTGCAACATGAACTACGGGAAGAACGGTGGCGATACATGACGATCAAGTCCGATCTCATGTACCAGTCCACCCCGACGATGATCGAGCGCAGTGTCGCCGACCAGGACCTTCATTTCCTCACCCAAAACCCGGTGGTCATCCGATAAGACTTCACCTGTAACCCCCCCACAGATGAAAGAGATCAAAAAAGAATTACTGACCCGGGTATACATCGTCGCGCTCGTGATGGTGGGGATCGCCTGTACCTTGTTTTACAAGGCGGCGCGCATCTCCGTCATCGAAGGAGACCAGTGGCGCAGCATGGGGGACAGCCTGTACCTGAAGTATGTCCCGATCATCGCCGACCGTGGCGACATCCTGGCTACTGACGGAAGCCTGATGACAACCTCCCTTCCATTCTTTGAACTCCATATGGATTTCAAAGCGGACGGGCTCCGGGATGATCTCTTTAGGGCCAACGTGGACAGCCTGGCGTACTACCTCACCCAATACGTCAATACGTCCGTCAGCAAAGCCCAGATGCGGGACTGGCTCATTCAAAAAAGAAGAAACGGGGATCGTTATGCACTGCTTGCCCGCAATGTCAGCATCCATGATCTCGAACGGATAAAGACCTTCCCGATTTTCCGCCTTGGAAAAAATAAAGGAGGGCTCATCATTGACCGCGAACAGGTGCGTGTCAAACCTTATAAACTCCTGGCCAGCCGGACCCTTGGCCTGGATCGGGACAATGCCCAGTCGATCGGGCTCGAACGAACCTTCGATGCTTATCTCAAAGGGGAAGAAGGACAGCGGCTGATGCAGCGCGTCACCGGCGGAGCATGGATACCGGTCAGCAACCTCGCCGATCTCGAAGGCCAGCGGGGTGCCGATATCCTCACCACGATCGATCCGGAAATACAGGACATCGCAGAATATGCCCTCCTCGACGGCCTCCAACGCAGCCAGGGCGATAAAGGCACCGCCATCGTCATGGAAGTGGAGACCGGCGCCATCCGGGCCATCGCCAACCTTGGGGGTACCGCCGAAAGCGGGTATGATGAAGATTACAACTACGCCGTAGCCTTTTCGTCCGAACCCGGTTCCACCTTCAAGCTCGCCAGTGTCATGGCATTGCTCGAAGACGATGGCGCCGACCTGGAAACGGAAGTGGATCTTGGCGGCGGTAAAGGAAAATTTTTTGACCGCGTCATGAAGGATTCCAAAGAACACGGAATCCACCAGAGCACCCTTCGCGAAGCCTTTGAGATCTCTTCCAATGTCGGGATCGCCAAACTGGTACAGGCCTATTACGGAAGAGACGGTCGTGCAGGCCAATTCGTCAAAAGATTGCGGGAGATGCATCTCAACGAACCCACCGGGATAGAACTGGACGGGGAAGGAGCACCCAAGATCAAGGATCCATCCAAAAAGGAGGATCGCTGGAGCGGAACGACCTTGCCCTGGATGGCGACGGGATATGAGTGCCAGTTGACGCCGCTGCAGATCCTGCGCCTGTACAATGCGGTCGCCAATGACGGCAGGATGATGAAACCGTACATCGTCTCTGAAATCGTCCGCGAAGGAAGAACGATCAAAAAATTCAGGCCGCAGGTGGTGGACAGCCGTATTGCTTCTTCGGCCACCATACAAAAAGTAAAAGAGTTGCTCGAAGGGGTCGTGTTGTATGGCACAGCCAAAGGATACAAGCCGGATCACTATATGTTTTGCGGCAAGACTGGAACGGCCAGGACGGATTACTATGATCCGGTCAGTCCGCGCAAACAATACATGGCCTCTTTTGCCGGGTACTTCCCCAAGGATAATCCGAAGTACAGTTGCCTGGTCATGGTATATGATCCGGTGGTGGGAGGGTTTTATGGTTCCGAGGCCGCGCTCCCCATCTTCCGCAAGATTGCTGACCGGTGCATGGGCATTGACCGGAAGTTGCTGGCCAAAACAAAATTGCCGGACACGGTGGCCTATAAGGAAGGCCTTCGCCTGGCGGGATGGAGCGAAAAGGATGAACTCAATGAGATCATTGATGAATTGTCCATCGACGCGCGCGTAGAAGGACAGGGAGACTGGGCGCGACTGGCCGGGGGGAAAGAAATGGAATTGGAGGTGAAGAATGTGCTGGAGAAAAATCTCATCCCGGAACTCTATGGGATGGGTATCCGGGACGCCATCTATCTCCTTGAAAACAGGGGAATGCGCGTGAGTTACACCGGGATCGGGCGGGTGCGAAGGCAGTCCATCCAGAGCGGTCAACCGATCATTAAAGGTTCGAATATTCATTTGACGCTTGGGTAGCATGACCATCAAAGAGTTGATCGTCAATCTGCCGATACAAGCGATACGAGGGGAGGTGAATCAGGAGGTGAAGGGAATTCACTTCGATTCACGCAAGGTGGAGAGAGGTTCGCTCTTCGTGGCCATCAAAGGCCGGACGACAGACGGACACCAGTTCATTGACAAGGCGGTAGATCGTGGAGCGGTATGTGTGATCATCGATCAGGATGTGCGCGTCAGCCCGGGAGACGTCTGTGTGATCCGGGTGCAGGATGCCGCCGTTGCGTTGGCGCATCTGGCGGACCGGTATTATGATCATCCCTCCGGGAAATTGACAATGGTCGGGGTGACCGGGACAAACGGCAAGACCACCATCGCCACTTTGCTGTACAGGCTTTTTTCAGCATTGGGGCATAAATGCGGATTGCTTTCCACCGTGGAAAACCGCATCGGTGATGTGGTCGAACCCGCCGGGTTTACCACGCCGGATGCGGTGACTGTCCAAATGGCCCTGGCCAGGATGGTGGAAGCGGGATGCTCGCATGCCTTCATGGAAGTGAGCAGCCATGCGTTGGATCAGCACCGGGTGGACGGCATCGATTGGGATGTGGCCATTTTCACCAACCTCACGCATGATCACCTGGATTATCATGGTGATTTTGCCTCATACATACGCGCGAAAAAAAGATTTTTTGATGGATTGGGTGCTCAGGCAAATGCACTCATCAATGCGGATGACAAGCATGGAGAAGTCATGGTACAGAACACTGTCGCTAAGGTCTCAAATTACAGTCTTACCAAAATCGCCGACTTCAAAGCGCGTGTCATGGAAAACCGCATCGATGGGTTGCAGCTGGAACTGAATGGAAAACCGGTACATGTCCGGTTGGTGGGAAAATTTAACGCCTACAACCTCGTGGCGATTTACGGAGCAGCGCTGCTGCTTGGTGAGGACCCGGAGGAAGTACTCACGCGGTTGAGCCAGCTGGCTCCTGCCGAAGGACGATTTGATGTCGTCACGGGCAGGCGGCAGGTTTTCGCTGTCGTGGATTATGCCCACACACCGGATGCCCTGCAAAATGTGCTGAGCACCCTGATCCAGGTTCGTCAGCCCGGTTCGCGAATCCTTTGCGTCGTGGGATGCGGAGGAGACCGGGACCGGACAAAGCGGCCGGAGATGGCAAGGATTGCGGCAACCCTGTCCGATGTGGCGGTGCTGACTTCCGACAATCCGAGGACAGAAGATCCGGAAGCCATACTCGATGATATGATGCCCGGTGTGCCGGAAGAAAAGGCGGAACAGGTCTTACGGATTACGGACCGTAAGCAGGCCATCCGCACGGCGGTGATGATGGCCCGGCCGGGAGACATTCTCCTCGTGGCGGGCAAAGGGCATGAGAAATACCAGGAGATACACGGTCACCGCTATCCTTTTGATGATAAACAAGTGCTGGCAGAGGTGCTGGCCTAGAAGATATATAAGATAGGTTCTATTATCATTCTCAGGTTGGTTTTAGCAGTTGCAGCGGGTGGAGCCTTACATGATAAAGATCATGAGACCACCCGCTCGCACCTGCGCTCTTGGGATAGATGAGCAGAACGTCATGTTCGATTGTAACGGATGCTGTATCACCTCTTTGAATACCTCGATCGGGAATTTGACCTGCCAGGAGCAGGCATGTTCAGGTATATCTCATTCAGGGCGGGGATGGCGATCATTCTTTCGCTCGTGATCTCGCTGCTGATTGGCAGCCGGATCATTCGTTCTTTGAAACGCATGCAGATTGGAGAAACCATCCGGGATCTCGGGCTCGAAGGCCAGATGCAGAAAGCGGGTACTCCTACGATGGGCGGACTGATTATCCTGCTCGCCATCCTCGTGCCCTGCCTGTTGCTCGCGCGGCTTGACAACGTCTACATCATCATCATGGTTTTGACGACCGTCTGGATGGGCGTGATCGGATTCATTGACGATTACATCAAGATCTTCCGGAGAAACAAACAGGGGCTTAAAGCGAAGTTCAAGCTCTTTGGCCAGATTGTCTTAGGGTTGATCATCGGGTTGACGATGCTCTTCCACCAGGATGTCGTCATCCGGCTTTCACCGGAAGAGGCAGCCCGCGGCGGATACCAGGTCATTCGTCATGTCAACATTGAAGACCGCACGGCGCCCGGAGGATGGCGCGACGGTGTTTACTGTAAATCCTCCCTGACCAATATTCCTTTTGTCAAAGGCAACCAGTTTGACTACAAAGACCTCGTCCGGTTCATGGGGGACAATGCCAATGCCTGGGTCTGGATCGTCTTTATCCCGCTCATGATCATCATCGTGACCGCGGTGAGTAACGGGTCTAACCTGACGGACGGCCTGGATGGACTGGCCACGGGTGTTTCCGCTATTATCGCCCTGGCGCTCGCGGTCCTCGCCTATGTCAGCGGCAATACGATCATCGCCAATTACCTCAACATTTTCTATATCCCCTACAGCGGGGAACTGGTGGTTTTCAGCGCGTGTTTCCTCGGGGCCTGTATCGGATTCCTGTGGTACAACTCGTATCCGGCCAGGGTATTTATGGGGGATACCGGCAGCCTTCCGCTGGGGGCCATCATCGCGGTGATGGCGATTGCCCTGCGCAAGGAACTCTTGCTGCCGTTGTTGTGCGGTGTGTTTTTGGTGGAAATCCTATCGGTCATGATACAGGTGTATTATTTCAAATACACCAAAAGAAAATACGGGGAAGGCCGGCGGATTTTCCGCATGTCTCCTTTGCATCATCATTTCCAGAAGTTGGGCATGCATGAAGCGAAAATTGTAACGCGGTTTTGGATTGTCGGCGTGATGCTGGCGGTGTTGACGCTGATCACCTTAAAAGTGCGGTGATATGGGGGGACCAATCGGGATCCTGGGGGCAGGCATCAGCGGCATGGGAGCGGCCCTGCTGGCGAAAGCAAAAGGGTATGCCGTGTGGGTCACGGACACAGGCGAAATCGCGGAAGAGCGAAAGCATACATTAAGAGAACACCATATTCCTTTTGAAGAAAAGGGACATAGTCTTGACAAATTACTGGCTTGCGAAGTGGTCGTCAAAAGTCCCGGCATGCCGCGCGACAGCGCGGTGATGCAGGCGCTGATGGCTTCCGGCGTGGAGGTCATCGGCGAGATCGAATGGGCTTTTCGTCATGTCCGGGGAAAGATCATCGGGATCACGGGCAGCAACGGGAAAACCACGACGACGGGCTTGTGCCACCACTTCCTGCACGAAGCGGGGATCCATGCCGCGAAAGTGGGCAATGTGGGGGAAGGATTCTGCCATTACCTCGTCCATCAAGAGGCGGACTGGTATGTGTGCGAATTGAGCAGTTTCCAGCTGGAAGATGTGACAACATTCCGGCCCGACGTGGCGATTCTGCTCAACATCACGCCTGACCACCTGGACCGGTATGCTTATGACCTCAACAAATACGCGGAGGCCAAAATGCGGATCGTCCGGGCCATGCGGGAAGAGGATACGCTGATCTACAATGCGATGGACCCGGTGAGCGTAGCGAAAGTGATCTCCACGCAGATGGAGGCGCGGATGTGGTCAATCCGTGAATCGGATCTGCTCGGTGATGACCGGGTGTATGTGAAAGAGGATCTGGTGCTCAACCTCGCCACCTCGCGGCTGATGGGCCGGCACAACCAGGTCAATGTCATCGCGGCTGCGCGTGCCGCTTTGCTGGCGGGATGTCCGGGAGAAAGTCTCCAGGCTTCCCTGGAGTCTTTTGTCAATGAAGCGCACCGGATGGAGTGGGCCGGGGAAAAAAAACAGGTTCGCTACATCAACGACAGCAAGGCGACCAATGTGGACGCGGTCTACTACGCCCTGGGTGCGATGAAGACCCCGGTGATCTGGATCGCCGGCGGACTGGATAAAGGAAACGAATACGGACCCATTAGGGAGTTCGTTCGCCATAAAGTCAGGGCGTTGATTTGCCTTGGCGTGGACAATAAAAAATTATATGAAGCTTTTTCGACAGAGGTCAAATCAATATCAGAAACTACATCGATGCGCGAGGCAGTCCGCAGGGCTGCTTCGCTCGCGTCACCGGGAGACACCGTTTTGCTCTCCCCGGCATGTGCCAGTTTCGACCTCTTCAGGGATTACAGGGACCGGGGAAATCAATTTAAAGAAGCCGTAAGCGAGCTCGACAATGTATAGGGCCATCCATATCGCCAAAAATCTGAAAGGGGACCGGGGTATCTGGGTCATCGTGGCCCTGCTGTGTCTTGCCTCCGTGCTTGCGGTATACAGTTCCACCGGGACCATTGCTTTCAAATACAACGGCGGCCATGCGGAAATCCACCTGATCAAGCACGTGGTGATCGCGATGGTCGGCCTCTTCCTGTGTTACCTCTGCTATAATACACACTACACGGTCTACGCCAAGCTGGCGCCGATCATTTTTATCGTCTCGATCCCGCTTCTCCTGTATACCATGTTTTTCGGTCCGGAGATCAACGATGCGCGCCGGTGGATCGCCATTCCGGGGATCGGGCTGAGTTTCCAGACCTCCGATATCGCGGCCATCGGGCTGATCATGTATGTCGCCCGGTCGATCTCGATGAAACAGGAGGTGATCAAGGATTTTAGGAGTGCCTTTCTGCCGCTGATGATGCCCGTCATTATCATCTGCGGCCTGATCGCGCCCAATAACCTGAGCACGGCGATGCTCCTTTTCCTGACGTGCATGACACTCATGTTTATCGGCCGTGTGCACCTCAAGTATATTTTTCTGCTCATCCTGCTTGGCGCCGCCTTCCTGGGGACCCTGATCCTGGTCGGAATGGTATTCCCGGATGCGGTGCGGGTCGAAACCTGGGTCAGCCGCTTTGGTGAATTTTTCAATAACACCGATGGCGGATACCAGATCCAGCAGGCCAAGATCGCGATTGCGGATGGCGGATGGTTTGGCGTGGGCCCCGGCCTCAGCACGCAGCGCAATTACCTGCCCTACTCGTATGCGGATTTTATCTACGCCATCATCTGTGAAGAGTATGGTTTATTTGGCGGACTCGTCATTATCTTTTTATTCCTGTTGCTTTTTTTAAAATGCACCTCCATCGTGACGCGCAGCCCGAAGACCTTCGGCGCTTTGCTGGCGATGGGGTTGTGTCTCAACATCGTCATCCAGGCATTCGCCAACATCGCTGTTTCTGTCAATCTCGTCCCGGTGACCGGCTTGACCTTGCCCCTGGTCAGCAAAGGAGGGACCTCCATGCTGATCACCTGCATGGCCTTTGGCATGATCCTCAGCGTGAGCCGCTTTATCGAGCAGTCTGCCGGGGATGTCGGGAAAGTAGAAATCAAACCGCTCCATGAAGATCATCATTAGTGGTGGTGGAACAGGGGGCCATATATATCCGGCGATTGCGATTGCCGACGCGTTGAAAAGACGCGACCCGCTCATTGACATATTGTTTGTAGGTGCCAGGGGAAGAATGGAGATGGAGAAAGTGCCCGCCGCCGGATACCCGATCGAAGGGTTGTGGATCAGCGGGCTCCAGCGAAGATTGACTATGGCCAATCTCCTGTTCCCCCTCAAGGTGGTGCACAGCTTACTCCGCTGCAGGAAGATCCTTCGATCGTTCCGGCCGGACGTGGTCGTCGGGGTCGGCGGTTATGCTTCAGGCCCTTTGGTCAATGTGGCTGCCGGCATGGGAATCCCCGCGGTCTTGCAGGAGCAGAACAGCTACCCGGGGATGACCAATAAGATCCTGGCGGGAAAAGCGAAGAAGATCTGTGTGGCCTATGCCGGGATGGAGAAATTTTTCCCGAAAGAAAAAATTGTCCTGACCGGCAACCCGATGCGCAACCAGCTCCGCGATCCTTTTTCGAAAAAGGAAGCGGCAGCGATGTTTGGCCTGGATCCGGACAAGAAAACGATCCTCGCCGTAGGCGGAAGCCTCGGGGCACGTACAATCAATGAAACGATCAGACAATCGTACGACCTGGCAGCAGGCCGGCATGATATACAAGTTCTTTGGCAGATTGGGATGCTTTATGCTGCGCAATACCTTGACTCGCCCAGTGCGAAACTGAAGCAGGTACGCGCCTCGGTATACATCGACCGCATGGATATGGCCTATGCGCTGGCAGATGTCGTCATCGCCCGCGCAGGAGCCATGACCATCAGTGAGCTGTGTCTGACCGGGAAAGCCGCGATCCTCGTGCCATCCCCCTATGTGGCGGAGGATCACCAGACCCACAACGCCAATGCGTTGGTGCGGGAAGGAGCGGCCCTCCTCATTCCGGATGCGGAAGCACCACAGCGCGCTTTCGCGGAAGCACTCCGGTTGCTGGATCATCCGGCGGAATTGCGCGAACTCGAAAGGCAGATCCGTACACTGGGGAAGCCGGATGCGGCGGATGATATCGCGGAGATCATTCTTTCACTGACCCGTCAAGCTCAAACACGATGAAGGCACTGAAGGATTACGGGCACATCTATTTCCTGGGCATCGGTGGTATCGGGATGAGCGCACTCGCCAAATGTTGCATGCGCTGGGGGATTCGCGTGAGCGGGTATGACCGGCAATCATCCGCCATCACGGATGCCTTGCAGGCGGAAGGCGCTTATGTCCATTTTGATGATGATCCGGAGGAACTCGATGGGAAACCGGACCTGGTCATCTATACACCGGCGATACCGCAGGACAACCGGTTGCGCAATCACTTCCTCCGCTTCCAGGTGCCGATGATGAAACGCTCAGAGGCGTTGCAGATCGTCACCAGCGGAATCGATACGATTGCTGTTGCCGGCACACATGGCAAGACCACGACCTCCTCGATGATCAGCTACCTGCTGACCGCTGCAGGGATCCGTCATACGGCCTTGCTGGGAGGTGTCGCGGTCAATTACCAATCCAACTTTCACTCCGAGAGCCTGGCGCTCATGGTGGTGGAAGCGGATGAATACGATCGGTCTTTTCACCGGTTGCATCCAAGATGGGCGGTGGTGACAGCGATGGATCCGGATCACCTGGATATCTACGGCACCTATGAAGCGATGCTGGACGGATACCGCCAGTTTATCCGGCAGATACAGCCGGGCGGACTATTGATATACCGCCACGGACTGGAAGAGAAAATCGGAAAGGATGTGCTGGCAGAACTGGCAAGGAAGAAGATAAAGGTGATGACCTATGCGATTGAGCAAGGTGATTTCCATACGGAACACCTGCGTGTCGAGGAAGGCGTCTGGCACTGGAACCTGATGGCAAACGGAAGGCGGATCGATGATCTCGCGCTCCTGATGCCCGGCCGTCACAATGTGCAAAACGCGACGGCAGCCAGCGCGATGGTGCTGGAAGCCGGAGGGGACGCCATGAGTCTGGTCAAAGCCATGCCGGGATACAAAGGTGTCTCGCGCAGGTTTGAGATCCGCTACAAAGCGAATGGATATGTGCTCATTGATGATTACGCACATCATCCTGCGGAACTGGAGGCAGCCATCCGGGCGGCAAGGGAAACCTACGGGCGACCGGTGATGGGCGTTTTTCAGCCCCACCTGTTTTCCAGGACACGCGACCTCGCGGACGGATTTGCCGCGGCGCTCGACGGGCTGGACATACCGGTGATCATTGACATCTACCCGGCGCGCGAAGAACCAATTCCGGGCATAAGCTCCCAAACGATCTATGACCGCATGCGCAACCCGAATAAAAAATATCTCAAAGGAGATACATGGGTTGAATGGGTCATCCGACAAAAGCCCGGCGTGCTGATCACGCTGGGGGCAGGCGATCTTGACAAACACATACCTGAGTTGATCAGGCGAATGTATACACATGAAACAACCGAGTAAGTCCCGGATCAAAGCATTTATCTGGGTGGTCTTCCTGGCCGCCCTGGCCGGTCTTACGCTGACGGCAGCGCGCTTCCAGGCGGATGGCGTGATCAGGGACGTGCAGGCGGAAGTGGTGCTGCTGGAGAAAGGCAACAACCTGATCCAGCCGGAAGAATTTGTCCGGTTGGTCAATAAGAAATTCGGTTCGCTCAAAGGACAACCGATCCGCCATGTGGATATGCGGGGCATCGAGGAGTTGCTGCTGACCAATCCGTACATCCGGCAGGCCGATGTCTATCTCGGAGCATCGGGCAAACTGATGCTCACCCTCCACCAGCGGATGCCGATCATGCGCGTGGTGGACAACAGTGGAAGGCATTGGTACATCGATACGGACACGGTGCGCATGCCGGTGTCAGCGCATTTCACCGCGCGCGTGCCCCTGGTCAACGGGGATTTTCCGGTGACCAATGAAGTGAAGCAATGGCCGGTCAGCGATTTGTTTGCCATCGCCACCCTGTTGCAGGAGAATGAATTCATGGGATCGCTCATCGACCAGATCTATATGGAATCCCCGGAAAAGATCTGGCTCGTGCCGAGGTTAGGGCCTTCCCGGATCTTATTAGGCAATTCGGACAACCTGGAAGACAAGGTTGAACGCGTCACGAAGTTTTACAGGAAAGCGCTTCCGGCCGCAGGCTGGGATACGTACTCCTTCATCGATACACGGTTTGCGGGGCAAATCGTCGCTAAAAAGAGAATAAACCAATAAATCTTTTCCTCATGAGATACAGAGAAATTCACAAGTCAAAAACGGTTGTCGCCCTGGACATCGGCACGACTAAAATTTGCGTCATGGTGGGGCGGCGCAACGAGTACGGCAGCATCGAAATTCTCGGTGTCGGAAAGGTTGCTTCCGAAGGAGTACGTCGTGGTGTCGTGGCCAACATCGACAAGACCGTCCGCTCGATCGAAGAAGCGGTCATCCAGGCGGAGAAAAGTGCGGGCATCGAAATCATGGAAGTCTATGCCGGCATTGCGGGGCAGCATATCAAAAGCCTGCAGCACCAGGGCATCCTCACCCTGGCGGATGCGGATAAGGAAATCGCCAAGTCGGACCTCCAGACGCTGCTCGATGACATGTACCGGCTGGCCTTGCCGCCCGGTGACAAGATCCTGCACATCCTGCCGCAGGAGTACACCGTGGATGATGAAGAGGGCATTCTCGATCCGGTCGGTATGTGCGGCCATCGCCTGATCGGCAATTTCCACGTCGTCACGGGCCAACTGTCCGCGCATAAGAATATCGAACGCTGCGTGGAAAAAGCCGGGCTGAAGGTGGAGGATTTTGTCCTCGAACCGATTGCCTCCGCGGCCGCCGTGCTCAGCGAAGAAGAGAAAGAAGCAGGCGTGGCCCTGGTCGACATCGGCGGCGGCACGACCGATATCACCATTTTCCAGGAAGGGATCATCCGCCATACGGCCGTGGTGCCTTTCGGCGGCGATGTGATCACCGCGGATATCAAGGAAGGATGTACCGTCATGTATGAACAGGCGGAAAAACTGAAAAAGAAATTCGGGTCTGCCCTCGCGGAATGTATCGTGGACAACAGGATCATCACGATCCCGAGTTTCAACGGAAGGGATTATAAAGAGATCTCCGAAAAGAACCTGGCCCTCATCATCCAGGCCCGCATGGAAGAGATCCTGGAGCTCGTACGCGTGGAGATTAAAAAGTCCGGTTATGAGCGCAAGCTCATCGGCGGTATCGTGCTCACGGGTGGTGGCGCATTGCTCAACAAAGTGGATTTGCTGGCCGAATACCGGACCGGCATGAGCGCCCGCATCGGGTTGCCGATCGAACATATCGCTTCCCGGCAGCGGGATGATGTGTCCAGCCCGATTTACGCGACGGCTATCGGATTGATCATTCACGGGCTGTCAACGCCGGACGATGCCGACGAAACCGACAAGCTGGTCAATACCAAACCGGCGGATGCCACCAAGACCCTGCAGGAGACGCCGAAATCCGCCGAAGAGACGGAAAAGGAAACGGCCGACGACCGGCATGGACCAAAGTGGTATGACCGGCTGCTGACGAAAACAAAAGAGTTTTTCGAAGCGGAACCGGACCGGGATTTCCTTTAATCCGGCCGGCAACAGGTACTCATTATAATTCCAAATCTAAAAATCAGCAATCATGTTATTCGATATACCCAAAGTTGAAAAGAGCATCATCAAAGTGCTTGGTGTTGGCGGGGGAGGAAGCAATGCCGTATCCTATATGTACAAGCAGGGCATCAACGGTGTCGACTTCGCCATATGCAATACCGACAACCAGGCCATGGAGGCCAGTGCGGTGCCCGTCAAGATCCGCCTCGGTCCGGAACTCACCGGGGGCCGGGGAGCAGGGTCAAGACCCCAGATGGGCAAGCAGGCCTGCATCGAATCGATCGATGCTATCCGCGACTTTATCATGGATGGGACCAAAATGCTGTTTGTCACCGCCGGTATGGGGGGTGGAACCGGCACGGGGGCTGCGCCCATTATTGCCAAAGCAGCCCGTGAAGCGGACATCCTGACCGTCGGTATCGTCACGCTTCCATTTACGTTTGAAGGCAGCCGCCGCAAACGGCAGGCGCTCGAAGGACTTGAAGAAATGAAAGCCAATGTGGATGCGCTCATTGTCATCTCCAATGATAAGTTGCGTGAGCTGCATGGAGATCTCAAGCTGTCCGACGCCTTCAGCAAAGCGGATAATATCCTGACCACCGCAGCGCGTGGTATCGCGGAGATCATCACGATGGAGGGCTATGTCAACGTGGACTTTGAAGATGTCAACACGGTCATGCGGGAAAGCGGTGTGGCCATCATGGGGACTGCCGCCTACGAAGGCGAAGGCAGGGCGCGCAAAGCAGTCCAGGCCGCCCTCAACTCACCCCTCCTGGAAGACAATGACATCCGCGGCGCACAGCATATCCTGCTCAACATCTCTTCGGGTCGCGTCGAAGTGACCATGGATGAGGTGTTCGAGATCACCGAGTATGTCCAGGCGGAGGCCGGGTATGGCACCGATCTGATCTGGGGCAATTGTTACGATGAATCCCTCGGGGAAAAATTATCCGTAACGATCATCGCCACCGGCTTTGAGCAAAATATCATGAAAGGAGACCGCCAGGAAACACAGAAAATCCTGGTGGGGATCGATGAAGATATGGGGATCAGTGTGAAAGGAGAAGCGGAGGATGAATTTGAGATCACCAATGAACGCGCAGTCGATCTGGAGCCGGTCCTCAAAACCCCCGAGAAGCCCGCAGAGAAATCGAGACATACCTACCAGGAGCCTTATGTCCGGCCGGATGACGCAGAGAAGCGGGAAGAAATCCGCCGCGTCCTGAAGGAAAAGGAATCGCAGCGTCAGCGCGAGGAGGCAGTTCCTTCCCTCAATGTCAACCCGAGCCGCATGCAAAACTCGGAATGGATCGCGGAGATGACCAAGGTGCCTGCCTTTGCCCGCCGCAAGATCCAGCTCGATGATGTGACGCACTCCTCCGAACTCAAAATGTCCAGGCTGACCGTGACGGAGGATGAAGGCGACGATGTCATCAAAGGCAACACTTACCTGTACGATAAGCCCTGCTGAAGCAAGGGCACAACGATACTTTTTTGATTCTCTTTCATGAGATTGGTTTATGGAGTCCGGGCCCTGCCCGGACTTTTTATTTCCTCCCTTCCTGCCGCCGGTTATAGCTGGCGGACGTACTTTTGTGGCTTATGGCAATACGGCGCGGAGATTTTTCACCCAATGGCGAGGAAAAACGCAATAAGCTGACACTCCAGCAATTGCGGGAGGCGAAGAGCATGATTGCGTTTATCCGCCCGTATCGCTGGCATTTTTTCGGAGGGCTTCTCCTTCTTTTCCTGGGAAGTCTCATTTTCATGGTGTTTCCATTTCTGGCCGGTGAACTTGCCGATGTCGCGACCGGGAAAAGCAAGCTGGGCCTGGATCTCAACCAGATCGGGCTGTTGCTCATCGGCATCCTTATCCTGCAGGGTATCATGAGCTACCTGCGGGTGATCTGGTTTGCCGTGGTGAGCGAAAAAGGCATGGCGGATGTGCGCAGCAGCATTTATCAGCGCCTGATCGCCCTGCCGATTTATTTTTTTGAAAAAAACAGGGTAGGGGACCTGACGAGCCGCATATCGGAAGACGTAAACCGGCTGTCGATGGTTTTTTCGACGACGCTCGCGGAATTGATACGGCAGGTATTGATCCTGGTTTCCGGGATAGTTTTCCTGCTGGTCACCACCCCTAAACTCAGCCTGACGATGCTCGCTACTTTTCCCGTCATCGTGGTCGGCGCCATGTTTTTCGGGAGATTCGTGCGCAACCTGTCGAGGAGCAGGCAAAAGTCCCTGGCCAACACGAATACGGTCGTGGAAGAAACCCTCCAGAATATCCAGACCGTGAAGGCGTTTACAAATGAGTCACTGGAATTTGGCCGGTACAGGCAGGAGATGGGCAAGGTGGTGAAAACGTCCCTGGAGCTATCCCGTTACCGGGCCGCGTTTGCCAGCTTTATCATCATCGTTCTGTTTGGCGTCATCTTCTTTATCCTGTGGTTTGGCGCCACGATGGTACAAAAGGAACAAATGACCATCGGCCAGTTGGTTTCATTTATCAGTTATACAGCGATCATTGGCGGCGCGATCGGCAGCCTGGGCAATTTCTATACGGAAGTCATCGCGGCGCTTGGCGGGACCGAGCGGATACGGGAGATCCTGTCCGAACCCACGGAGGTATCCGTCCCATCCCCTGTCCGTCGTCCGGAAGTCAAGGGCCATATCCGGTTTGAAGCAGTGCATTTTGAATATCCATCAAGGCCCGATGTGCCGGTGCTGAAGGGCATCGATATGGATATCCTGCCCGGTCAGAAAATCGCCCTCGTGGGCCAGAGCGGCTCGGGCAAGAGTACCATTGCCGCATTACTGATGCGGTTGTATGAATGGCAGCAGGGTCGCATCCTGCTGGACGGAGTGGATATCCGGTCTATCGATATATCCGCTTACCGTTCCGTATTCGCCCTGGTGCCGCAGGAAGTGCTCTTGTTTGGCGGGACGATCCGCGAGAATATATTATACGGTCGCCCCGATGCCACCAAAGAGGAATTGATCCATGCGGCCCATGTCTCCAACAGCATCGATTTTATCTTGTCGTTTCCGGACGGGTTCAATACGATTGTCGGCGAGCGCGGCATCAAGCTCTCCGGAGGTCAGCGACAGCGCATCGCGATCGCCCGGGCCGTCCTGCGCAACCCGGACATCCTCATCCTCGATGAAGCCACGTCCTCCCTGGACGCAGAATCAGAAAAGCTCGTGCAGGAGGCCCTGGACCGGTTGCTGGAGGGCCGGACGGCAATCATCATCGCGCATCGGCTGGCGACCATCCGCAACGTGGATTGCATCTATGTGCTTGAACACGGCAAGGTGGTGGAGAAGGGCACGCACGATGAATTGAACAAAAATGAAAAAGGGATCTATAGTGCCCTGGCTAAGTTGCAGTTTGACGTCTGAGCCTTCAGAACCTTTTTCAGTAAACCCTGTTTAATTTGCCTTAAAATTACGCCTGCGATCCGCCATATAGGGATCACGCGTATGTCTAGATAACACATTCCTTGGAACTCATCAATAACGCATCCCTCAAGCCGTACATCACTTTTGGTGTTGAAGCCACGTGCGATCATCTGTATCATGTGGAGGACAGCGAGGAACTAAAACTCGCCGCCCGGTACCTGGAAAAACCATTGATCCTCGGCGGAGGCAGCAACGTCCTGCCGATCGGGCACATCCAGCGTAATGTGCTTCGTAATGGATTGAAAGGGATGCAGGTCGTCCGGCAGGAAGGCCCGGATGTGTGGGTGCGGGCCGCCTCGGGGGAGATATGGCATGAGGTCGTCCTCTGGGCCCTTGATCAAAACCTGGGCGGAATCGAAAATCTCTCCCTCATACCCGGAACGATCGGCGCCAGTCCGATACAAAATATCGGTGCCTATGGCGTGGAACTCGTATCTGTCTTTGACAGCCTGGAGGCAGTGGAGATAGGAACCGGTGAAGTGAAATATTTTTCGAAAGAAGAATGCCGGTTTGGTTACCGGGAAAGCATCTTCAAGCACGAAGCAAAGGAGAAATATATCATCGCCGCGGTCACCTTGCGCCTGTCGGAGCATCATCAGCTGCATACCGCTTATGGCGCGATCCAGGATACGCTGTCAGGCAAAGGCATCACCCAGCCGACGATCCGGGATGTAAGTGATGCGGTCATCCAGATCCGTAAGAGCAAATTGGCTGACCCGTCGCTCCTCGGCAATGCGGGTAGTTTCTTTAAAAATCCCGTTATCCCGGCTGAACAGTTTTATGCCCTGAAGAAAACCTATGAAGACCTTCCGGGTTATCCTGACACCACGGGTAATGCCAAAGTGCCCGCGGGCTGGCTCATCGAGAAGGCCGGTTGGAAGGGAAAACGGATTGGCCATGTGGGATCCTATGAAAAACAGGCATTGGTTCTTGTCAACTATGGCGGCGCCACCGGTGAAGAGATCTGGTCGCTTGCCAGGGAGATCATGATCTCTGTTGAGGAGCTGTTTGGCATCCATCTCTATCCCGAGGTGAATATTTGGTGATAGCGTGATGGAGTGATGAGGTGATGGAGTAGATTCCTGAGGCAAAGCGTCGAAATATGAATAGCTGGACGCCCGAGCGCTGACTTCAACGTATTTGTTATTTTTGACATGTATGAAGTTGTTTCCCAAGCAAGTATTGACTGCTGCGGCAGTGCTGTTTTTAGTCTTGATGCTCAGCAGGTGGTACCGTCCCGAGGGCCCTGCCCGGGCTTCGAATGTGACACCCGGCGAGGAAGCGAAGGCTGAAGATGGCTTCGATCCTTACGAGTTGTTTCTCCTGGACCGTAATTATCCGGATTATCAATTCCGTGCAAAGACCTTCCAGCGCCTGTTGCGGGCGTCCATGACCTATGACCGCCAGCATGCTGCCGATCGCCGTGGTCTTGATCATCCCTGGACCCTGGAAGGTCCGGGTAATATCGGTGGCCGTATCAACGCCGTTGCGGTGCATCCAGATAATCCGGATATCCTTTTACTCGGCTATTCACAGGGAGGCATCTACCGGACCGGGGACGGGGGACAAAACTGGATCCCCGTATTCGATGATCAGCCATCGCAGTCCATCGCCAGCATTTCGTTTGATCCGCATGATCCTTCCCATGTATGGGTCGCCACCGGGGATGTGAATATATCCGGCTTTTATTGGCTCGGCTCCGGCGTATACGAATCCACTGACTCTGGGCTGACCTGGCACTATCGTGGACTGGAAGACACCGGGATACTCTCTAAAATCGCCGTTGATCCCAATGATCCGGATATCCTCTATGTCGGTTCCATGGGCTTTCCCGCGCAGAAAGGAAACGAGCGTGGATTTTTCCGGTCCGTCGACGGGGGTGATACGTGGCAGAAAACGCTCACGATCGATGACAGCACCGGCATTATTGACCTGGTCACGGATCCCATCAAACCCGGTCGATTGTTTGCCACCTCCTGGACGCGCATTCGTTCCAATAAAAAGGGCAAGACCACCGGTCCCGGAACCGGTGTTTACAGGAGTGAAGATTATGGAGCCACGTGGGTGAACCTCACCAATGGGTTACCAGCCGGGGAACATTCCAGGACCAGCATCGAGGTCACCCATGACGGGACCTTGCTGGTGAGTTATATAGGGGATTTTTTCGACATCGGATGCGGCGAAGTGACGGAGGACATCCGGCACATCTTTACTTCGTTTGACAGCGGACAGTCCTGGGATTCGATTGACCTGAGTGGCCTGCGGGCCCAGACCTGCTCCCCACTGGGTGGTTTCGGCTGGTATTTCGAGACGTTGAAGGTCAATCCGGCCAACCCGATGGATATGTGCCTGCTGGGGGTCAGCATGTTCCGGACGCTGGACGGAGGAGCGAGCTGGTTTGAATCCACCCCGGATTGGCCGGTCGATGTGCATGCTGACAAGCATGACCTCGTCTACGCACATGGACAGTTATATCTCGGGACAGACGGCGGCGCGTACCGGACGGATATTGACCAGGTAACCGACTGGCAGGATATCGAAAACAATCCCACGACGCAGTATTATCGAACCACCTTTAATCCGCATCGACCGGATTGGTACTATGGTGGTGCCCAGGATAATGGAACCTCGGGAGGAAATGCATCCACGTTTAACGAATGGGAGCGTTTTTTTGGGGGAGACGGATTTCAGCCGTTGTTTGATCCCGGTGAACCCGATTGGATGTATGCCACGACACAAAACGGCGTGGTCTGGTTCAGCGATAATGGCGGATTTGGTTTTAACTGGATAGGGGCAGGCCTTTTCGGGACCAAATATTGGGACATGCCGCTCGTGATGGATGTGGCGGAACCAAAAATCCTCTATGGCGGATCGAGCCGCTTGTTTACGATCGATATGCGGGATTCCGTCAGAGAATGGCATGTGATCAGTCCCGACCTGACCCGGGGCGATACGATCCTGGGCAGCCGTTATCCCGCGATAACCGCCATCGCCCAATCGCCCGTGGATCCTTCGCGCCTGTATGCCGGCACCCAGGATGGATATCTTTGGACATCCCCGGATGGAGGGCAGGTGTGGACCAATATCACGGATGGCACACCCGGATTTTTCGTCACGTCTATCGTTTGTTCGGTGGTGGAAGGCGACGGCGTATTTGTCACTTTTTCGGGATACCGGGACAATGATCATCAGCCTTATATCTATCACAGCCAGGACGCAGGAGTCAACTGGGAGGCTGTCCAGGCTAACTTACCCATGATGGGTGTGAACAATCTTTTTATCCTTCCCCAATCGGAGGACCAGGTATTGATCATTGCTACGGATGGTGGCGTATATGTCACTTTCGATGGTGGTACATCGTGGAACAGGGTAGGCAACAACATGCCTTACATGCCGGTGTATGACATCGATTTCAATGGAGTGGAAGGTAAAATTATCGCTGCCACCTTCAGCCGTGGGATCATGACTTTTCCTTTAGAAGAACTGAACCCGGAGACCTCCCTGGAGGAAGATTTGGGCAAGCAGACCTTACCGGTTTCGGTTTATCCGACGATCTTTTCGGATCAATTCCATATCGAGATCAACGGACCGGGGACGATTTCATGGCCTTTGACACTCACCCTGTCTGACCTTGCCGGTAACACGGTCCTTCATCGGACATTGCGGGATGCGCGTGACTTGCAGATCACGCTGGACGGGCATCCGGTGAGCGGTGTGTACTTGGTTTACCTGAGCGACGGAACCAGATCATCCGTTCATAAGCTCATCGCGCCGTAAAGAAAAACACGCTTGCCGGGATGTCAATTCCGGGTAGTCACCTCCGCCATCTGCTTGCGGAAGGTAATGTCAAATACGCTCGTGCGGGTGTAGCGGAAATTTCCTTCCTCATCAAAGGTCGCAACCGTATTGGCGATGATGGGCAGGCGGGTGCCGTCTTTGCGCAGGTAGACCGCTTCAATGTCGTATAGGGAGGTTAGTTCTCCGCTTCTCAATCTGGGAAAATAGTAGGTAAACTGATGCACGCTTTCGGGGCTGAGCAGGTTCTTGACCGGCATCCGGCCGATCACCTCCTGGCGCTTATACCCCAGCCAGTTGAGCAGCGTTTCATTGATTTCGATGATGATCCCTTCCTCGTTGGTGGATTGATAGCCGCAGGGAGCGTTGTTGAAAAGGTCCAGGATCCGGTGCATCTCTTCCCGGTGTTGCTGGTCTGATTTCAGTTTTTCCGTCTCGTCGATAGAAATGCTGCAGATCGCATACGGCAGGTGATTACTGTCGAAGAGCGGAAACTTCATCGATTGGTAGTGGTGCATCTCCTCATCGAGGGGTATGTTTTCTTCCACTTTGATTTGTTGCTGGGAGCGGATGACTTCCATATCCGTATCCCGGATCGCATCTGCCACTTTCCTGTCAAAGAGATCATAGACGGTGTTTCCCTTGATCGATTCGCGGGGGACTTTCAGCAGTTTCTCATAGGCTTTGTTGATCAGGATATACCGGCCGGCCAGGTCCTTGATCGAAATAATGGACGCGGTGTGGTCCAGCACGTCGAAGAAGAGGTCCTCGCTTTCTTTCAGTTTTTTTTCTGTCCTGTTCCGCTTGCGGAAATAAAGGATAAAAAGTCCGACTACGGTCACGACGGTAATCGATATTTTCAGCAAGAGGAGGTAGAAGGAGACGGCGAAATGCGTGAGTACACGCGTATTTTCCAACTTCAGTCCGGAGAGTTGCCGGTCTTCCAGGAGGATCATGCTCGAAGTAATCACGCGGATTTGATCCATGATTTTCCTGTCATGCCCATCGGCCATAAAAGCGATGGCTTCTTCCATCCCTTTTTGCCGCCGGATCTCTGCGATGCGTGCGGTCAGCGTGGATTTTTCATCCGCCAGTTTTCGCAATTCCACCAATTGATAGGTTTGCTCGGGTGTGATGCCGGGCAGGGAGACCAACTCATGAAGGTGGATAAAGACATTGGCGATGGCTTCATTGGCCGGGGCCATGTAGGATTCGTCACCGGTCACGACATAGCCGCGTACCCCGGATTCCATGTCGACGAGAATCGACTGGATTTCCTCGATATGGTATTTGATGTCTTCGGCCTGCTCGATCGATTGGGCAAACTGGATCAGGCGCTGACTTTTGCGGTGGGCCACATAGGCGACGGTGCATAGGGCGATCAGGATCGAAAGGACCGTCAGGATGATCTTCTTTTCAGGCTTGGTCAGCGTCAGCATAGGCCCCGCATCAGGTCGGAAAGTCTTCTCAATATAAGGAATCGCCACCTGATCCTACTCAATACGCCGGCGACAAGGCCAAAAGTATGCCATCGCCTGTTTTTTTACTATTCCTTCCGGGAGCGATACTGCTTTTATTATTGAGTATTTTTCGGCGCATGAAATCATACCCTTGGGGGCATATCGCCCTTCTCCTCCTCATTAGCCTTCGTCTGCAAAGCCAGGTTAGCCTGACTGGTTCCGTGCTGGACGCGCAATCCCAGCCCGTCTCGTTCGCTAACGCACTGCTTTTATCGGCCACGGATAGCAGCCTGGTGAAAGGGGCGATTACGGATGACCAGGGGATATTCACCTTAACCACAGATCAACCCGGTCTTTACCTCATTCGCGTGGCGATGATCGGCTACCGGGATTACTATTCCGCCCCGTTAGAGGCGGCAGCCGGTGATGCGGCCAGGGACCTGGGTATCATCACGCTCCGGGAGGACGCCATCCTGATGAAAACAGTGGAAGTCGTGGCCAGGAAACCTTTCCTCGAACAGCGTATTGACCGCATGGTGGTCAACGTGGCGAACAGCATCACTTCCGCAGGAACCAACGCGCTGGAAATACTCCAGCGTTCCCCGGGAGTATTGGTCAATCGTCAAAATAACCTGATCTCCATTGCCGGTAAAAACGGGGTGGTCGTGATGATCAATGGGCGTATTAACTACATGCCGCCCGAAGCAGTGGTTCAAATGCTGGAGAGCATGAGTTCGGATAATATCGATCATATAGAGATCATCACCACGCCTCCGGCAGGCTTTGACGCTGAAGGAAACGCAGGGTATATCAACATCGTGCTCCGTAAAAGTCTCGACGATGGATTTAACGGATCGTATTCGTTCAGTTTAGGGGTCGGAAAGGGACTCACAGGAAACGCAGGGATCAATTTCAATCTCCGGAAAGGCAAAGCCAATCTGTATGGTGATTACAGCTACCTGCATGAAAGCCAGGAGCAGGTGTTTGACTTCTATCGCCGTATCCGCTTTGACGGATCCCCGCTGGAGACCGATACGAAAAGCATCCGGGATCCTGAAAGGAATAATCATACCGTCAGGCTGGGTTACGATTACCAGGTTACCCCCAAGACAGTGATCGGGGCGCTTGTCTCGGCCTACAATACCAAGTGGGTGATGGACGCCTTCAATACCAGCCGGATTTCCGGGGACGCTATAGTGGATACCAATATCGTCATCGATAACACGGAACTGAATCAATGGAAGCATGCCGGGGGCAATCTGAATCTGCAGCACACGTTCAGTGAAAACCGTAAGCTGACTATTGACCTGGATATGCTCTGGTACCAGGACAATAATCCCACTTCCTATCATAACCGGTACTCGGATGAAACGGGGATGATGTTGTTTGAAACTTTTACCCGGAGTACCAAAATCACTCCCTTCCGGATCAAGGCCGGCAAAATCGATTATACGACGGGGTTGGGGAAACGGATCAGGATAGAGACAGGGATCAAAGCGACGACTTCCCACTTTACCAACGATGTCGGTGTCCTGTACCTCGAAAGCCAGGGCTGGACGCCGGATCCCGGCCTGACAGCGAAATATGACCTGGATGAAAGGATACTGGCCGGTTACGTTTCCATGGAGTCACCTCTTGGCCGGGGATTCACGTTTAAAGGCGGACTCCGTTATGAGTACTCGGATTCACACCTGAGTTCCGCGGAACAGCCGGATATTGTCGACCGGCAATTCGGCGAGTTGTTTCCGAGCGCCTACCTGTCCAAGGAATTCAAAGAAGGCTACAGCCTGACGGCTTCTTATAGCAAGCGGATCACAAGGCCTACCTTTAATGATATGGCTCCGTTTACAATTTTCCTCGATCCCTATACCTTCTTTTCAGGAAACCCGGCGTTGCAGCCTGCCCTCACACACAAGGTTGGCTTAAACCTGCGGGTAAAATCATTTTCCTGTTCCCTGGAATATGCATTTGAGGATAGCACCATTGCCCAATTCCAGAGCTCCATTCTGCCCGGGACCAACACGCAATTGTTGTTCGCGGAAAATTTTAAAGACGGGCGAGGTTGGGCTGTTAACTTTTCCCTTCCGGTGCAACCTACCAAATGGTGGAACCTGTTTCTCAATATCAACGGCAATTACCAAAGGTTGCGAAGGTATTATATCGGCCAGTTGGATTCGTATTCCTCCGGTGGGTTTGGGTTTTTCTCCTCGCAGACATTCACCCTGCCCTGGAATATGACTTTTGAGGCGAACGGATTTTACAACGCCGGAGGTTTGTTTGGCGCAATCCAGGTCAGTTCCGTCTGGTCCGTTAACCTGGGCCTGCAGAAAAAATTTGGGGATACGGGCGGTGCATTGCGGATCGGCTATGATGACCTGTTTGATTCGCAGGTATTCAGCGGCATTTCGGACCTGTCGGAGCAGGATCAGTATTTCAGTGCGAAACTGAAATTCAGCCAACCGCAATTTAAAATCGGGTATACGCGCAATTTCGGCGGCCAGCAGGTTAAGGCCAGGCGGGAGCGCGGGACCGGGACGGATGAGGAGCGTCAGCGCATTGGGAATTAAGAACTTATGGGGAGTGAAGTCCAACCATTAGAAATTACGAAT
>CAZTXO010000019.1:0-62747 GCA_964617515.1 uncultured Saprospiraceae bacterium | reverse complement strand
GGTAGCCCCGGCAGGAATCGAACCTGCATCAAAAGTTTAGGAAACTTCTATTCTATCCATTGAACTACGGGACCTGATAACGGATAAGGGGTGCAAATATAGGACAACCCCTTCAACCTTTTTGGGGCTCCCGCTTCCGCCGGGATATGTACCTGATTCACACCTTATTAACAGCGTCTGATACATCCTGTTTTTTCAGCTATATGATCTTCCTGTACTTTTGTACCCATCTTTTGACATCTGATAAAATCCAATAAAAATGAATTTGCTCAAACATCTCTTCGCTGCACTTGTCCTTGCCGGCGCCATGACCATGATCGCTTGCCAGGGGGACGCCAGTGACGCCCGCGAAAAAGCCCGCGAAAACCTGACCACCACCGGCACGGAAGGCGCCCAACCGGCTGCCGGGGATCCTTCCCAGGCCAACAATTCTGCCGCTGCCGCTGCTGCTGCCGCCGCTGCCGCTGAAAGCCAGGTACCCACCGGTCCTACCACCACGGTTCAGTACGAACACACCGATTATGATTTTGGATCGGTCAAGGAAGGCGAAAAAGTAAGGCATTCCTATAAGTTCAAAAACACGGGAAAAGAACCGCTGATCATCAGCAGCGCTAAAGGAAGTTGCGGCTGCACCGTTCCCAAATGGCCCTCCGAGCCGATCGCTCCGGGAGCCACCGCCCAGATCGATGTCGAGTTTGACAGCAAAGGCAAACCGGGCAAACAAACCAAAAGAGTGACGGTCCTGGCTAACACGGTTCCGGCCCAGACCTTCCTCAACATCACGGGTAACGTAGAAAAGGATCCGAATTCTCCTTCCACCACTACACAACCCGCTCAACCGGTCAAGAAGTAATTCTCTTTCCGGATCCGGAGATCAAGATTACATGCCTGTAAGGAGTTTTCTTTACAGGCATGTTTATTTTTACCCCCGCGCTATGAAAGCCTATCTCTCCCTGATCAAATTTGCCCACACGGTATTCGCCCTCCCGTTTGCCCTGATGTCTTTCTTTTTGGCATTGCGGATCCACGGAGCCGGCATGAGCTGGAGGTTGCTGTTGCAGGTGGTCCTCTGCATGGTCTTCGCCCGCAGTGCCGCCATGGCCTTTAACCGCTACGTGGACAGGGATATTGACGCATTGAATGAACGTACCGCCATCCGGGAGATCCCGTCAGGAACGATCAGCCCTGTAATGGCCCTGACCCTGGTCTGGTTGATGTCGATCGGTTTTATCATCACCTCCATGACGATCAATCCGCTCGTTTTTTATCTATCCCCGGTTGCGCTTATGGTGGTGCTCGGTTATAGCTATTCCAAACGGTTTACCTGGTTTTGCCATTTCATCCTGGGGATTGGCCTGGGCCTTGCACCCATCGGCGCGTATGTCGCCGTCACGGGTCAGTTTCATTTGTTGCCCCTGCTCTATGGGGTGATGGTAACCCTTTGGGTTGGCGGCTTTGATGTTATCTATGCCTTGCAGGATGAGACGTTCGACCGGAGCCAGGGACTGCATTCCATTCCCGAGCATTTTGGAAAAGAAAAAGCCAAACAGATCGCGATCGCCGTTCATGCACTTTGTGCCATGCTGCTCGTCGGGATCACCTGGTACCAGCAGCAACTGATCCCGGGCCTGGGCTGGTTACAGTGGATCGGGACAACAGGCTTTATTGGGCTGCTGATCTGGCAACACCGCCTCGTAAAAATCCATGATCTCACCCGGATTAACCAGGCTTTTTTTGAAACAAATGGCGTGGCCAGCGTACTGTTTGGCGCCACGGTCATCCTGGACCTCCTTACCTAGCCGGAACGCGGACCAAAATCATTTTCGCGGAGGAATTGCAGGAATGCATTCATGGCCCTGGTGCGATGGCTGATGCGTTGTTTAATCCCTGGCGGCAATTGAGCAAAGGTCAGATCAAAACCATCGGGGATGAATATGGGATCATACCCAAATCCGCCTGTTCCTGCCGGCTCCCCGGAGATCCGGCCCGATACCTGTCCCTCAAACAACCGGATCGCATGTGGCTCATGATAGAAGGCAATGACCGCTTTAAAGCAGGCCTTTCGATCGGAAACACCCTCTATATCTTCCAATAACAAACGAATGTTTGCCTGCTCATCTCCATGGATTCCCGCATAGCGCGCGGAATAAACCCCGGGCCTCCCGCCCAACGCCGCTACTTCCAGTCCACTGTCCTCCGCAAAGCAGGGGATGCCGGTCCGCTCATAGCTATACGTGGCTTTGGCCACCGCGTTTTCAGAAAGGGTCTCATGGGGCTCAGGGATTTCGGCAGACCAGCCCAGATCTGCCAGGCAGATCATATCAAGACCCGGAGGAAGTAACGGAAGAATCTCCCGCACCTTATTGGGATTCCGGGTGGCAAATAATATGGTATGGTTACGCATCTTGCAACGTACGCTCGAGGTAGTGTTGCATATTTTTCCAAAGTTCCTTTTTCTGCGCGGGTTGTTCTTCCAGTTGTGTGAGCGAAACGGAGAGAATGAAAGCGCTTTTTTCCAGGAAAGCGATTCCCGGTGTGCGGAGATCCAGCCAGAATCCCAACGAAGCCGGGGGGACACCAAAACTGATCAGGAGTTTGGGCGCAAGGGTATACATACCGGACAGGGAAACCTGGCCCTCTGCGGGCAGGATATAGCAGTGCACGCCTGCATGGAAATCTGCTTTCAACGCAGAGGCGATCTTCTCTAAAAGGACTTTTTCCGCATCAGTGACAGCATGTGGAAGGACAAACCAAACCGGTTTTTTTGCCGGGAGGGTTTCGCCTGCCGGCGATTCCGGAATTGTATAGGTGGTGAATGGTAACATTTACCAAATTTTGTAATTCATCTAAATCATTTCATAGAATAAAAGAATCCTTTTGAAATATGTAACACCCTGACTGTGAGATGCAAACCAAAAAGATTACTTTTGTAGCAAATCTAAGGATAATGAAGGACCTCCGCATTCAGACCACCAGTGCATCCCGCGTATCTACGGTTGATTTCAACAATCTGCCTTTTGGAAAGATCATCACGGATCATATGTTCCAGATGGATTATGATGGCTCAAAATGGGTCAACCCCAGGATTACGCCTGTCGATCGTCTCCACATTCACCCGATGAATATGGCGCTGCATTATGGCCAAAGTATTTTTGAAGGGATGAAGGCCTCGAGATCAAAAGAGGGTACGCCGCTTTTGTTCCGTCCGGAGTTACATGCCATTCGGATGAACGCGTCCGCTCACCGCATGTGCATGCCTGAGATTCCTGAAGAAATATTTGTGGAGGCCATCCATACGCTCGTCAGCATCGATCAGGAGTGGATCCCCAGGATGCAAGGAAGCGCACTCTACATTCGTCCGCTGATGTTTGCCACGGATGAGATGATCGGAGTCAAATCGTCCGACACCTTTACTTTCCTCATCATCTGTTTGCCGGTCGGACCATATTATCCGAAACCCATCAAGCTGCTGGTGGAGCCGCATTACATTCGCGCTGCCCATGGAGGTGTAGGGGAGGCCAAGACCGCCGGCAATTATGCAGCGGCCATGTATCCTTCCAAGCTGGCCCGCGAAAAGGGATATGACCAGGTCATCTGGCTGGATGCCATCCACCATAAATATGTACAGGAAGTCGGCACGATGAATATTTTCTTCGTCTTTAAGGATGAAGTGGTGACGCCGGCCACGACAGGCACGATTTTGAAAGGCATCACCCGGGCCACAGCGATCGAAGTGCTGGAGGCCAAAGGCCTGAAGGTGAGCCAGCGCGACCTTTCCATCGATGAGGTGCTGGATCGTTATAAAAAGGGTGAACTGGTCGAAGTCTTCGGTACCGGTACGGCGGCACTGGTGGCCAATGTCGAAGAGATCCGTTTTGAAAACCTGACGATGAAGTTATCCACCGACCAGTGGCAACTGTCCACTTCCATCCGGGATGAAATTAATGGCGTGCGGTTTGGAACGCTGCCGGATACCAAAGGCTGGACGGTTCCCGTCAAAGAAGTGGTAGCCCAAACGGTATAAAAAAAAGAGGCTGTTTTTGACAGCCTCTTTTTTTTTCTGTTACATCATGCCTCCCATGCCGCCGCCGCCATGCATATGGCCGCCGGCACCGGCACCGGCATTTTCCTCTTTCTTATCGTTGACCACGCATTCGGTCGTGAGGATCATTCCCGCAATCGAAGCCGCATTTTCCAGCGCGATCCGGGTCACTTTGGTGGGATCGATGACACCGGCTTTCTTCAGGTCCTCATAGACATCCGTACGGGCATTGTACCCTACACTGCCTTTGGACTTGATGACTTCCTGCAGGACCACAGAGCCTTCCACGCCGGCGTTTTCGGCAATCGTGCGGATCGGTGCCTCCAGGGCTTTCTTGACGATCTGAACCCCGATGTTTTCGTCTTCATTCGAACCCTTCACCTTATCCAGGATCTTGATCGCCCGGACAAGGGCTACACCACCACCGGTGACGATCCCTTCTTCCACAGCAGCGCGAGTAGCGCTCAATGCGTCGTCCACGCGGGCCTTCTTCTCTTTCATTTCCACCTCCGTCGGCGCGCCAACATAGAGCACGGCAACACCGCCAGCCAGTTTGGCCAGGCGTTCCTGCAGTTTCTCCTTGTCGTAATCCGATGTCGTGGTTTCAATTTGCTGCTTGATTTGGTTGATACGGGCAGTGATCATGTCCTGCGATCCCTTGCCATTGACAATCGTGGTGTTATCCTTGTCAACAGTAATCTTGTCACAACGGCCGAGTTGATCGATTTCAACGTTTTCAAGCTTATATCCTTTCTCCTCACTGATCACGGTGCCGCCGGTCAGGATGGCGATATCTTCCAGCATGGCTTTGCGGCGGTCTCCGAAGCCCGGCGCTTTTACAGCCACTATCTTGAGCTGGGCACGGAGCCGGTTGACCACCAACACACCGAGCGCCTGGCTTTCCACATCCTCGGCGATGATCAGCAATGGGCGACCGGCCTGGATCACTTTTTCCAGCACCGGCACGATTTCCTGGAGGTTGGAGATCTTTTTATCGTAGATCAGGAGGAAGGGATCTTCGTAATCCACTTCCATCGTTTCCGCGTTGGTGACGAAATACGGGGAAAGGTAGCCACGGTCAAATTGCATACCCCGGACTTCTTCCACGTAGGTGTCGGTACCCTTGGCTTCTTCGACGGTGATGACGCCTTCTTTGGTGACGCGGCGCATGGCATCCGCGATCAGGCCGCCGATCTCTTCATCGTTATTGGCCGAGATGGAACCGACCTGCTTGATTTTCTCGAAGTCGTCGCCGATCACTTCTGATTGCGCTTTGAGGTCTTCGATGACCGCCTTTGTGGCTTTGTCAATACCACGTTTGAGGTCCATCGGGTTGGCCCCGGCGACGACATTTTTCATGCCGGCATTGACCATGGCCTGGGCCAGTACAGTGGCGGTAGTGGTCCCGTCACCGGCGATATCCGCCGTTTTGGAGGCCACTTCCTTGACCAGTTGGGCGCCCATGTTGGCGACAGCATCTTCGAGCTCGATATCCTTGGCTACGGTGACACCGTCCTTGGTAATGGTCGGTGCGCCAAAACTTTTCTGAAGGATAACATTGCGGCCTTTGGGACCGAGGGTGACTTTGACGGCATTGCACAGGGCATCCACCCCGGATTTGAGTTTTTCACGTGCTTCCGCATTAAAGCTAATTTCTTTAGCCATGATGGTTAGAGTTTATCTTGTTGTTAGAGTAAGAAATGGAGTCATTCGTGGATAAGGGAGTTACTGGATGACGACCAATACATCGTCTTCGCGCATGATGAGGTAATCCACACCCTCATAGGACAATTCCTGGCCGGAGTATTTACCATACAGGACGATGTCGCCCACCTGGATGGTCATCAGGTTGCCGTCTTTTCCAGGTCCCACGGCCACCACTTCCCCGCGTTGCGGCTTTTCCTTTGCCGTATCCGGGATGATGATACCCCCTTTGGTCTTTTCCTCAGCCGGGGCAGGCTTGACCACGATCCGGTCGTTGATTGGCTTTAGTTTCATAGATGTAACAGATTTTTTACAATTGTATGGGTAGTAAGGTTTTGATTGTCATCCGACCCTTATCATAAGTCGTGCCACCGGGCGGTAAACTGCCATATTTTCAGCTATCCCCCCAAATAGGGCCGGGGCTTCTGCCGGTTGGGTTTACGCCGGGCAGCGGACTGTCATAATGGCAAGATCAGGCCTGTTTGGTGGCAGGCAAATTCACCGACAGTAGACTTTCAGCAATCAGGAAATCAGCCGGCTCAGGCCGGAATTACTTGACGAAAAAGCTGGCAAAAATACAAAGGGCAAATAAGGCGGCAGCCAGGCCCCAGGTCAGCTTTTCGATAAAATCCACCGAACGGGCAGCCCCGAACATCTGGTTGGCACTCTGACCGCCAAACGTGCTGTCAACGCCACCTCCTTTTGGATTCTGGATCAGGATGACGGCCATCAGGAGGACACAAATCAGGGCTATCAGGATCGTGATAAACTTAAGCATGTGAAAACGGGTAAAATGTTAACGTAGGGCTTCTATTTTGGCTGCAAATAAACGACTTTTTTCGGGAAATCTTTCCATCAGGCGCTGATACATGTCGATCGCCTGGTCCTTATACCCCTGGGCGGCCAGGAGGTCGGCAAAGGTTTCTGAAATGCCCTCCCGGACAGGGCCTTCGGCCTGCTGGAAGGCGAAATCATCCTCATAGGGGTGAATGTATTCCGATCCGCCCAGACCCTTCAGCCAACGTGTAAAGGAGGTAAGGCCGGTTTCAGTTCCCGAGGCATCTGGCTCCGTCATGGGCTGTTGTTTTTCTTTTTCCTCTCTTGCCGCTTTTTCGGCTATTTTCCGGACCAGCTTGCCCGCCTTTGCCGGTTGCTTTTTCCCGTGGGGAGGCGATTCCGTCTTCTCCTCCATATCCGGGACCGGGGGCGCCTCCGGAACGGACGCAGCGCCGGCATCGCCAACCTGCTGCAATCCGGCAGGAAGTGGTACCGTTTCATGAGCTTGTCGCTCCACGAGATCATTTGCCCAGCGTTCCTGGCTTTCCCTGGATAAGGCGGGATCGTTTAGAAGGGATTCAAGGGATTTCGCAGGATCCACCGATCTCAGGAGGTAAGCATGCATTTCCTGTTCCCACAAGGCGCCGTTACCCAATCCGGGATGGATGGATTCCTCCAGACCAGGGGTTATCGAAGACTTGGATGCAGGCTTCTCCATGTATGCGCTACCAGTTGTTGAATGCCTGGTTGAAAACATCCTCCAGGATCTGATCGAAGATAATTTTTATCAGATCATCCTGTACCTGCAGCAGGTCCTGCTCAGCGGCAAAGTCGGCAAAATGGGAAAAGGATTTGGTCCAATGGTCCTTCTCTTGTTTATGGTTGACGTATTCCACCGTCAGGTTGATCGTCAGCCGGTTGAAAGCGGTGCGCTCACCCGGTTGAGGCGCCACGGCGCTTACATTGAATCCCTGGATGGTACCTGAAAACTCAAGATCCGGATCCGCTTCTGTATACCGCAGCCTGGATTCTCTCGAAATCTTATCCTTGAGCGATTCGGCGAAGGTTTGGTTCAGCGTGGCGGGTGCATTGAGTGCCGTGAGTTTGAACGCATCCACGTAATAGGTATAAACGTCCGGACTGATGCTATAGCCTTTGAGGGAATAACAACCGGGTACGAGTATAACAAGCAGAAGGAACAGTACCGGCCTGCAATCAAATATCATACTGCTTGATTTTACGATAAAGCGTTCTTTCGGAAATACCCAGTTCAAGCGCCGCCTCTTTCCGGCGTCCCCCGTGCCGCTTCAGGGATTTTTTGATCATATCCTTCTCCATGTCCTCCAATGCCAGGGATTCGTCAACGGGTTCAGTCTTGGCATATTTTTTATCCTCCAGGATTATCGATGGCCGATCGGAAACATGGTTAGCCGGAAACACTTCGGGAACGGTCGAGGCGGGCCATTCGTCCCCGGGAATAAATTCCGGGACCGGTGTGTTACTGGCATACGTGCGCAGTTGAGCAGATTCCGGAACCCGGAGATTATTACCACGAATCAGTTCAAAGACCAGTTGTTTGAGATCGTTGAGATCCCCTTTCATGTCAAACAGAAGCTTGTAGAGGATCTCTCTTTCCTGGAGAGAATCCATCTTGCCGGAGAGGGCGGGAAGATTGGTTTTGCTGAGATGCGGGGCAATTTGAAGAAGTGTTCTCGCGTCAATGATTTTTTCCTCCGCCAGGACGCTGAGTTGTTCGATCAGGTTTTTGAGTTCCCGGATATTGCCCGGCCATGGATACTTCAGCAGGATGTTTTTTGCCTCTTCGTCCAGGTGGATGGCTTCCGTATGGTAGGCCTCGGCAAAGTCGACGGCGAACCGTCTGATGAGGATAGGGATGTCTTCGGGACGTTCTTTCAGGCTGGGGATGTGAATCGGAACGGTGTTGAGGCGGTAGTAAAGGTCCTCCCGGAATTTTCCTTTCCGGATGTTTTCTTTGAGATCCACATTGCTGGCCGCAATCACCCGGACGTCCGTGGTTTGGACCTGCGAGGAACCCACTTTGAGAAATTCACCGGATTCGAGCACGCGTAATAAATAGGACTGGGTATCGAGCGGCATTTCACCGATTTCATCCAGGAAGATGGTTCCTCCGTCTACGGATTCAAAATATCCTTTGCGTTCGCCGATAGCGCCGGTGAAGGATCCTTTTTCATGTCCGAATAATTCGGAGTTGATGGTTCCCTGCGGGATAGCACCGCAGTTGACAGCGATAAACTTATTGTGCTTGCGGGAGCTTAAGGCATGAATGATCTGGCTGAAGATTTCCTTTCCGACCCCGCTTTCGCCTGTGATCAGGACGGTCAGGTCCGTCGTAGCCACGCGGGCAGCTGTATTGAGGGCGCGGTCGTAGATCTCTGATCTGCCGACGAGGCCAAACCGTTGTTTGATGGAAGCTGCGTTCATGAAAGGAAACAGTAACTAAAGGATCCTTCCCAGCAGTGTGGCACTGGTGGAGGATTCTATGATAACATTTACGTAATCACCTGGTTGATAGCCGGGTTGTTTTTCAAAAACAACCATTTTGTTCTGGGAGTTGCGCCCTTTCCATTCATGGCCCGATTTGCGGGAGTCGCCTTCGATCAGCACTTTAAAGACTTTGCCTACATCCCGGGCATTATGTTCCCGCGACAGGGTGTTCTGCAGGGCGATGATCTCATTGAGCCGTTCCTTTTTGACTGCCTCATCGATGTCGTCTTTGTACTTGCGTGCCGCCAGCGTGCCGGGCCGTTCCGAATACATAAACATGTAGCTCATGCTGTACCCGGCCCAGGCGATCATGGACAGCGTTTCCGCATGATCTTCCGGCGTCTCCGTACAGAATCCGGCAATAATGTCGGATGAAATTGCACAGTCCGGAACGATCCGCCGTATAGCCTCGATGCGGTTCATATACCAATGCCTGTCGTATGTGCGGTTCATCAGGGAAAGGATCCTTGAACTTCCGGATTGAACAGGAAGATGGATATAACGGCAGATGTTTTCGTGGGCAGCCATGGTATGGAGCACATCATCCGTCATGTCCTTGGGGTGGGATGTACTGAACCGGACGCGCAGGTCCGGATGGATCAGGGCAATCGATTCCAACAGCCGGGCGAATGTGTAGATCTCCCTGGTCTCCGGATGCTGCCATTTGTAAGAATCCACATTTTGTCCCAGCAACGTAACCTCCCGGTATCCTTTCTGAAATAAATCGGTGGCCTCTGCAAGAATGGTCAGGGGATCCCTCGAACGTTCCCGGCCCCGGGTAAAGGGAACCACGCAAAAAGAACACATGTTGTCGCAGCCTCGCATGATCGAAATGAAGGCCGTGATGCCATTACTTTCCAGGCGCACGGGACTGATGTCCGCATAGGTTTCTTCGCGGGACAGGTACACATTGATTCCCTTGCTTCCCTCCTCTGCCTGTTCCAATAGCCTGGGCAGATCGCGATACGCATCCGGTCCAACCACCAGGTCTACCAGTTTTTCTTCTTCCAGCAACGTGGATTTTAGTCGCTCCGCCATGCAGCCTAATATCCCTACCAGGGTCCCGGGACGGGATACTTTCAATTTATGGATGGTGCGCAAGCGTTTCCGGACCGTTTCTTCTGCTTTTTCCCGGATCGAGCAGGTATTGAGCAGGAGGAGATCCGCCAACTCCGGGTTTGTGGTAGACTGGTAGCCGCTACCCGAAAGGATAGAAGCAACGATCTCACTGTCAGAAAAATTCATCTGGCAGCCATAACTCTCAATATAAAAACGCTTTACATCAGGTGATACAAGTAACTCGTTTTCAACAGAATAATAGGCCTCACCCTGGCGGGATTCATCCATGGTCCGGGTATGTGATTCGACTGCGCTCATGCGTTTGGTAAGGAGGGCAAAGATAGGGCAAATCTGCCATTTTGACACGTTTTGTTGGGACAAGCGGCATTGTTGGAATCCCCGATCTATTGGGGAAAAAGCGGCCGGAAAGGGTCCTGGCTGGATGGTGACCAACAGGAATGGCCAGTCCGGTTGAGCAGGTAAAGGATACCGGGCGAGAGGTAGGGAAATGGCGTATTTTTGATATTCAATTTACCGCGTATGACCACAGAGACGATGAAGCTATCCACGATGTATATGGAACTGGAGGATAGGTACGGAGCCCATAATTATCATCCTTTGCCTGTCGTCCTGTCCAGGGGAGAAGGGGTATATCTGTGGGATGTGGAAGGGAAGCGTTACTATGATTTTCTTTCCGCTTATAGCGCGGTCAACCAGGGGCATTGCCATCCGCGCATCGTACAGGCCCTGAAAGATCAGGCCGGGCAACTGACACTGACCTCCCGCGCTTTTTACAATGACCAGTTGGGACCGTTTGAAAAGTACATCACCCGGTACTTCAGGTATGACAAAGTCCTCATGGCGAATTCGGGTGTGGAAGCGGTGGAGACGGCCATCAAATTGTGCCGGCGTTGGGCTTATGATACAAAAGGACTCAAGGATCAGTCTGCCAAAATTGTTTTTGTATCCGGCAACTTTCACGGGAGAACTTTAGGGGTAATCTCCGCCTCTACGGATCCTTCCAGCACGGGTGGATTTGGCCCCTATATGCCAGGATATGTCATAATTCCCTATGATGATAAAGAAGCCGTGCGCGAAGCGCTGGAAGATCCGCAGGTGGCCGGGGTACTGGTCGAACCTATCCAGGGTGAAGCAGGCGTGGTCGTGCCTTCAGACGACTACCTGCCTTATATCCAACGATTATGCCGGGAGAAAAATGTATTGCTGATTGCAGACGAAGTGCAAACGGGCCTGGGCCGCACCGGCAAGTTGCTGGCAACCTGCGGGAATTGTGCCTGCAAGGGTTTTTGCGAGAATAAACCCGAGGTGCGTCCGGATATCCTGATATTGGGCAAAGCGCTGGCCGGGGGCGTGATCCCGGTTTCTGCCGTCCTGGCGGATGACGCCATTATGCTTTGCATCAAACCTGGTGAACATGGATCCACGTACGGGGGCAATCCATTGGCCTGCGCGGTGGCCAAGGAAGCATTGGAAGTGCTAAGAGATGAGCGGTTGGATGAAAATGCGGAAACACTTGGAAAAATATTCAGGAGCCGGATGCAGGCCCTTGTCGATCAATATCCGGTGGTCCAATTGGTCCGGGGAAAAGGCTTGCTCAATGCCATTGTGGTGGACGATCAGGAGGAAGGGCACCTGGCCTGGGATATCTGCGTAAAGCTGGCGGACAAAGGACTTCTTGCCAAACCGACACATGGCAACATCATCCGGTTTGCACCCCCTTTAGTGATGACGGAGGATCAATTACAGGAATGCTGCGATATCATTGAGGAGGTGATTCGCACTTGGTGACCCTTATGCCTTATTCTCAAACCGGATCATCCGGTCGATTTCGTTCACCTGGTCGATCAGGGATCGGTGGCCATCATTGAAAAGGATAAAATCAGCCAACGGGATTTTACGGTCATCGGGCCACTGATGTTGCATGCGTTCCCTAACCTGCGCTTCCGTGACATGGTCCCGGCGGATGACCCGTTCGATGCGGATGGCCTCAGGGGCGGTCACCAGGATGACGGCATCCAGTTCTTCTGTCAGGTTTTCTTCGAAAAGCAGCGCGCTTTCTTTGATCCAATAAGCGGCACTCCGGATGTCGTCTGAATCCTTCCACCGGATCACATCTTGTCGGACGGCGGGATGCACCAGCGAATTGAGGTTTTGGAGGAGAGAGCGATCCTTAAAGGCCCTGGACGCAATCCAGGCCCGGTTAATCTCACCCGAAGGCAGGTAGGCTTCCGCACCCAGCAATGCGATGATCCGGGACCGGAGTTGCGGATCGGAGTGCATGAGAGACTTCGCTCTTTCGTCTGAGACATAGACAGGAATGCCCAGTGTCTTAAAGATTTCGGAGACAGTTGATTTGCCGCTACCGATACCGCCGGTGAGGCCGATAAGCTTCATCACGGGGCAAAATTGACGATTGTTTGAAACATACGTCACTATTAATATTAGATATAATGTGTTATTAGCTGATATTCAATAAATAAAGTAAAAATAAGGGGGTTTTTGGGAAGACGTAATTTTAGCACTTACCGAATGATTTCCTCTGCCAGTAGTTCCACCTGAAGATGCAGATGAGCCGCATATTCCTCCACCGTGTCAAAGTCCAGCCGCGAAAAGGATGTCAACATGTCCAGTAAGGCAGCCGGTAACCGGGATTTGGGAAAAGCAATATCAACCCGGATTGTTTCCCGAAAGGACTCCTCTAATACCGGAATACCTTCTTGCCGGATATGATTCATCCATCCGGGATATTGCGCATAGGGCATTTCGATCCGGACCAGGCCGTACACTTGTCGCTGGACCACAGTCGCGTGCGCAAGCGCATCCGCCGTGCTTGTTTTGTAAGCGTCGATGAGACCCGGGATCCCAAGTTTAGTCCCTCCGAAATAACGCACGACGATCACGAATACAAAGGTGAGCTGATGCTTGACCAACTGTCCCAGGATTGGCCTGCCGGCAGATCCGGAAGGCTCTCCGTCATCGGCATAGCGCTCCAGGGAGGCATCCGGCCTTAACCGGAGCGCCGTACAATAATGCCGGGCTTTCGGATGTTCCTTTTTGACTTGCTGCAGATAGGCAGAGGCCTGCGCTTCCGTATCCACGGGAAAAGCATAGGCCAGAAACTTGCTTCCTTTTTCCATGAAGTACCCTGTGACGGGACCCGCGATGGTCAGGAACTGATCGTTCACAGGATATTGATTTGGGCGTAGCCGATCATCGTGATGGCCAGGATGGCCAGCCCGATACCTACCCAATTACGCACCTGTAACTTTTCTCCAAACGCCAGGAGTGCAAGCAGGGTAGACAGCAGCAGCACCGATACATTGACAAGCGGATACATCATGGCGCCGTTCCATCCGTGGTTGAGCATACGCAGGAGCAGGTAGATGGAAAAGAAATTGGGGATTCCGAGTACGATACCACCCAGTACATCTCTTCGGGTCAACGGGTAAGGACCCTTCAGTTTCGAAGCCAGGACGATAGCCCACCCGATGACAGCGGCGCAACCAAAGCCATGGGTGGTAAAGGCAAAATGTTGATCCTGGACGACACCCGAGCGCTCCACGTAAAACAGGACGACCTCGATCGCCGATGAAAAAAGCAGTACCAGGAAAAGCAGGAGGGATGCTTTGTCACCCGGGTGCATAAAAGAAGCCCCTTTCCGTTGGTTGATCGCCACAATGGAGAGAACCGCCAGCGCAATGCCTGCGCCCTGAAGCCATCCGAATGGTTCGCTAAATCCGATGACGGTCACCGGAACGGTGAGGATCAGGGACATTTTCTGCATCATGGTGGTCAGGGTGATCCCGGTGTCCCGGATGACAAATGCCGTCAGGTTAAATCCGGTGATAAAAAGTACGCCTAATAAGACATCATAAATAAACCAGGGAGCGCTGATGACCGTAGGATTGAAGGGAAGGGAAGGAGCGGCATTTAAAAGGCTTCCCAGCAACAGGCAAATGGTGTAGTTAATGACGATGGCATTGAAGGTGTTGACCTGGTACCTGGGGTATAGCTTAAAAATGGCGGCAATACAGACATTGGTCAATACACAGATCGCAAAATCCATTTCCGGCCGCTTTGTTTATTGTTAACAGGTCAAAATTAATTTTTTGACAATCTTTGTCCCGCCAATAAATAGGCCCCCGGCATGACCGTGTACCACAGCTCCTTCCAGTTTCAATCCCTTTTACCGTGGAACATAGCCTGATCCAATACGACGCTGTCATCGCCCGGTGCAAGGAAGTTTTCCTGCAGAAAAACCAGGATTACGGTACCGCCTGGCGCATCCTGCGGCTTCCTTCCCTGACGGATCAGATCTATATCAAGGCATCCCGGATCCGCACGATCGAAGAACAGGGCGTCAGCAGAATTAATGAAGGGGTGGATGGGGAATACGCCGGCATCATCAACTATTGTATCATGGCCCTGATCCAGCACGCCCTGGAGGGGGATGAGCGGCAGGAGATTCCAGGCCAGGAAATCAGCACTCTGTACGATGAGGTGGTCCTGGCGACAAAACAACTTTTTGAGGACAAAAACCATGATTATGGGGAGATCTGGAGGGACATGCGCATCAGCAGCTACACCGATCTCATCCTGATGAAAATCCTGCGCATTAAACAAATCGAGGATAACCGGGGTTTGTTGATAGCCTCGGAAGGGGTGGATGCCAATTATATGGACATCATCAACTACGCCATTTTTGCCTTGATCCGTATTGAAGAAGCACAATCGCTATGAAATTACTCACACTGATCCTGTACATCGCTATCGCCTCAGGCTTGCTGACGGCTTTTATCGGCTGGTTAAAGAAGGGGCATAAGGCATGGCTGATGACCTTCCTGCAGAATTTTACGGGAATCCTGTTCCTCATCTCCGGGATGGTCAAAGCAGTCGACCCCCTGGGAACCGCATACAAGATGGAACAGTATTTTACGGAGTTCCAGTACACGCTCCAGGAAACGGCTTTCGGTTTTATGGCGCCGCTTTTTCCTTTCCTGAGCGGTATTTCACTTTTCTTTTCGATTGTCATGATCGTCTATGAAATCCTCCTGGGCATCATGCTGATCATGGGGCATAAATCAAAACTGACGAGCTGGCTTTTCCTGTTACTCGTGCTGTTTTTCACGGTACTGACCGGTTTCACCTTCCTGACCGGATATGTGCCGAGCGGGGTCAACTTCTTTGAGTTCAGCAAATGGGGCCCGTATGCGGAATCCAATATGCGGGTGACGGACTGCGGATGCTTTGGCGATTTTATCAAACTGGTGCCACGCATCAGTTTCTATAAAGACCTCGTGCTGTTGGTACCGGCCTTTTACTTTGTCTTTAAGCATCGGGACATGCACCAGTGGTTTACGGCCAGGACCCGGAACATCGTGGTCGGCGTAGCCGGGGTTTTACTGATCTGGTTCTGCCTCCGGAATTCGGTACTGGATCTTCCGGTCGTTGATTTCAGGCCGTTCAAAGTGGGTACGGATCTCTATCAGAAAAAACAGATGGAGGAAGAGGCCATGGCCAATGTCAAAGTCACCCTGAGGCTGAAAAACAATAAGACCGGAGAGGAATTGCTCCTCCCACAGGAATTGTACATAAAGGATTGGAAGAAATATCCAAAGGAGGAATGGACCACGGTTGAACAGATCAGGGGCAAACCGTCCATCGAATCGACCAAGGTGAGCGAATTCGCTGTGGTGGATATGGCCGGCAATGATGTGGCAGAAGAGATCCTCTCGGACTCCGGCGATGTTTTCCTCATAGTCGCTTATACCTTGAAGGGAGAAACATCCATCGAGAAATTTATGGTTCCGGATACGATCTGGAAACCGGATACACTGGTGTATAAAGACAGCGTCATTTATTACAATAATATCTCCGCCATCCTCAGCCGGGAAGAAAGCAAAGAAGTGTATGACTGGGATCCGCATTACGTCAGCCTGTACAAGGATAAGGTCAACCCGCTGATGAAGGATGTCAAGAAGTACGGGGCGAAAATATATGCCATTGCGGGAGGTGCCGGGGCCGAAAAACTTGCCTCTTTCCGGCAGGCGACCGGTGGCACCTATGACTGGTACGAAGCGGATGAGATACTCCTCAAGACGATCATTCGCTCCAATCCGGGCGTGGTACACCTCAAGGCCGGGAAAGTCGTGGGGATGTGGCATATCCGCCACCTGCCACGGTCCCTGACGCTTCAATAACCGGCATCGGCCAGGGAACGGGCTAAAACATGGATTTTTTTTCTATATGTTGACAGGTAGTCCCAAATAACCTGTATTTTTGTGCGAATGTTCGTTGAATCAATCTGAGGTCAAAACCCATATGGTAAGCAGGAGAAGTATCAGGGTCAAGGTCATGCAGTTGCTTTATTCTATGGACCGTGACCCGGGGGTAAGCCCGCAGGAGATACTGCGTCGCTATGACCAGTCGGTTGATCAGGCGTATGAAAGCCTCCTGTTCAACCTTTACCTGTTGATTCAAATCACCCATCAGGCCGTGGTCGACCGCGATTCGCGCCATGGAAAACTGAGGCCGGACCAGGACGATCTGCATTGGAACGCCAAACTCTACGAAAACGAACTCATCCAGAGTTTAGCACAGAACAAAACCCTGCGCTCCATTTTCGATAAAAAATCATTTTCCGCCCGCATCGATCAGGATCTGATCGTTAAACTCTACAACACCTTTTCCAAGACCCCGGAATACAAACAATATGTCCTTGGTCCCGTAGACGAAGCAGCCCATCGCGAATTCCTCCTGGAAATCTACCGGAGCCTCCGGAAGAATGAGATTTTTGAGGAAATGGTGGATGATCAGTATACTTTCTGGCAGGAAGATAAATCCCTCGTCATCGGAGCCCTCAAAAAAATCATCAAGCAACTACCGGATTCCCGCGAAAAGTTTTTTGAAGAATACTTGCCGGACAAGGATACGGTGGAAGATTTCGGCAAGCAGCTGATCAGTATCACGATGGAGCAGGCCCCCAGCCTCGAATTGCTCATTGAACCCACCCTTAAAAACTGGGACATGGAACGCCTGGCGGTGCTCGATGTCATCCTCATCAAAATGGCCCTGGTGGAGTTCCTCTACTTCCCAACCATTCCGACCAAGGTCACGCTCGACGAATATGTGGATATTTCCAAGGAATACAGCACGCCAAAAAGCAAGGATTTCGTCAACGGGATCCTGGACAGGCTGATGAAGACACTGGTGGAAGAAGGCAGGATCAGGAAAGAAGGACGGGGCCTGTTGGAGGAATAATCCTGGTCCTCCGGTATGGCTGCTGGCAATTGATTTTTAGTCAAGTATAGCTATCATACGGATGCACGAAAAAGTACTCATCCTCGATTTCGGCGCTCAATACACCCAATTGATTGCCCGGCGTGTTCGCGAACTCGAGATATACAGCGAGATCATTCCCTACCATGCCATCCCTGCTGCGCCCCCGGCAGATGTGAAAGCCCTGATACTTTCCGGGAGCCCGTTTTCGGTAAAAGATGAAAATGCCTTACGGCCCGATATCAGACCCTGGGTCGGGAAGGTACCGATCCTCGGCATCTGTTATGGAGCACAATATGTGGCCGATACATTTGGTGGCCAGGTGGCCCGTTCCGCCAAACGGGAATATGGCAAAGCCGCGTTGTCGATCCTGGATCATGCGCATCCCTTGTTGAAAGACATCAGCGATGGCTCCCAGATCTGGATGTCCCACGGCGATACGATTCTGGAGTTGCCGGCCGGATTCGAGGTGCTGGCAAAAACGGAAAGTATTCCGATTGCCGCCTATGCCAGCAAAGCCGGCCAGTATGAACATCCGGTTTGTTGCGTTCAATTTCACCCGGAGGTGACCCATTCCATGGAAGGGCACAAACTCTTATTCAATTTTCTCCGGGGGATAGCCGGCCTCCGGGAATACTGGACACCGTTGACGTTTATCGAAGAAACGGTTGAGCAAGTTAAGCAACAAACCCGGGGCGAAGAGGTGCTCATGGCCCTCTCCGGCGGTGTGGACAGTACGGTCGGCGCGCTCCTGATCAACAGGGCTATCGGCGAAAACCTCCATTGCTTTTTTGTCGATAACGGATTGCTCCGCAAAAACGAGTTTCAGCTGGTCCTCGATCGCTACAAACAGATGGGCTTGAAAGTTCATGGTATCGATGCCCGCGAACGGTTTTACAAGGCATTGAATGCAGTGACGGAGCCCGAGCAAAAGCGAAAGATCATTGGCCGTGTATTTATTGAAGTGTTTGAAGAAGAAGCCGCTTCCTTTCCCGGGGTGAAATGGCTGGGGCAGGGAACCATCTATCCGGATGTGATTGAATCCATCTCCGTGCATGGTCCTTCGGCCACCATCAAGTCGCACCATAATGTCGGTGGACTGCCGGAGATCCTCAAGCTCAAAATAGTGGAACCGCTACGGATGCTGTTTAAGGATGAGGTAAGAAAAGTGGGCTACGCCCTGGGCATTCCGGATGATATCCTGGGACGCCATCCGTTTCCCGGGCCGGGTCTGGGTATCCGGATTTTGGGAGAGATTACCCCCGAAAAAGTGAGGACCTTACAGGAAGCCGATGATATCTATACCCAATTGTTGCGGAAGCATGGCTGGTATGATAAAATCTGGCAATCAGGAGCGATTCTCCTGCCGGTCCAATCGGTGGGCGTGATGGGTGATGAACGCAGTTATGAAAATGCCATCGCTCTCCGGGCTGTCAATTCAGTCGACGGCATGACCGCTGAATGGAGCCCCCTGCCACACGACCTGCTCGCTGAAATTTCGAGCGAGATCATCAACAAAGTCAAAGGGATCAACCGAGTCGTCTATGATATCAGCACCAAGCCGCCCGCCACGATTGAATGGGAATAAAGCAGGTGCTGTCCTGGTGATCCTGGCTGTGCTTTTTGCCTGCTCAGCTCCCAGGACGATCACAAAGCATCCTCCGTCCCTTCCGCCATCTCCGCCAAAAGAAGACCAGGTCAATGTGTATGATCCGGTTTCGGGAAAAGACATCCTGGTCCCGAAGCGTTCAGTAAAAATGGATACGGTGCGATGGAATGAAGATACCGCACCGCCCCTGGTGACAGACGAGGATAATAAACCGGTCAAACCGGTACGCAAGGAAAAGTACACGGTGTCCCTTCTGCTGCCCTTTGCCGCTACATCCGTGGAGAATCCCGATGCGGCGATCGATCCCAAAGTGACCCGGTTTATTCAATATTATGCGGGCATGCGGCTGGCGATCCGGCAGCATGATTCCCTGGTCACGCCGATTACGTTTCATGCTTTTGATGATGATGGATCAAGCATCGCCACCGAGTCCATCCTCCGTAAATCCGATGCCCTCCATGCCGATGTGATCGTCGGACCCTATGAAAAGGAAGGAATAGAAGCCGCCGCCGCGTTTGGATTGAAACACGAGACCATGGTGATTTCCCCTTGGCTTCCTGCCTTCAGCATGGCGGTGGAGAACCCGCATTTCATCCAGGCTGTGCCCGGGCTCCCCGCGCATGCGGAAACGATCACCCGGTACCTGGCCGAGGCATTTCCCGGGAAGAAAATTTTCCTCGTTGCCCGGAACAATCCGGCTGAAATCAACCGGCTGCTCTTGTTCAAGAAAAATGAACAATTGACAACGGAAGATCTCATCATTTCCGATGCATCCCCTGACCTGGAAAGAACCGATCTCCGGAAAGTGCTTGCGCCGGACGGCACGGTATTCGTTTTGCCCTATTATGCAAAAGCGGATGAGGCTTTTGTGAACTCATTTTTACGCAAGCTGCACGCGGATAAGGAATTGAATGAAGTGATGGTGATCGGTATGCCGCAATGGCTTGGTTTTACAAACCTCAATCCCAATTATCTCGAAAGCCTCCGTGTGCATCTCAGTGTGTCCACCTTTATCGATACCGAATCTCCCGCCTATACGGACTTTAGAAATCATTTCTTTGAAGCGTATCATACCGTGCCGGATCTCCAGGCCTTTTTGGGCTATGACCTGGTCAGGTGGATTACCCATTGTCTTTCCCGGGGCGGAAAGGAAGCCATGATCGGACCGGAATCCTTCCTGGGCGAAGGACTGGCTTCCGGATTTGACATCCGGCCGGTGTTTAAACAGGGTGTATCCACGGGGGAAATGAATACGCCGTTGTATTACGAAAACAGGCATATTCGTATCGTCAAATACGAAGCGCAGGACTATCACCTGGTCCGCTGATCTACCGGAGTGCTGCGAGTGCTTTGGCAATACGGGCTGCCGCCTCTGTAATCTTGGCCTCCGAAGTGGCATAGGATATCCGGATGCACCGGTCGTTACCAAAGGCAACGCCCGATACCGTGCTGACCTGCGCTTCCGCCAGAAGGTACAGGCTCATTTCATCCGCATCATGGACGATATCCCCGGCGGGGGATGTTTTGCCGAAATAGGCCGATACATCCGGGAAAATGTAGAATGCACCCTGCGGCCGGTTTACCAGGAGTAATGGGATTTGTTCCAGGAGATCAATGATCAGGTCTCTCCGGAGCTTAAACGCTTTCACCATTTCATAAGTCGGAGCCAGGTCGCTGTCAAGGGCCACCGCGGCTGCTTTCTGACCAAATGAACTGGCTCCGCTGGTGACCTGGCCCTGGATTTTGGTACAGGCTTCGGCGATCCAGGCAGGAGCAGCGATATACCCCAGGCGCCATCCCGTCATCGAGAATCCTTTGGACATCCCGTTGATGATCACTGTCCTGTCGCGCATTCCTTCCATGGAGGCAATAGAATGATGCCGCTCACTAAAATGGATCAGTTCATAGATCTCATCCGATATCACCAACACGTGCTCATAGGCCTGCAACATTTTTGCCATAGCCTTCAGCTCTTCATAGGAAAACACGGAACCACTCGGATTGCATGGGGAAGAGTATAAGATAAATTTGGTCCGGTCCGAGATGAGTGCTTCGATCTGCTCGGCGGAACACTTGAAGTCATGTTCGATATCCGTGTAGGCGATCACCGGGACTCCGCCGGCCATACGGATGATTTCGTAATAGGATACCCAATAGGGTGCCGGCAGGATAACCTCATCCCCCGGATCCAACAGGGCCATGCAGAGATTAAACACACTCTGTTTGGCGCCATTCGAAACCACGATTTCATTGATGGTGTATGGAAGGTCATTTTCCCGGGCAAGCTTACGGACGATGGCTTCCCGGAGTTCGGGTAACCCGTTGACCGGGGTATATTTGGTATATCCGTCGTCCAGGGCTTTTTTGGCCGCTTCCTTGATGTGCCGGGGAGTATCAAAGTCGGGCTCCCCAAGACTCATATCGATGATGTCTTTTCCCTGGGCCCTCAGTTCCCGGGCCATTTTGGCCATTTTGAGGGTAGCGGATTCCTGCATGTCGGAAACCAGGCGGGATAAGGGCAGGCTGGAGGTGGCCGGATTCATCATCTTTGCGCAGTTTATTTAATTTGGGGCTAAGTTACCAATCATCATGCACAAGAAAACAGCGGAATTGAAGCGCCGGCAGTCGCTCGCCATGCTGGGTGGCGGCCAGGACCGGATCGACGCGCAACATGCCAAAGGGAAGCTGACCGCCCGTGAACGGCTCCAATTACTCTTCGATGAAGATAGCTTTGAAGAAATCGGCATGATGGTGATCCACCGCACCACCGATTTCGGCATGGATCAGCAGCAGTTTTACGGAGACGGTGTGGTGACGGGCTATGGAACGATTGACGGAAGACTGGTCTATGCGTATGCCCAGGATTTCACCGTCTTTGGAGGTGCCCTGTCCGAGACCCACGCGGAAAAGATCTGTAAGATCATGGATATGGCCATGGAAAATGGTGTCCCCGTGATCGGGCTCAATGACAGCGGCGGTGCCCGCATCCAGGAGGGTGTACGGTCCCTTGGCGGGTACGCCGATATCTTCTACCGCAATGTCAGGGCTTCCGGCGTGATCCCGCAGATCAGCGCCATCATGGGACCTTGCGCGGGAGGCGCCGTCTATAGCCCCGCCATGACAGATTTTACGATCATGGTGGAAGGCAGCTCCTATATGTTTGTCACCGGTCCCAATGTGGTCAAAACGGTCACCAATGAAGAGGTCACCAGTGAGGCCCTGGGCGGCGCGATGACGCATGCCACCAAATCCGGTGTCACCCATTTCACGGCGATCAATGATGTGGATTGCATCCGCCAGGTGCGGCAGCTCATGAGTTATCTGCCTCAAAACAATGAGCAAATGCCCGTGGATATCGCCTATCAGCCCAATGACGAATGGCGTCCTGCCCTGGCCACGCTGATGCCGGAATCCCCCTCGACCCCTTACGACATGCGGGATGTGATTCTGCAATTGGCGGACCCGGAAAGTTTTATGGAAGTCCATGAGCATTTCGCCCCCAACATCATCGTGGGGTTCTCGAGGATTGGGGGCAGGAGTGTCGGGATCGTCGCCAATCAGCCATGGCATTTGGCCGGCGTGCTGGATACGGATGCCTCCCGGAAGGGAGCCCGTTTTGTCCGGTTCTGCGATTGCTTCAATATCCCGCTGTTAGTATTGGTCGATGTACCCGGTTTTCTGCCGGGAACCGACCAGGAATGGAATGGGATCATCCAGCATGGCGCTAAATTGCTATACGCTTTCAGCGAAGCGACCGTACCGCGCATCACCCTCATCACCCGGAAGGCCTACGGCGGAGCCTATGACGTGATGAATTCAAAACACATTGGGGCCGATATAAATTTCGCCTGGCCCACGGCGGAAATTGCCGTGATGGGAGCGAAGGGGGCTTCGGAGATTATTTTCAAAAAAGAAATTCAGCAATCCAAAAATCCACAGGCCATGCTCGCGGAAAAAGAGAAGGAGTACGGGGATTTATTTGCCAACCCATACCAGGCGGCGGAGCGCGGATTTATCGATGAGGTGATCTGGCCTGAAGCGTCCCGCCGTAAGATCATGAAAGGCTTCGCTATCCTGGCGGGCAAACGAAAAGAAGGCCCAAAACGCAAACACGGGAATATTCCGTTATAAAAAAACGGATCCATGGCATCCATGGATCCGTTTTTACTTTCCGGTAGCCAAAGCTTACCGGTTTCCCGCCCGGATCAATTTGACCGGCCAGACATGATCCGCGAAGCGAAGTGTCGTGATGTAAAATCCATCCGGCAGCCTGGTGAGGTCATAATAAGCACCCGGATGCATGGACAGGTCCCGGATGACCGGATCCCCGTTGGCATGGAAGAGGGAAAGTATCAGCGGTTTCAGCGCATGGATTGCCGGTGTCGTTCCGTTGTTGAGGATTTGGAAGTAGTGTTCGGGCAATACCGGTGCTGTTGCCACAATACAATCCACCACACCGGGTATCACGCTGTCCGAACAATCCGGATACTGGTTGTCGGACGCTTCAAATTCCCATTGGGTATCGCCTGGCTCAAACGGACCGAGGGTGACGGGTACATCCTCATAGCCAAATGAACCATAATTATTGCCGTTGCCGACGATGTTGAAACCTTCATTGCCCGGGTGGTCGAATTCGAAATCCAGGATGAAATAAAAGTGCCCGCTGGAATCGCATTCCGTCATGGTATAGCTGAGATCATAAATATGGCAATCATCTCCGCCCCCGCAGGTCGGTCCGGTGAAGGCATAGCTGGCGCAGCATTCGGTGTTATCGCTTTCGCAGATATTGACGACATATTGGCCTGTTTCATTGGCAGGGAAATGAGCGGTTTCTACCGGCACCTGGTCAACGGTGAAAAAGCCAAGATATTGATCGCCGGCCCAAATATCGAAACCGCCGGCCGTGATGTTTTGGTATTGGAATTGAATGACGGCGCCGAAAGTGGTATCGGAGGTGCAGGCAAAGGTTTCCACGGCGATCGCATAGATGATGCATTCATCCGTGCAGAAAGGAGTCTCAAAGGCAAAGCTGGCACAACAATCCGGGTTGCCCGCGGCACATACGGTCAGCGTAGTAACCTCACCATCGAGATGTGGGAAATTTTCAATATGCAGATAATCCGGATCGATCTGGTATTGGCCAACGAACTGATCATTGGCGAAGACCAGGACGGAATCCGTTCCGGCATTTTGAAGGTCAAAAACAATGTCCAGTATAAATGTCGAATCCGAAGTGCATTCGCCTGTCTCGGCGATGAGATTATCAAAGTGGCAATTCACGCCCTGTCCGCAATCCGGCATTTCGAATTCGTAGGAATCACAGCAATCGGGAGCGTCTACCGCACAAACCGTTACGAACACGTGATTGGCATCAAAAAGCGGTACATTTTCAATATTGAATCCATCCGGTTGATTCAGAAAAGTACCCAGGTTGGTCTCATTGACGATGACCGTGACAGAGTCAACCGGCAGATGGAGTGCGTTGTATTGCAGGTGGAGGACAAACGCGCTGTCACCGATGCATTCCAGGGATTCAGCAACCAGATCATCTATCAGACAGGCAGTTCCCTCTCCGCAATCGGGCGTGAAAAATTCGTCTGTAGCACAGCAGTCCGGAGCACCAACGGCGCAAACGGTGATATACGTGATAGCATTATTGAATTCAGGGAAATGCTCCAGCCAGATGCTCCCTTCATGCACCTGGAAGTTGCCAAAATCCTGCTCATTCGCGGTGATATGAACAGAATCCACCGGCAGGTTGGCGAAATTGAACTCGATGTGCAGTACGTAGGTAGAATCCGACTGACAATCCCCTGCGATCGCCACCAGGTCCCAGATGGCGCAATTGCCGCTTTCGCCACAATCCGGTGTGTTGAATTCGACCGCATCGCAGCAGTCAGGAGCACCAAGGGCGCATACGCTGATCGCCGTTTCAGCGGAATTGAATTCAGGAAAATCCTGAAGATAGATGAGACCATCCCCGGCAGGATAAGTGCCATAATAGGTTCCATTAGCGGTGACCACGACGGAATCCGAGGGCAGGTTGCTTAGATTGAAAAGCAGGAACAGGTTGTAAGAGGAATCCGTCGTGCAATCTCCCAGATCAACCCCCAGGTCCCAGATATGGCATTGACTGAAACCTGCACAATCCGGCGCGATATAGGTATAATCATCACAGCAATCCGGCGCGCCGACAGCACACACGACCAGGTGAACCGTATCACCCGGTAAAACCGGGAAGAGTTCGATGCGGTTGAAATCAGGGTGAATCAGGTATTGTCCGATCGGGGTGCCATTTGCGGTGACGAGAATAGAATCCGTCGGGAGGTTGCTATGGTTAAACGTGAAGTCCAGTACGTATGTGGAATCTGAGGTGCAATCGCCTGTTTCGGCGACCAGGTCCCAGAGATGACATTCTACCGGACCGCAAGACATCAGGGAGATTTCAACCTGATCGCAACATGCATTCTGGTCGCTGGCGCAAACGGTGAGCAGGACGTTGCCGTCACCATCCGGGATATTATCGAGGATCAGGGGAAGATTTTCTGCATTATAAAAGCCCCAATAGGCATCGCCCAGGTAGATGTCCACATTTTGGTTTGGAGTATTCTCGCTCAGGAAATTCAGGGCGATGGCAAATGTACTGTCGGAGGTGCATGCCAGGTTGTCCACAACCGCATCGAAGATATGGCATTCGCAGATCGGGGCTGCAAATTCGGCAGAAATACAACAGTCCGGATGATCCTGATCACAAATGGCAATATGATCAACCCCATTTCCGGCAGAAGGAAATTCCACCAGGGTCAGCGGGAGATCAGTATAACTGTAAGTGTCATAATATTCGCCATTGACGGTCAGCGTAAAGTTTTGGCTGTTGCCCTGGTGGTCCAGGTCGAGGTGCAGGATATAGGTGTTGACTCCGGTGCATGCGCCTGTTTCGACCTGCAGGTTCGACAGGTTGCAGATATCATTACAGGAGATTTCTCCAAGTTCGATGGTGCCGAAACAAAGCGGGTCCACGAGGTCGGAAACGACAAACTCCAGGTATTGGGATACATCGCCCTGGAAAGGGCCCAGGAGGATGGGCAGATCGTTATACGAAAATTGACCATAATTATTTCCGTTACCGGTCACTTCAAAGCCCTGGTCAGAGACATTGTAATGATAAAAGTCAAGTTGAACCATAAACTGGTCATCGTCATTGCATGGTTGGGGTATGGCAGACATGTCCGCGATCACACAACCGGCGCAAAGGAAAGCTTCATACAGGGTGGTGGCGCAACATCCGGGATTGGCATTGTCGCAGACGGTCACCTGGTCCACCAGGTTGCCGGAGCCGGCAAAGGAGGAAAGCAACAGGGGTAAATTGTCATAGGAGTGCGTGCCATAAAAATGATCCGGTGAGAATACACTGTAGCCAAGATCACCTTCCCCTTCAATTTCAAGGCCTAACAGCAACGCATAAGTGGAGTCGCTGGTGCATTCCGTTACATCCGCTGTCAGTTCCAGGATATGGCAGGGTGGGGGACAGGTAAATACGCCGAGAACGACCGTATTGGTGCAATTGGGATTGGCCTGATCCTGAACAATAAATTCCCAGGGAATATTGGAATTTCCATTCAGTGGCCCAAGGGTAATGGGCAACTGGCTATAGGCAAAATCACCATAGAAGATGTTGTTGCCATGAACGCTGAAACTGTCCGATGGCGTCGCGCTGTAATCGAAATCCAGGTGTACGACAAAGTTGTTACCCACACATTGGGGAACTGCCGACATATTGACGATCTCGCAATTGTTTGGATTGCAGTCAATCGCCGGGAAGATGAATTCCTGGCAGCAATCCGGGTTATTGTGGTCACAGGCCGTCAGGTGAATCGGAGCAGCGCCGTTGACCTGAAAAAAATTAATGGTTACCGGCAGGCTTTCGTACAACCAGGAACCCACCTGGGTTCCGTTAGCATAGTACAGATCGAAGTTAGGAGCCGTGACATTTTCATAGTCCATATCAAATACGACCAATGCGCTGATGTTACTGACACACTCGATCAGTTCAAGATTTGCATTGCTGAGGGAGCAGATGGGTCCGCAATTGCTGGCTTCCAGGGTCGTATAGTTTTGACAGGCTCCATTTTCAACATCCCAGGCGATAAAGGTATACGTGGAGAAATTGTCACCGAGCAGGGGTCCCACGGTGACGGGCAAGTCCGAATAAAGAAAGGTGCCATAGATGACCCCGTTACCCGCAAGGGTGAAGCCGGGGCTGGGAGGATTGGATACTTCCAGATCAATCGATACCGAAAAGTAATATCCATCACAGGGCAAGGCCGTCGCGTTGACAGCGGTGATGGCGCAGTTTTGCGCGTTGGAAAAAATCGACAGGGAGGTGATGAATAATACAGCGAGTATTGTCTTTACCATGTCAGCATATTTTGAACCTTGCAAATCTAGGCAAAACGGACGTGGTCCGGCCTTTTTTGAACAGATACCGATATCTTTACCATCGTTGCTTCCTTAACCTGATTAATCCGTGCCGGGATGAAAACCATGATGCTGTTTGGCCTCGAACATCCGTTAGAAACCACTGAAATCGCTGTCCCGGTGCCCAATACCGGCGAAGTGGTTGTGCAGGTCAAAGCCGCCGCCCTCAATAAACGGGATTATTGGATCACGAAGGGAAAGTACCCCGGCCTTTCCTTTCCGCTGATCCTCGGCAGCGACGGGGCGGGCGTGGCCGGAACCAGGGAAGTCATCATCGATCCAAGTCTGGAATGGGGGACTGATCCCGGATATTTTAGTCCTGATTTTCGCATTCTTGGCATGCCGGACCACGGCACCCTGGCGGAGTGGGTAAAAGTGCCGGCAGACAACCTGTACGATAAGCCGGCACATTTAAGCTGGGTGGAAGCGGCGGCACTTCCCGTTTGCGGCGTGACCGCCTATCGCGCGATGTTTACACGCGGCCGGGCTAAGCCCGGAGAGCGGATGCTGATCACGGGCATTGGCGGCGGTGTAGCTACGATGGCCCTTTTATTTGGTGTGGCGATCGGTATGGAGGTCTGGGTCACTTCCTCTTCCGATGAAAAGATCAGGCAAGCAATCCGGTACGGGGCATCGGGAGGCGGAAATTACAGCCGTTCTTCGTGGGACAAGGACATCCTGGGCAGTATCAAGGAGCGTTTTGACCTGGTCATCGATGGGGCGGGCGGGCCTGATTTTGCCAGGCTCGCCGGCATGATGAACCCGACAGGCCGCATTGTGGTCTATGGTGGTACCCGCGGTGTCGTCGATGGCTTGAGCCCTCAACGGATCTTTTGGAAACAAATCGATATCCTGGGATCATCCATGGGATCACCGTCCGACTTCAAGGCCATGCTGGAGCTTGTGGAGACGCACCGGATCAGGCCCATCATCAGTCATGTGTTTCCGCTTCACCAGGCCAATGAGGCATTGGCTTTGCTGGCCGAAGGAGAACAGTTTGGAAAAGTATGTATCGATATGGCGCATGCGTAAGATTGGGCTCCTCTCCGATACGCATGGCTATTTTGATCCCGTGTTAGCAGACATCCTGGGGCAAGTCGATGAAATATGGCATGCCGGCGACATCGGTTCGGCAGAAGTATTGGAAAAACTGGATGCGCTGGGAAAATCGATCTATGCTGTTTCCGGTAATATCGATGGAACCACTGTCAGAACCCGGGTTCCGGAAGAGATCACCTGGTCGGTGGAGGGAAAAAAAATCTGGATGATCCATATCGGGGGTTATCCGGGGCATTACCCGGTACGCATCCGGAAAAGACTGGAGGAAATCCGTCCGGATATTTTCGTTTGCGGGCATTCACACATATTGAAAGTGATCCATGACAAAGAATTGAATTTGTTGCACCTCAATCCCGGTGCCTCCGGAAAAGAAGGTTTCCATCAGATCCGGACCATGCTGCGCTTTACCATTGACGGAGACATGATCGCGGATATGGCAGTTGTTGAGCTCGGGCTGAGGGTATAAGGTATCACGTAGAGAGCATTGAGGTATGAGTGAAATCGAAGCGAATTAAGCTTTAGCGATTTCTTTCTCATTTCCCGCCTCTCACCTCTCACCACTCACCATTCACAACTCACAACTCACCATAGATTACTCACTTCTGGTCACGCAATGGCTTGCAGGAAATCCTCCAGGATATCCTGCGGATCCTCGATCCCGACGGAAATCCGGATAAGTCCATCCGAAATGCCGGCCTGTTGCCTCAATTGCGGGGAAACGCGAAGGTGTGAAGAGGAAGCAGGGTGCAGCACAAGGGTGTCGACATCTCCCAGCGTGGGGGCGAGCGAACAAAACCGGAGCCTGTTCATCGTCGCTAATGCTTTCTGGTAACCGGCTTTCAGTTCAAAGCTCATCATGCCGCCAAACGCCCGCATTTGTTTTTTGGCGACCTCATGATGCGGATGGGATTCGAGTCCGGGGTAATTGACGATCGCGACTTCCGGATGCCGCTCGAGGGTTGTCGCCAATAATAACGCATTGGTGCAATGTTTATCCATTCGCAAGGGCAGTGTTTTCAGGCCCTGGTAGACCAGCCAGGCTTCAAACGGGCTGCAGTTGGCGCCGGTGAGTTTCATTGTATTCCAGATCCGGTCACGAAAAAGCTGAGGATCGCGGCCGATGATGATTCCCGCGATGCTGTTGCCATGCCCGTTTAAATATTTGGTGGTGGAATGAATGACGAAATCGACACCCAGTAATAGGGGTTGTTGCAGGTACGGTGTTGCGAAGGTGTTGTCAATGGCGGACCATCGGTGATGGCGCCGGGTCACTTCGGTCAGGGCTCTGATATCGATGCAGGCCAGGGTGGGGTTGGCCGGCGTTTCGAGATACACCAACTTGATGGCTGGGTCGTTTTTTAAAAGCTGATCAACGTGTTCCTGGTTTGCCAGGTCCGTATAGTGTATTTCGATTCCCCATCCGGACACCACCTTCTGCAGCAATTCCGTGGTGCCGCCATAAACATTGGGCTGGGAAAGAATCTTATCTCCTGATCGCAGAAGGCCTGCCATAAGAACGTGCACCGCAGCCATGCCCGAATTGGTCATCACAGCCGTGGCCTCCAGATCGCTTCCATACGTCTCCAGTGCAGCGATTTTTGCGGCGGTGGCATCAGTGGTAGGATTGCCATAGCGGCTGTAGGTGTGACCCTTTTCTTCCTGGGCGAAGATCCGCATTCCCTGGCCGATGTCGTCAAATTCATAGGACGACGTGGCATAGATCGGAATGATGTGCGGCTTTGTCGTACGTGGATCGGGCCATTCACGTACGGTCAGGGATTCAAATTTCATGGATACAAGGTTTACGAAACAATAATAAAGAAAAAAGCCCCGAAGCAATGCTCCGGGGCTTTTTTCTGAAAGTAAGTCTCGCTTTCTGATTATTTAACGACTACCACCGGGATAGAGCGTTGTCCGTCCACCGTTTCCACCTGGAGCATATAGTTGCCCGGGGTGAGTTGGCTGACATTGATCTTCTCCACGTGTTGCGTGATGGTCTGGTTGATGACTTTGGTGAGGGCTGTCCTTCCGAGGTTATCGATCAGGCGCAATCTGACATCGCTGTAAGGCTTCTTGAAGTCCAGCTTCACCTGTACGTCATCCGTAGCCGGGTTGGGATACAGGCTGATCGCATTATCCAGCGGGAGTTGTTCATTCGTATTGGTCGTCTTGGTGACGATACGAACCAGCGGCACGATATCATCGCTGAAGTGAATGCGGGCATCATTCGGATCGAGCTCGCGTACTTCGTAGTCGATGTTGGCGATGATGCCGTCCGGAGAGAATGCCAGCACGGTCATGTAGATGCGGTAATTGCTGATACCCTGAACAAAGGCAGAGTCAGAAGCCAGGGTGGTGGCATTGAAGTTGCGATCTTCGCTGGCCAGCATGAAGAACTGAGGATCTGCGGCATCCGTAGCGACATATTCCACCAGGGCCATGTAGGTAAATCCACCTTTCATGATGATGGGATCACCCGGGTTGTCAAAGTTGTCCAGGACGGCTTCGAGGATAGCATTGTCGCCTTCGGCACCGGTAAAGGTGTATTCAGCGAAACCGACAAATTTCCGTTCGCTGCTTTGCGCAATCTGGTCACCATTCGTATCCGTCCACTGCAGGAGGTAGATGTTGACAGTCTTGTCCGTCATGTCAGCCGGGTTGTTGACACCCCAGATGATACGGTCTACTTCCACATCATGCACAATACGGAAGATGTTTCCATAACCGTAGGAAAGCGGAGCGCCGGCATCATAGACGCCATTGGCTACAGCGACAGAACGGGTGAAGTTGTCTTCATTACCGAAGGTGTCACCGCCCACATTGAAGGAATACGAAATCGTATTGTCAGAAGGATCAAAATCAGCCTGGTCCTGGGTCACCATGTAGGTGCCCTGGTAAGAAGCAGGGGCAGTAGGCATATTGACTGTCTGCGGGAAGATCTTATTTTCCGCCAGGAAGTCGGGAGCAATGCTGCCGTAGGACAGGTCCTCATTGTACACCTCTGCGGAGGTGCCAACGTCCATGATGGTATGGTTCAGAACGACGTTTGTCTGGGCTGCAGCACCGGCGTTATAGATGTCGTTTTCACCCCACCAGCCATATACCTGGTTGGACGGAATGGTCGCCCATGGTGGAATAGCGAAGAAGTTGGTCTGGCAACGCAGGTTATTTGCTTCTGTCTCGACAATCTTGACATCGTCAATAGCCCACATGTAATAGTTGGCATTGTAGACAAAGCGGATCTGGATGAAGTCATGTCCGGCTGCGCCAGGCATGAAGATGCGCTGAACGTTGGAGTTATCAAAGTTGCCGTTGGTGGCAAATTCGGTATTGACCTGGATATCCACCCAGTCACCCCAGTCATTATCTCCGTCCTTCACCCGGTAGGAAATGAAATAGGTGGATTGGAACTGGCGAAGGGCCTGGTTCCAGGTCAGGGACAAACCAACAGCGGTCCATTCGCCGGAGTTGATTTCCGGGGAGATCAGGATGTGCTGAGCCGGAGCGGGACAAGGCCCTGCTCCGAAATTGCCTTCAATACCGGCGTTATCATCATAGTCGCTGTCAACTCCAACAGCTCCGTCACAAAGGGTCGGAGAATTGATGCCGGCACCGGCGAAGATGTAAGCACCCTTGTCAACCAATCCATCCGGCAAATACTTCCAGCCGGCATTGCCATTGGAATCCTGCACGGCGCAGGTACCTTCCGTGGTCCAGCCATGATTTTTAAAGCCGCCGGCAAAGGTTTCATACCAGAGGAATGGAGCAGCGGTGGTATTGCCGAAGGCAGCTACGCGAAATGTTCCCTCGGTAGCAGCAGTATTCCCTGTGGACCAGATGCGGACCACGTATTGATGGTCAGGCAACAGGCAGGCGCCGGGGAGTTCGATTTTGTTGTCTTCAGGCTGATCAGAAGAGAAGCACCTGAGCGGAGTCTCTCCGATGTCACAGCTATTGTAGATAGCCATGCCGATGGCAGGTACATCCGTAGGAACGACTGCCGCATTAAAATATACCCTCACGACGATCCCATTGCCCGGCAGTGTGGATGGGGTGGTAAACGTGTACCAGGTATCATCCGTGTACCAGGAACCTGAGCAAACGCTGGTAGGTTCAGTGGATGCAGTGGCGCCCCTGGAATCTCCATCGGTCGTCACGGCAGAGGCCTCATTGTCCGCATAGGCAACTACGAAAGCGCCGGCGCAATCATCATTGGCCGGTTGTGCCCAGGCAGTGAGGTTCCAAAAGATAAGCCCTGCGATCAGGCTCATGAAACGTAAAGTTACTTTCATCATTTTCAGATTTTAATTAGAGTAAAAGGTAATCAGTCTGTTATGGTGTTAATCGTTCAAGTATTGCTGTAGGGAAGAGGGAAACCCGGGTAAAAATAGAAAAATTTGACATTCACCGGGCTTCCATTTGGAATTATGTAGTGCGGCTGACAAATATGGTTAAATCCAGCGATATATCTCATCCACATCCACAGCGACAACGCCGGAATGAGAGCATACATAGGCGCCGGTAAGGTTAGCCAGGGCACCGCTTTTTTCCAGCGAAAGTCCGGCCATCAGGCCCAGGGCCAGCGAACAGATCACGGCATCTCCGGCCCCGCAGACATCCACGACGTCAATAGCCTTTTCAGGCCTTACCTGGGTACCCTGGTGGTCATTTTGCAGGTAGATTCCATGCGCCCCGAGGGTGATGGCGACAGTTCCAAATTCGTAACGATTTCGCCATTCGCGGCAAACGGACTCCAGGTCGGCCTGGTGCAGGGACTTTCGGAGTGCATGACTCGCTTCCCGGAGATTGGGCTTGAAGAGCTGAGATCCCGCATAGGAAAAGAAGTGTTTGTCCTTGGGGTCCACGGCCAGGTAGACAGGATGTTGCGCACAATACTGCCGTATGGCCACGATGATCAGATTGGTGAGCAAGCCTTTGTTGTAATCTTCCAGGATGATCAGATCCGGTCGAAAAGAAGTCATAAAGGCGTCCAGCTGCCGGATCACTTCCTGCTCTTCATCATCCTGCAGATAATCAACGGATTCCTCATCAATCCGGAGCAGGTGATGGGAGGAAGCCACAACCCGGGTCTTGATGGAGGTAGGTCTGGAAGCGCTCTCGATCAGGTGATGACGTATATTTTGTTCATCAAGCAAAGCGGCCATGGTCTTGGCCTGTGGATCTTGTCCCACGAGGCCAACCAATCCCGTCTGGCAGCCCCACGCGGCCAGGTTCATCGCCACATTGGCTGCCCCGCCGGCCTTAACCTCGGTGTATTGGTGTTGCACAATCGGTACAGGTGCTTCAGGCGAAATCCGCTCCACAATGCCATGGATATAGCGGTCGAGCATGATATCCCCGATCACGAGGGCGCGAAGCGAGGAGGCTTTATCACGCACCTGGTTAAAATCTTCCTGTGTAATGATCATTTCCGGGCGAAAGGTATTGATTCCAACAGGTATGCCGTCACCCTTTCCGTGGCACCGGCATTTTTTCGGATATACGCACCAGCTACTGCCCCGGCACGCCTGGACGCTTCTCCCCGGAGAGCTTTCAGGGTGGCCAGCAGTTCTTCCTGCGTTTTGATCGTAAAGGCACCGCCAAGTTCAAGAAGGTCTGTTGCTTCCGGAAATTTCGCGAAGTGAGGGCCGAAAATAACCGGCTTGTCATGGGCAGCCGGTTCGAGGATGTTATGGATACTTCTGCCAAAACCACCGCCGACAAACGCCACATCGCCCAGGGAATAGAGGATGGACAGCATACCGATTGTATCCAGCACGATGATCCGGGCGCCAGCGTCCTGGGACCGCATGGAGGAATACCGGATGGCGTGGGCAGGGAGTAGGTTAATCAGCCTCTCCAGATTCGGCTCAGCGATGTCATGGGGTGCTATGATCACACGCAGACCTAGTGCCTCGATTGCGGGGATGAGACGCTTTTCATCCTCCGGCCAGGTGCTTCCGGCCACCAGGTCAAAAGTGCCGGCCTCCCTCAGACGTTGCGGTATTTGTTTACGTGCTTCTTCAGGCAACGTCAACACCCGGTCGAGCCGCGTATCACCGGCCACCCGGATATTGTGAAATCCCAGGCGACGCAAGGGCTCCGCGTATGCTTCCTGCTGTAAAAAAATTTGCCTGCTTTTTTTCAGCAACCCTATCGTCGGGGGCGTGGACCAGGATTGAAGCCTTCGTCCGGGTTTAAAGAGTGCTGATATCAATACAAATGGAATTTCCGCCTGGACGAGTGCACGCAGATACCCTGGCCAGAGATCGTATTTGACGAATACCGCCAGGTCAGGTTTTACTTCTTTCACCCACAAACGGGCATTTCCCGGCAAATCTGCGGGCAGGTAGAAGACTTTCGCCAGGGGATAATTTTTACGGATCTCATACCCGCTTGGGGAGAAAAATGAGAGCACGACTTCGGTCCCGGGCGCAAGGGCGTGAATGCTTTCAATGACGGGCCTCGCCTGTTCAAATTCACCCAGACTGGAGACATGAAACCAAATGCGGGTACTGGATTTGTTCGGCAGGGCTTTGATTGGTTTCTCCCATCCGCGGCGGCCCCGGATCCAAAGCCTGGATTTCGTTTTCCATAAGGAAGAAAACCATATCCCGAAGACCATGACATAGATGGTGACATAGTAAATGGGCCAGAGCATCTCGATCAATAATAAATGTACTCTTCGGAAGAAGTCCTGCTGATGGTCACGATGTAGGCGATGTGAAGCCCGTACAGGATATCCGTTCTTTCATGGTCCAGATATTGACCGGTCGGATAATCCAGGTCTCGCCTGGACTTTGTTTTGCCGGTAAAAACTTCTCCCATGATCCGAAACTGCACATTGTTGACCGGGCTGTCATATTGATACCCGATTCCAAGATGCAGCGCAGGTCCGTTGGACAGCCGGTCGTATCCCTGCAGGTATTTTTTCTCCAGCGGGACGACGGAGTTGTAATTGTCCTGTACACGGATCTTATGTTGCATCAGGCCAACACCGATCAGGGTCCGTATACCGGTCAATTCGTTTTTGTTCCCCGTGGTTTTAAAGATATAGCCTGTCTGAAGGCCGGCATAGTAGCCCCTTTCTTTCAGGTTGACGTCCGCGATTTTACCATCGATGCCAATAATATTGCCATCATAGGACCGTAACGGAGCCAACACGTCCTCCTTGACCCGGTTGCCAAAAACATAGATACCTTCAATGCCGTAGTACCACCTGGATTTGAATGACGCAAAATCGATACCCAGGCCAAGGGCATTGTTGTTCCCAAACCGATCCCGCATATCCGCAGCGGGAATTTGGAATCCATAGCGGAAGTCAAAGGTCCTGAGGGATTTCACCTCCTGTCCTGTCAGCAGGTTGAACCCAAGCAGGAGGAAGGGGAGGAGGCCTGACGTTAGCCTGATTTCTGGTATCTTTGGCACTCGAATTCGCATCAAATTCACAATTAAAGGTATTGAAAAGGGTATTAATCACAGGTGCAGCGGGTTTCATCGGTTCCCACCTGTGTGATCGGTTTCTGAAGGAAGGCTACTACGTGATCGGCATGGACAACCTGCTCACCGGTTCACTGGCCAATATCGAACATCTCTTTCCCCATCCCTCTTTTGAGTTTTATCATCATGATGTGACCAAATATGTGCACATCCCCGGGGAACTCGATTATATCCTTCATTTTGCTTCCCCCGCCAGCCCGATTGACTATCTCAAAATGCCGATCCAAACGCTCAAAGTGGGCTCCCTTGGCACACATCACCTCCTGGGCCTGGCCAAAGCCAAGCAGGCAAGAATTCTAATTGCCTCTACTTCAGAGGTTTATGGAGATCCTTTGGTTCATCCGCAAAAGGAAGAGTATTGGGGAAACGTCAACCCGATAGGTCCCAGGGGCGTCTATGACGAGGCCAAACGGTTTATGGAGGCCATCACGATGGCCTATCACCGCTATCATGGGGTGGAAGTCCGCATTGTCCGGATCTTCAACACATACGGGCCCCGGATGCGGGTCGAGGATGGCAGGGCCCTGCCTGCCTTTATGGCACAGGCTTTGAGAGGAGAAGGGTTGACAGTATATGGGGATGGAAGCCAGACCCGGTCATTCTGTTATGTGGATGACCTGGTGGAGGGTATCTACAGGTTGCTCCTGAGTGGTTATTCCCTGCCGGTTAACATCGGCAATCCGGATGAAATTCCCATCATGCAGTTGGCCCGGGAGATCCTGGCCCTGGTGGGGAATCCCAAGGCGTATATTGACTACCGGCCGCTCCCGGAAGACGATCCAAAAGTGAGACAGCCGGATATCGCCCTGGCAAAACAGCTTTTGGATTGGGAGCCCAAGGTCAAGAGGTCCGAAGGGCTAGTGCATACGTTGAAGTATTTCCGGCAAATGCTTCAGCAGGGATGAGTGGGATGATTTTAACAAGGCAACATGCGTAAGACAGCGCTTTGGCGCATTGGCGTACTTCTCATTTTCCTGACCGTCATCGTTCAGGGAAATTCTGTATTGGCGCAAATCACCGAAGCACAGGCCAGGATTCTGCTTGAACAACGGGGTATTCCCGAAGACACGTTGCGGGCCAGGTTAATCGCGAAGGGATTCGATCCGGACAATATCCAGGCTGGGCAGTTGGAGCGTTTTCAGAATGTCATTCTTGAGACCATCGCTGAAATTGAAAGTGATAAGCGAAAGGTTGCCGGTCAGCCAAAGTCGCCTGAACCAGTCCAGGTGGTCGACCAACTGACACAGGCTCCTGTAGAGCCGCCCAAGGAAGTCCGGGAACCCCAGGCAGAGCCGATCGCTCCCAAGTCCTTTCCAATCTATGGACAGGAGATTTTCCGCAATAATTCCATCGCTGTTTATAAGAAGACAGAGGATGGCATTGCCCCGGACTCCTATGTTCTGGATGCCGGGGATAAAATCGGCGTTATCGGCATTGGCCGATCCCAGTTCCAGGAGACACTGGAAATAGGCCCGGAAGGCTTTGTCCAGCCCTCCGGCAATCTGCCCCGGATTTTACTCAGGGGCATCAAATGGGTAGATGCTAAGGAAATCCTCTTCCAGCGCTTCCGCAGTTATTATGAAATCGGTCGCGGCGAATTTCAGGCCAGCCTGGTCAAGCCGAGAAACATGACCATCAATGTATTTGGCGAATCCAAAACGACCGGCGCGATCACCTTACCCGGCATTAATACAGCCATCAATGTGATCAGTGCAGCCGGGGGACCAACGGATATCGGTTCTGTCCGCAGGATAAAAATCATCCGCGGCAGTAAATCGATACCGCTGGATATCTACGCTTTTATGAATGACCCTTCGGTGGCGGATAATTTCTACCTGCAAAACAATGATTATATCCATATTCCGGTAGCGCAAAAAGTGGTCACGATCCGTGGCGCGGTGACCCGGCCCATGCGTTATGAATTGCTGGAAGACGAAAACCTGGTGCAGTTGATCCGGTATGCAGGTGGGGCCACCCCCAAAGCCTACCTGGGAGGGGTTCAGGTAACCCGGTACCTGCAGGATAAAAAAGTTATCACGGATGTCAACCTCAGGGACCTGATGGGACAGGGTGGTGATTACATTCTTCTGAATGGAGATATCATCGATATCCGGGACGTCAGTGAAGCTGCGGAAAATTATGTACAGGTCTCCGGCGCCGTCAATTTTCCCGGCAATTATGAAAGAAAACCCGGGATGCGGATTTCCGATCTGATGGCCATGGCAGTCCCCAGGCCTGAAGCCCGGATGGATTTTGCCTATCTCCTCCGCTACCAGGCCGACGGAACTTTCAAATTTCAACGGATAAATCTTCAGGAAGCCGTGTCCCACATTGCCTCCGCGGACAACATGGAATTAAATGACAAGGACGTGCTGCAGGTCATGAATTTGAAAACCTATGCGGATGCGTCCTACTTTACGCTGGAAGGCGCTGTCAAAAGTCCGGGGAGATATTCATTTGATCCCAATGGCCGGATGCGGCTGGAGGATGCCTTGTTGCTGGCAGGAGGACCCGTGATGGATGCTTCGGATAACGGCTACCTCATCCGGTCCGATCCCAAAGAGCCAAAACAGTTTGAATACATCGATATCAATATCCGCGAAGCACTGGACAATCCTGCCTCTGCGGCCAACCTGGAGATTCGTTCCGGAGACCTGATCCGCTTGTTTGACAAGGCCAGCAGGCGCGATGATCTGTTTGTTTCGGTATTTGGGGCAGTCCGCACACCGGGACGTTATACCTATGCATCCGATATGAGCCTGGGCGATGTCATCAACCTTGCCGGCGGCTTCACCTTTGAGGCGGATAATAAGCGAATCGATATAGCCCGCATTGATATCGATGATCAAAACAACCTTAAAATCACCCAAACCACTACGGCACTGGCCCAGCGGGATTACCAAATGGATGACCAGAGCATGATGCTCAAACCATTTGATCATATTTATGTGAGGACCATTCCTGAATTTGAATTGCAACAGACTGTTCGCATCGATGGCGAAGTCCGGTACCCGGGCACCTATCCCTTGCTGCGCGATAAGGAGCGGATATCGGATGTCCTCGAACGTGCCGGAGGTATCACGGGCAAAGCTTTCCCCGAAGGGGCCAAATTGTACCGGCAAGGGGACTCCACAGGCCTCGTGGTGATCAATCTGGCGGATATTTTGCGCAATAAAAACACGCCTTCCAACATCATCCTGGTGAAAGGGGATGTCATTGAAATTCCCAAGAGCCGTGATCTCGTCACCATTGAAGGATTCGTCAATCTCGATCAACTGTATTCATCCACCTTTCTTCTGAATGAAAAAGCGATTTCGGTTGCTTTCCGGGGAGAAAAGAGTGCTAAATATTATATCGACCAGTTCGCCGCGGGCATCAGTGAGAAGGGGTCACCAGCCCAGGTCAAAGTCCAATATGCGGATGGACATGTTGAACGGACAAAGCGGTTCCTGTTTTTTAATGCCTATCCCCGCGTTGAAAAAGGGGCCCAGGTGATTGTGGGCGCCAAACCTGTCAAGCCCCAGGTGCCAAGGGAAGAAAAGAAAACAGATTGGGCCAATGTCCTGCGGGATACCATGGCGCAGGCTACCGCCGTCCTCACCCTGCTAATCCTCGTCGATCAGTTGTCGAAATAACCGTGAACTGGCATCTGCGAGCCTTCAACCTTCCTGCAACCATTTGAGGGATATGGATCAAACCAGGCTGGATAGGATGGACAAAACACAGGTCATGGATTCTCCGTTTCTTTGCATGCTTCAAATTTCCTGTAGGTACGTCAATGGTTAAAATCCGGGATCTCGAGTTGGGGGGCTTTCCTTTGCTGCTGGCACCGATGGAGGACGTCAGCGATCCGCCCTTCCGTTTTCTTTGTAAAGAGCATGGGTGTGACATGCTCTACACGGAATTTATCAGTGTCGAAGGATTGATCCGGGACGCGGAGAAGAGTACCCAGAAGCTGGATATCTACGACCAGGAGCGTCCGATCGGGATCCAGATATTCGGGGCCGAACTGGATTCCATGCTTCAGGCTACCGATATTGTCATTGAAGCCAAACCCGAAGTCCTGGACATCAATTACGGATGCCCGGTCAAAAAAGTGGTTTGCAAAGATGCCGGAGCCGGCATTCTGCGGGACATACCCAAAATGATCCGGCTTACCGAAGCCGTCGTCAGGCGCAGCCCGATTCCGGTCACGGTAAAGACCAGGCTGGGCTGGGATGACGATTCAAAGCATATTGTCGAAGTCGCGGAAAGACTCCAGGACGTCGGTATTGCCGCCATTTCCATTCACGCCCGCACCCGTGCGCAGATGTACAAGGGGGAGGCGGACTGGACTCTCGTGGGGGAGGTCAAGCGAAATCCCCGGATGCAAATCCCTGTTTTCGGTAACGGGGATATTGACAGTCCGGAAAAGGCCAAAACCTATAAAGAGCGTTACGGGGTGGACGGTGTCATGATCGGCAGGGCCAGCATCGGGTATCCCTGGATCTTCAGAGAAATCAAACACTATCTTCAGACCGGTAGGTTGCTTCCTTCACCTTCCGTGTCGGAACGGGTGGATGCTGCCCGGAGACATCTGGCGCATTCGATCGACTGGAAAGGAGAAAAGGTTGGTGTGGTTGAAATGCGCCGCCATTACACCAATTATTTTCGATCCCTGGAGGGCATTAAACAATTTCGTTCCCTGCTGGTCACAGAGTCTGATCCGGCCGTCCTGTTCGACCTCCTCGAGCAGATAGAACAACATTATTCCGGCCTCCTGCTCGAAACGGTCTGAACACAAATCAATCGCAAACAAAACGATCATCTTTACCGGACGAAGCGTTTATCCCAATCATCGCCCTGGACGACTGCCTCACATGAAACTGGAAATCACCGAACAGGAAAAACAAATCCTCACGGTTGTCCGTGATGCGGCCCATCATCTCGGGCAGGAGGCCTTTGTCGTCGGAGGTTTTGTCCGGGATCGTTTGTTGGGCATCCCTTGCAAGGACCTGGATATTGTCACGATCGGCGACGGTCCCGCCCTGGCAGAGGCTGTCTGCCGGGCAATCCCGGAGCACCAGGCCCAACTTTCCATATTCAAAACCTTTGGCACCGCATCGGTGAAATTCCAGGATTGGGAATTGGAATTTGTCGGTGCCCGGAAGGAATCCTACAGTGCCGACAGCCGTAAGCCCAGCGTGACCACGGGCACCTTGAAGGATGATCAGTTGCGGCGCGATTTCACGATCAATGCCATGGCCTTCCCGCTGCAGGGAAAACAGGCCTATACCATTCTTGATCCGTTCAACGGACTGGCAGATCTGGCCGCCCGGAGAATTGTCACACCGCTCGATCCGGAGCAAACTTTTTCCGATGACCCGCTCCGGATGATGCGGGCGATCCGGTTTGCCAGCCAATTGTCTTTTCAGATCGATCCCGTGACCCTTGAGGCGATCACCTTCATGAAGGATCGCATCCAGATCGTATCCATGGAGCGCATCACGCATGAGCTCAACAAGATCATCCTTTCCCCGGTGCCCTCCAGGGGCTTCTTGCTCATGGAAGGAACCGGCTTGTTACGCCTGCTTTTCCCTGAACTGGAGGCGATGAAGGGGGTCGAACAGTATGAAGGCTATGGGCACAAGGATAATTTTTATCACACGCTGCAGGTATTGGATAATATAGCCGAAGTGACCATGAATCTCTGGCTGCGATGGAGTGCCATCCTGCATGATATCGCCAAGCCCGCCACGAAACGTTTCGAAACGGGACATGGCTGGACGTTTCATGGCCATGAAACCTTAGGCGCGCACATGGTCCCAAAGATTTTCCGGCGGATGAAACTGCCCCTGGATGAAAAGATGAAGTTTGTTCAAAAAATGGTAAGGCTTCATCTCAGGCCTATCGCGCTCGTGCAGGAGGAAATCACTGACTCAGCTGTGCGCCGGTTGCTCTTTGATGCAGGGGATGACCTGGACGACCTGATGACGCTCTGCAAAGCGGACATTACCTCCAAGAATCCGGATCGGGTGGCCCGGTATCTCCGGAACTACGATGAGGTGATGCGTAAACTGAAAGAAGTAGAGGAAAAAGATCACCTGCGGAACTGGCAGCCACCGATAACCGGTGAAATGATCATGCAGACGTTTGGGATTCCGCCTTCAGCCCTTGTCGGTGAAATAAAAACCGCCATCCGGGAAGCCATCCTGGACGGAACGCTGGACAATACCTATGAGCAGGCGTACACCTTTATGCTCCGGGAAGGGGCTAGGCACGGCCTGACACCACGCTGAACCTGGCCGGTAAACCTTAATTTTAATAGGAATTTAGCAACCCGGAGGGGATAAACAGGCATCCCTGTTCGTTTTTATAGCAGGAATTCAAACCACTTGAAAAATATCCTGGCCTTCATCGTATGTATCCTGGGACTGACCACGACCCTGTGGGCGCAGCACCAGAGGCTAGTGGTCATGGCGGACCGAAAGGCCCCTTCCGAGTTCCTGGCTGAGCTGAGTTTGCAGACAGGCGTCAATATTATCTACAGTGATAACGTCATCGAAAAACTGCCTGAGGTGACCCTTCAGATGAAGGACGTGACCCTGGAGGACATACTGACCAGGTTGCTCCACGGCAGCGGGATCGGGTATACGCTTTCCGGTGACCAGGTGATCCTCTATCGCCATGTGGTCGTCTCGACCCGGTATACGGTGAGTGGTGTCGTTTCTGATTCCGTTTCCGGCGAGCCCCTGATTTCTGCGTATGTCTATGATGCCCTTTCCGGTAAAAGCACCAGTACCAACAACTACGGATTCTATAGTCTTACCCTGCCACAGGGCCGGGTTGAATTGCTTGCCGGGTACCTCAACTATAGCCAAAAGAACATCAGGCTGGAACTGCAGGAAAATAAAAACCTTCCGCTCAGGCTGCACCCCGATGGGCTGCTCAAAGAAGTGATTGTCCATGCAGACCGGGCCAATGAGAAGGATGTCGCGATCGTTCCACCGGCCGAGCGCGTGACGCTGAATGACCTGCAGTCCCATATCCACCTGGGCGGATCCAGTGATTTGTACCGGACGGCTGATTTTATTCCCGGTGTGCACACCGGAACGGACGGGGTGGGCGGAATCCATGTTCGCGGGGGAGCAAATGATCAGAACCTGATCCTGATGGATGGCGTCCCGGTCTATCATCCCAATCACCTCCTTGGGATCGTCAGTGTCTTCAATTACCAGGTGCTGCAACAGGCATCTATCTATAAAGCCAATTTTCCCAGCAGGTTCAGTGGTCGGTTGTCTTCGGTGATGGATGTCCGGACCAGAGAAGGAAATATTCATCAGTGGGGTTTCTCTGGTAATGTGGGCGTTTCGGAATTGGGGCTGATGGCCGAAGGCCCGTTGGTCAAGGATAAGATCAGTATCCTGGTCAGTGGCCGGTTTTTCCTGCCGGGTTTGTTTATGCCGGATATTACGCGCCGGTATAAAAAACGAAACGGGGTGGGCGGAACGGCGGATCTCGATTATTATGATTTCAATGGAAAAATCAACTGGCGGATCAGTGAGAAGGACAGGATCTATCTGAGTATGTACCGGGGACAGGACAAGTTTTCTGACCTCACTCAATCCAAGCGTGATGAGGTGGACCAGGACTCCGGACTGCGCGTGCTGACTGACGAGGAATATGACAAGCGGTTCAACTGGAGCAATCGTACGGCTGTACTTCGTTGGAATCACATCCTGTCCGACCAGATATTTGCCAACTTTATTTTATCCACCAGCCGGTTTGTCCTGCAATCCGTGGATCGAAGTGAAATCAACTACTCATTTCCGGGTACGAACCTGGAAAACATCAATTTGTTTGACACCAAAGAGTTTAAGTCCGGGATCGAAGACGTGACGGCAAAAATTGAATTGGATATCCGTCCCGCACAGGATCATACACTGACTTCAGGACTATACGCTATCCGGTACAAATTCCAGCCCAAATCCATTACCATTAATGAGGAGAGTAAAGTGGGGGATTTCTACCTGGATGAAGGGCTGATCGATGATATCTATTTTTCTTCTTTCCGGGTCAGGGCCGTGGAGGCAGGTTTCTATATGGAAGATAAATGGAACATAGATTCCAAACTCATTTTGTCTTCCGGGCTTCATTTTTCCGGTTTCTACGTACAGGGGATCCACTACCTTGATCCACAGTTGCGCCTGAGCCTGGATTACCTCCCCGATCCGAAGTTGGGTTTCAATATTGGTTACAGCCGGATGGCCCAATACCTGCACAACCTGACCTCCAGCAGTATTGGTTTGCCCACAGACCTGTGGGTGCCAACAACTGCCAAAGTCTCCCCGGCCCTTTCCGATCAGTATGCTATATCCGGCAGGTGGAGACCAGTACCAAACTTTACGATTGATCTTTCCGCCTACGTCAAAAACATGCGGAGCCTGATCTCCTACCAGGAAGGAGCCAGCTTTTTATTGCCTGCGGGTATTTTGCCCAGCAGCATTGTCGATGCGGCCAATTGGGAATCCAGGATTACAGAAGGGGTGGGCAACGCTTCCGGCGTGGAGATGCAACTGGCTTTTGAGCACAAGCGATTTCAAAGTCAGCTCAACGGAACATGGTCCAGGTCCTACAGGACGTTTGATGAAATCAATAACGGGCGTCCTTTTCCCGACCGCTATGACCGAAGGTGGTCCGCTACTTTTTCCTCCCAGATGAAAGTAGGGGCAAAATGGTCCTTCGGCGTTGATTGGGTGTATGGAACCGGAATCGCCATTACGCTCGCGGAAAGTAAATTCTTTAATCCCGGCGCTTTATTCCCGGTGCTTGGCATCAGTTATAGTGAACGGAATGCTTACCGCCTTCCGCCTTATCACCGGCTGGATATGAATGTCACCTACACCTTTTCTGAAAAGGCGCCCTTTACCCATTCGTTGACCCTGAATCTGTATAATGTCTATAACCGGATCAACCCGTTTTATATCACCCTCGTCCAGGATCCGATCACGTCTCAATTCGAATTCCGCCAGTTTTCCCTCTTCAAGTTTTTCCCTTCAGTCAGCTACAGATTCTCCTTCCAATGAACCCCGAAACCAGCGACACAGATGATTTTGACATCCGATATACAAAAACGCAGTATTTTTAAGGAGTGAACAGGCTTTGGACAGGCATAGGGCTTTTTTGTTTCCTCTCGCTGGGGATTCTCCTCCCGGGATGTGAAACGCCCCTGGAATGGCCGGCTAACGTTTTGCCTAAGCTGACCATCATCTCTCACCTGTCTCCTGGCAGTTGGGAAGAGCAGGGCGTATACATCTACGCTTCCAAATCGCCTCTCGATTCTACCCAGTTTTATTCCCCCTATAATACGGAAGTAGAGGTGACGGAGATAGAAACCGACCTGAAGATCCGGCTTGATTCTGTTCGGACCGGCCAAAAGGTATTTTTTGAGTTTCCCTCCGGGTTTCTGAAACCCGGCCACACCTACACAATCAAAGCGGAAGCCCCGGGTTTTCCCTCCGTCCATGCCACCACGACCATACCGGAACCCAGCACGGTAACGGATCTGCGTATCGAAAATGTCCGGATCGAACCTTCAACCAAGAATGAATTCAAGAAGATCGTCCGCTATACGCTGAAATTTAACATCCATCATTTCGAAAGTAACCGGTACTACCACCTGGTCTTTTACAATGCCTATGCCGGCAGTACGGATTTGTTCGTGATCGATCCGGAATTGTCGGACAATCAACCGTTCATCCGCCATTATGCGTATGGTGTCCTGATCGACCGGAATGACCTGGTGGAGGGACAACCGCTGGCATTCAATTTTGTCGACTGGATTGTTGATAATCAGGACCTTCGCCGGGTTTATGTGGAGTTGCGGTCCATCTCGGAGGAATATTACAAATACCACAGCACGCTCGCCCGCCAGCTCATCGTGCGCCAGGATCCTTTTGCCGAGCCGGTCACCATTTTTAACAATATTGACGGTGGGTATGGTAATTTTTCAGGATTTACCCCCAATGTTTCCTCCACCGATTTGCCCGAATAGCCTTTTCTGCCATTTTTATTTTGTTTTTCATAGGGGTAGCCACCCGAAATAGTGTCATTCATCTGACATACTATTAATTGATTTCGTACCCTGAAGCAAGATGAACAAGAGCATAGAAGTCCTGGAAAGCATCCCGTTTTTCTCGGTTTTGGATAAAAAAGAGCTGGAAGAACTGGCCGGCCAGATGAAATATGAAACGGTGCCCCGACACACCTGCATTTACGCCGAATCGGATCCTGCGGATCATTTCTATATCCTGGCCGAAGGCAGCATTAAAATCGGGGTCCATCACAATGACGGCCGGGAGGTGATCAAGCAGGTGCTGCATCCCCGGATGGTCTTTGGCGAAATGGCGCTGATTCAGCAACACGCCCTCCATCACAACTATGCGATCGCGCTCTCCGGTGGAACCGCCTACTATAAAATCCGGGTGGAGGACTTCCGGCGCCTCATGGACCAAAATCCAAGGTTGACGATGAGCATCATTTCCATGATCGGCCTCAAACTCCGGCAGACTGAAAACCAGTTAGAATCCCTGATTTTCAAGGATGCCCGTGGACGTATTGTGGATTTCATTTTGAAAAATGCCCAGGCCAGCGGGCGGCAGGTCGGTTTCGAGACGCTGCTCAAACATTCCCTGACCCAGCAGGATATAGCCAATTACACAGGGACGAGCCGCCAGACCGTCACGGCCGTCCTCAATGATCTCCGTAAGAGCAATAAGATTTATTTCACGCGTAACAGCATCCTGATTCGTGATATAGCCGCCCTGGCCTGACCAGGCCCGGGCGCGGGATACAAGTTTGGTTTTATAGTTTTCCGGGCAACACCGCAGAGCGGTTTTGCCCGGATTTTTTTGTGCTGCCGTGCAGGTAAAAATCGTATTTGGGAATCTCAAAAAAAGTTTTTTTGTTTGTCACCAATATTTTTACAACTTACGCCCTCGAATCAGGAAGAGAAAAGGATATCCGCCTGGGTCGGCGAGCAACACACACCCGCAAACTATGGCTAACAAACCACGTGTCGTCAAGGATTATGAGCGGCTGGATCCCGAGATCCAGGAGCAAATCAAACTCATGTATCCCTATGGATTCGCCAAACACCTGATACAATACAAAAACGCAGACGGCAAATTCGTATCCGCCCTGCCCTTCGAAACGGACGACCGGTACTACCTGGTCCGGATGACCCTGATCGAAGCCAAACAAATCATCGAGGAGGACGACGATTACGATGAAAGCGGCGAACTCAAGGAAAGCGTAAAGGAAGAATACGAAGAAAAATACGGCGACCTCGATTACCTCTCCATTACGGAAGGGGAAGTGGATACCGGCAGTGATGAAGAGGAGTGACCTGACCCGGTACGCGATTTCCCGGCCTATTTTTCTGTCATAATTTCCACCCCGGTCCATTCCGGATCCACCCCTTTGACCATCAGCTCAGCCGCATGGCGGAAATACCGCTCTGCCGTCACATCTTTCGGGTCAATGGTCAAAACGCTCTTGAGGTGCCCGGCTGCCACGATAAAGTCCTTGTTGAAATAGCTGGTGAGCCCCATGTTGAAATCTTTGAGGGTCTGCTTTTTCAGGGCAATCACGTCTTCCGGATCCCCGCTGAAACATTCATAGACTTTAATGGCCCCCGTGCGTCCCTTGACCTGGACAATGCCCAGGAAACGGTAATCAAACGCATCCAGGTTGGCGATATTGGACAAGGTGTTCTCGCTGAGCAAGATGGAGGAATCAAACATCTTGGTCAGTCCTTCGATCCGCGAGGCCGTATTGACCTCGTTGCTGATCACACCTGTGTCGTGGCGGTCTTCGTCGCCGATGACACCCAGCATGAGTCCGCCGGTATGCAGCCCTGTTCCGATTTTGATTTTTTCCTTGAGCGATTTTTCCCGTTCGAGATTGAATCGTCGCACCTCCTGTTGAAGCGCAATACTGGCCCGCAGCGCCTGTTCGGGGTCTGAAAATAAGGCCATGATGCCGTCCCCCGTGAAGGAGTTGATAAACCCGCCGTGCTGCTCAATGCAGGGTGCTGTGTAACTCAGGTATTCGTTGATGAACTTGAAGTTTTCCTCGGGGGATAACATCTCACTGATGGTGGTGTACGAACGGATGTCCGTAAAGAGGATAGTCATTTCCCGCTGGATCTGATCTCCCAGCTTGACATTCAGGATGCTGTCATGCCCCAGGGTGTGCAGGAAAGGCAGGGGGACAAACTTCTGGTACATCTGGTTGATGAGCGACAGGTTCTCATACAAACGGACATTGTCGATCGCCACACCAAGCTGGTAACTGAGCATCTGCAGGACGCGGATACGGTCTTCCGTAAAGGCATTGGAGATGAGATTGTTTTCCAGGTACAGGATACCTTTCAGGTCATTTTGGATGACCAATGGGACCACCCAGATGGACTGCGGCCTGGCATTCATAAAATACTCATCCCGGGAAAATACCCGGTCCTGGGAAAAGTCATTGATCAGGATCGGTTCTCGCTTCCGTTTGACAAACTGGATGATCGAGAGGGGCAGTCGGGTGGGTTCATACTGCAGGTTGAAGGAATCGCCCATATATCCTTCCTTGATGTCTCCCATCACTTCCACGATCAGCTCGCTGCCTTCAGGGATGATCAGGGCCACCCGGCTGGCGCCGGCGTTTTCCATCACGACATGGATGATGCTGTTTTTCAGCTGATCCATGGAGATGAGACCCGTCAGTGACTGGGAGGCTTTGAACAAGGACATCATGTCCAGTTGATCCGTCCCAAAAACCTCTGAGGACGGGGCAGCCTCTTCCTGCTCCATTCCGGGCAACTGGCTGATGACATCTTCATATTGCTTTTGGAGCTGCTTTACCTTGGCAAATGCGCCCCATTGGGTAAAACTGATGATGGCCTGCTTGAGGTTGTACAGGGCGTATTGCGGCCGCCCTTCCGTGAGCCAGAGCTGGGCGGTTTTTTCATACGCGATGGCCAGGTTATTGACGTATTTGTATTTCTGGGCGGACTGGATGGCGGATTCAAAATGATCCAAGGCCTCGATGGTCTTCCCTTCATGCTGCAGTTTCATGGCCAGGAGCAGAAGGTGCTTGTGTTCGAAATTGGCGGGATTGACTGCGCTGAGCCTGCCGAGATAAGCGGTGAAAGTGCTGACACTTTCCGGAATGACGTAATCCTTGTTCCGGATCGCCATCTCCAGGTGAAGGATCCCATGGAAAAACATATAAGTGCTGTAATGCGGCACCGCGGCGAAAATGGGGGCCACAAATTCTGCTGCCTTTTTGTCGGCGACCAGGGCGAGATCATGTTTCCCGAAGATGGTGTAGACCTGCATGGAATACAGGTACAGGCAGATGGGTCCGTAGAGTTCATTGGTGGACCGGCACATGTCCAGGAACGCATCCGTATCCATGCGTTTGGAATGCACCTCTCCCTGGGTGAGCTGCGGATCCATCAGGTAATCCACACACATTTCCAGCGCAATGAGGGCATTGTGCACCATGTGGTGGTTGATCTTGCGGCCAAAGACAATGCCGTTTTCAAATTCCAGGGACAATTCCTGGAGGAGTTTTTCGGAGGTATAATAGTGGTTGAAGTAGTGATTCATGACCGCATACCCGCCAAAAATCAATTCGCCGCTTTCCTGGCTGGCCTGGATAGTCTCCTGGTTGTATTCGTCGATGTCCCGGATATGCTTGTGGTAGGTATATACGTAGTTGGCGACAATGTTTCCGGTACGGCCTTTCTGACGGGGTGCTTCCTTTTCAAAACGGTAAGAAAGCTTGCGCGCCAGGTCACCCGCCGGTAACCCGTAGTCGAACATTTCGAAAAGGTTGAAGATCAGGCCCAACTCTGAAAAAGCATAGGTCATCGGATGGGAAATGCCATGATCGATGGAGAGCAGGATTTTACGGAAGACATGCAGGATCCACAATTCGGTTTTCCCGCCGAGGTATAAGGGGGCGGTCAGGTTGTCCATGATTTTCATGATCGCCAGGTAACGGGGATCCGTCATCGCCGGCAGGTCATACAGGGTTGGAATGGGATGGTCGGCGAAATAGGCCAGGATCTTGCCAAGATGCTGCTGGATCTCGTCCTGTGTCGTGGTTTTGGGGAAATCATATTCCAGTTCCTTCAGACCGTTGACGGCAGCGTCCAACGCCTCATCATATTTCGATTCCAGCGCGAGGCGCAGCATCCAGACATAATAGATGTCGGAGCGGTCGATCGGATTGACCGCTTTCGCCAGGCATTCATTGATGAGGGCTTCCGATTTCTCCAGCTGGCCGTCCAGGTAATAGACTTCAGCCAGCTCTTTGTATAGGTTCAGGGTGCTGGCATTGTCGGTCTCCCAGGCTCCGGGCGGCGTGAGTTCCGTAGCGATCACAAAATGTTTGATGGCTGCCCCGACAGCATTGGCTTTTTTGGCCCTGTTCCCTGCCCGTATGTTGAGCTCGCGGACACGTCGAATCTCCTCGGCCTCTTTTACCTCGGACATGCCCAGGATATAGTGATTGACGATATCAAACAGATGTTCTTCGTCCGTCGGATAAGCATCGTACAAAATCCGGGCGATGGTATGATGCAATTCCTTCCGCTGACCCTCCGGGAGCAGTTGGTAGGAAGCTTGCTGAACCCGGTCGTGGCCAAAGGAGAACTGGACTTCATCCGGCACGATATGAAGTTCCTTGACTTCCATCATCCGGTACTTGTCATTGAGCGGGATGATGTAACCTTCCCGGAGTGCGGGCCAAAAGCGATTCATGACGGCCTCCGGTGAATCGTTCATAATGGCAGACACCAGTTTGAGGTCAAACTTGTTGCCGATAGCCGCGGCCATGGTCATGACCTGTTGGGTTTGCTGATCGAGGGACTGGATCTTGCGAACCATCAGGTCCACGACATTGTCCGAGAAAGCCTGCGCTTTTATTTTCCCGATGTCGGCCGTCCAGCTTTTCTCCAGTTCGTTGTAGGTAAGGAGGTGCTGATCCAGCAGAAGGCGAATAAACTGGATGGTAAAGAAAGCGTTGCCTTTTGTTTTTTCATAGATCAGGGAAGACACCTCATCCATGTTGGACTGATGCAAAGTGTCTTCCACCATCATGTGCACTTCTTCGTAGGGAAGGGGCTTTACTTTGAGATCAAAGACGGTAATCGATTTCCGGGTCAGATCCTGCAACAGGAGCATCAGCGGATGTTGCCCGTCGACTTCATTGTCCCGGTAGGCCCCTACGATCAGCATGACCAGCGATTCACTTTCCTGTGCCAGCAATTTGATGAGGTCGAGGGAGGCCGAGTCGGCCCATTGAAGATCGTCCAGGAAGAGCACGAGCGGACGGTCGAGCGTTGCGATGGACTGGAAAAACTTGACCAGTAAAAGGTCAAGACGGTTCTTGTTTTCAATAGGTTCCAGCGGGGATACCTGCTGTTGCTTGCCGATGATCAGTTCCAGGTCCGGTACGATGTCAACAATGACCTGCCCCTGGTGGCCCAGGGCATCCAGGATGCGTTTCCGGACATAATTCAGTTTATCATCCGGTTCGGTCAGCATGAGCTGGCAATATTCATTGAGCGCCTGGGTGAAAGCGCTGTAAGGCACTGAGCGGTTATACTGATCAAACTTGCCGTGAATGAAGTGACCCTGCTTGACGGTGATGGGTTTATGGATTTCATTGACCAGGGCCGTCTTGCCGACGCCTGAATAGCCTGACACCAGGATCACTTTCCCTTTTCCGTTGGTTACCTCCTCAAAAGCCTGGAGGAGAAGATTGGCCTCTTTCTCCCGGCCATACAGTTTTTGCGGGATCTGAAATTTGGTAAAAATCTTGTTGTGCGACGTGACAAATTCCGGTATTGGCTCACCCCGGTTCACATAGTCGAGGCATTGCTGCAGGTCCGCCTCCAGCCCGAATCCCGACTGGTACCGGTCTTCAGCGTTTTTCGACATCAGCACGCGGATGATCCGGGAAAGTTGCCTCGGCACTTCCGGGTTGATTTCATCCGGGGACACCGGGTAAAGGGCGAGGTGAGAGTGAATCAATTTCAGCGGATCCGTTACCTCAAACGGAAGATGCCCGGTAAATAGCTGGTACAGGATGACCCCTACGGAATAGAGATCGGAGCGGTAATCCAGGATCCGGTTCATCCGGCCGGTTTGTTCCGGGGAGTAATAGGAAATCGATCCTTCGAGTTGGTCCGGATGACTCAGATGGATCGTTTTGACATCGAGGCGGATGGCCTGGCCAAAGTCCATGATCTGGATTTCCCCCGTGGCAGGATCCACCATGATGTTGTCCGATGTCAGATCCCGGTGGATGATGTTATGCTGGTGGATCAGACCCAGCGTGTGTGTCAGGTGTACGGCGATTGTCAGTCGGTTCCGTAAATGGAAGGGTTCATTGGCGATATACCGGGACAGGGTGATTCCCTCAAAATAATTGAGTACAATGCCGGGGGAGCCCTGGATGAATTCTTTGGAAATCACTTTGGTGACTCCCGGGATATCCAGCTCGGACAGGATGGAATATTCGTTGTTAAACTGAAGGATGGTACGCGGCTGCGCATGAGCCGTTTTCAATACTTTCAGCGCGAACAATTTTCCATCCGCGTCCTTTTTCTTAAAGATGGTGGAATTGGGACTTTCATAAACCTTCTCCAGGACAGCTTCCATCGTCTTCACTTTTTATCATTTTTACCTAGCAGGTTTATCAGGGAATGGAGCAAACGGGTTAAAAAGGCCTTAACAGCCAGCCAAAATACTTTTTCTTTGGACAACGGCTTTTCATCCATCCGGTTGAGGTCCCAGCTGGCCATGAAACCATCCCCGATCCGGAAATTCTCATTTTTTCCGCCGCGTTCCGTGGTGATGAGCGTCTTGATAAAGTACAGGAAAAAATTAGCAAATGCCACATCTTTCTTATCACCGTCCGGCGCGTTGAGGGTAGCCGTTTTTTCCTCAAAGTGCAGATCATCGCTCAGGTGAGCCTTGAGGTCGACATGCGCATTGCCGATATCTATTTTCAGGTTGTTCCTGAGGATATCATCATTCTCCGGCCCGTTAAAATCGCGGATGAACGTGATCAGGGTTTTCTCATCCAATAAGGGAACGGCGGTCACAAACCAGTTCATCAGGGCGGTGCACAGGAGAGGACCGGTTGTGTTGGGGAGGGTGAAGTTCCGCTTGTAGATAAGGTTCTGCAAATTCATGGCATCAGCGTAGGAGGAAGGCTCCAACGAACGATCGACGCCCAGGGCACGTCCGATGATACGCCAGCATTCGAAATAATTCTCTGCTTCCTCGTCCGTGATGGGGACACGCATTTCACGCAGGCCCTCGATGATTTCCAGGCTGAAGGTGTGGATGGCGAAAATCATATCCTCCTGGTTGATCGGGTACCCCAGCGTTTCAATGTCATAGGTGCCCAGGGAGGTATCATACATATGGTGCTGCAGCCGGTACCGGATCATGGCATGGACCAAGCGCAGTTTTTTGACGGTCATGAGCCCGGGATGCTTGAGGTTGAGCGTCACCTTGCCATCGGCTCCCGTCGTGGCCCATCCGCGCGACATGACATCCAGGACAAATTGCATGGTCTCCATGATGCGACGGTTGACATGCTTGACGAGGAGTGTTGTCAGGCGAAGCACCTCGATCGCTTTGGTATGGGCATATTGTTTGAGCAGGGAGCGCACGCCCAGGGCAAAGGTGATCATCGGACCGTGCTTGTCAAAAAAGTCCGACCCCTTCTCTAAAATTTCGATTTCACGGGAAGTCAGCTGGAAATCGTCAAAATTTTCAAAGTAGCGGATGAGTTCCGGCGGGTCTGGTATCAGCGGTTTTACCTGCCAGTGCTTCGAAAAATCCTGGGAAACAAATGCGGTGATAAAAGCACCTACTTCTTCCTTGCTTCTGCCTGCAACGGCTTCAAACAACGCTGTCGCAGCTTTGTCGGCGAACGGGTCTCCATGTTTCCGCTTTTCGTCCAACAATTCATTAGTCCATCGAGAGTCTGTCATCATTTATTCCTTTTGGGCTGAAAAGATGTGGTATTCCCAAAGACGTTTTTTGAAGGCTTTATATTGATAATACGTAGACCAGGTGTTCTTGGTCTGAATATGATTGCGGGCACCAATCCATTCAGCAACTGTCGTCGTGAGGATGCCCGGGAAAAAGGACAGGTACAAGCGGCGGATACTGGGGGTTACATGCCGGGTGACGTTTCGGTCTTCCATACCGTGAAATCCGGCTGAGGCGATGGCCTGGCGGAATTCGTCCACTGTGGCGTAGGCTTTTATCGCCCAGGCATCGGTCCATTTCTTCATCAGCACATCCTCCGGAGAGCCCGCTGTCACCGGCGTGGCAAAAAAATCAGCGACCACAAGTCTCCCGCCGGGTTTCAAGACACGGTAGGCCTCACGCGTAAAATCACTTTTGTCCCAGGCATAACACACGCTTTCGATCGCCCAAACCACATCAAAGGTGTTGTCCGGGAATTCGGTTGCCAGGTAATTCTGCCGGCTAAAACGGACTTTGTCCGCCACCTGCAGCCGCTTGGCGTTGGCGGTGCAGGTGGCCACCTGCTTGTCGCTGAGGGTGATCCCGTCAACGGTACAACCCTGCATGGCCAGGAAAACGGAAGGTCCTCCCACGCCGCATCCGGCATCCAATACATGCATGCCGGGGCGAATCCTCGCCGCGGCTGCTACCTCGCGGTTCATCTGCTGCACGGCTGCCCGATGATGCGGGGTATCCTCTTCCCAGAAGCCGTAATGCATGCAGAGGGCCTCGTTCAATTGCCAGACGAGCGCATAGTCGACCTGGCAGTAATCATAGTAATCGACGATTTCAGCCGTATTGAGCTCCGGGGAAGACATGTTCAAAAATAGGAATAATTGCCCAAAGGCATTTTTCTGCCACACACACAGGCGGTCCGGGAAGAAAAATTTGTAAAAATTAGTTGTATAACGTAAAAATACGTTATATTGGGTCCGGATTCAATCTGCCACGATGACAAAAATCAAGACCCTGACCAAAGGCGAGGAGGAAATCATGCAGTACATCTGGAAATTGGGCCGCTGCACGGTGGCCAATATCCTGGAGGAAATGCCTTCTCCGCCACCGCCGCATTCCTCCGTCTCGACGATGGTCCGCCTCCTGGAGAAAAAAGGTTTTGTGGGACATAAATCCTACGGACGGACTTATGAATATTTCCCGTTGATCATGAAGGAGGAATACAGCCGGAAGAGTGTCATCTCGCTCATCCGGGACTATTTCAATGGTTCGCCCACCGAACTGGTTTCTTTCCTCGTCAGCCGGGAGGAGACGTCAGTGGAGGAATTGCTGGATCTGGTCAAAGAACTGAAAAAGAAAAATCACTGATCATGTTGGCCTATAGTATCCAGGTAACCCTGTGCATGGCGGTATTCTACGGGTTTTATCATCTCGCGTTGCGTCACGCCACGCTTTTTCAATTTAACCGTTGGTATCTCCTCTCCACCCTGGTGTTGAGTTTTCTCCTGCCGGGGATTCGCATCTATATACAAGCCGCCCAGGCCTATGCGCTGCAGGCTCCATTCGCCATCACAACCTATGTCCAATCCATGGAGGAAGGACTTGCTGTCCAAGCGGATACAAACCCATTTCCCTGGGGGAAATGGCTATGGTTCCTCTACGGAATTGTGGTTGCGGTATTGTTAACCAGGATGCTGGCGTCTGCATGGTCCATCCACCGGATAGGGCGGCGGGGAGCGAAGCGATGGATACAAGGAAAGTTTTGCATCGTGTCAAGGGAAATACAATGCCCGTTTTCCTTTTTAGGGGTGATCTACTTGCCGGCGGAACATTCTTTTTCAGCAGAGGAGCTCGGGGAAGTCCTTTTGCATGAGGAGGCACATGTGCGGGGGCGCCATACACTTGATGTCCTGCTGGCGGAGACCGCTTGTGTTTTCTTATGGCCAAGCCCCCTGGTGTACCTCTATCGCCGGTCGCTCAAAGAACTGCATGAATACGTCGCGGACGCGGCTGTCCTTCAATCCACGCCCTGGGATCGCTACGCGAACATGCTGGTTGCCCACCAGGGAAAAGGGCTGAAAGTGCAGTTAACCAATCCGCTTATTTTCTCACAACTTAAAAAACGATTACGCATGATGAATCAGGACCCTTCTTCCGCCCAGGTTAAATTCAGGTATTTGGGCTTTATACCCTTGTTTGCGTTAACCTCCCTGCTGTTCTCTTTTCGACTTCAATCCAACGGATCAGCCATTCCCAATCCACTCTTTCCGGGCTGTGCATCCATGGCGGAAGGGCAGCGACAGGCCTGTTCGACGGAAAAACTCTTCGCCTATATTGCGTCCCATCTTGTCTACCCGGCCAGCATGAAAGAATCGGGGCTGGAAGGAATGGTGGTGGTAAAATTTACGGTTGGTGCGGACGGATGGCTCCGGGACATTGACATCAGCAAATCCCTTCATCCGGATGGAGACCTGGCTGTGCTGGCTGTCTTCCGGGGCATGAACGAAGCGGCCGGCCAATGGACACCTGCTCAAAAAGACGGAAAGGCCGTGGACATGGAATTGGTAGTGCCTGTTCGATTCAGCTTGGAGGCGGGAAAAGACCAGGAGGTGATGCAAATGGCAGAGGAAATGCCCCGGCTGAAAGGGTGTGAAGCGGTAACCGATCCGGAGGAGAGAAAGCATTGCGCCACTGCCCGGTTATATGAGTACATCTATCAGCATCTTACCTATCCGGCCGAGGACCGCCAAAAAGGGGTAGAGGGCCAGGGCATTGTCCAGTTTGTCATCAATGTGGAAGGGAAAATGGAATCTGTCAACGTCCGCCGGTCACCAAGTGAAACCATTACGGCCGAATTGATCCGGTTGTTCAACCAAATGGCCTCAGAAACAGCTTGGATTCCCGGCAGGGACGCAGGCAAGCCGGTGAATGTGCAATTGACGATTCCGGTCAAGTTTGTCTTGGAAAAGAAAGAAACCGGTAAACAGTAAGCGGCAAGGAAAATCCTTCCGTTATTTTTCCTTTGCGGTTTCTTCTTTTTTTCCAAAGATGTCCTCGATCAGTTTGCCGATACCTCTTCGTTTTTCTTCTTTCATCCGGAATCTCCTGGGACCGAGGTAGGAGGTGTCCCGGGTCATTCCGGGATCGATCCCTTCTTCGATGAGTTCCCCTTCATCCAGCGTGAATGGACAGTCGTTAATCCATTTAAATTCCTCCGGCCAGGCGCCATAAAAAAGGGATTTATAGTCCGGATCCTGCTGGAGACGTTTGACAAATTCACCCCAGATCGGGAGAGCGGTTTTGCCACCCTGGCCATCCCGGAGTGTATTGAAACTGACGCGCCTGTCAAAACAACCGACCCAGCAGCCGGCCAGGAATTTCGGGGACATGCCCACAAACACCCCATCGGACTGGAATTGCGTGGTCCCGGTTTTGCCGGCGATCGGCCCGGTGACGCCCAGTTCCTTGTAGCGCAAACTGGCAGCGGTGCCACGGTCCACGACATTGACCATCATCTGGTCGATGATGCCCACCGTTTCAGGAGTGAATACGTTGACCGCCCCGGGATGTTTAAACTCTTCCAGCACTTTCCCGTCCTGATCTTCAATACGGGTGATATAGAAATAAGGCCGATGAATCCCTTTATTGAGAAAGGTATTATAAGCGCTGGTCAGTTCCAGCAATGTCACTTCTGCCGTTCCCAGGGCGAGGGAAGGCACACGCTTCATTTCACCGGTGATGCCCATGCGTCTTGCTTTCTCGACGACATTATCCACGCCGACATCAAAGATGAGTTGAACGGCAATGGTGTTTATGCTTTTCGCCAGGGCTCCCGGAAGCGAATAGATACCTTCATACACCCCGTCGGCATTGCCGGGCGTCCAGTTTTCAAATTCCGGATAGGTAATCAACCGGTTGTCATAAAACGTGCAGGGATCCATTCCCTGTTCGATCGCGGTGGCATACAGGATCGGTTTGAAGGCGGAACCGGGTTGTCTTGGTGTCAGGACATAGTCGATATTGAATTGTTGCGCATCATCCCCGCCCACCCAGGCCATCACCCCTCCGTTTTTCGGATTGATGGCCACCACTGCGCCCTGTAACATTTTGAGATAATGCCGGATGCTGTCATTGGGCGAGGCAAGCGTGTCGACAAGTCCCTGCCAGGTCCAGAATTTCATCGGGATGACCCGGTCCATCGAATCCCGGATGGCCTCTTCATCATGCCCGGCGAGCTTCAGCGCCTGGTAGCGATCCGATCGTTCGATCGCTTCTTTTATCGGAGCATCATATTGATCCCAGTCCCTGAATTGTTTGTCAAACGTTTCCTGCAATCGGGTCATGTGTGCCTTCAAGGCTTCTTCGGCATACGTTTGCATGCCGAAATCGATGGTGGTATAGATTTTTAACCCGTCTGTGTACAGGTTGTACGGTTCGCCGTTTTCTTTCTGGTGCTTTTCGCACCAGTCGAGCAGGATCGGGCGGATATGATTGCGGAAGTATAAGGCGATGCCTTCCGAATCCGTATTGCGCTGATAGGAGAGGTTGAGGGGTAACTGCTTGAGGGAATCGAACGTCAGCGAATCGATGACGCCATTGACCTTCATCTGGCTGAGCACGACATTGCGGCGTGCCAGTGCCCGGTCCGGGAAGTTTCTTGGATTATAATAACCCGAGGCTTTAAGCAGCCCTACGAGCATGGCGCATTCTTCGATGGTCAGTTGTTCCGCTGTTTTCGAGAAATACCGGTCTGCCGCGGCATCCAGCCCAAAAATATTTTCGCCGAAAGGGACGGTGTTGATGTAAAAGGTCAGGAGATCTTCTTTGGAATAGACTTTTTCAAGCCGGGAAGCCACGATAAACTCCCGGTACTTGTTGATCAACATGGAGGCGAACCAATAATCTTTTCGGGGGAAAAGGTTTTTGGCCAGTTGCTGGGAGAGCGTACTGCCTCCGCCCGCACTTTCCTGCTGAAGCAACAGCCGTTTGACAAAAACGCGCAACCAGCTCCTCACGTCAATGCCCCCATGTGTCCAAAACCGGGAATCTTCCGTGGCGATCAGGGCCGTCATAAAGGCGGGTGGTATCTGATCAAACTGGAGGGTGTTCCTGTTTTTCGTGTAGTACTTGCCCATCAGTTTTCCGTCCACGCTGTAGATCTTAGAGGCCTCTGGCTGTCGAATGGAGAGGAGGGTTCGTTTGTTGGGAACGCGGCCGAAAAGGCCTGCCCAGGTCATCAGGAATAACAGGAGAAGCAAGGTGACCAATCCGGCAATGCCGAGTAAACCCTGCTTCAGCCATTTTTTTCGCTGCTGTGGGTCTTTCATGCCCGTGCGAAGACGTTGCGGAAGTGCGCGGACAAATGCCATGATCTTCGCCGGAAGCGTCTGAAGGAAAGTGCGTATTGTGTCAGGTGTGATTTTCGGCCAGTTCATGGATATCAGCGGGAGGAGCCAAGTACAACGTTGAGGGTGATGGTCTGATTGTTGCGTTTTACCTTCATCCGGATCTGGTCGCCGGGTTTGTATTTTTCCAGGGTGAGAAAAAGATCACTATTGGAGGCGATGACCTCATCATTGATTTCGATGATGAGATCCCCCAGGATAAATTCCCCGTTGGATGAACGCCGGGTGGGTTTGACGCCCGCCTTGTCAGCGCCTCCGCCAGGGGTGACGTCCATCACGAGTGCTCCCTGCAGGTTTAATCGGTCGATAATCTGTTGCTGGACCAGATCAATACCCAACGTGGGCCTTCTCACTTCACCATATTGGATCAGGTCCGGGACCACCCAGCGGATAATATCGACCGGCACGGAAAATCCGATTCCGGCATAAGCGCCGGAGGGGCTGTAGATAGCGGTATTCATTCCGATGAGTCTTCCGGAGATATCCAGCAAAGGACCGCCGGAGTTGCCGGGATTGATGGCCGCGTCGGTCTGAATGACATCCCGAATGGGAATCTGGGCGACAGATTGGATTTCTCTTCCGAGGGCGGAAATGATCCCGGTCGTCAGTGTTTGGTCGAGACCAAACGGGTTGCCGATGGCAAAGACGGATTGTCCCACTTTGAGATGATGCGATTGGCCGATCGGCAGTGGTTTGAGATGTTCCGGAGGATCGATTTGGAGGACCGCTATGTCTTTCCTGGGTTCCGTACCGATGACTTTGGCATCATAGGTAGTCTGATCCGAGAGCGTCACCTTGGCTTTATAGGAATCCATGATCACGTGATAATTGGTCACGATATGGCCTTCCGCATCCCAGATGAAGCCGGAGCCTGTACCGAGAGGGATTTCATACACGTTACGGGACCAATAATCCTGCCGGATGGCGGTAGTGGTTATGTAGACGACGGAGGGGGCCGCCTCTTCGAAAAGCCGGATGGTTGCTTCCTCGGCTGTGCTGATGACGGTGACCGTGTCCTGTCCCGATATTGCGGTGGCGCCTTTCGTCACGGCGGATTTTTCACCCGGCGTCCATTTGCATTGCATAACCAATCCAAGGAGGAGACCGGCAAGGAGGCAAAGGATGCCAATCGAAAACTTATTCATGGTCTTATGCTTCTTCACATACCAATTGGAAGGGCAAAGATCGTTATTATAGCACACTCTCACGCAATAGGATTAATTTTCCACCCTGATCGGTATTGGTGATTCGATGGAGGCACTTCGGTGCGCTAAATATTGACATGATGAAAAAACCTGCCCTGTATTTTTTTACCCTCCGTCTCTTTCTGCTGGTGGTCCTGTCCGTCCTGTCTGCCTGCGCTGTCAACCCGGTGACCGGGAAGAAACAATTTACGCTCATGAGTGAGCAGCAGGAGATCGCGCTGGGGGCGGAGTCAGACCCGCAGATTATTGCCCAGTTTGGCCTGTATGAAAATGCGGATATGCAAAAGTTTATTGACCTGCACGGCCAGGAAATGGCCGCCATCTCGCACCGGCCCAACCTGAAGTACCAATTCAGGATACTGGATTCACCGGTGGTAAATGCTTTCGCCGTGCCAGGCGGTTATGTGTATTTCACCCGGGGCATCATGGCTCATTTTAATGACGAAGCGCAATTTGCCGGTGTCCTCGGCCATGAGATCGGCCATATTGCGGCAAGGCATTCTGTAGAGCAGTACACCAAACAGGTGGTGGCCCAGGTATTTTTTATGGGTGGATTATTGATTTCAAAGGAATTCCGTGCATTTGCCAATGAAGCACAAACCGCCATGGGCCTGTTGTTTTTGAAATATAGCCGTGACAATGAAAGTCAATCCGATGAACTGGGTGTGGAATATTCCACCCGGGTAGGCTATGATGCAAAGGAGATGGCCGATTTTTTCAAAACGCTTAAGGCACTGACCGACGAAAGTGGTTCAAGCGTACCAACTTTTTTATCAACACACCCGGACCCGGCCGACCGGTATAATCGCGTGGGTAAGCTCGCAGCGGAAGCCAAGGTTAAATATCCCATGCCTTCCTATAAAATCAACCGGGACAGCTACCTCGCCCTGATCGATGGCATCGTCTATGGGGAAGATCCCAGGCAAGGGTATGTGGATGCCGGCGTATTCTATCATCCCGAGCTGAAATTTTCATTTCCGGTCCCTGCTTCCTGGCAGCTTGCCAACAGTCCATCACAGGTGCAGATGGCTCCGGAAAACGGGAAAGCGCTGATCGTCTTTACACTGGCCCAGGGCAATTCCCTTCAGGAAGCCGCTAACCAGGCAGCCACGGACTTGAAACTGACCGTTGCCAGCAGCAAACAAATCTCGGTCAATGGCCTGAGGGCCCTGGAGGTGCTTTCTGACCAGGTGACTCAGGATCCCGGTACCGGGCAGCAGACTAGCCTGAAAATAAAGAGTGTCTACATCCAGTACGGACAGACGATTTATGTCTTTCATGGCGTATCCATGCCTGATGATTTCGCAGCCTATGTGGCCCATTTTGATAAAACCTTCTATGGCTTCCGGGAACTGAAAGACGCCGCCAAGATCAATGTGGTGCCGGAGCGGATTAAAGTCGTGCCGGTAAAACAATCCGGGTCGCTGCTCCAGGCATTCGAGGCATATAGGATACCTGCTGCCCGCCATAAGGAACTGGCTGTGGTCAATGGGATGGAACTTTCCACTCCCGTCGTTTCGGGCGCTAAAATCAAGATTTTCAGCAAGTAAGGCATCTCCCGGGGGCCTCCGGAAAGCAGGAAAGGGTATTTGGAAGATTGAAAAAGCCTTCTTACCTTTGCCCCGCTAAAAATTTAACCATTCGGAATGCTCATTATCGAAGTCAAAGAATCGGAGTCGATCGACCGTGCCCTGAAAAGGTATAAACGTAAGGTGCAAAATGTCAGGCTCATCCAGGAATTACGCCGTCGCAAAGAATTCGTAAAGCCCTCCGTCGAGCGCCGTAACGAGATCCTGAAGGCTGTATACCGGGGCAAGAAGCAAAGCGAGGTGTAAGCGTTCCGCTGACCCGGCCTTTCCCTTCCAGATTGAATTAATTCGTAGTAATCCCGTGCTGTCAGTACGCGGCCATTGGCAGACGTATTGATTAATACTACCTTTGTGTGCTGTCGCCCGGGTGGTGAAACAGGTAGACACGCAGGACTTAAAATCCTGTGGCCAGAAATGGCCGTGCCGGTTCGATTCCGGCTCCGGGTAC
>CAZTXO010000018.1:47213-63089 GCA_964617515.1 uncultured Saprospiraceae bacterium | reverse complement strand
ACGACTTTGATTTGATCTTTGATAAAAGTGGCTGTGCGGATGGCCCGGTTGATACTACGATTGGCTACCGTCACATGACCCATTTTCCGGAAAGGCTTTGTCATCTTCTTGCCGTATAAATGCACAAATACGGATCCCATGCGTAAAGCCTGTTCAACCCCCAGATATTTCGCAGGACCTTCAAATCCCTCTTCCCCGAGGATATTGACCATCACCGCCGGGAAATGCAATACCGGATCGATGAGTGGGAGATTGCAGATGGCCAGCAGGTGTTGTTGAAACTGGCTGACATTACAGCACTCGATTGTATGATGCCCGCTGTTGTGCGGCCGCGGGGCGACTTCATTGATGAGCCAGTCCCCATCTGTGGTCAGGAACAATTCGACAGCCAATAGCCCGCAGACATCCAGTGATTCGATCACCGCCTGGGCGATTTGGGTAGCCTCCAGTTCCAGGGCGGGTCCCAGCCCGCTCGGGCAGTAGAGATATTCCACCAGGTTGGCTTCCGGATGAAAGGACATGGCCACCGGCGGGAAAGTTTTGATCTCACCACTCTGATTGCGCGCCGCAATCACCGAAACCTCCGCTTCGATATCCAGCAAGGACTCCACCAGGCATGGTCCTTCGAGCAACAGGTGGAGATCGTCTTTTGACCGGATGATGGATACGCCCCGTCCATCATATCCGCCGGACCGCAGTTTCTGGACAAACGGATAGTCCAGGCTTCCTTGCCGGATCGCCCCCAGGAGTTCCTCCTTTTCTTCAAACCATTCCTGGTTTGTCGTGGGCAACCCTTCATCGAGGAAAAACTTTTTCTGTAATCCCTTGTCCCGGATGATGGCCAGTGCCTGGGGAGACGGGTGGACGATCTTACCCATCTTCTCCAGTTCCTGCAACGCTTCGAGGTTTACCTTCTCGATTTCGATCGTGATGATATCCGCGCGCTTGCCAAATTCCAGCACATCTTCGTACCGGGTAAAATCGCCCTGGACAAACGCATGGGCGATTCGCGCGGCAGGGTCATCCGGGTGCTGATCCAGCACAAGGGTCTTCCAATCCCAGGCAGAAGCAGCCTCACAGAGCATTTTACCTAATTGCCCGCCGCCGCAAATACCGATGGTTTTGTCAGGGTTGGCAAAGGGATTGATGATACGCATCCGGCTGAAGTTTGGAATCGCAAAACTAGATATTTTGATTGCTCCGTCATGTAAGCAAATGTTAAATGAGGGTATCTTTAACGCCAATGGCAACCCTACTTTTCAAGGAAGCCCGCCTGGTCAACCGGGGCACCATCATCGAGACGGATCTGTTGGTTCAGGATGACCGGATAGCCCGCATCGATGCCAACATCAACGCCCGGCAGGCCGTCACCGAGATCCCGGTCCATGGCCGTTACCTGATCCCTGGCATTGTGGATGACCAGGTTCATTTCCGGGAACCGGGACTCGAGCACAAAGCCACGATCTATACGGAATCCAGGGCGGGCATCGCCGGAGGGGTGACAACCTTCATGGAAATGCCCAACACGAAACCGCCCGCGGTGACGCAGGCCTTGCTGGAAGACAAATACGAGATTGCGGCCAGGCAGGCATGGGCCAACTATTCCTTTTATATGGGAACCACCAACGACAACCTGGAGGAAGTACTGAAAACCAATCCACGGAATGTCTGCGGGGTCAAGGTCTTCATGGGGAGCAGCACCGGCAATATGCTGGTGGACAATCCATCAACCCTCGAACGGTTGTTTGCTGCCTGCCCGATGCTGATTGCCACCCATTGCGAAGATGAAGCAACCATCCGGCACAATTTGGCCTTGGCACAGGAACGCTACGGGAAAGCCATTCCGCCTTCCGCGCATCCCCGCATCCGGAGCAGGGAATCCTGCCTGATCAGTTCGAGCGCGGCCGTCCGGATGGCCCGGAAGTATAATACCCGGCTCCACATACTTCACATCTCCACCAAAGAGGAGCCATTTCTTTTTGACCAGGGTGAGGTGGGTACTAAACGGATCACCTCGGAGGCTTGTGTCCATCACATGTATTTCACGGAACAGGACTACATGTCCCTGGGCAACCAGATCAAATGCAATCCGGCCATCAAGACGGAGGAAGACCGGGCTGCCATCTTGAAAGCGGTACTCGACAATAAGATCGACATCATCGCCACGGATCACGCGCCCCATACCTGGGAGGAGAAATCAATGCCTTACGAACAAGCCCCTGCAGGGCTGCCCCTGCTTCAGCATACGCTTCATCTCATGCTGACACACTGGAAAACGGGGCAAATAACACTGGAGCGAATCGTTGAAAAAATGTGCCATGCCCCGGCACGCTGTTTCCAGGTGGAAGACAGGGGTTTCCTGGATGAAGGCGCTTTTGCCGATATCGTGTTGCTTGACCTGGAAAAGGAAACGACGGTGACCAAGGAAAATATACTCTATAAGTGCGGCTGGTCTCCGCTGGAAGGAAAAACACTACCTGGAAGAATTGAGGGCACCTGGGTGAACGGGATCCGCCTGTACGAAAATGGAACGATCATCGGAGTGCCTTCAGGCAAAAGATTGCGTTTTCGATCCCACCAATAAGATAAGCCGCGATGCGGCATTTTTTGGTTTATAGCCTGTTGTCTGTTACGGGTATTATGCCGCAATGCAGCAAAACTGTTTATTTGGCCATCAATCACGCCACTCAGCACTCTTCACTCTCCACTCTCCACTCAGCACTCTGCACTCTAAACTCTAAACTCAGCACTCTCCACTACGTCCTATTCCAAAACTTCCTGCAGTGTAAGCTTTCTGTCCACAGAAGGTCTTCCTTTGTCATCCAATTTGATCGTAATGCATGGCGTGTCCTTGTCGTGCTCCAGGAAGAGATAATATCCTTTCTCCGCCACCTCCCGTAAAAACACGGTCTTTTCTTCGAGTGTGACCAGGGGCCGGATATCATACCCCATGATATAGGGCAAGCCGACGTGATGAGCGGAAGGAATCAGGTCTGCCGCGTAAATCAGGGTGGTCCTTTCGTTGACCCGGATCTCGGGCAGCATCATGGATTCAGTGTGCCCGTAGGAAAAACGTAACCGGATATCCGTCGACCACGGAAAGCCCTGTTCCTCCACCGCGTAATGCAGGACGCCGGCCTCTTCCAGCGGAACAAAATTTTCTTTGAGGAAAGACGCCCTTTCCCGTGCGTTGGGATGGTAGGCCCAGTCATAATGACGTTTCGTTGTCCAGTATTGAGCCTTGGGGAAAGTAGGGTAGAAGCTTCCGTCTTCATGTTTGCTGACGGCGCCTCCCACATGATCAAAATGAAAGTGGGTGATCAGCACATCGGTGATGTCTTCGGGCGCATAGCCGGCCTGGCGAATAGAAGCAAGCAAGCTGTCATCGCCATGCAGATAGTAGAGGCTGAAAAATTTCTGATCCTGCTTATCGCCCAGGCCCGTGTCAATCAGGACCACTTTGTCACCCGTATCGACAAGCAGGCAGCGCATGGTCCAGCTGCAGAGGTTGTGCTCGTCAGCCGGGATCATTTTCTGCCACAACATCTTGGGGATGACGCCAAACATGGCGCCGCCGTCCAGTTTGAAATGGCCGGTTTCGATGGCGATTACTTTCATGGTCAATAACCGATTTTTTTCCTGGTGGGACCGGGACCGGCCTTCAGCAGCGCCATGTGCAACGCAGTAGCGGCAGCTTCCGCGCCCTTATTGCCATGCCTGCCACCGGCACGTTCTTTTGCCTGCTCTTCTGTGGAAGTGGTCAGTACGCCAAAGATGACCGGAATGCCTGACATGATACCGAGTTGCATGATGCCGTTGGCTACGGCGGTGGCGATGTATTCGTCATGCCTCGTTTCACCCTGGATGATACAGCCCAGGCAGATGATGGCGTCCTTTTTATCTGCCTTCATCAATTGCCGTGCACCCCAGGGGAGTTCAAAGGAGCCAGGCACATGCGCGACTTCTATCTGGGAACCTGGAACACCGGCTTTTTGAAGAATGTCCTTAGCTCCGTCCAGCAGGGCAGAAGTGATGTCCGGATTCCATTGGGAAACGACGATACCGATCTTAAAGGATGAACCATCCGGCAGATCCGTCAGCGGTGGAGAGGCATCCCTGGAGGCCATGGTTACTTCGACTCCGCCCTCACGATATACTTGTCAATGGAAAGGGCTTCACTGCTGTTGGGAAAATCGGATTTGATCCGTTTAAAGAGCTCCAGTGCTTTGTCACCCTGGTTTTGCGTCTCATACAGGAGCGCCAGTTTTTTCAGGTAATACGGGGTGAGCAGATCATTCTTCTCTGTCTCCGCCGCCTTTTTATAGTTATCCAGCGCCTTGTCCATCTGGTTCAGTTCGGAATAGATGTCGCCCGACACACCGTACTTCATGATATGGCCGAGCGAACCATGGGGTGTAAAATCATTGATAAAGGAAAGGGCTGCATCGAAATTGCCGAGATTGAGATAGGAGACGGCCGCATAGTAATTGGCGAGGTTGCCGGCTTTGGTGCCTCCGTAATCCTTGATGATCTGCAGGAACCCGCTGTAGCCACCACCGGGATTTTCCAGCGCCATGACAAATGAATCCTGTTCAAACTGCTGCTGGGCCTTCCACATCTGGGACATGGCCTTTTCTTCTTTCGGGCCCTTGATGAAATTGTTGTAGCCAAACCAGCCCCCGACGATGACGACAAGCCCGGTCAGAATGCCAACGATGATCTTTTGGTTTCGCTCAAAAAAGGTAGTGGCCTGAACACGGGCCTGGGTGAGGTCCAGCAAGGTTTCTTCACTCTTCTTTTCCAGCTTTCTTTTGATTGCCATGTATGCGTAGTCTGTTTCGTAAAAAAGTGGGGCAAAGGTAAAAATTTCAGGGCATTACATAATAGATAAAGATCACATCTTGCGGCAGGAATGAATTAAATGCCCGGGGACCTTCAATCTTTGATGAAAGGATAGTCTTCCTGCAGGTAATTGTCCGTGTACAATTCGCTGGCCGGTGGAAACGGGGACTGTTCGGCAAAGGCTTCAGCTTCATCTATTTCTTTAAGCAAGGCATGATCAATAGATTCTAAATCATTGATTGATAGTATTTTATGATCAATCAAATAATCTTTTAGTTGATCGATGGGGTCCTGTGCTTTATAGGATTCGAGCTCTTCAGGGCTACGGTACTTGGCCGGATCCGAGACGGAGTGACCCCGGTACCGGTAGGTCTTGATTTCCAGCAGATAGGGACCTTTTCCGGATCGAACATGGGCGGCGGCTTCAGCCATCGCATAGTGGGTCTTCAAGACATCCATCCCATCCACGGTGGAGGAAGGCATTTCAAATGACAGGCCCAGCTTATACAGATCCTGGACATTGCTGGTCCGGCTGACCGAGGTGCCCATAGCGTATTGATTGTTTTCACACACATACAACACGGGCAATTGCCAGGTCATCGCCATGTTGAAAGACTCATACAAAGCGCCCTGGCGGGCGGCACCATCGCCAAACATGGTCAGACAGATATTTTCAGTCTTGCGGTATTTTTCGGCAAAGGCGATGCCCGTACCGATGGGGATCTGCGCGCCGACGATCCCGTTGCCGCCGAAGTAATGATGCGCTTTGGAAAAGAAGTGCATGGACCCGCCTTTTCCTTTATTGACGCCCGTCGCTTTGCCAAAAAGCTCTGCCATACAGGCATGACTGGATATACCGCGGCACAGCGCAATGCCGTGCTGGCGGTAGGCCGTTACGATCGGATCGGTGGGCCGCAAGGCTGAGGTGATAGCGGCGGCAATGGCTTCCTGGCCGATATAGACATGCAAAAAGCCCCGGATCTTGTTGACCGAATACATTTTGAGCGCCCGCTCTTCGAAACGGCGGATCCGCAGCATGGTTTCGTACCAATGGCGGTAAGTCTGAAGGTCAATGCCGTTCGCACTTCCCGTCGTGGATGTAGCCGTCTTTTTTTCTTTCACCTGAGCCATAAAAACTATATTAGCCGCCTGACAAAGATACGCGTATCCGCTAAACTCCGCGAATGAAGCCCCTGGCCTTTCGACAGGTCGCCCTGACCCATTTCAAAAACTATACCGGGGCGGAATTTCACTTCGGCAACCGCTTCAACCTGATTTCCGGGCTCAATGGGGTCGGTAAGACCAATCTCCTGGACGCGGTCTATTACTTGTGTGTTGGCAGGAGCTATTTCACCCCCTATGATCAGCGAATCGTGGAGCACGGCCAATCCTTTTTCAGGCTGGAAGGCCAGGTAGAAAAAGGAGAAAAGCAACATTCGGTTTGTTTCAAAGTAAAACCGGGCACCTCTAAGGATTTACTGGTGGACCAGTTGCCGGTAGAGCGCATCAGTCATCACCTGGGATTTATCCCGGTCGTTTTCTCCGCGCCGCGGGATACGGAACTGATCACGGGTTCAGGGCAATACCGCCGCCGTTACTTCGATCACCTGTTGTGCCAGGTGGATCCGTACTATGTTCGTTCCCTGGTCGATTACAATCACCTGCTCCAGATGCGCAATGCGGCGTTGAAGAATCATTTTGAGGACCTCCGGCGCGTCGTGCAGACCTATGATGAACAGATGGCCGGACACGCGGCCTATATTTTTGAAAAGCGTAAATGGCTGTCCTCCGTTTTCAGCGAGGCGCTGCAGCAACATTATTCAAGCCTGTCCGAGGGTAGGGAAGCGATCGGGATGGAGTTCGATTCCATGCTCCACGCCTACCCGCACGAAGTGCTGGCGGATCAAAACTGGGAAGCGGACAAACTCACCGGTCGCACGCAGGGAGGCATCCACAAGGATGACTTTGTCTTTACGATCAAGGGAATGGCTGCCCGCGAATACGGCTCCCAGGGTCAAATCAAATCGCTGATTTTCTCCCTGCACCTGACGAAGTATGCCTTGCTCCGGGAGCAACTCGGGTTTCATCCGGTCCTCATGCTGGATGATGTGTTCGACAAACTGGACGAACGGCGTCATGCGCGGCTGATGGAAATCCTGTGCGGTGATGCCTTTGGCCAGGTTTTCATCTCGGATACGAGTCATGACCGGCTTTCCGGAATTCTGCCCGGAAGCCAGGTCACACCGATCGACCTTTTCTGAATGCTGTGGGCAGGATCCCTTACCTTTGGTGCATGACTTCCCGCGGTGACAATAACCGGCCTCTCAAAGAATGGCTCCGCGTGTTTGTCCAATCCCCGCAACTGAGAGACAAACTTTACCAAAAGCGAATCGAAAAAGCCTGGGATGAAATGATGGGGCCCGTCATCCGGGGCTATACCCGTAAGATTAAGCTGGAGGGCCAGGTCCTCATTTTCTATATCGAATCAGCGCCGCTCAAACAGGAACTCACCATCATGCGGGAGGATATCCGTCAACGAATGAACGAGCACCTGGGCGAAGCGTTTATCCGCGAAGTGAAAGTGCTGTAGCCGGGCCAGGGTCAGGCTTTCGATGAGGCGGGAACATACTCCGTTGCCTGCACCCGTTTTTTCAGCCTGGCTTTTCCCTTGGTCTGCGCTGCCAGTTTCATGGCGTTGACCACATCAACAGTTCCTCCTGTGACGGAAAGCTCACTGCTTTTGACCAGCTCAAAGGTGCCGGGTTCCATTACCTGGTCAGGGAGAGGCCGGGTGCTTTTCATCAGGATTTCTTTTACCTGCACCGCACTGAGATCCGGATACCGCGAACGGATCAGCGCGGCGATGCCGCTGACCACCGGGGAGGCCATACTGGTGCCGCTGGCATAGTCATACATGCTGTCCGGCGTCGTCGAATAGATGTAAACACCGGGAGCAAAGACATCCACCTCTCTCTTGCCATAGTTGGAAAATTCTGCGATGCTGTTTTCGCCGCCTTCCGGTGATACGGCGCCAACCGTGATGACATTGGGCGCGCGTTTACGACCCAATAACGGTTTTCTGAGGTATGTGTCATTCGGGAAATTGGCCTCGGTATCCACATTGACTCCTTCATTACCGCAGCCGTGCACGAGCAAGACATCATGTTTGGCCGCATACTTCATGGCGTCGTCCACCAATTTTTTCTGCGGCGAATAGCCCTTGCCGAAACTCATGTTGATGATCTGTGCGCCATTGTTGACCGCGTACAGGATCCCGTTGGCAATATCCTTATCCCGTTCATCCCCGTCCGGCACAGCCTTGACCGGCATGATGACCACCTGGTCGGCGATCCCGTTCATGCCCAGTTGGTTGTCGCGGATCGCGCCGATGATGCCGGAAACATGTGTGCCGTGAAAGGAAAAATCTCCTTTCACCAGATTGTTGCCATAGTGGCGGTTGGTAAAATCCTCATACCGGTCACCCACTATCTTACGGGAGTCGAATGAAGGATTGTAACTGTAATCAATGATCTTGCGGTTGTCATTGATCTCTTCCTGGAACTGCAGTTCAGCCTGTTGGGTGAGCCAATCGATACTGGGTACATGCACACCCTGTTCTTCCACGCTGCGGATGATCTGGGCCGCCATCTTGGCATCTTCATTTTGCGATTGCTCCAGTTTCTCCAGGTTGAGCGTGTCGCCGCTTAGTTCTGTTTTGGCGGCCTCCAGGGCCTTGTTGATTTTCGCTTGCATATCCAGGATCTGGGACAACTGTGTCTGCGCATTCTCCACCTTGGTTTCGATCGTTTCTTTCATGGTCGCAAATGCCTCGTATGCTTTCTTCTTTTTGCCCTTCAGCGAAGCAGGATCCACCCCTTCCCAGGTTGGCTTAAGGCGCGCGTATTCCCGGGTCAACTCGAGGGACTCGTGGAGGACGCTTTTTCCGTCCGAGCCCCCGATAAAATTCCATCCATGGACATCGTCAATATAGCCGTTACCGTCATCGTCCTTACCATTGCCGGGGATTTCCTTTGGGTTGGTCCAGATATGTCCTTTGAGGTCCGGGTGGTCGATGTCCACGCCGCTGTCCAGCACGGCCACGATGACTGTTTTCGCCTTGCCCGCCGGGGCGGAGGCATACCAGTCTTCCGAGCGAATTCCGTTGGGATAGTTTTTATCCGGTCCCTGGTGCATCCAGTTTTCAAAATCTTCCTGGCCATAGGAGGGAACCGTCAGGGATAAACCCAGCAACAGGCTGAACAAATAAAGGGATAGGGTGCTTTTCATATCAGATGGAAACTTCCGAGCATAATGAATGGCAATGATAAGTTATTGTTCAAATCCAGGTCGTTTTTTTGGATAAAGAACCCGGCAGGACAGATAGATGCCTGTTTTGGCGATTCTCCTGCCCGGCAGGGACACATGCATCGAAATCGTTATATATCTTTGAACTTTCCACGCGCTGCCGGGGGTTTTGTTCTTTTGACCAGCATTGATTGGATTGATACGGAATAAGCTGTCATTTGTGTCGGGCTTTCTGCTTTTGCTGCCTTGGTCTTCGCCGGGGCAGGGCGAGATCGGCATCCTGACAGGGATTTCCAATTACCAGGGAGACCTCTCTTCTTTTCGCGTTGAGGGCGGGGTAAGGGCCTTGGTTCACCCGGTCATCGGTATCCATGCCGGGATCGAAAAAAGCGATGCTTTTACGTTCCGGGGAGATCTGCTGTACACCCGTATTTCCGGTGAGGATGCACTGAATCCGCGACAGATAACGCGGGAGCGCAACCTGGATTTTTTTTCCCCGATCGTGCAGCTGGCCATTGGTGTGGATTGGCATTTGTTCGGTTTCTCCCAGGAAAAGACAAATGATTTTTCACCATACGCCTCCGCAGGAGCCAGTATCTTTTATTTCAATCCCAAAACGGTCTACCAGGGGAAAACCATTTCCCTCAGGCCTTTGGGTACCGAGGGCCAATATCTCCGGGACTACCCCAATCAAAAACCTTACAGCCTCCTGCAGCCATCGCTCCAGTTTGGCGGAGGACTCAAGATTAAACCCGCCCCCAATCTCATCATGGCGTTGGAAGCCATGATGTCCCTCACCTTCACCGACTACCTGGATGATGCAAGCACGATTTATATCTCCTATCCCGAATTGCTCGCCAAAGCCGGCCCGCTGACCGCCGCGCTGGCCAACCGGCAGGGAGAATTATTGGGGACTGAACCCGTGGTGGTTCCCACTGGTTCCATCCGGGCGAATGCCAAATCCAAAGATTACTTTGGTGTGATTACCGTCCGTTTATACAAGACCTTTGACATCACCAAAAAGCAATTCCGGATCCGGCACAGGAACCATAAGCGGATTCATTGCCCGACGTTTTGATTCCCCTATTTTCACATCTCCATGCAGGAAGCGCTTCGGGTTCTTAAAGCAGTCTGGGGCTATGATTCTTTCCGCCCGCAACAGGGCAAAGTGATCGAATCGGTGCTCCGGGGTCAGGATGTCCTTGCCTTATTGCCTACAGGCGGAGGCAAATCCCTATGCTACCAGGTGCCGGCTTTAATGCGGGACGGGTTGACACTGGTGATCTCTCCGCTGATCGCCCTGATGAAGGACCAGGTGGCCGGACTGAAAGCAAAAGGGATCGAGGCGGAAGCGATCTATGCCGGGCTCCGGCCAAAGGAGATCGACCGGCTGCTGGAGAACGCCCGCTTTGGCAAAACCAAATTATTATATCTGTCCCCGGAGCGGTTGAAAAGCGATTTGTTTCGTACCCGGTTGGCGTATCTCCCGGTCAGCCTCATCGCCGTGGATGAGGCACACTGCATCTCCCAATGGGGACATGATTTCAGGCCGGCCTATCTCGAAATCGGTGAGGTGCGCAAATCGTTGCCGTCCATTCCCCTCCTGGCACTGACAGCCTCCGCGACACCGGAAGTCAGGGAGGAGATCCTGGAAAAGCTTGGTATGAAACAGGCCACCGAGATCCGGGACTCTTTCGCCCGCGATAATCTCCGGTATCATGTGATCCACCGGCAGGATCATGTTCCCTACATCACCCGCCTGTTGAAAAAAAGCAAAGGATCCTGCATCGTGTATGTCCGCCACCGCCGCAAAGCGGTTGAACTGGCCAATTGGTTCGGACAGCAAGGATTGGAAGCGAAAGCTTATCACGGCGGTATGGAGCTCAAAACCCGGGACCAGGTGCAGGAAGATTGGGTGCGCAGCCACAAGGGGGTGATCGTGGCGACCAATGCATTTGGCATGGGTGTCGATAAACCTGATGTGCGCCTGGTGGTGCACTATGACCTCCCTCCCGGACTGGAAGACTATTACCAGGAAGCAGGACGTGCAGGGCGGGATGGAAATGAAGCCTTTTGCATCGTGGTAGTGAAGCCTTCCGGCGTGCAGCAACTGAAGACACGGGTTGAAGCGGGTTTTCCCGATCTGGAAGAAATCAAACGCGTGTATAAATCCCTGCACCTGTACCTGGACATCGCGGTCGGTGCAGGGGGCGGCGAAACTTTTGATTTTGATCTCGAAGCCTTTGTCTCGCGATTTGGTCTCCGGACCTCGGAAGCGTATCAATGCCTTGACATCCTGTCCAGGGACGGATGGATCATGATGGATGATTCCGCCATGCGGGGAAGTACGCTGCAGATCATCGTGCGTACGGAAACGCTTTACAGCTACCAGGTTGCCGATCCGATGACAGACCTGTTGACCAAGGCATTACTGCGTGGATACGAAGGATTGTGGACAGCACCGGTTTCAATACAGGAAAGCCGGATCGCGAAATTCTTGCAGTGGAGCGAAGCCCAGGTCGTGAAATACCTTAACCGCCTGCAGGCACAGGGCCTCGTCGTATACCGCAAACCGGAGACCAAAAGCCAGGTGACCTTGTTGCGGGCCAGGGTGCCCGAAAAGCAATTTGCCGTCGACCGTAAGGCCTATGCGTTCAGAAAGGAAAGAGCCCTGGCCAGGATGAATACGATGATCGGGTACCTGGCAGAGGAGGTGATCTGCCGGGAAACCTATATACGGGAGTATTTTGGCGAAGTGGTCACCTCATCCTGCGGACATTGTGACCGGTGCCTTGCACGAGCGGGACGGAAGAAGCCTGCCGGCAAGACGATCTACCAGGCGATCCTGGGCAGTGATGGCATTACCGTAAAGGATTTCCTGGCGGCGTATGACACGCATCAGCAGGCAGATGTCAGGCGCCAGTTGACCCGGCTTGCGGATGAACATAAGATTCGTATCATCGAGGATAAAATCTATCCCAATCCATCCTGATCCATGCGGCAAACGCACATCCTCTGCACAGTGACCAATGACTTAACGTATGACCGGCGCATGGACCGGATCTGCAGGGCCCTGGTGGCCGGCGGATATCGGGTCACCCTCGTCGGAAGGATGTTGCCCGGTTCTGCGCCATTTGATCCTCACGCGTTTGCCGGGAAACGTATTCGCTGTTGGTTCCACAGAGGATTCCTGTTTTACGCCGAATACAATCTCCGTCTCCTGGGTTACCTGTTGTTTCATGCATTTGATGTGGTCTGTGCCTGTGACCTCGATACCGCTCTCCCGGTCTCAGTCGCGGGCAGGTTAAAAAGAAAACCGGCTGTCCTGGATGCCCATGAATATTTTACGGAAGCCCCGGAGATTGCCCACAGACCACGCGTCAAGCGGATCTGGGAATGGATCGGTTATCAAACCGTACCGCGCTTTCGGGCGAGATACACCGTAGGGGAGCATTTGGCCTCCCTCATGAAAGACAAATACAAGGTTCCCTTTGAAGTCATCCGGAACATCGCGCCGACGGATAAAAACGGTGATTCCGGAATCGATCTTCTCCGAAGGGAAAATATAATAGTATACCAGGGGGCGATCAATGTGGGACGCGGCCTGGAAGTGCTGGTGGAAGCGATGGTATCGCTGCCGGGCTGGAAGCTTTGGCTGGCCGGCGAGGGGGACATCACGTCATCACTCAAAGCCAGGGTGAAGGCACTTGGTGTGCAGGACCGGGTTACCTTTTTAGGCTGGGTGAAACCGGAAAACCTGACGGCACTGATGGCCAAGGCGAAACTGGCTGTCAATCTGCGGGACGCCTCCAGTCTCAATGATTATTATTCCCTGCCCAATAAATTTTTTGATGCGATTCATGCCGGCCTTCCCGCTATCCAGATGGATTACCCGGAATACAGAGCAGTCCAGTTGAGATATTCTTGTTCAATACTGTTGCCAAAACTTTCCGTCGATGCGGTCATCGATGCGGTCAAATCGATAGAGAAGGATACAGGTCTGCTGGAAGCACTGGGAAAAGGGTGCAGGCAAGCAGCACTGGAATTTACCTGGGAAAAGGAAGCGGAAAAACTGCTGCGCTTTTACCATGCCATCAAACCTGCCCGGTCAGAATAGCAGCCAGCAGATCCAATTCCGCCTGGTCATTGTACAGATGCGGTGAAACCCGGATGAAATTCTCCTGTACCGGGACAAATAGTTTCTGTGATTCCAGTTTTTCCCTGATGCACATCAAATTGATACCCGCGGGGAAATGAAACAGGTGCCGCTATGGTCCGATCATCCTTTGATGGTACTGTCCAGCTTGCCGGCCAGGTCCAGGAGGAAGGTGTATTCCATGGCGATCTCTTTAAACTGTCTGAATCGTCCGGATGCTCCGCCATGTCCTGCCTCCATGTTGGTATGGAGTAGTAAGGGATGATGATCGGTTTTAACCGCACGGAGTCTCGCCACCCATTTGGCAGGTTCCCAGTATTGTACCTGGGAATCATGCAGACCTGTTGTGACCAGCATCGGCGGGTAGGCTTTTGCCTCCACATTATCATAAGGGGAATAGCTCTTGATATAATCGTAGTACTCCTTGTTTTTCGGATTGCCCCATTCATCAAACTCTCCGGTCGTCAGGGGAATGCTTTCATCGAGCATCGTGGTCACCACATCCACAAAAGGAACGGCCGCGATGACACCCGCCCACAGTTCCGGCGCCATATTGACGACAGCGCCCATCAGGAGTCCGCCGGCAGACCCGCCCATGGCATACAAGTGTTTGGGATGGGCATATTGGTGATCGATCAGGTATTGGCCGCAGTCAATGAAATCGTTGAAGGTGTTTTTCTTTTTCAGCAATTTGCCCTCTTCATACCAGGCCCGTCCCATCTCCTGGCCGCCCCGGATGTGGGCGATCGCAAAGACAAATCCCCGGTTGAGCAGGCTCAGCCGCGAAGCACTGAAGGAAGGCTCCATGCTGTAGCCATATGAACCATATCCATACAGGAGACAGGGGCTGGTGCCATCGATCCGGGTGTCCTTGTGATAGACAATCGAAACCGGTACCTCGACTCCGTCGCGGACTTTGGCCATGATCCGCTCACTTCTGTAATCAGCCGGATTGAAACCACCCAGGACTTCCTGTTGCTTTAGCAGGACTTTTTCCCGCGACTTCATGTTGTAATCGTACGTGGTGTTGGGTGTGGTCAGGGATTGGTATTGCAGGCGCAGGATATCGGTATCAAACTCCAGGTTGATGGAGGTGCCTGCCACATAAGCTTTTTCACCGAAATCGATATAGTGTTCCGGGCCGGAGAAAGGCAGGATCCGCAGTTGAGTGATTCCGGCCTTGCGCTCTGACAGCACGAGATAATCCCGGAAGATATCCATGCCTTCCAGTAACACGTCCTCCCGGTGCGGGATGACTTCTGTCCAGTTTTCTTCAGTCGTCTTTGTCTCCGGCGTTTTCATCAGCCTGAAGTTTTTCGCGTCTTTATTGGTCCGGACATACCAGATGTCCTGGTAGTGATCGATACTATATTCGAGATCACGCCGGCGTGGCTGGAATATCTTCCAGGTCCCGTCGGGGGTGGAGGCATCGAGGTACCGGTACTCCTGGCTGAGCGTGGACCACGATCCGATGATGAGATATTGACGGGATTTCGTTTTATAGACACCCGTGCCAAAGGTCTCATCCTTTTCCTCATAGACGAGCTGATCACGACTGGACGGCGTGCCGATGACATGCTTCCAGATTTTGTTTTCACGCAGGGTTGCATCCTTGGTGCTGTAAAAAACAGTCTTATTGTCATTCGCCCAGGTAGCGCTACCGTCCGTGTTAGGGATCATGTCAGGCAACAGCTCGCCGGTAGCCAGGTCTTTAAAGCGAAGTGTATAAATCCTGCGGCTGAGGGTGTCTTCCCCATAGGCCAGGAGACGGTTGTCCGGGCTGACACTTCGTCCACCGACTGCGTAGTAGTCAAATCCTCTGGCCAATTGGTTGACATCCAGCATGACCTCTTCCGGAGCCTCAAGCGTTCCTTTCTTCCTGCTGTGGATCGGGTACTCCTGGCCTTCTTCGTAGCGGGTGATATAATAATACCCGTTGTCCCGGTAGGGCACGGACATATCGGTTTGTTTGATCCGGCCGATCAGTTCGTTGTAAAGTTTTTCCTGGAAAGGTTTGGTATGAGCCAGCATGGTATCCAGGTATTGATTTTCCTGGGTCAGGTAGTCAATTACCTCCGGGTTTTCCCGTTCATTGAGCCAGTAATACGGATCCTGGCGGGTGTCACCATGGAGGGTGAGTTCTTTTGGTTTCATCATCGCGGCGGGGGCGGCAATATTCTTTTCAGTCATGGCTAAAAGCGGGCTGGAATTGTTTTCCTGTTTGGCCTGTTCCTGCCGGCAACTGTTAAGCAACGTCAGCAGCACAAGGCACGTAAAACATGCAGGTAAGGTAAGTGGTTTCATGTTTGGAAAATAAAGGATTTGGAAGGCAAAGGGCCTGGCTGACCCCTGTGGATACAGCCAGGACGCTAAACATACAGCGACTTTCCGGTATCCCTCTCCGCGATATACAGACATCCCTGTTTCATCGGCGAAAAACTACCTTTGTCCAACGGTAATCATCGCTTTCTATGGACGCCCAGACTACCTCGCATGTCATCATGATCCGGCCTGCCGCTTTTGGCTATAACAGCCAGACCGCGGAAAACAACACCTTCCAGCATGTCCCGTCC
>CAZTXO010000018.1:44291-47113 GCA_964617515.1 uncultured Saprospiraceae bacterium | reverse complement strand
TTTTGGCTATAACAGCCAGACCGCGGAAAACAACACCTTCCAGCATGTCCCGTCCAACGGGGAAGCCGAAATCAAATCAAAAGCGAGATCCGAATTTGATGACCTGGTCCGGAAACTCCGGGAGGAAGGGATCGAAGTGACAGTGATCGAGGATACAGTCGCGCCTGTCAAACCGGATGCGGTCTTTCCCAACAATTGGATCTCTTTTCACGCAGATGGCACGGTGGTGACGTACCCGATGTATGCCCCGCTGCGCCGGCAGGAAAGGAGGGAAGATGTAATTGAAAATCTTGCCGACCGGTTTTCCATTCTGGAGAAAATCGAACTGGAAAGGCATGAACAGGAAAACGTGTTCCTGGAAGGCACCGGCAGCATGGTGCTGGACCGGGCAAACCGGATCGCTTACGCCTGCATCAGTCAGCGTACGGATCCGGCTTTGCTGGAAAAGTGGTGTGCCCGTATGCAATACAGGCCCTTTACGTTTCATGCCCGGTACGCGGGGCAGGATATCTACCATACCAACGTGATGATGGCGATCGGGGAGGGGATTGCGGTCGTGGCCCTGGAGGTCGTCGAACCTTCCAGGCAACAAGCCTTACGGGATCAGTTGCTGACCACCGGCCATGAGGTGGTGGAGCTGACAGCAGACCAGGTGGGCAGCTTCGCCGGCAACATGCTCGCGTTAAAGAATCAAAGGGGTGAGCAACTGATGGTCATGTCCAGGTCAGCTTATGACAGTCTTACCCCCGTCCAGCGGGAGCGGATCGGCCGGTACGCAAGATTGCTGCACAGTGATGTCACGACGATCGAGACCATCGGTGGCGGAAGTGTCCGCTGCATGATCGCTGAAAATTTCCTGCCGGTCGCCTGATGGCTGCCGGTTTTTTCGCAAAAGCATCGCCTGATTTTAAGTTATATTTGGTCGTTGACCTGATTAATATGCGTTCAAATTTTCCGAGGATGGCTTTACGTTTACGTTGGACCGTTTTGGTCCTGACCTGTTTATGCCTGCGCGGCCTTGAGGCCCAGGTGATCATCAATGAGATCAGTTATAATCCGCCTGAATCCGGGACGGATTCGCTGGAATACATCGAACTCTTCAATGCCGGGGGCAGCACGGTCAACCTGGCTGGCTGGTATTTTACTTCCGGCGTGGAGGATACGCTGCCCAATGTCGACCTGCCTCCCGGCGGTTATTTTGTGACAGCCATCAAAGCCTCCGCCATGCAGACGGTCTTTGGCATTACCGTCCACCAATGGTCCGGTAACGCGCTGAATAATAGTGGTGAGAAAATCATCCTGGTCGATGCTGCCGCCAATGTCATCGACAGCGTCCAGTATGATGATGCCGATCCATGGCCCGTGGAGGCGGATGGTTCAGGGCCTTCCCTCGAGCTCCGCGATCCCGGTCTTGACAACAGTGATGGTGCCAACTGGCAGGTCAGTGGCGCCGGAACGGGCGTGATCCTCAACGGGTTTGAAGTCAGCGGGACGCCCGGGGCGGAGAATTCCGGCGGTGGTGGCGGTGGTCCGGCTGTGACGATCGAAGCGGCCCATCTTGATTTTACCCCTCAGCATGCAGTGGTCAAAATCGGTGACCTTGTCCGGTGGGTCAACAATGAAGCGATTCCGCACAATGTCAACGGTACGCAGGCGATTTACCTTGGCAACCCGGAAGACATCTATAGCGGCGATCCGATGATCGGTCCCTGGCAATTTGACTATACGCCCAATACGGCCGGATTGTACCATTACCAATGCGATGTGCATGTGGGGCAGGGCATGACCGGCACCTTAAGCGTCTATAATCCGCTGACCTATACGGATTTTCCACTTTCACACCTTCGCCTGGCCGATGCCAATGGCTCCCACATTTTTGATGGTGTGCCGACACGCGTCACGGGCGTCGTGCATGGCATTAATTTTCTTCCAAGTGGATATTCCTTTTATGTCATCGATGAAAATAACGTCGGGATCAATGTGTTTTCACCCACGCCCGGCAGCTATACCGTGACGGAAGGGGATAAAGTCATGGTGTCAGGCGTCATTGACCAGTTCAACGGCCTGCTGGAGATCATTCCGGATGCCATTGATGTCCTGGCTACCAACCAACCCTTATTGAATCCGCTGGATGTCGCCCAGGTGGATGAGTCGCTCGAAGGAAGTTTGGTGACTTGTTATCCGTTTACCATCGACAGTATAGTGGCAACCGGCAGCAGTGGATATAATATGTTTACAACACATCAGTCCGGTAATAAAGTGTTAATTCGTGTCGATGCGGATCTCGGTTATGATTCCATTTCGCTGACGATGATGGAAGCTGTGATCGGTGTCGGTTCGCAATTTGATCCTTCCTTCCCGTATACCGACGGGTACCAGATCCAGGCTTTTTTCCTGTTTTTTGGTGAAGGACTGGCGTTTCTTGATCAGGGCAGCATCCTGATGAATCCGAACCCGGTATCGGATCAACTCTACCTCAACAGTGAAATAGAAATGGACCGGATCGATCTCTATGGTATGGATGGCAGGCTGATGAAAAATCAAATCGTGCATGCGAAGCAAGAGCAAATGGATGTCTCAGACCTGTTGCCCGGGTGGTATATCATCAAAGTATCGACCGGGGAAGGTCTCTGGACTTCAAAAGTGATTGTTGGTCGCTAGATATCGGATAGCCTGTACCAGCTTCTTTGGAATTGATCAGGTATATTTTGACTTCACCTGCCTCATGTATGGCATCTGGCATCTGGCATCTGGCGTCTGGCATCTGGCATCTGACCTCTGGCACCTGAACATTTATGATTTCCGTCACCACACTGCTTTTC
>CAZTXO010000018.1:41383-44191 GCA_964617515.1 uncultured Saprospiraceae bacterium | reverse complement strand
GCATCTGACCTCTGGCACCTGAACATTTATGATTTCCGTCACCACACTGCTTTTCATTGCCGGTTTCGGTATCGTGCAAGCTTTTACGCTGGCCGCCATCCTCTATTTCCATCCGAAAAGCGAAAAATCCGTCAACACCTGGTTGTCGGTGTATATCCTGTTCATTTCATTGCCCATGTTTATCCCCGTGGTGCAGCATTTCTTTTCCTGGCAGTTGGTCAGCATCGTCGAGCCCGTCACCTTGCTGATCGGGCCCATGCTGTATCTCTTTGTCTGCAGCTATAAAGAAACCATCACCTTCAGGAAAGCCTGGCCGCACTTTGTCTTGTATGTCCTGATGCTTGGCCTTGGTATACAGATGTACTTCCAACATGTTGTCACCTATCCCCGGACGCATGAAGTGCCGCCTGAAATCCTGGTTTCTCCGCTATCCCTGGTCCGGGCCACCGTGCGAATCCTGCAAATGGGTTTTTATTATTTCCTTGCCCGGCGGGCCCTGCTTACCTACCAGCGGTCCATCCAGCAGATGTATTCCGATATCAGCCGCATTGACCTGGCCTGGGTACGATACCTGATCAACGGGTACTTCCTGCTCTTTCTCCTCGGATTGGTCATGTATTTCTTTATCATCCGCTTCCCGGAGCATTTCACCATGCTCATCCTGGTCAATATCGCCTGCGTGACCCCTTATATCTACGCGGTCACCTTCAAAGGCATGACGCAGCCCACCCTTTGGCAACTTCATCCCGAGACCGGAAAAAAGAAAATCCAGGAGGAACTTCAGGTCGCCGGAGAGGTAAGTGAACAACTTGCACCCGAACAGGCTATGCCGCCAAAACCACAACTGCCCCCAGGGAAAGCAAGTGAAATCTTGTCCGGCATCCTCCGGCTCATGGAGGAGGACAAACTCTACCAGGAGTCGGAACTGTCCCTGCAAGACCTGGCCGATAAACTGAATGCCCCGGCCTATATCGTGTCCCAGGCCATCAACGAAGGATTGCGTAAAAATTTTTATGACCTCGTCAACGGGTACCGGGTAGAGGCGGCTAAAAAATTGCTGACCGACCCCAACAACCGGCATTATAAAATCCTTTCCGTTGGTTTTGAAGCAGGCTTCAATTCCAAAACCACCTTCAATACCGTTTTTAAAAAGTTTACCGGATACTCGCCTTCAGATTTCCGCCAGAATAGTTGATAAGGTTGCGGGAGCTGACTCCTGCACCGGTTAAGCTTTTTTCCATCGCCGATCTTCCATGGCTGTTGTTGCCGCATGCCCGGCAACGTGGTCATTTTCAACCACTTAGTTAATCCGAACGTCCGGATTGGCCAATCCGAACGTCCCGATCTCCCCGATCACGTTCGGATCAGCCGGATGGAACACCCGCGCCCGGCGGGCACTCCACCTTTGCCCCGTCAACCAAGTATTTCTAACCAAAATCATTTTACGTATGTCATTCAAACCACACCACTTTTTGACCGTCAGCAGGCGTTGGGGATTCCCCCAATGCCTGTTGATAACCTTCCTGGGCCTGATCGCGTCCCACCTTTCGGCACAGGTCTACACGCTGGATGAAGCAGTCACCATTGCTCTCCAAAACAATAAGCAAATGGTCAATGACCAACTCAGCGCCCAGGCCGCTTATATCCGTATCGGGGAAATGAAAAGCGCCATGCTCCCCAGGATTGAAATCAACAACCAGTACCAGTACTACTTCAATGTCCCGGAGCAATATGCCCCTGCCTCCAATTTCGGCGGACCTGAAGGCGAATATGCCCTGATGCGTTTCAACCTGGAACAGAACATCAGTTCGGGCATTCAGATCAGCCAGTCCGTGATCAATCCCGAAGCGAGAGCGAAAGCAGCATCGGCCAGGGCATCCTATAACGCGACGGTGATACAATCGACGGTATCGCGGGAGAGCCTTACCTACAATGTCATGGCCACGTACTACACCATCCAGGTCACGCAAGACAATCTTGCCCGGATCGCAGACAATATCCGTAACCTGGAAAAAACGGTCGAGATCAATGAAGTGCTCAAATCGAACGACCTCATTGCTTCGAATGTCCACCATCGATTGCTGATCAACCTGCAAAACCTTCGCAATGCGTATGAGAATCAGCAATTGTACCTGACGCAGCAGGTAGCCAGGCTCAAATACCTGATGAACCTGGATCAATCGGATTCCCTGGCCGTGGTGCCTTTCGAATATGACAAAGCATTCGAAGGGGCCATTGGGCTGGATCTATTCCGTCGCCCGGACATCCGCCTGCAACAGGCCCAGATTGAAATGGCACAGGCGGACCTCAAACTCATCCGGGCGAGGTATGCACCCACGGTAACGGGCAGCTTTTACAGCGGCATGGCCAGCTACTACGATGCATTCGCTCCGTACAGGCAAATCAACGATGACTGGATCAATAATACCTATGTCGCGGTCAACGTCCGTATCCCGGTTTTTGCCGGGTTCCAAAAACGATTCCAGGTCGGGCAACAGAAGTTGTCGATCCAGCGCAACGTCAATTCCCTCTCGATGCTTCAATTGCATGCCGAAGAGGAGGCGCATGATGCGCGGGAGACCTACGCCACACACAAGACACAAGTCATCAACACCAAAAACAGCCTCGATCTGGCCCAAAAACTTTTCGATAGCGCCCAGGGGGATTATGTCAACGGGATATCGACGATCACCGATCTGCTCAACGCGCAGAATGACCTCACGGATGCCCGGACGAATTACAGCAACGCATTGCTCAACCTGAGGCTCGCCGAACTCTCCTTAAAGAAAGCCTATGGCGTTCTCTAAT
>CAZTXO010000018.1:35776-41283 GCA_964617515.1 uncultured Saprospiraceae bacterium | reverse complement strand
CACAATTCACACAATTCACACAATTCACTTTTAACTAAAATCATCATGAAATCCAAACTCATCATTACAGCTATTGTCCTCGTGTTGCTCGGCGCAACGGCTGTCAAACTTCTGAGCAACAAGCAAACGGTTGAAGCCAGGATCTACCGGCCGGAGGCGAACCACAGGATCCTGGTGCAGGCCGATACCGTTTCCATGCGGCCGTTGAAGAAAACACTCACGTACACCGGGACCTTCGAACCAAACCGGGAAGCCATGATCATACCCCAGGTTCAGGGCGAAGTCAGGGGGATCTATTTTGAAGAAGGAGACCATGTGCCTGCAGGTAAGCTCCTCGTGCAAATCGATGATGACCTCCTGCAAGCCCGGAAAATTGCCGCCACGGCTAATTTCCAAACAGCATCACGCAACTATGACCGCTACCAGAATGCGGCTCAATCCGGCGGTGTCAGCGGGCTCCAGGTTGATCAGTACAACCTGTCCATGAAGAATGCCGACTCCGAGCTCCGCCAGATCAACAAGCAAATTGCCCTGAGCCGGATTGTGGCGCCCTTCAGCGGGACCATCACCCTTCGGGATGTTGAAATCGGTTCCGTGGTGGGCAGCATGCCAATTGCCAGGATCACTGATATGGCCCAACTCAAACTGGTCATCGCTGTCCCGGAAAAGGAAATACAGGCCTTTGAGGTGGGTAAAACCATTCCCCTGGAAACCCAGCTTCATCCGGGTGTTACGCTGCAGGGGAAAGTGGATTATGTAGCCATCCGGTCTGACGAAGCCCATAATTACACGGTCCGGATCCTGATCAGAAACACACCCGCACTTGATTTAAAGGCGGGCATGTATGGGACAGCCAGGATCGGGCAGGATCTCAGCGCAATGACCCTGAGCATCCCGCGCACCGCACTCATTGGTTCAGCCAAATCCCCGCAGGTCTATGTCATCGAAAACGGGACAGCTAACCTCCGGGATATCCTTACCGGCGCGGCCAATGATGAACGGGTCGAAGTTCTCGAAGGGCTTGCCGCGGGGGACCTGGTGATCACGAGCGGCCATATCAATCTCACACAGGGCTCCCAGGTGCAAATCGCCGATTGACCCGCCCTAAACCATTCCATCACGGATAAAACGAAATACAAATGAACTTAACACAAATAGCCATCAAACGGCCTTCGGTGATCATCGTGATCTTTTCGATACTCATGTTGGGAGGTCTGCTCTGCTACACAAAATTGCGCTATGAACTGCTTCCCCCGATGGAAGTGCCAACCCTGGTGATCACCACGCCCTATCCGGGCGCCGCTCCTGCTGAAGTGGAACAGTCGGTCACCCGTAAGGTGGAAGACGTCGTTTCCGGTCTTGACCAGATCAGCAGCGTATTGTCCCAATCGTATGAAGGCGTATCGGTCATTATGGCAGAGTTTGAAACCGGAACCGATCTCGACCTGAAGCTGGAAGAAGCGCAACGAAAAATCAACAATATCAAAAGCGACCTTCCGGAAGATGCCGAATCTTCCTCCATCTCTAAAGTTTCCCCAAGCGATCAACCCATCCTGGACTTGACCATCGTGACAAACGTCAGTGCGGAGGAAGCATACGATATCGTGGAAAACGAAATCCTCCCGCAGATCCAGCAAATCTCCGGGATAGGGGAGACCCGGATGCTCGGGGGGCAAAAACGGGAAATCAAGGTCAATGTCAACCTGGACAAACTCAATTTCTACCGGCTGACCCTGGCCCAGGTTACCCAGGCGATCGATCAGGCCAACCTGGATTTCCCGACCGGCAAGGTCAAGGACAGGCAGGACCAGATCGTCGTGCGCATGGCGGGCAAGTTTACCTCCATCGAGGACATTCAAAACCTGATCATTACCCAGTATGCAGGAAGCCCCGTGCGGGTCGTGGATATCGCGGATGTCGTGGACGGCACGCGGGAACAGGAATCCATCAACCGCTACAATGGACAGGAAGGCATCGGGATCAGTATCAAGAAACAACAGGATGCCAATGCTGTCCAGATCAGTAAAGAACTGCGCGGGAAGATTGCCCACATCGAGCAGAAATATGCGGACAAAGGACTCAGGATCATCATCGCCGATGATACCTCTGACTTCACCCTGGAAGCTGCAGACGCTGTCACGCATGACCTGATGATTGCGATCCTCCTGGTAGCAGCCGTGATGTTGTTATTCCTGCATAGTATCCGGGACGCCATGATCGTGCTGGTCGCCATCCCCGCTTCGCTGCTGTCCACCTTCATTGCCATGTACCTCTTTGGATATTCCCTCAACCTGATGACGCTGTTGGCGATGTCCCTGGTGATCGGGATCCTGGTCGATGACTCCATCGTCATCCTTGAAAATATCCATCGGCACATGCACATGGGTAAAAATAAAGTGCAGGCTACCCTTGACGGCCGTAAAGAGATCGGTTTTTCCGCCATGGCCATCACCCTGGTGGATGTCGTGGTCTTCATCCCGATCGGGTTGATTGATACCATCATCGGGGATGTATTACGGCAATATGCGATGACCATTGTGGTGTCCACGCTGATGAGTCTCTTCGTTTGTTATACGATTACCCCATGGCTTGCTTCACGCTTCGGACAGGTTACCCACCTTCAGGCAAAGAATATCTTCCATCGCTTCCTGCTTGGATTTGAAAGGCAGCTGACCAGGCTGACAGGATGGTATTCCCGGCAACTCACATGGGTGCTGCATCACAAACTGGTGTCGGGCATCGTGGTCCTCGCGCTGTTTGCCGGCACAGGCGTGATGATGCGCATGGGAATTCTCGGCCAGGAAATGGTCGCGGCCGGTGACCGGGGCAAGATGCTGCTCAAACTCGAATTTGATAAGAGCACCAATCTCACGCATAATAACCTGCAGTCGCTGGCCATTGAAAACCTGCTTTTGGAAAAACCGGAAGTGGCCAGTGTTTTCGCCAATGTCGGCGGGGCCAGTACCTCCGGCGTTGTCGCCACCATCGGCAGTGAGAATAAAACGGAACTCACCGTAGGCCTGGTAGACAGAAAGGCACGTAAACAGTCAACCGAAGAATTCATGTTGCAGGTCCGGAAGGAAATCGAACAAAAATTTCCGGGACTGAAGGTCAATTCGGTCGTGATCGGGATCACCAAGTCCGAGGAACCGATTCAGATCGTGCTGAACAGTGAAAACACGGAAGCGCTTGCGCGCGCAGCCAAACAACTGTCGACGATGATCAGGAATATTCCCGGGGCGAATGATGTGTCGGTCAGCGTCGAGGAAGGGAGTCCTGAACTGACCGTCGAGCTCGATCGCGAAAAAATGGCGCAATTGGGGATCAGTGTCGGGCAGGTGGGTTCCACCCTGCAGACGGCATTTGCCGGCAACACGGATGCGAAATTCCGCCAGGGGAATAATGAGTACGATATCCAGGTGCGCCTGGATGAATTTGACCGTAATGACCCCTCCGATGTCGGCCGCATCAATTTCATGAATGGCCTGGGCGAACACGTACAATTGATTCAGTTTGCCTCGCTAGGTCATGGCAGCGGACCTTCCATGCTGGAGCGGAAAGATCGCCGGACTTCCGTCACGATCAAGAGCAATGTGTTGGGCATTACGTCCGGTACGCTTGCGCAACAGATCAATGCCGCTATCGCCAGGAACCCGTTGCCACAAGGGGTAGAGATGCGCTGGACCGGGGACATCGACCGGCAGGCGGATTCCTTCAGTGCGCTTGGACAAGCTATGCTCGCTGCTATCCTCCTCGTGTATCTGGTGATGGTGCTGCTCTATGACAGTTTCCTCTATCCCTTTGTCGTCCTGTTTTCCGTGCCTGTCGCGCTGATCGGAGCCTTATTGGCGCTCAACCTCGCGATGAGTACCATGAGCATCTTTACGATGATGGGGATGATCATGCTGTTTGGACTCGTGATGAAAAACGGTATCCTGATCGTGGACTTTGCCAACCAGCGAAAACTGGACGGGCTCAGCACGGTGGACGCGTTGCTCGAAGCGGGACATTCGCGGCTGCGACCCATCCTGATGACTACGATTGCCATGGTGATCGGGATGTTGCCGATCGCGCTGGCAGACGGTGCCGGTTCGGAGTGGAAAAACGGCCTGGCCATTGTCATGATCGGCGGACTGATTTCCTCCCTCGTACTCACGGTGTTCGTGGTACCGATGGTCTTCTACCTGGCGGATAGCCTGAAAGCAAAGTGGAGCCGGTCTGCCCGCACGCCATTGCCTGCCGTTCAACTGCCCCTGGGGATCCAATAAATCACCTGACCCTTCATCCGGTAAAGCACATGAAAAGCTTTTTGAGACAACATGGAAGATGGCTGGCCACGAATGCCGTTATCTGGTGCCTGGCCAAGCAACTCTTCCTGGCGATCAAGTTGTGGGGAATTGAAAACACGCTCGTGCATCGTTTTCAATTCCCTCTCTGGCCGCTCTTCGGCATCATCGCCCTCACAGGATTCCTGGATGGAATTCTTTTCGGGATGATCGATATCGGAATTGATCAGCGGTTCCGGTCCCTGCGCTTTTCGCAACGCGTCGCCCTCAAAACCCTGCTCAACCTGTTTGCCGGGGTGACCCTGTCCCTGATCCTGGTCCCAAACCTCATGCAATGGTACCTGGGAAAGGAAGTGAACCTGCATACCTCCAACCTCTACCTGACCCAGTTCTTTATTATCACGGTGTATTTTCTGATCAATACGATCATGGTCCAGTTTTTTAAGCTAACCATTGCCTGGATGAAAACCCAGGATATCCTGGACCTGATTTCACATCCGATGGGCGTCGAGGAAGACCGCATCTTTCTTTTTCTCGATATGAAATCCTCCACAGCGCTTGCCGAACGGCTGGAGACCACCACGTATAGCCAGATGCTTCAGTCCTGCTTTCAGGATATGGCGGAAGCGGCCCGGGACACAGGGGCCGAGATCTATCAATATGTCGGCGATGAAGCGGTCATGACCTGGAAAGAATCGGAGGTCCATTATGAAAAGGCGGTGGCATTTTTTTTCCGGTTCAGGGAGCGGCTATCCGACCGGTCTTCCTTTTACCGGGAGCGGTTCGGTGTTGTCCCCGGTTTCAAAGCCGGGATCCATCACGGACGCGTGATCAAAGCCCAGGTCGGTATGATGCGAAAGGAGATTGCGTTTCACGGGGATGCGATCAATACCGCTTCCAGGATCCAGGGAAAATGCGCCGAGATCGGTCGTGACTTGTTGATTTCCGCCTCCTTTATGGAAAAAGTCCGCGACCGGTTCGATTGCGCCTGGGAAGGAAGCTTCCCGATAAGAGGAAAAAGCGGGGAAATGAACTTATACAGTATTCAATTCCGCAGCACGATGGATCACCGTTCCCGCGAAGAAGGATTCCTGCTGAAGCGGGCCATCGAAGCCATCCGCCAACCGTTTTCAGGACCAACCGACAACCATCGGCAACCTGGCCTGGAAGCGTTAGCGGTCGATTTCCAGGATATCAATCATTGGTTTGTTTAACCAGGAC
>CAZTXO010000018.1:0-35676 GCA_964617515.1 uncultured Saprospiraceae bacterium | reverse complement strand
GAAGCGTTAGCGGTCGATTTCCAGGATATCAATCATTGGTTTGTTTAACCAGGACATCCTGTCCTGAGAAACGCTATGTTAAGGCTTCCGTCTTGCGTCTTCTATCTTGCGTCTTCCGTCTTGCATCTGGCATTATCCGCCACACCCCATAAACCATCCTCAAAACGCCAGCAAGGCTTTCCGGTACTGCTCGATGTACGCTTCTTTCTCCTTCCGACGGTATTGCATGATCCAGCGGGGATGGGGTAGGGGGACTACCCTTTCCCACCACCCGTGACGGGCGTTAAGTTTGTCGAGGTATTCGAAATTTTTACCTTGTCCGAGGCAGAACACCTGGGATGGCAGGCAGCCAAACTGCATTTGGGTGCGGATGTTTTCGACGATAAAGGGTTCCAGCAGCCTGGCCAGGGACGGATCGTCGTAGTAGTTATAGTTCACACCATCCCGGATCAATCCAAGCGGGCTCAGGGAGGTGATGTAAAATTTCTGATAAAACCATTCCGGACCTCCGCAGGCATCGATCATCTCGTAAATAAAAACACTGGACAATTCCTGCTTTTTGGGAAAAGTGTTGGCAATACCCAGTTTTTCAAGCCGGATCGGATCCGTGAAAGGCACCCCGGTGAGTCCCGCACCAAAACGTCCGGGATTAATCCCCAGGATATAAAACCGGGGATGATGGTCATGATAAAAGCGGTGATAAAAAGCCGTCATACAGGACCGCGTCTGCGGATCATCATAGGGCAACAGCCATTCGACCCCTTTGGGCAGCCGCAAGTCCGGTTGCAACTGGAAATGGTACTGAAGGATGTGCCGGAAAAAAAGCATGATGTAAAGGAATACTTCAGGTAAAGTAGTAAGAAAAGAATAACAGGCCTATCCGCATAAGACAGGCCTTGCCGTCGTTTGAGTGTCAAATTTTCACAAATGGGGGTGAATCCTGATATTTGCCCCGCTTTTCAACAACGAATAAGATGATGCGACACAATTTTTTCTATATCGGCCTGGTTTGGTTTGCCTGTTCCTGTACCGTGAGCGGGCAACAGGAGCCCAAGATGATTCCTGTGGGTCCGTTGCCGACCGGGCTGGTGGAAAACAGTGGCCTGGTCCTGGTCGGGCCGGATGAATATATCGGGATCAATGACAGTGGCCATGATGCCAGCCTCTATTTCTTTGGCTTAAACAAGCCCAGCGGCCGGCGCACGATCAAGGTGACGGATGCCACCAATGTGGACTGGGAGGAATTGACCGTGGATGCCAACTACGTGTACATTGGCGATTTTGGGAACAACCTGGGTGACCGGAAGGATCTGACCATTTACAGGGTCAATCTGGTCGATACCCGGAAAGGGACGGAAGCGACCTGTGACACGATCCGGTTTACCTATGACCGCCAGTCCAGCCTGAAACCCAACAAGAAGACCAATTTTGACTGTGAGGCCATGGTCAGTATCGGGGACAGTTTATACCTCTTTACCAAAAACCACGGCAACCTGCAGACGGATGTCTATAGTCTGCCCAATACGCCGGGCAACTATAAAGCCAGGCATATCGGTCAATATGAAACTGAAGGTATGGTGACAGGAGCCGCATACCGGAATAAGTACGGACGGAATGAACTGGTCCTGCTCGGCTATAAATCTAAAAAGAACGATTACCATCCGTTTATTCTTCATTTTACCGATATCCCCGGCAACGACTTTTTTAAGTCACCCGTTTACCGGTACGATTTTCCGATGACTTCCCTGCAGGTGGAATCCATTCTCTTTAAGGATGCCATCACGCTTTACGTGTCTAATGAGGAACAACATGGCGATGCGGGCCTGGTCTATAAGATCCCGGTCAAAACGGATCAATAATTTTCCCATAATTTATATTATGTTAAATAGATAATTCCATCTTACCACCCCAACGGTAAGCAGGAACAGCCTATTTAAAGATAACCAGGGATTGACCCCGCTCTTTCATCAGGCCAATGGGTGTGGCGTATAAGCCATGCTGAAGGAACAAATGGATTACTTCATCCACGCCGGATGGCGCTACCGCTACCAGCAGACCGCCGCTGGTCTGGGGATCACAGACAATGCTTTTGTCCGATTCAGTCAGGAGTTCAATCCTATCGCCGTAGCTCGTGTAATTTCTGCCCGTACCTCCGGGGATACAGCCTTCCCGGATATATTGGTAGACAGCCGGATCGATGACCGGCAGGCTCTTCATCTCGATCATCGCCGTCGTGGCACTCGCCTCGCACATTTCCAGTAAATGACCTGCCAGGCCAAAGCCTGTAATGTCAGTCATGGCGTGCACGTCCGGCATTTTTCCCAGGACCTCACCGATCGAATTCAGGCGCGTCATCACCTCCGTGGCAAGTGCTTCATGTTCCGCTTTAAGTAGGCCTTTCTTTTGGGCTGTCGTCAAAATGCCTATACCTAATGGCTTCGTTAATAACAGCAAATCGCCCGGCTGAGCCCCACCGTTTTTCTTGATATGACTGATCGCTACCCTCCCGGTGACAGCCAATCCGAAGATGGGTTCCGGTGCATCAATGCTGTGTCCGCCGGCCAGGGGAATGCCGGCACGCTGACAAGTCTCCTGCGCTCCGCGTACAACCTCACCGGCGATTTCTGCCGGTAGTGTATTGACCGGCCATCCCAGGATGGCAATGGCGAGGATCGGCTTACCACCCATGGCATACACATCGCTGATCGCGTTGGTGGCGGCAATCCGGCCAAAGGTGAAAGCATCATCCACGATCGGCATGAAAAAATCCGTCGTGCTGATAATGGCCGTTCCGTCGCCTAAGTCCAGAACCGCTGCGTCATCCCGGTCCTCGTTTCCGACCAGCAACCCGGGATACGGAAAAGGCAATTTGCCCGAAGCCCCGAGGATCCGGTCGAGAACCGCGGGTGCGATTTTGCAGCCACAACCGGCTCCATGGCTGTACTGTGTCAGGGGGACGGATGGGGTTGCCGGCGAGGTGGTTGCCGCTGCGGGAGCGGAAGGGGTTGTAAAGGAAGTCATATGCGCTGGCCCTGTTTCTTATAATGTTGATATATCAATTTTTTGGCCGCCTCCGGCACCTGGTCACATGCGTCCACGAACACCACATTTTCCTTCGGCCACTGATCGAGTTGAAAGCTATAGCTTTTATCGTAATACTGCAGGGCGATTTCGGCGGCGGTGCGGAGATCCCCTGCATCGAGCGCCTGGATCGCTTGTTTGTACTCCAGTCCCCCCAGCCTTTTCTGGATCCGCGCAAAGGCCAGTTTCAACTCTTCCACGTGGACGGCCCCGGTGTAATCCTGGATCACCCTTCCGAGCCGGACGGATCTGCTGACTTCCAGTTCGTAGAGCACAGAATTGCGCATCCTCCGCCACAACCCCTCTGGCAGGTAGATCCGGCCAATATTTTTCGATTCATTTTCCAGCCAGACAGGCCGCCTGGGGTTCAGCCGTAGAAAGGCTTCATATAGCCGGTTTTCAAACTGCTCATTGGTCGGCTGCTCCTTCCCTCCTATTCCGCCGAAGGCGCTTCCCTTATGCTCTGCCAGTCCTTCCAGGTCGATGATTTGTTCACCAAGCACCTCCATCGAATGGAGCACTTCCGTTTTTCCGGCACCCGTATACCCTCCGATAATGTTCAGCCGGAAATCATTCTTATGGAAAAAGGCTTGCAGGGCGGTCCTGTAGCTTTTGTAGCCTCCCTGCAGGCGTGAAACTTCCACGCCGGCAAAACTGAGCAACCATTCCACTGCCTGGCTGCGTTTTCCGCCTCGCCAGCAATGGACCAGGAGGCGGCGGTCGGTTTTCTTCGCCAGTTTGATGCCGGCAGACACGAGCTCAGGCATCTTCTTTCCCGCGAATCCCAGTCCGGCGACCATCGCAGTCTCCGGGGATTGTTGTTTGTACATCGTCCCGACAGCAGCCCTTTCTTCATCGGTGAAAAGGGGAAGGTTGATGGCGCCCGGAATATGGCCGGCTTCAAACTCACCGGGAGACCTGACATCGACGACCTGCCATGCAGTGCGGTTACGCAGCAGTTCCTCGACCAGGATCTCTTTTCCCATTGGGCAAAGATACGCCTCCGGTCAACGAAAAAAGGAAGCTAACTTCTTAGCTTCCTTTAACAAAAGACCAGATTAGTATGAAAAAACTCTACTTTCCTGACAGGAGGAGAGGATGTTATTTGGAATCCTCTATGTAACGTACAGAGAGACACGATTGATACAGCAACGTTGCATCAAACACGCCTATCCTCTACAAACAGTTGCAATTATTCGACAGAAAATCAATCCCGCTCTATCCGGGGCAGATCAAACGGGGTCAGTATTGCCAGCGGTCCAGGAGTTGAATGAATAGTTTGACGGTATTGAAAGCATCATCCAGCGCGCGGTGAGGGGAACCTTCAAATTCCAGTCCCTGGTGTTCCAGGGCTTTGAGCAGGCCTGCTTCCCGTGGCAGCCGGTGCATCCGGGCATATTGCGCTTTCAGATTGATCCCGGGGGGTAAAAACGCAGGATCCACTTCATGCCGGAAGCATTCGTCCCGGATGATCTCTCCATCTCTCCCACCCCAGGTGCAAAGGAGTTGCGGATGATCAATGGTCTCCAGCCAATCCTGGAACGCATGGATCACGGCTCCGAACCGCCTGGCCTTATCCACCTGTTCCTGCCGGATGCCGGTCAGTTCGACACAATACGCGGAAAGTCTTGGATGATCCGTGGGTCTGACAAAGGACTGGAAATGTTCCTGCCATTCCCCGTAACCGTTGACATGGTATGCGGCCAGTTCGATGATTTCCTGCCGCCGGTCCATGACATTGCCCTGCCAGCAGGTAGCTTCCAGATCAAGGATGATGAAATTCATCTGGGAATGGTCAGGCGGTAACTTGCAGTTTTTCCTGGGCGTGCGCGATGGCTTCCGGATCCCATTGGATGGAATCTTCCAGGTCAAAACCGGTCAACCGGTTATGATAATAATAAACCAGGAGCGGATTGCGGGCGATGATCGTATCCTCCTTTCCGTATTTGAGCGGCCAGATGGCATGAAACGAGCCCAGGTAATTGACACCGTGCCGGATGGCCTCATCCCCACGGAGTGTATGCAGCTCCTCCTGGAGTTGTATCCGGTTGGCCTTTTCCATGGCGTTGAGTTGTTCCAGGTATTTCGTAAAGGCATACCGGAAAAGCGGCATCGGGATGCTGAGCATATCCACCGGCAGCCGGAGTATCGCATAGAGATCCATGGTGGGATGCAGTTTGCGCAAGACCTGGAAAGCGGTGAAGGCAGCGAGGTGACTGGTGAGGACCACGTAATACCGGTGGTAATTGTCGATCACTTTGTCCGCCAGTTTGCGCGTGTAGACGGATTCCCGCTGACGGTTGGCCTCGATGATGCCATGCAGGGAAAAATATTCCCGGATGTCCACCGGGTGGCCACGGTCATCGATGCTGTTGGCAGTGGCATCCAGTTTATACCCCAGCACATCCATAGGTTCGCCAAAGGATAAATGGATCTCACTCGAACGCGCAAAGAATTTCCACGCAAAGGACAGCAGATTGCGCACGCTCAGGTTTTTCCTTCCGGTGCCGAGATATTTTTCTTCCCCGGTTGTCTTCAGGTGAGAACTGATCAGTGGCTGCGCTTCGAGCGTACAGTGGTACCCGATGATCAGGGGGATGACGATGATCTTTTGATTACCGCCATGCTGAAAGATGGACCGCTGGGCAGAAAGCAATGAGTTGAGCAAACCGTATTTCAATTCGGTTTCAATCGCACCCGATCGTGATCGTGTGCCTCCCGGAAAAAACAGGCTGTTCGTGCCTTTTTCCAGCATGACCTGGGACATGATCTTCAGGCTGTCCAGGTAGATCGGGTTTTTCTTTCGACGGTCTACGCGGTAGGCTCCCAACCGGGTCATGTAAAAGGCAAAAATCTCCGATTCATAGAGATTGAGCCCTGCGCCGTAGGAAAAAGCCGGCAGTCCCACGACTTCATCGAGCGCATAGCCGATCATGATGCTGTCCAGGTTGGATAGATGGGTGGGCAGGATGACCACGGTGCCATAGTTGAACATACGTCGTACGTGATCGATATCTCCGTGGATGCGGATACGTTCGTACAACTGCAGCTTGCCGCTCCATATCCTCCGCCAGTTTTTACCGGCGGCCGCGTTGAGGAGCCGCTTGAAAAAGAGGGTCAGAAATCTGCGCGCAAAGAGGAAAGTGCGTTCTTTAAAATTGCCGGCGATCTCGGTGGTGTAGCGGTGGATGATCCGTTTCAACAACTCTGTGTTGTTTTTCAACTGCACCTCCGGTTTGTGTTTTTCGTTGGCAGTTACTTCTGCCCTGACGCGCTTCCAGAATTGTGCTTCATTGGGCGGATCTACTTTCCAGGGATTCTCTTTGAGCCGAATGAGTTCCAGGTAACATACCCTGGAGATCAGGTCGCCGATGCGGTCCCCGTGTTTTTCCAGGATATGTTGCAGGGTGAGTTCATCGACCGTATGGATCAGGCCGTCCCGGTCTTCGTAGAGCTTATGGATCGGCCAATCCCGGATATTGGGGATCAGCTGAGGATATATGCGTGTTTGCTTTTTCAAAGGGCCTGACGGGTAAAAGTAGCATTCATCTGACGGATATAAGCAAGAATTTCATCTCTCCCCCATCCTTCCGTGCTGCTGGTGACAAAATGGTCCGGCATGTGCTCCCATGCTTCGAGGATGCTCGCCGTATATACTTCGAGCGACCGTGTAAGCTCAGCCGGTTTCAGCTTATCGGATTTGGTAAACAGGATGCAAAAGGGAACCTGGTGCCTGCCGAGGAATTGCATAAACTGTTTGTCATTTTCCAGCGGCGCATGCCGTATATCCAGCAGGAGGAAGACGCAGATGAGATTGGGGCGGTGCAGAATGTAATCGTCAATCAGGGAAGCCCATTGTCCCCGGGTGGATTTGGACACCTGGGCGAAACCATAACCGGGCAAATCAGCGATCATCCATTCAGGGTTTTCCATGACGTGAAACAGGTTAATGGTCTGGGTTTTCCCGGGTTTTTTGGAGGTTCGGGCCAGTTCCTTGTTTCCGGTCAGAAAATTGATCATACTTGATTTGCCAACATTGGATCTGCCGATAAAACAATACTCCGGCGCCTTCACCTCAGGGCACTGGCTGGCTTTGGTGAAGCTGCCGAGGAACCGGATGTCCAAAGCGGGCTGATGCATACGGAAAGAAAATAAAGTATTAACGCGAGGTTAAAGTTACGATGTTATGCAGCGGTGGTATAATCATGCCGCTGATTACACGTTACCTTTGCCATATACACGGAAAGTCCCGGTGATGAATCATGGTATATCCACACGATCTTGGCTGGCAGCCATGCTCATGTTGATGAGCGTGGTTTCGGGCTTTTCGCAGGTTCGTCCCGGTATCAAATTCGGCCTTTCGACACCGGATATTTCTCCCCGCGATATCGTGGTGTCGGATCCCCGTGGACAAGACTACTACCATATCCTGGTGAAGGATGCCCGGTACGGCGTACATGCCGGCGTCTTTATCCAGATGCAGATCGGACATTTCTTTATTCAGCCCGAGATGCTTTACAATTCAACCGGAATTGATTACCAGCTGGACAGCCTCTTCACCGCGGAGACGAAGTCAGACCTCCTGCGGGATACCTACCGCAATATTGATTTTCCGATTCTCCTCGGATTCAAGACCGGCATCCTTCGCATCGGGGGTGGCCCGGTTGGTCATATCGCCCTGGGCCATGACGGAGACCTCAACGAATATGGTGACTATAAAGCATCCTTTGATGATTTAACGTGGGGCTGGCAGGCCGGAATAGGTTTTGATTTGTGGAAAATTCACCTGGATGTCCGGTACGAAGGCAACTTTAACAATTTCGGGGATCACATTACTTTCTTTGGTCATTCCTATGATTTTGCCACACGGGACAACCGGATGTTGGCCTCCGTTGGTTTTTCCTTTTGAGTTTCCCTCCATTCGCCCAATTTTTCTCGGCAACCTCCTTGCGGACAGAGTGTTAAAATATTTAAAAAAACACGTATGTCTCTTTCCGGACAAACGCTGGCCGCGTTTTTGTTCGTTATACCATCATCGTATTGAACACCAATTATTAATCAAGACAAATATGAAAAAGCCCAGCTTTCTATTATTCGCACTTCCCCTCTTTACGTCCGTTCCGCTCCACAGCCAGATGATGATGACCTTTACGGCCGGGATTTCACCCCAGCAGCAACCCGGCTCTAATTATATTTTCGTCAACCGCTCCTCCCCCCGGGATGAATTCACCTTTGACCTGGCGCAGGTCAAAGCATCCTACTATATCGGCGTCGGCGCGCGCTATGATATAGCGCCCTTCTTCTTTTCTGCGGAAGCGCAGTACAACAAAAGGGAATACGTGTACGATGTATCCTATACCTTCCCTGCATTTGGCCGGACAGAAACGGTCCAGCAATACAATGAATACATGCATGTGATCAATGTGCCCCTGAGTATCGGGGTGGATCTCGGGATCGTGGATGTGACCAGCGGGTTTCTTCCGCAAGTGATCGTTTCACAACAATCTGACCTCGAAGACGTGGCTGGATACAACCAACACCTCAGGCGTCTTCGCCTCGGATGGCAGTCCGGAATCGCCGCCCATGTGGACCAGATGCGCATCGGGTTGAACTGGCAAATGGACTTCAACAATTACGCGGATCATGCCTATATCCGCAGTCAGCCACTGTCCCTCAAAGGTCGCGCCAGTCGTGTTTTAGGAACGGTGAGTTACCAGTTCTGAGCCGTCTTCCTCCCGGACCGGCTTCACTTCATATGATGTAATACCAGGGCGCTGGACACAAAGGCTATGTCCAGCGTTTTTTTTGTTTTTTCGAGCAGGGCAAGGGTTTCTTCCGCCCGGATCAGGGTCCATTCATGCAGATGCTGATCCCTTTCCTGCCGGGGATGCGTCTCGAAATACGCGTTTGCCTTTTTCGTGATTTTCCCTATGTACCGGGTATAGGCGTGAATTGTTTTCGGTAGTCCTTTGCGAAGGATGGAAATCAAAAAACGGTTGCCATTATAGGTGGAAACATCCTCCTCGATATCCGCGACGTCATCATTGATCTCGGTGATCAGATCATAGTAGCGCCATGCCTTTTCTTTCCACATTTCCTGGAGCGACGGGGCCGCCGTATAGATCAGGTGACGCATCAGGCGCACATCACAGGATTTAGTCGTGTAGAATTTCCGGAAAGAAATGCGCGTTGGCCATCGATCCTCCCGGCAATCCCTTTCGATCCGCTCATATCGCCGGATTTCCCGGATAAGCGCTTTCGCCTGGTCTTCCGTATAGCCCAAACCACCCAGGGCGGAAAGGATGCCCTGCCGGAATTTCCGGATCGCTTCCCTGTCCAGTTCCCAATGCCCTTCCAGGTAAGCGTCCAACTGGTAGATCTGGTACTGGATGTGGCGCAGATGATCATTCCATGGCGTATTCCCGCCAAGCTTACCGAGTTGCATTAATTCTGTGAGCTTCCGGTAATCAAAGAGCGCCTGAATCTTTGCGACGACTTCCGCGTCATCCGTAAATTTTTTCCTGACCATATCATTGGATCTTGATCACCCGTCGGACAATCCGTTGCTCCCCGGCCTGGAAGACGACATAATACACGCCGGACGGATATGCCCGGAGGGATAATTCATCCCGGTAGATAGCATTATAACGGACCAGCGTGCCGAATACGAGTGATTCCCCCTGCGCAGTGAATACGGTATAGGGAACAAATAATTCTGTTGTGGCAAAGTTGGCGCTGATCTGGTAGATCCCTTCTCCCGGGTTGGGTGAAATAGCGATATACGAGGTGCCCGTGCTATGGGATGTTCCCACCTGTGTTGAAACCTCGACAGTATCGGTCAACGCGCATCCGGCGCTGTCCCTGACCGTGACGATGTATACACCGGGCTCCAGCATGACAAAGAAAGAGTCCTGGGTGAAGGCGCCCCCGTTGAGGCTATAGCTTATCGTGCCGAGCGCACCGCTGGCCGCTATGTGAATTTGCCCGACATCGCCACCCACAGCCGGTTGGGTGGTAATGAGCGCCTGTAGTTGGCAGGTCAATACATCAAAATCCACGGTATCCAGGCATCCTGCCCCATCCTGGGCAATCAGCGTGTAATGCCCGGGGGCGAGACCTGGAAACAGGTTGCCGGGCTGAAAATGCTGCCCTCCGTCCAGGCTGTAAGAAACAAGGCCAAGGCTGTTTGTTGTTTCAGCGATCGCGACCGCATCAACGGCCCCGGGTTGGGATTCAGGTGAGACACCCACCTGCAGGGCCAGCATGCATTGTCCGGTGACACAAAACTGACTGGAGGACTGACTGCCAAAATTGGGTTTCGCCAGTTGGGCAACCACTTCCCCTTCGACATTGTAGATCTCAAAATCACCCGGAGGCACACCCTGGTGCATGCCGTCGCCAAATGCATCAAACACTGTAAACGTGTAACAAGCTTCAGGGCTCAGGCAGAAGGTCGTCGTGTACGTGTGTTGAGGATCGCCAAAAGGTCCGTCACTGGCAATCACCTGGTTGTTTTCATCAAAAAGCTTCCAGGAACTTTCGGCAGGAAAATTATCGGTTCGGAATTGAAGCGTAAACATCTGTCCTTCCGGATTGGCTTCGAATGACCAGGTGGAAAGGTTATTGTCCGGCACCTGGTCTGTCTCTCCATTGATGCTCCCGATATCCATGCTGATGGCATTTACACCTGCTTCCAGCCCGGGGACAAGGAAGCTGAGGGTGTATGCTTCACCAAACGCCAGTGCTCCGGTCCAGGGGATTTCCACCGGTGCGTGATTCCCAACCGTCAGCAGCAGGGTCGCTTGATAGAGGGTGTCGCCTCCCACGTTTCGAAGGATAACACTTGACATGGAGGCATCTCCGCAGATGACATTTTGTGCAGCGGGAACGACATATTCCAGTGCTGCATCCCGGTGTGCATACCGGATGATTGTATAGGAGGCGGTGTCGTTGCTCCTGTTTCCATCCAGGTCGAGATCCGTCGCCACACGGAGGGAATATGGACCGATAGCCGGAAAGGAAAGGGTTGAGGCAAACGTATGCAGATATTGCCCGTCGGGTAAGAGACTGTCCAACGCAGCTGTTTCCGTCACCCAGGCTCCCCCATCAAATTGATAGGAAACAGCAAACTGGTAAACCGTGCGCAGGCCGCGATTGAGAATGCTCACCTGCACGGGTTCCATATCTGAGAGACTGGCGGCACTCTGCGGTGCGGACAGGGATACCGGCAATACATCGAGCGTGTCGCGCCCGGCATTGAAGGCCACGATCCGGGTGCTCCAATCCGAATTGGCCTGGATGTATTGGCCCGCAAACCAAAAGGTGGTCTCATCCGACGGATCTACGCCCATGTGGAAATAATCGCCGTAGCGATCATGTCCAATGCTGCCTGCTCCGGAGGCCACTTCAATTTCCTGGAAGGTCATCTCACCCGGGGGATCAAACGAATGCCTTCCGGTATAACGCAGGGAAGGAAATTTTTCAAATCCGGATACGGCATAACACAATCCGATGGATCCCTGGCCGTCCATCGAAATGGAGGACATGAAACGATGGATGCCATCGTCCGAACCCACGGTCCCTTCCTGGAACAAATGCCAGTCCTCAGCGGGCGTTTTGCGCAATTCGATCCACCGTATTCCCGCTACATCACCACCGGTCACATCCACCATGAACGACAGGACAATGGATTCATGATCGCCGAAATTGCGGTATTGGGCAGAATTGGTGATAATCCATTCGGCGCCGTCGATCCCCTGGCCATTGGGCTGGGGCACGCAGGAAAATCCACCCAGATTATCCAACGAACATCCGTCAGTATCAAAAGGCGCGGTTGGAATGGTCATCACCTGGATATTGGATTGGTTGGCATCCTCCCAATCAACATGCGTTTTGTGCAGGAGGATAGCGTCTTGGCTGGTTGTCCCCCAGCCATCGTCATTGAGTTTGACGACGAGTCCTGGGCTCCCGTCCGGCGGCAGCACAGCGCCTTGCCAATCAACCGGCTGCCCTACTTCAAAAAATACGCCTCCGATTTTAGGTACGGTCAGCCGCTGCATGCGAACCGTATCCTTGCCGGCATGCATATCATCCCGGTTGAACGCATAAATCGGAAAATTGAATCCGTTTTCATTCGTGGTCAGGTAATACCCGTCCGGCCAGATGCTGTATTTGGGGAAATCCGGGAATTGCGGAGTCTGAAAGGTATAGGCGGTCCAGCTGCCCCGCGGGTCTCCGTCATCGGAAATGGCAAGCAGGACACGTCGTTTGTTGACCGGCGCAAATTCCGTGAGCAACCAACGGTCTGCTGCCTGGTCATAGAGGATAATGGGATCTCCCGCGGAGGATTGGCCTACCTGGGTCCAGATCGCATTGGCGGACATCAACGGACTGACGGGCTGCCCCATTTTATTATAGACACGCCAAAAAGTGGCATTGACCGTTTCGACATAGTAATCGCGGCCGATGTCCCCGGCTACATCCGGGGGACTGGAAGCGGAAGCTGCTTCATTGATTCCTTCAATATTGATGGAAGGGAGGATGAGATTCATTTCCGTCCGGGAGGCGAAATCCTGCCACCGCGGATCCGCACCCGACGGCAAAGCGCCCGGAAAAGTTTTTTCGAGTGGACGACGGCCGATAAAATTGGGAACAATATGGGGTTTGTTTTTCCTGAGTTCGTTGAGTTTCCCCTGGTCTGTATTGGAGGCGCCATAGAACGCGTAGAGAGGCCGGGTGTGCCCTAATTTCAAGCCATAGCTTGTCTCAGCCGTATGAAAAGCCTGGGCGGAGGTGAATGCCGGCCAGGTAATAAAACTATACAGAATAGCGGCGCCGGATAAAAGAAAAGTATGCTTTTCCCGGATCCGGGAAAGTAAAGTGTTTTTCATTATTCAAAAATATGTAAAAAATGATGGTGTACGCGTCGAAGTTCCCGCCTTAGTAGGCTTGCGTCAGGCACACATGACAAAGAAAATCAACCGTTGCCGGATAATGGAAGAGGAAAAAAAAATAAAATGTAATCAGTCGTTAGCGGATAGGTGAAACAGGCACAGGTAGTATGTTGGGCCGAGGCCAATTAATTGAAAATATTGGTATTACCTTTGCGGTCGGTTATCCTGACTGGAAATGAATTCACTTTTTCCATGCATTAACAGCGAAGAACAACAATTTCATTTTATCACTTAACAACATCTATCATGATTAATGATCCTGAATTGAAGGCCATGTCGGAGGTATTCGACGCATTGAAAGGATTGGATGCGGATACCCGGCAGCGTGTGGCGGACTGGGTACTGGGCAAACTGAACAAAGAAGGCAAAAAACCGGCAGGGGCCAAACGCGGCCGTAAACCGGGCAAAAAGCGCGGTCGTCCGGCAGCGAAAAAAGCTGCTGCGCCCGCCGCCAAAAGAGGCAGGCCCAGGAAGAGCGCCAAACGGGGCCGTAAGCCTGCTGCCGCCAAATCCGCAGCTCCTGCCAAGGGAAGAGGCAGACCAGCCGGCAAAGGCAAGAAAGCAGCTAAGAAAAGTGCAGGTGGACGGAGAGGCAGACCGCGCAAAGCATCAGCGGCTCCAACCCCCGCTCCTGCTGCTTAAACAATACATGAAAAAAGCCCGGTGTCTGCACCGGGCTTTTTTTTATTTCCTTTTTTCACCTGGATTATTGCAGGATGACCAGTTTGATAGGCACAATCTGGCGGTTACATTCCACGACCAGCGTATAGATGCCGGACGGTAAGGTCAGGGAGGTCAAATCCCAGGAACCTTCCGCAGCCGCTAATTTCCGGGCACTCACTTTTTTGCCCTGTGCCGTGTACAACGTCATTTGTCCTTTGTATTGATCCATGTCTGACCAACGGATCATGACGTTGCCCGTGGATGGGTTCGGAGTGGCTGATATCTGGCGGGCCCAGGCAATATCCTGCGTGGCCACAATCCCCGCGATCACGATCGGATTGGCGGAAGCCAGGGTACAACCATTGGCATCCGTTATCACATAATTGTATTCCCCCGGCGTCAGACCGCTGATGGTCGTGCCCGTGGCACCATTACTCCATGCCACCGCGTAGGGTTCAACACCGCCAGCCACGACGATGGTTATACTGCCGTTGTTTTGCGATTCATTCTCCGCATCCGTCACCTGGACTTCCGTTGTCTCCAGGGCGGGCGGGGAGGTGATTGCATACGGCCCCACTTCAAACGGGCATCCGTTGGCATCCAGCACGAGGCATTGAATCGAATCACTCGGCAGATTATTGATAAAGTTCTCTGCCTGCACGGGGCCTCCGTTGAACGAATAACTGTAAGGCCCTACTCCACCCATGATGTCCACGGTGAGTGAACCGTTGGCCTGGCCATAACAAAGATTGTTGACCGTTGTGGCATTGGCCAGGACGATGGCTGTTGGTTCTGTGATCACAAATTCACCGATGAAGAGGTTGCCGACATCATCCGATATGACCAGCTGATAGGTGCCCGCAACCACATCTGCCAGGGAAGGCGTGTTATAGGTGGCGCCACCCGGACCAGTCCAGGAATACGTGTAAACACCGCTGCCGCCATTGACCTGCAGGACAATGCTCCCGGTGGCGTTGCCCTGGCAGGCAACATTGCCGATCGCGGCGTCAACACTGATGACACTGCCGACAAAGGATACTTCTACCTGCTGGCAGGTTGTATCCGTTCCGCAGCCGTTTTCAACGACCAGGCAGACCTGGTATGTGCCGGCAGTGCTGTAGGTATGGATCACGGAAGGACCCGAACCGGTACCTCCATCGCCAAAGGTCCATTGTTGATTGGTGACATTGCTGCCGGTTGACTGATCGGTGCCGATCATCGTCAAGGCGGTCGTCTGATAAGCATAAGCAGCATCCACGGGCTGTTGCGCATTGATCACGGCGGCGGTATCGGTCGTGCTGCAGGAAGTTGCCGGATTAAACACGGACATGATGTATTGTCCTGGCGCATCCACTATTGGATTGTAGGTGTTTCCTCCGGAAACAATATTGCCATCCGGGGATGTCCAGGATATGACAAACGTGGAGTCCCCATTACCGCTCAGCGTTACCTGTTGCGTTTCACAGGTCAGGGAACCATCATCCCCGGCAGAAGCGACCGGGATTTGAATAACTGCCATTACTGTTGACGATCCGGCAACATCACAACCGGAATTAAAATCATAGACCTGCAGGTTGTAATCGCCCGCCTGGTCGACTGTAACCGAGGACTGGTTGACCGGGCCGACGATATGACCATTGGTGGTGCTCCAGGCATAGGTATAATCCCCGCTGCCAAGCGTGACGAAGGATTGAACGACTGTCACCGGATTGGCGCAGGTCACGATGGGATCGGGTGTGAAACTGAGTTCGGGTGAAACCACCGCTTCGATTTCATACGTATCCTCCCATACGCAACCATTTCCGTCTTCCACCTCTACATCCACGCTGCCGCTGGGGAGATTGATGACCTGGTTGCCGCTGACGGTACCTTCCGAAGAAGTGATCGAATAACTGCCAACGCCACCGGAGATGTCGAGGGTGATGGTTCCGTTGCTGTCGCCGCAGTAATCCGCGGTTTGCACGCTTTCAACCGAAAGCTCGGCCGGCTCATTCACGGTAAAAGATGCCTGGAAGGTGCAGCCATTGTCATCCGTGGCCAGGACCGTATATACATCAGCAGGGATATTGTTCAGGTTTTGCGATTGCGCACCATTGCTCCAGTCATAAGCGAAAGGAGGAGTTCCTTCCATCAGGCTGATCGAAATGCTGCCGGTCGACGAGCCGTTGCAAAGTGCGTTTTCCACATCGGAGGAAGCCAGGCTGATCGGGGCGTCCTGTCCGTCAATGATGATATCGTCCAGGACAATAAACTTTTGATTGCCTTCTGTGATGGTCACACTGTAATTACCCGCACCGACATTGTCGAGGGTGGGACCGTTATCCCCATTGCTCCAGCTATACGTGATCGGCGTGATACCACCGGACACATCCAGGGTGGCGTTTCCGTCGCCATAGCAAATGGCATCCTGCACATCGGATACTTCCCCGGCAAGCGTGCAACTGGTCAGAAATTCTTCCCATTCACTCGCCGGCACCTGTCCCAATTCCCATAAAGTATGATCCGCACACACGGCGTAGAGGGTGGGATAATAATTGATCCCGTATTGATTGTCGGTGTTCTCCCCCACCTGCAGGTCAATGATCGGGAAAGGAATATTGGCTACCCAGTTGCCCTGGGATCCCGAGGTCAATCCATACAGATCATCAATCCCGGTGTTCTGATCGGCTTCGATATAGAATACCTGGGCCGTGTTATCACCGTTAGGACCATGTTCATTCCAAAAATCTTCAAGGGCGCCGGTCAGCATGTAGTTCCAGCAGGGACCGCACCAGGTGGCGGAAAACTCGATCACGACCATCTTCCCCTGCGCGAGGAGATTATACAGATGGTGTTGGTTGCCAAAGATGTCATTGTGCGTCCAGTCCGGTGCAATCGAGCCGTCAGGCAATTGTGCGTTGGTGGCGCAAGGAAGGGAAAGGCATAAGAAGAGCAGGAGCCGGGTGATGTGATTCATCATGGTTGAGGATTGTTTTGACCTTCTAAAGATAAAAATATCCGTTGATAGCACAATTTCCTTACATATTTAAAACAATTGACCTTCATTCTTGTACATAGGACCGGACACCGTATTTTTGCGCCGATGTATAGATTCCTCTCCGGTTTATTTTTTCTCCTGCTCTTTCCTTGTATTCTTCTTGCGCAGCGACCCGGCGGTCCGCCGGCCGGAAAAGGCTTGACCGGTGCCATTTCCGGGGCCATCCTGGACAGCCTGACCCGGCAGCCGGTCGAATATGTATCGGTTGGTGTTTTTGATGTGGGAGCCGGAAAATTGGTCTCCGGAGGCCTGACGGATGCCCGGGGTGTTTTCCGGATTGCCGACCTCCCCGCAGGGGAATACCAGATCCAGGTGACCTTTATCGGCTATGCCGCCAAAACAGTGACCGGGATTAAACTGACGCCCCAGCGCCCTGATCACCAGGCAGGGGACATTGTACTGATGCCCCAGGATCAATTGCTCCGGGAAATACAGGTGGTCGGGGAAGCCGCCCTGATCGAAGCGAAGCCGGATAAAATCGTCTATAATGCGGAGATCGATGTCACGACAAAAGGCGGTGACGCTGCCGATGTATTGCGTAAGGTCCCGCTGTTGGCAGTCGACCTGGATGGCAATGTGTCAATGCGCGGTTCGGAAAACATCCGCGTGCTGATCAATGGCCGCCCGTCGAGCATCTTTAATTCGAACCTGGCGGATGCATTGAAAATGATGCCGGCAGACCAGATCAAATCGGTGGAAGTGATCACCTCGCCCTCCGCAAAATATGACGCGGAAGGCACCGCGGGCATCATCAATATCATCACCCGCAAAAAGAATATCGAAGGCCTGGCGGGATCCGCTGATCTGACCGGTGGCACCCGGAGTAACCGCGGCAATCTCAACCTCAGCTATGGTCGCGGCAGACTTGGCATCAACGTTTCCGGCGGCGGACATTACAGCTGGCCGCAGGAAGGCATAACCACCTTCCGGCGGGAAGATTACCTGTTGGATACACTCAATCTGCTGCTGCAGGACGGCACCAACACGTCGTCGCGACTTGGATTCAGATCCAACGCCGGAGTAGAGTATACGATCAATGCTTCCAATACGATCAATGGGTCCGTCAGTGTGCGGGGGTACAGGACAACCAATGACAACCAGGTCCAGGCGCAATATTCGTTGGGAGACCTCCTGGCGGAATCTTACCAGCGAAGCGTGGATGGCAAGTCGAATCGCACGGGGGTTGAATGGGAGCTCGACTATAAACACACCTTTCCGCAAAAGGAAAGAGAATGGTCTTTTGCTTTCGAACTCAACAACGATCAGGATCGCGCCAATGCCTCCTATGATCAAACCTACGAGTTGCCCGTCAACCCGGTTCCCTCGCTTGAGCAGAATATCAACCTTGGAGATAATATCGAATTCACCGCGCAAACGGATTATGTGCAACCCATCCGGGAAGGGATACAACTGGAGACGGGGTTTAAAGCGACCCTCCGTGATATCCGGAGTGATTTCAATTTTTCCCGTTACGATCCGGACCAGGTCACCTGGGTGGAAGACCCGGAGAGGACCGATGTTTTTCACTATCAACAGCACGTGTATGCCGGTTACCTCTCATCGCGCGTGAAACTCGGAGCGCGGACAAACCTGATCGCCGGTGTCCGGTTGGAAACAACCGATCTGGATGGATCCTTCGAGACGTTTGATAACCCTTTTGCCAATCAATATAGCAACCTGCTGCCCAGTATCACGTTGTCTAGAAGGCTGGGAGAATTCAACCAGGTGAAGATCAGCTACAACCAGCGCATCCAGCGACCCAGCCAGCGGCATATCAATCCCTATGTCGAATACAATGATAACCGGGATATCACCTATGGCAACCCCCAACTCGAACCGGAACTCGTCCACCAGGTTGAGATCGGGACGAACGTCTTTATCAAAGGAAACATGATCAGCGTCACCATCTTTGGCCGCCGTACACAGGACCTGATCGAAAGCCTGTTGCGGATCAATGAGGTCGGCGTATCGGAAACATCGTATGAAAATTTCGGCATTCGCTCCGCGGCGGGCATGAATGTCTTTGGGACACTCAACCTCGGTAAGCTCTCCCTTCGTGGCGGGTTTGATTTCAATGCCTGGGAAGTCAGTGGCACCTTTGAACAGGAAGATCTGACCAACTCCGGCTTCGATTACAACGGCCGGATCAATGCCACCTGGAGCATCCGTGAAACACTCAAACTGGAAGCCTTTACCTTTTTCCGATCGCCTTCGTATACGGTCCAGGGCAAGAATCCCAATTGGTCCATGATGAGCTTCGGGATTAAAAAGGAGATGTTTAAAAAACGGCTTTCCCTTGGTATCAACATCAGCCAGCCTTTCCAGGAAAATCAGCAATATATCCGGGAGATCACCGGAACGGATTTCTACCAGTACAGCAAGACGGTCAGGCCGGTCCGGTCGTTTGGGATCAATGTGGGCTATCGTTTCGGTAAACTGGATTTCAATGAGCGGTCGGGTAAAAAGAAAGTCAACAATAACGACCTCAAGGAAGTAGAACCCGCTTCCGAAGGGCAGTTCCAGGGTTGATTGGGCGGGGAAATTGATGTACTTTGGAATACCCAAGCTTTTCCAACAGGTATACCATGGCACCGAACGATCCATCCGCTGAATCAAACTCCACTTCGCCTGAATATAAGCCTGCTTACCAGGAATTAGACTTCAGTGGTCCGGAAGACCACCTGCTGACCTGCCCCAAGTGCAATCATTTCATCCATGGCGAGGACATCAACATTGATAAAACAATCGCCCGCTGCAGTAACTGTCAGCACGTATTCGGGTTTGCCCATGACAGTGTCACCGGGTTATTGAAACCCGAGCTCATCATACCGGAAGGCGTGGAAGTGCTCAAACTGCGATCGGAGCTTGATATCCGGCTTGCCTGGACCAAGACCGCGTCGTCCGGCGCCCGGAAGTTTATGACCTTGTTTACTTTCCTCTGGAATATCATTCTGTTGCCTTTTGTGCTGATCATGCTTCTGACGGGCAACTGGAGCATGCTGTTGTTTATGTCCCTGCACCTGCTGGTGGGCGCCAGCCTGATCTGGTACCTGGCGGCCATCTATATGAACCGGACGTCGCTGTCCATCAGCAAGCGGAAACTGCGGATCCGGACATTCCCGGTCCGGTTGCCGCTGTACGGCCCCAAAGAAATCGATACAGACGAGGTGGATCAGTTTTATGTGACGCGGTATACGGAAAGCACGACGAATGGGGTCCCCAACTACGCATTTGCCCTCTATGCGGTCATGAAAGACGGCCAGACGGTATCCCTGTTGCGCGGGATGACCCGGGAAACGCAGCGGTATATCGAACAGGAAATGGAAGGCTACCTGGGGATACCCAACCGTAAGGTGGCGGAGGAGGCGTGATCTGGCTCCGGCAGAGGGAGCTCCCGGAAGGAACCGGGCAGAAATAAAAAAGCTGGGTGATTCACTTCAGAACTACCCAGCCCTACAAATTATAATCCCATGAACATATCCGTGTTTGTGTTTAGATTTCCAGGGGAACTTCTGTTTTAAAGAGGACAGAAAGTTGCCTGTTCGGCAACCTTCTATCCATCAGAATTATAATCCCATGAACATATCTAAATTGAATTCCGATTCTTCTACCGGATTCGTTTGTTTGTCTTTCAATTGACGATACAATAATCCACACATTCGAAGGCTGAAACAAGTACAAAATTAGGGCTTTGTTACGGGCTATTATGAAGAATTAAATTAATTTATAATTTATAAAACATTGATATACAATTTTATATAAATTATAAGTCAAAACATTCTGCAATCAATTGTGAAAAATAGAATACCCGTACCCCCTGTTTGCGGGTAAAATTCTTTTGAAAAAAAGCTGATAGCGGGTGAAAAAAGGCGGCTAAAAGGGATTTTGATAGGCCGGATTCGTCAGCGTGGTGCTGTCCGTGAGGGTTTTCAGGAAGGCCAACAGGTCGGATTTCATTTGCGGGGTGAGGTGAAGCGGGTATAAAAAGGGATTTTTATTGGGGGAAAACTTCCCTCCGCTGTCATAGTGGTTGATCACTTCCTCCAGGGTTTCAAAACGCCCGTCGTGCATATAGGGGGCCGTGAACACCAGGTTGCGCAGGGTTGGCGCCTTAAATTTTCCATTATCACTGGGTTTCCCGGTGATCTTGCCTAACCCCTGATCGGCGAAACCATCCAGGCTTTGGGCCTCCTGCAGGCCATTGTTGAAATAGTCACTGGTGGCGAAGAGCGGCGCGTTGTGGCAATGGAAGCACTCGGCATCAGGCAACGTGGGCCTGCCAAGGTCAAAAAACATCAGGTACCCGTTGTATTCCTCCTCCGACAGGAAAATCTCCCCGCGGGCAAATCGCTCATAGCGCGTATTGCCTCCTGAAATAAGGCTTCGGCTGAACTGGGCCAGCGCCCTGGCGGCGAGATAGCGGTTGACTCCCGAGCTGTTTTCGATGCCAAAGGCCTTGCGGAAATCGGCGGGATAGTCGGCATGGCGCCTCAGTTTCCACTCCACATGGTCCCAGGTCTCCCCCATCTCGATCTGATCCTCGATCGGTCTCAGGGACTGCTCTTCCAGGGTTTGCGCCCTGCCATCCCAAAAAAGACCGTGATAGTGAAATCCGACATTGATCAGGTTGATGCTGCTCCTCGGGGTCATCCCGGCTACGCCGACGCTTTGTTTCAGATGGTCGGTAAAGGAAGCCTGGGGCTGATGACAACTGCTGCAGGAGACGGTACTGTCAATGGACAAAATGGGGTCAAAGAATAATTTTCGCCCTAACCAGATCCCCTCATTGGTCATGGGGTTGTCCTCCGGTTGCTCCAAAGCGGGGAAACCGGGAGGAATCACCGGGTGAAAGAGAACTGGCTGGTATGGAATATGGGTCAGGTCCCCGTCCGGCTGCGTGGGACCATCGATCGTGTCATGGCAGGCCGGCAGCCACAAGACCACGATCAACCCGGTCATGGTAGCCAAGATGCGTCCCGCCAGCGATTTCATCGACCAAAGGTAGGGCCTAGTGGGATAGCGTGATGACATTATTGCTGGTCAGATTGTCCATCATGGGATAGATGAGCAAGGTGTCAGCCGGATTATGGTTTTGCGGCTTGGCTTTGATATCCAGGCCTTCCAGCAGCTTCCTGTAATCAAAATAAATGTTGAGTTCCGTCTCCTTTCCGTCTTCAATGGTCAGGGGTATGGGTCCATCGAGTGACCGGTAAAGCTCGTCTGATCCGGTATGCAGGGCAAAACCAAGGTCAAACGTTCCGTTACCAAGCGTGTCCAGGTGCCCTTCTGTTTTCATAAATATATAACTGTCCCAGAGGGTCCAGTAATACCCGTTTTTACTCAGGGGATGACTGGATGGAAAGTCGGATGGATGCTTGGCATTGACATCCGGTGTGAGGCCAATGCCGAAACGGATGCCATCGTACGAGCCCGCCGGGATGTGATCGACGGTCAGCGTATACCCGTCAGTGGCATCCTGCAGATTGTCAAAACTCATGTCCACAATCTCCACCTCATCCAAATCCTCCTCCGAAGAACCTTTGTAGAGGCGGCTGTCGGAAATCAGGATGCTCATGTGGTTAAGCTGGATTTGTTGTCCGTTGTCAAACGGTTGCGTCACGAACGTGACCAGGGGTTGCCCGTCATACAAAGGTTTGAAATGAATAGCTAAGCTGCCTTCTTCCTCTTTTTTACAGGAAACCAGTACCAGCAGGCTGACGACAAGGCCAAGTGCCCGGTATATATTTTTCATCACATGCATTTTTTCATTGTCAAAACGATTCAACGGCACCATCCGTTATCGTGCCGGTTAAGGAGTGGCGAAAATACTGCCTTGTAAACCGGCCCGCACGGAAGTCTCGAAGGAACTCAGTTGATCCGCATCGACAGCGGAGAACCAGGCCAGGTAATCCACAGTCAGGCTGACCACCGCATTCATGCCGCGCGTAAAGGCAAACGGATAGGCAACGGCAAATGGTTCCTGAACTTGGATATATAAGGTGTCCAGCGTCTCTACCTGCGGATTTCGCTTCAGGACCAGGCGTATCGCGTTCAGGTTTCCTGTGCCGGCATCGCGCAAGGGACTGTTCAGGCCCAGGGAAGGGGGCGTGGTGGAAGCAGCCGGATCCAGGCAGCCCAGGTCCTGCCCGAGCCCGCCCGTCATAAATATGGAATCGATCGATGGGAACAGCCGGATCGTACCAAGGGTGTACTGAAATTGCTTTGAATCCACGATCAGGATATCAGGGGAATAACGGATCAGGGCATCCCCGCAAAGAAGTTCAGCGCTGTCCACCGTGTACAGATTCCGCTGGGCATCCTGCCAGGACCAGGAGGACAGGAAATACTTGAGATCCTGTATGAGGTAAGGCTTTTGCTGGGCATCATATAGCGTATCCGTGACATTGAAGTTGCGGCTCCCCCACTTTTGTGACAGGGATACAGTCATCACGGGGTAAGTACAGCAGGAGGAACAGGCCTTTTCGGCACTGAGATCAAAATTGGAGGCGTTCGGGTCCAGGCAACCGGCTTCACGCGTCGTGCAGCCCACGGTCAACAAGAGCCATGAACCGGTCGCGATGCACCAGCAGAGATACAGGTTATAACGGGTGATCCTTCTTGTGTTCAGAAACAAGGCGTTTGATGATTTTTTTGACCTGGTAGGAAAATTCCTTATTGAGCATCCAGTGATAATATTGCTGATCCTGGATCAATACTTCTGCTACCGGGCGGCCCATGTACTTTCCGAAATTAAAGACGACAGTTCCGGTGTGATCATACTTGAGTCGTTGCGTCGCATCCAGGATGTACTGGTCATTGGTGAAGGCATCCAGTACTTTCACATCATTGCGGATGGGCGATGGCAACACTTCCCCGTCATCGGATATATAATCCACTTCCTGGTAACGGGCCAGTTGCCCGTCAAGCACCTCGATGGTGGCTTTGACATCTTCCAATGCATCATGGGCTTTGGCGATGTTTTTCTGGCAATAAAACTGGTAAGCCGCGGCGAGGGTCCGGGGTTCCATTTTATAAAAGATCCGCTGCACATCGATGCTGCGGCGGTGGTCCATATCAAAGTCCATCCCAACCCGGGCAAACTCTTCCATCAGGACAGGGATGTCGAAGCGATTGGAGTTATACCCGGCGAGATCGGCATCGCCGATAAATTCAAAGATCTCCTTCGCCACCTGTTGAAAGGAGGGCTTGTTGGCAACATCCCTGGGGGTGATGCCATGCACCGCCATGGCTTCCTCGGAAATCGGGATTCCGGGATTGATCAGGTAGGTGCGCTCGGCCGGAGGGGAACCATCCTTGTGATAGCGGATCATGGCCAATTGGATGATGCGGTCCCGGATCACATTGAGGCCGGTAGATTCAATATCAAAGAAAACGAGGTTTCGTTCCAGCTTCAGATTCATGATACCCCTTTATGTTTTATATCGGCGAGGGCTCCTTCCGCTTCTGCCTGCTCTCCTATCCCGTGCAATTGCACCGGCTGCGGTTTCTTGCGAAGACGGAGGTTGAGCGCTTCCACCAGAAGTGAAAAGGCGATCGCAAAATAGAGATACCCTTTAGGCACCTGCCCGATCTCACTGCCCGCGATGCGCACATGGCCCAGGTGGGCGGCTTCCGCGATCAGCATAAACCCGATCAGTAACAAAAAGGCCAGTCCGAGCATCTGGATCGTCGGATGATGATTGACAAACCGCCCTACCGGGCCGGCAAAGACCATCATGATCAGGACCGAAGCGATCACGGCGATTATCATCACCATGACATCATGGGTCAGGCCTACGGCCGTCAGGATGGAGTCAAAGGAAAACACAATATTAATGATGGATATCTGGAGGATGACTTTGAGCAGGGAGTTGCGCGACTTTGCCGGTGTTGTTTCGGGACCATGACCTTCCAGTTTATGATGGATCTCTGTCACGCTCTTGTACAGCAGGAAGATTCCGCCGGCAAAGAGGATCAGGGATTGACCGCTGGCAAATCCATGCACAAAACTTCCTTCGATCGAGAACAAAGGTTCGGACATGGCGATCAGGTAACTGATACCAAAAAGCAACCCGATCCGGAAGATCATGGCCAGGAGCAGACCGATATTGCGCGCCCTGGGTTTTTGTTCATCCGGGAGCCGGTTGGAGGCGATCGTGATAAAGATGATGTTGTCCACGCCGAGGACAATCTCAAGAAAAGTCAGCGTCAACAGGCTGATCCATATTTCCGCCGAAGTGAAATCGGGCATAGCCAGTAAAAGAAATGAGGTCAACAGCGTCATGGCGTAGTAGTGATCGGGGCGAATATCGCAATTTTCACGCCCTGAATTTTGTAAAATAAAGCCCCGTCCCTGTCTATCTTTGCCTGTCAAAAAATAAAATACATGCGGTTACATTGGTCCGGTGGGTTTAAATTTTCCTTTGGGATGGGTTTGATGTTGGTTTTGCTCTTCCCCGGTTGTAAACAGGCAGCAGGCCCCGCTGCCGAAAATGACCAACGGCCTGTCAAGGCGCGTTTTACCCTGTTAAAACCCGCTGAAACCGGCGTTGCTTTTGTCAATGAATTGTTTGAAGATTCGATTTCCAATATTTTTTCAGACGAATACCTCTATAATGGCTCCGGTGTTGCCATCGGGGATGTCAATGGCGACAGCCTCCCGGATATCTATTTCGTGTCCAACAAATACGCCAATAAGCTTTATATCAACCTGGGCGGCATGCGCTTTGCCGACGTGACGGACCAGGCAGGTGTAGCCGCGGCATCCGGATTCAAGACCGGCGTGACGATGGCGGATATCAATGGTGACGGCCGCCTGGACATTTATGTGTGTCGCACCAGCAAGGTGGACAACAACGAAAAATCCGATTTTGTCTTTATCCACCAGGGCAACACGACGGAGGATGGACACCAGGTCCCGGTCTATAAAGAGATGGGCGCTTCGATGGGCCTGGCTGATAACGCCAATACCAACCAGGCTTCCTTCTTTGACTTTGACAAGGACGGCGACCTGGACCTTTTCCTGGTCAATCACCGCAATGATTTCAAAGAAGCCGCCACGTTGCGGATCATGCAACTGGAAGACGGTTCACGCGTCCGGCTTGTTTCCCCCATCACGCCGTATGAATCCAACCGCCTGTTTCGTAACGATAAGGGGCACTTCACCGATATCACAAAGTCAGCCGGGGTGGAAAGTTCGGCGTTTGGCCTGAGCGCATCCATCGGGGACTTCAACCAGGATGGATGGCTGGATGTCTTTGTGGCGAACGATTATATCGAACCGGACTACCTGTACATCAACAACCATGACGGGACTTTTACAGATCATTATTACACCGCTTTCCGGCACTCCACGCACAGCAGCATGGGTTCAGATTTTGCCGACATCAACAACGATGGCCTGCAGGACCTGATGGTCCTCGACATGAAACCGGAGGACCCGGCCCGCTATAAACTGCTGCAGAATATCATGACCTATGACCGGTACAATATCCTGGTGCTGTACAACTATGGCCGCCAGGTAGCCCGGAATGTATTGCAACTGAACAACGGCAACGGCACGTATAGCGATATCGGGCAGTTTGCCGGTGTGGCCACCACGGACTGGTCATGGAGCGTATTGCTCGCCGATTTTGACAATGACGGCTGGAAAGATATCTATATCACCAATGGCTACCGGAAGGAAGTGACCAATATGGATTATATCAACTTCGCCGATTCCCTCAGCCGGTTGAATGCGTCCACGGGGCAGGGCAAATTGAAGGACATGGACCGGCTTAAATTACTGACGGAGAAAAAGCTCCGGAATTATTTATTGACCAATGACCATCAATACGGTTTTTATAATGCCAGTGAACAATCCGGGCTCGGCCAGGAGACATTTTCCAACGGCTCCGCCTATGCCGACCTGGACCTGGACGGAGATCTCGATCTCGTCGTGGCCAATTTTGTCGACAGCGCCTTCATTTACCGCAACGATCTGAAAGGACAACACTGGCTCCAGATCGAAGTCCGGGGAAAAAACAATACCCTGCAGCCGATCGGAAGCTACGCGGAAGTATTTGCCGGCAAATTGTACCAGGTGGAATCCGTAGCGGTCAACAGGGGATTTCTGTCCTCCTCATCCCCTATTCTTCATTTCGGCCTCGATTCGCTCACCACCGTGGATTCCGTTATCCTGCACTGGCCCGACGGCAGTGCGGAGATCATCCGGAACCTCCCGGCCGATCGGCGGATTACCTGGGCACCCTCCTCCCATGAAAAATATCCGAACCGACCCTCTCCTGCCGCGCCGGCACTTTTCTCGGGTAAGCGATTACTGGCAGATTGGGTGCAGGAGGAAAATGAATATCTCGATATCAAGCATGAGCGGCTGCTTCCTTATTTCCTGTCCCGCGAAGGTCCTTGCGTGGCGGTCGGGGATGTCAACGGGGATCAGCTTCAGGATGTGTTTGCCGGTAATGGCCGCGGATTTTCCGGCGCCTTGTTTGTGCAGGACCAAAAAGGTGGCTTTACGCGCACCGCACAGCCCGCGTTGGACAATGATGCGATTTTTGAAGATTGCGGGTCCGTCATGACCGATGTCGACGGTGACAAGGATCTGGACCTTGTGGTGGTCTCCGGTGGCGCCGATCTTCCTGCCAACGATAACGGGTATCTCTCCAGGTTATATAAGAATGACGGGAAAGGCAATTTCGCGCGTGATAACAGGTTCCCGGTCCTGCGGACAAATGCCGGGGCCGTCCTGGCGGTTGATTATGACGGAGATCAGGATCCGGATCTCGTCGTGACGGGACGTTCGACGCCAGGTGCTTTTCCGGCGATACCGAGAAGTTACCTGCTGCGAAATGATCATGGTTTCTTTGTCGATGTGACCAATGAAGTGTTTCCCGAATTGTCCGGCATGGGCATGGTTTCCGATGCTGTCAGCGGCGACCTGGATGCGGACGGAAACCCGGAGATCCTTTTCGCCGGCGAATGGATGACCATTCGTGTATTTTCCATCAGGCAGGGAAAATTTACTGAGATCACAGAGGCTGTGGGACTGACCGGCCTTGAAGGTTGGTGGAAGAGCCTGACCCTGTCGGATTATGACGGGGATGGGGATTTGGATCTGATGGCCGGCAATATGGGGACCAACAACCGGCTGCGGCCAACCGCCCAACAACCGATCACCCTGATCGCTAATGATTTTGACGGAAACGGATCCACAGATCCGATCATGACCTTTTACTACGAGGGCAAAGAATATCCGTTTGCGACCAAGGACAACCTGATCGGGCAGATACCAATCCTGAAGAAAAAGTATGTGTATTACAGCGCGTACGCCGATCAGACGGTACGCGATATCTTCACTGCCGCCCAACTCAAGAAAAGCACTTACCTGTATACAAAAACCCTGGCGACGATGGTATTCAGGAATGATCAGGGTCACTTTCAATCGATCCCGCTTCCGGTCCAGGCACAATGGAGCCCGGTCTTCAGTATGTTGGTGGATGACTTTAACGGGGACGGCAGGAAGGATTTGCTGATGGCTGGCAATTTCAATTTCGCCGAGACCGAGACCAGTGAAATGGATGCCGGTTGCGGGGTGCTGCTGTTGCAGAATGACAAACATGAATTTGAATACGTACCGAACCGCCTGCATGGTTTCTGGGCACAAGGTGAAGTGCGGGAAGTCCGTGAATTGGTTTTAGCCGGTGGGAAAACCGCCATCCTGACGGCCAATAACGCCGGTCCCCTGGAACTTTCGGTGTGCCTTGGCAAACAGGCCGGTGCTGCATCCGTTGCGCGCTGACGATTCAGCACCATGCGTTGATTTCGGCCAGGGCATGGTACCCTGTTTTCGTTTGCCTTCCGGCGAGGAAAGTAAACCTGAATGATGATTAAGGAACAGCAATTATATCAGAGGCAATGAACCTATCCCGGCTACTTCTCCCCTTTTTCCGTATTGTTTTGCCTGCCTGCCTGCTGGCAATAGTCCTCAGCGGATGTGGTCCAAAAGAACCTTCCGTCGCCTCTGCGCCGGCAGCCCTCAAAGACGTTAAAGCCCGCTTTACACTTCTGGATCCACAACACACCGGTGTCACGTTCGTCAACAAGATGCAGGAAGATTATGACTACAACAATTTTACATTCGAATACATGTACAACGGCGGAGGCGTCGCAGCCGGCGATGTCAATGGAGACGGTCTGCCGGATTTGTATTTCTCTTCCTCCCGGTTTTCCAACAAACTGTACCTCAACAAGGGCAACTTCCAGTTTGTGGATGTCACGGATGCTTCCGGCGTTGGCGCGCGGGAAGGTTTCAAGACCGGCGTAGCCATGTATGATGTCAATGGCGACGGCAGACTGGATATCTATAGCTGCCGCACGAGCAAAAGCGACGATCATCTTAAGACAGATCACCTGTTTATCAACATGGGCAACCGGGAGATGAACGGCCTGCAGATTCCCGTATTCGAGGACCAGGCGGTCAAACTGGGACTGGACGACAACAGCAACACCAATCATTGCTGCTTTTTTGATTATGACCGCGACGGGGACCTGGATCTGTTCCTTCTCAACCACAAGCTTGGATTCCGTGAAGCCAACAAACTCCGGATACAACAACAACCGGATGGCACCACACTCCGCTACACATCGCCCGAGACGCCCTTCGAATCCGACCGGTTGTTTCGAAATGACGGCGGAAAATTTGTCGATGTCACGGCGAAAGCGGGTGTGACATCTTCCGCCTACGGGCTCAGCGCCACCGCCGCTGACCTCAACGGCGATGGATGGCTCGACCTGTATGTCTGTAACGATTATGTCGAACCGGATTTCATCTTTATCAACAACCGGGATGGCACTTTCACCGATCACTTCAGGGATTATCTCAGGCATACCTCGCACAGCAGCATGGGGGCGGATATCGCGGATGTCAACAACGATGGCCTGGTCGATATGATGACACTGGAGATGAAACCGGAAGATCCGATCCGCTATAAAGAGCTCATGAACATCATGCTGTATGACCGGTATAACATGATGGTGCAATACGGATACGGCCGGCAGGTCAATCGCAATGTCCTGCAGCTCAATAACGGAAACAACACCTTCAGCGAAATCGGTCAATATGCCGGCGTGGCCAGCACCGACTGGAGCTGGGGTGTGCTGCTCGCCGACTATGATAATGACGGCTGGAACGATATGTTTATCTCCAACGGGTATCGCAAGGACGTGAGCCAACTCGATTATCTCAATTACTTCCGGGATTCCATTCAGCGTGCCGGCGGCGTGACTTCGTCCCTCTATCCGGATATCAATGAATTTCTCAAATACCTGCCGGAAAAAAAGATCCGGGGCTACTTCTTTCTCAACAACCACGACCTTTCCTTCTATGATGCCACCGTTCAGGCCGGCATGGACCAACTCTCCTTTTCCAACGGATCCGCCTACGCGGACCTGGACCAGGACGGGGACCTGGATCTGATCGTCAATAACATCGACGAACCCGCCTTTATCTATCGCAATGATATCGCCGGGGAACATTGGGTACAGATCCAGTTGCAGGAAACGGGAGGGAATACACAAGCGATCGGCGCCAACGCGCAGGTATATGCGGGTGGCGCCATGCAATACCAGGTGGTGATGGCCAATAAAGGATTCTTTTCCAGTTCGGAGCGCATCCTGCATTTCGGGCTGGGGACATCGACCATGGTTGACAGCATTATCCTCCATTGGCCGGATGGCAAGGCGGAAATCATGACACAGGTGCCTGCCGACCAGCGAATCCTCTGGAAGCCGGGACAAGGCAGTCCCTATAAAGCCGGACGCAAGGCCAACACGGATCCCTTATTTTCCAAGGCTCCTGCTGCCCTATCGTGGATGCATCAGGATGACGAGTTTGTGGATTTCAAGCGTGAACGGTTGATGCCCTATATGGTTTCAGCTGAAGGACCCTGCCTGGCGATCGGGGATATCAATGGCGATCAACTGGAAGATATCTATGCCGGCAACGGTCGTGGCTTCCCTTCGGCTGTCCTGATACAAACATCCAAAGGAACCTTTACCTCCATGCCGGAAGAAGTGCTGGCGCGTGAAGCTGCCTATGAAGATTGTGGTGCGGTGCTGCAGGATTTTGACGGCGACCGGGACCTGGATCTTGTCGTAGCCTCCGGTGGCAATGCATTGCCGGTCAATGATCCCGGTTATGTCAGCCGGTATTACCGCAACGACGGAAAAGGAAATTTCACCCGGGATGGCCGATTTCCATTAGTGACGACCAATGCAAGTTGTATTCTCTCCGTTGACCTGGACCAGGACCAGGACATGGATATCCTCATCGGTGGCCAATGCACGCCGGGACGTTTCCCCACGCCATCCAAAAGTTATGCGCTGATCAATGAGAAAGGAAGTTTTACGGATGCCACCAAAGCTCTTTTCCCGGATTTAGCTAATCTCGGCATGATCACGGATATCGAGGCCGGGGATCTGGACGGGGATGGCCGCGCGGAGATCATCATTGCCGGAGACTGGATGCCGGTGCGCGTATTTTCCTTTGATGGAAAGCAATACCAGGATAAGTCCACGGATTTTGGTGTCGGCCAATCCGCCGGATGGTGGAAATCCCTCACCGTGGCGGATATCGACATGGATGGTGATCTCGATATACTTGCCGGCAACATGGGCACGAACAACCGCTTTAAAGCTTCGCAGGAGCAACCCGTGACCCTGGTCACCAATGATTTTGATGGCAACGGTTCGCTGGATCCGATCATGTGTTATTATTACCAGGACCAACTGTATCCATTTGCCCAGCGGGATGCCATCATCGGGCAAATCCCCAGCCTGAAAAAGAAGTTCACCCGTTATAATCCCTATGCCCGGGCCACCCTGCAGGATGTTTTTTCAAAAGACCAACTGAAAAAAAGCACCTATCTCTATACCCATACTTTCAAGACTACCTTGTACCGCAACGATCAGCACAAATTGGTGCCCGTACCGCTGCCCTACGAATGTCAATGGAGTCCCGTTTTTGATGCCATCATCCGGGATATCAACGGAGATCAACGCCCGGATATCCTGATGGCTGGTAATTTCCTCTATGCCGAAACAGAAACAAGTGAAATGGATGCCGGCAACGGGGTACTGTTGGTGCAGCAAACCGATGGCACCTTTGCCTATGTGCCAAACCGGGAACACGGTTTCTGGGCGCAGGGTGAAGTGCGCGAACTCAAACACATCCGGCTGGCCAATGGGCAAAACGGTGTCCTCATCGGGAACAATAAAGGCTCGCTGACACTGCAAATAGAAAACCTTTCCGGGCATGAGCAATGAATCGACACTCCGGATCGATCCCTTGCAGGATGGGGTCGTTCCCTTTACCACCCAGGTATCCAAGGAGGCCCTGGAGCTCTCAGAGTTTGTCAAAAACAAATCCAAATCGCTTGTCGACCGGATCGAATGCTATGAGGATATCATCAGTATTGAGGTGGGGGACACGCAACTCATGCGGATGCGTAATATCGAAAGAGACACCGGCCTCAGGCAACTGTTCCTGAAATTTGAAGGAGGTAACCCCAGCGGAACGCAGAAAGACCGGATCGCTTTTGCGCAATGCCTGGATGCCCTGCGCCGGAAATACGATACGATCACCCTCGCCAGTTGCGGCAATTTCGGGGCGGCCGTGGCGCAGGCTGCTTTTCTCGCGGGACTGCGATGCCTGATTTATATTCCGGAAGGCTATCATACGGATCGGATCGAAGAGATGGAGTCGCATGGAGCGGAGGTCTTACGGTATCCCGGCAGTTATGAAGACAATGTCTATTACAGCCAGCAGCAGGCCAAAGAACACCGGTGGTATGATGCCAATCCCGGCGGACACAACACGTCGCTTCAGATCAGTGCCTACGCGGAAATCGCCAATGAGATCTATGACGTCCTGCGCGATGCACCAAAAGTCGTCGCGGTGCCGGTCAGTAATGGTACCACCCTCGCCGGTATTTACAGGGGATTTGTCACATTGTTCCGGCGCGGGCGCACGAGCCGGATACCCATGATGGTGGCCGGAAGTTCCTACAAGAAAAACCCGATCGTCGAATCGTTCCGGATGGGACATAAAAGCTGCGTGGACCTGGAGGAGAGCCGTATCACGGAATCCAAGATCAATGAACCGCTGATCAACTGGCACAGTTTTGATGGCGATGAAGCGCTATATGCCATCTACCAAAGTCATGGCAGCGCAGGCAATGTGACGGACGAACAGATGTTGCGTTACGCCAAAAACCTGCGGGAAAAGGAAGGGGTGCAGGTACTGCCGGCTTCCACCGCCGGGTTACATGCGCTGATCCAGATGCACAAAGCCAACCCGCTCGATCCTGACCGCTATGTGGCCGTCATCACGGGAAGAAAATAACCAGCTATGAAAAAAGCCATCGTGTATTGTGAGGGCGCGTTCAATACGCCCAATGGGAAAACGGCGCACGGATTAGTGCGGTTTACCGAGCGTTATCATGTTGTGGCCGTTATCGATTCCCGTTACGCGGGAAAGGATGCCCGTGGTGTCCTGGACGGCGTGATGACAGGCATACCGGTCGTGGAGGACCTGGACCAGGCGCTTGCGGTCGCTGCAAAGCATGGGGGCGCCCAGTCCTTTGTGATCGGCCTCGCACCGGATGGCGGACGATTGCCTGCGCAAGCCAGAAGCGTCGTGCGCCGGGCTATCGAACATCACCTCGATGTGGATAGCGGCCTGCATGATTTCCTGTCAGATGATCCCGACCTGATGCAGCTGGCCACCACGAAAGGCGTGCGCATCCGCGATATACGCAAACCACCGGAACGAAAAGACCTCCATTTTTTCAGTGGAAAGATTGAAGAAGTCAAATGCCTGAAACTGGCGGTCCTGGGAACGGACTCCGCCATTGGCAAGCGTACCACAGCATGGATCATCGTGCATGGCTTACGCAAGGCAGGCTATACAGCGGAACTGATCGGCACGGGCCAGACGGCCTGGATGCAGGGAGCTAAATACTCCATTGTCCTCGATTCGCTCATCAACGATTTTGTCTCCGGTGAGATCGAACATGCCGTCCATGAAGCCTGGATCCATGAACAACCCGATGCCATCATACTGGAAGGGCAAGGCAGCCTGATGAACCCGGCATACCCCGGCGGCTTCGAATTGTTGGCTGCGGGCCGGCCGGACTTTGTGATTTTACAGCACGCCCCTACCCGGCTGGAATATGACGGCTTCCCGGGCTATCCGATGCATCCGCTCGGTCACCAGATCAAGGCCATCGAATTTATCTCCGGCAAAAAAGTCATCGCTGTGACGGTCAATCATGAAGGCATGGAGGCGAAGGAAATTCCAGCAGCCTGCCGGCAGATTACCGACGAGACGGGCCTTCCCGCATTTGATGTCCTGCACGACGGACCGGAGGGATTGATCCGGGTGATCCTGCCCCTGATTCGACCCCGTCCCTGAACCCGGTTGCGCTAAAATCCTTTTCTTGCACCTTCATCCGGCAGGGAAACCTGTCTACTGACGCTTATGAAGATCGTTTCCTCTGATTGTTGGGTTGAGCATTTCAAACTTCGCGAGAGTTACAGCATCGCCTACGAGGCGGACATCGCGCATTGCGACAATGTATTCCTGACGCTGCATACAGACGATGGCTTTACGGGGTATGGCATGGCCGCGCCGGACCAGATCATCACCGGGGAAGACGCGGATTCTGTCATGCAGGCCTACCGCGGACACATTGAATCCTGCATGAAGGGGGAAAATCCTTTTTTCTACAGCCGGTTGTATGAAGAATTGAGGGAAGCGCTGCCGGGCCAGTCTTCCGCGCTGGCCATGGTCGAGATCGCGCTGTACGATATCATGGCGCAGAAGGCGGACGTGCCTTTGTATATGTTCCTCGGGGGCTACCGGCAACAAATAATCACCAGCGTGACCATCGGTATCCTGCCGGATCAGGAGGTGCTGGACCGGGTAACCAGGTTGATGGCGCAGGGAATCAAATCGGTCAAGATCAAAGGCGGAAGAGATGTGGAACGTGACATCCGGATCGTCGAGCATGTCCGTAAAAAAATCGGCGACGCCATTTCACTCACCTTTGATGCTAACCAGGGCTACAGCCTGATCGAGGCCGCCCATTTTATCCGGAACACGAAACAGGTCAATCTCGAATTGATTGAGCAACCCACATCACCCGAACTGACGTTTCAATGGCATCTGCTCCGGCAGGAAGGAAATATCCCCATCATGGCGGATGAGAGTCTGAAGAAGCTGGCGGATTCCTTTTCCCTGACGAGCAGGCAGGCGGTTGATTTTCTCAATATCAAACTCATGAAAGTCGGTGGCATCACGCCCGCCCTCCAGATCAACAACAGCGCCCGCTCGGCTGCAGTGCGTTGCATGATGGGCTGTATGGATGAGAGCAGTCTCGGCATTGCCGCGGGATTGCATGTGGCGCTGGCCCGGCCCAACATCAGCCATGCAGACCTGGACAGCTGGCTCGATATCATCGATGATCCTTTTGCGGGCCTGGTGATCCTGGAGGATGGTTATCTCCGCACGACGGAATTGGCCGGGATCGGCATGAAAAAATAATCAGGGCATCCATCCCAGGTCCGTGCGCATCAGATCGTCGATCTTTTCCGCACGGCGTATCAGGTTGCCGCTTCCGTCGATCCAGAGCACTTCTGCCGGGCGGAGCCTTCCATTATAGTTGGAGGACATGGTGTATCCATAAGCACCCGCATTGCAGAGACAGAGGACATCGCCGGGCCTGATTTCATTGACACGGCGTTCCAGGGCAAATGTATCGGTTTCACAGAGGTAGCCGACGATATCGTATACCTTGGGGCTCCCTTCCGGATGACTGATATTGAGGATATGATGATAGGCCTCATAATTCATCGGCCGCAGGAAGTGATTGAAACCGGATTGGA
>CAZTXO010000017.1:0-63745 GCA_964617515.1 uncultured Saprospiraceae bacterium | reverse complement strand
GGGAGCAGGAGGAGGAACAATAAGTGCTTCATACAGACAAAGATATATATTTTATTGACTAAATATACGTCTATTATATGACGAATAATACGTCAATCTGTATCTTTACCCTCCCGTGTATCTCAACTGTCATTCATACTATTCTTTTAAATATGGCACCCTGTCGCCGGAAGATCTGGCGGAAGGCGCCTCGCGCCGGGGTATCACCACCCTGGCCCTGACGGATATCAACAATACCTCCTGCGCGGTCGAATGGATCGCCGAATGCCGTAAGCGCGATATCAAACCGGTCCTTGGGATCGAATATCGTGCCGATCACCGGTTCCTGTATACCGGTATCGCGAAAAACGCGGAAGGATGGCGCGAACTCTGCGAACTCCTGACAGTCTGTTCGCTCGAAGGCCTTCCGCTTCCCGAGCGGCCGCCGGAGATGGAAAACGTCTATATCGTCTACCGGCCGGCAAGCGGGTTCCCCGAACAGTTACGGCCCTATGAATACATCGGCATCATGCCGGCGGAAGTCAACAGCCTTTACAGTTCGTCGCTGCGCGACAGGCTCGATCATCTGGTGGTGTGGCAGCCCATCACTTATGAAGACGAGACCGGCTACAAAGTGCATAAGCTCATGCGCTGTGTCGATCTCAATCTCATGCTGGGCAAGCTGGAAGAAAAAGATCATGCGGGTCCGGGTGAGCACTGGGTCAGCCGCGAAGCGATCGACCATGCCTTCCGGGCCTATCCCCAGATCCTGCGGACAACGGAGGCATTGCTGTATCACTGTGAAGCCGAGCTGCCTTGCGGGGATAAAAACAACCGGCAAACCTTCACCGGCAGCGAACGCGATGATCATCAGTTGCTGCTCAAGCTCGCGCGGGAAGGATGTCGCCGGCGGTACGGCGATAAAAACACAAAGGCGATTGCCCGCATGGAGCGTGAGCTCAAGGTCATCCGCCAGCTGGGCTTCCCGCCCTACTTCCTCATCACCTGGGACATCATCCGGTATGCGCAGACGGCGGGCTATCATCACGTGGGAAGGGGCAGCGGCGCCAACTCGCTCGTCGCCTACTGCCTTGGCATCACGGATGTGGATCCCCTTGAACTGGATCTTTATTTCGAGCGCTTCATCAATCCGCACCGTTCATCTCCGCCCGATTTTGATATCGACTTTTCCTGGGACGAGCGTGATGATGTGACGGACTATATCTTCAAACGCTACGGTCACCGGCATACCGCTTTACTCGCGACCTACAATACCTTCAAGGGGCGCTCCATCATCCGGGAGCTTGGCAAGGTCGTCGGCCTGCCCAAAGCGGACATCGATATCATCGTCGATGAACCGCTGGCGGATCACAAGCACCATCCGTACGCGAAGCACATCTTCCGGTACGGCGACATGATCGAGAAATATCCCAACTATCTCTCCATCCATGCGGGCGGTGTCCTCGTCTCGGAGCGGGAGATCACCTACCACACGGCCCTGCAGATGATGCCCAAGGGATTCCCGATCACGCATGTTGACATGTACCACGCGGAGGACCTCGGTTTTCATAAATACGATGTGCTGAGCCAGCGCGGTCTCGGCCATATCAAAGATGCCGTGGATCTCGTCCGCATCAACCAGGGCAAGGCGGTCGACATCCATGATGTACCCAGGATCAAAGAGGATCCGAAGGTGAAGCAGCAGCTGTATTCGGGTCAGTGTATCGGGTGCTTTTATATCGAATCCCCCGCCATGCGCGGACTCCTCACCAAGCTTCATTGCGATAACTACGTACACCTCGTCGCAGCGAGTTCGATCATCCGTCCGGGTGTCGCGAAAAGCGGCATGATGCGGGAATACATCAAGCGCTTTCACGCGCCCGAAAAAGTGGAATACCTGCATCCCGTTTTTAAAGAACACCTGGGAGAGACCTTCGGCGTGATGGTCTACCAGGAGGATGTGATGAAGATTGTGCATCACTTCGCGGGCCTCGATCTCGACGAGTCGGATGTGCTGCGCCGCATCATGACGGGAAAGAAAAAATCATCCGATACGTTCAGACGGCTGATGGAGAAATTCTGGCGCAACTGCCGCGAGCGGAAATACCCCGAGGAGCTTATCGCGGAAGTGTGGCGGCAGGTGGAAAGTTTTTCCGGGTATTCGTTTTGCAAAGCGCATTCGGCCAGCTTCGCCGTGGAGAGTTTTCAGAGTCTCTATCTCAAGACCTATTTCCCGAAGGAATTCATGGTGGGGGTGATCAACAACTTCGGCGGGTTTTACCAGACGGAATATTATGTCCACGAAGCGCGCATGTGCGGCGCGACGATCGAAGCACCCTGCGTCAATCACAGCCTCAACCTCACCACGATCCTCGGGGACACGATCTATCTCGGATTCATCCACATCCAGTCGCTCGAGCGGAACGTATCACATACCATTGTCGAAGAACGGATCCATCACGGACCGTATCGCAGTCTTGAGGATTTCGTCAGCCGCGTCCAGATCGGCCGGGAGCAACTGGATCTTCTGATCCGGATCGGGGCTTTCCGCTGGACAGGTCGTACCAAATGTGAACTCATGTGGCACAAATACGCGGTCCACAACCAAAAGGAAAAAGTCATGGGGCAACCGGTACTCTTCGGGGGCCGGCAGCATGTGGACTACGCATTGCCTTCGCTCGAGGAGAGCGAATATGACCAGGCGTTTGATGAGATCGAACTGCTGGGATTTCCCCTGTGCAGTCCATACGCGCTCCTCGAAGAAAGACCAAAGCAGCCTGTCGTGCTCACGCGCGAGCTCAATGATCTCGTCGGGAAGCGTGTCAGCATGCTCGGGTACTATGTCACGCGCAAACCGGTGACGACGGTCAACGGCAAACTCATGAGTTTCGGCACCTGGCTGGATGAAGAAGGGCGCTATTTCGACACGACCCATTTTCCACCGCAGTTGGAGCGATATCCTTTCAGGGGAAAAGGCTTGTATCTCATCCACGGATTGGTGACGGATGATTTCGGTTTTGCCAGTCTCGAAGCGGAAAAAATGGAAAAGCTGCCCTACCGGAAGGATGGGAGGTATTGACCCCTTTCGTCCGCTGTAGGCGGACTATTCCCCTGAAGGGGAATCTGCCCCATTCGTCCGGCACGCGCGGACTATTCCCCCGAAGGGGAATCATAAAACTTTATGAAGGGGAGGTTGTTCAGGCAACAACCAGGTGTATAGATCACATTGAAGAAAAACCTTAGACCCGCTGTTTCCATCTTTTGGTTTCGTCGTGACCTGCGGCTACACGACAACCACGGGCTATACCAGGCCATGACATCGGGTTATCCCGTACTCCCCGTCTTCCTGTTGGATACGGATATCCTTCAGGCGCTCACGGATAAAGCGGACCGTCGTGTTGATTTTATCCATCGGGTGTTGACAAATGTTCAAGCAACGCTTCAACAGCATCATACGTCCCTGTTTGTCCATCACGGTACACCGGAAGAAATGGTTATGCGCCTGATGGAAACATTCGATATCCGGGGCGTGTATGCGAATCATGATTATGAGCCGTATGCCATACAGCGTGATGAGCGCATCCGGACCCTGCTGGGCCGGTATCAGATTCCCTTTCATACGTTCAAAGACCAGGTAGTTTTTGAAAAAGCGGAAGTGGTCAAAGCGGATGGTTCTCCCTATACCATCTTTACGCCGTACGCGAAAGCCTGGAAGGGAAAATACGCGGAAGGTCAAAAGGGCAGCTACCCGAGTGAAAACCATCTTAGTCAGTTTCACCGGACCGAGCCTTATGCACTACCGACCCTGGAAGAGATCGGGTTTCAGAAAACCGATCTCTTCGTGCCGCCACTCCAGCCGGATCAGGAGATCATCCGGCACTATGAAGAGACCCGGAACTTACCCTATCTCGAAGGCACAACCCGCTTGAGCGTGCACCTGCGATTCGGCACGGTCAGTGTGCGCGAATTGGCGGCCATCGCCTGGCGGCTCAATGATCAGTGGCTGAACGAACTCATCTGGCGGGAGTTTTTTATGATGATCCTCTTTCATTTTCCGCACGTCGTGACGCAAAGCTTCAAAGCCAAATATGACAACATCCCATGGCGGCATGATGAAGATGAATTCGCAGCCTGGTGTTCCGGCCATACCGGATATCCCTTAGTCGATGCAGGCATGCGTGAATTGAATGCGACCGGATTCATGCATAACCGCGTCAGGATGGTGGTGGCCAGTTTTCTGACGAAGCACCTGCTCATCGACTGGCGCCGGGGAGAGGCCTACTTCGCTGAAAAGTTGCTGGACTATGAATTATCCTCCAACAACGGTAACTGGCAGTGGTGCGCGGGCTGCGGCTGTGATGCCGCTCCGTATTTCCGCATCTTCAATCCCACGGAACAACAAAAGAAATTTGATCCGGACATGATCTATATCCGGAAGTGGATACCGGAATATGCGCCGGGATACATAGAGCCTATCGTGGAACATGCGTTTGCCCGGAATCGGGTACTCGCGGTATTTAAAGAAGCGCTGCAGAAAGACACATGAAAAAACAAGTTTTCAAACAATTCCTTCCGATCGGACTGGAGGAGGCATGGGCATTTTTTTCCACCCCCGCCAACCTTAACCGGATCACTCCCGGCAAATTGCACTTCCGCATGTTGGATCCGATGAACGAATCCATGTATGAAGGGATGCTGATCCGGTACAAGATCAAACCGATGCTCAACCTTCCCATGGACTGGGTCAGTGAGATCACGACCGTCCGGGAAATGGAATATTTTATTGATGAACAGGTCATCGGGCCTTACCGGGTATGGCATCATGAACATCATTTCCAGTCAACGGATGGCGGTGTCTGGATGACGGACATCCTGTATTATGATATCGGGTGGGGCATCCTCGGGAAACTGGCGGGATGGCTCTGGGTGGATCGCCAGGTCCAGGCCATTTTCCGTTTCCGGGAAAGTAAGCTGGAAGCCATTTTCCCAAAACCCCTAAGGCGAGGATAAAATTATTTGATCCAAATTTTTGCTGATTATCAATTAATTACAAAGGGTCTTTGGGAAAATATTTCCTCTATCCTTGGTTTTTCGGGGATTAAACGCCTACCTTTGCGACCCGCTTTTAACGGGCGGAGATTCAATACAAGCCATTTTTTTAAACGCTACAGCCGTGAATACATTAAGTTACAAGACCCGGTCCGTCAAAAAGGAGGAGGTCAACCGCCGCTGGTGGATCGTCGATGCTGACGGGGAAGTCCTGGGACGTCTCTGCACCCGGATCGCCACTGTCCTCCGGGGGAAGCATCATCCGGAATACACGCCGCATGTCGACACCGGTGATTTTGTCATCGTCATCAATGCCGATAAGGTTCGGTTTACGGGGGCGAAGGAAAACACCAAAAAATACCAGCATTATTCCGGCTATCCCGGTGGTCAGAAGGAACTTTCCGTGGCGGAGGTGCGCAGCCGTCGTCCGGAGCGGATCGTCGAAGCCGGCGTCAAAGGCATGCTGCCTAAAAATAAACTGGGCAACGCCATGTTTAAGAAACTGTTTGTCTACGCCGGGGCGGAACACCCGCATGCCGCGCAGAAACCCGAACCTCTCGCTTAATTCAACCTCATCGTCTAGTCCAACCCAATTCTATGGAGACCATTAATGCGATCGGACGCCGTAAAGCTTCAGTAGCCCGCGTCTACGTATCCAACGGTACCGGTAAAATCAAAATCAACGGCCGTGAATACAAGGAGTATTTTCCGCAGGCGCATATTCATGCGCATGTCGTGGCGCCCCTGCAGGAACTCAACCTCCTGAGTCAATACGACGTCAAAGTCAATGTGACCGGCGGCGGATTCCGGGGTCAATCGGAGGCTGTTCGCCTGGCCATTGCCCGGGCTTTGTCAAAGATCAATGCCGACTTCCGCGCCCCGCTGAAGATCAAGAAATTCCTGACCCGGGATGCCCGCATTGTCGAGCGCAAGAAATACGGAAAACCCAAGGCCCGCAAGAGCTTCCAGTTCTCCAAACGTTAATCGATTCACTCTTTATCCAATACAAACCATACATCCATCATGGATAAGCCTATCTATCAGGATCTTTTGGACGCCGGTGTTCACTTCGGTCACATGCGCAGCAAGTGGAATCCCAAAATGCGCCAATACATCTTCATGGAGCGCAAGGGGATCCATATCATCGATCTCAATCGCACCTCCGAGTGCCTCGAGCAGGCCGGCCTGGCCCTGAAGTCCATGGCCCGCTCCGGAAAGAAGATCCTCTTCGTCGCGACGAAGAAACAGGCCCGCGAAATAGTGGCCGCTGCCGCCAAATCCGTCAATATGCCCTATGTGACGGATCGTTGGTTGGGAGGCATGATGACCAATTTCGCCACCATCCGCCGGTCGGTCAAAAAAATGAACAATCTCGAGCAGATGCTGACGGATGGTACCCTGGCCAGTACGACCAAAAAAGAGCGTCTCACGCTGACCCGGGAGATGAATAAGCTCAACAAGGTCCTGGGTGGTATTGCAGAAATCAATCGTCTGCCCCATGCCGTGTTTATCGTGGATATCGGCCGCGAGCACCTGGCCCTGGCAGAAGCCAAAAAACTTGGCATCAAGACTTTCGCCATGGTAGATACCAATGCCGATCCCAACCTGGTGGACTTCCCGATCCCGGCCAATGATGACTCGTCCAAATCCATCTCCTTTATCACCAGCTACCTGACCAACGCCATCAAGGAAGGCCTGGCCGAACGGGGTAAGGAAAAAGAAGAGATGGCAGAAGAAACGACAGCGTAACCAAAGGAATACCTGTCCGGCGCTAAATTTTAAAATTGACAACAACACCCATGAGTACGATATCCGCAACCGATGTAAAAAACCTGCGCGAAATGACCGGCGCGGGCATGATGGATTGCAAGGCCGCTTTGACGGAAGCCAACGGCGATTTCGATAAAGCCATTGAAATCCTTCGCCTGAAAGGACAGAAGCTCTCTGTCAAAAGAGCTGACCGGGAAGCCAAAGAAGGGGTCGTCTACGCCCTCGTGTCCCCGGATGCAAAACGCGGCGTCGTGATCCGGCTCAGTTCTGAAACAGACTTTGTCGCCAAAAACGAAGATTTCATCAACCTCGCGAAAGAGTTTGCGCAGATCGCGCTCAATACGTTTCCTGCCAGCCTGGAGGAATTACTGAAACAGTCTTACCAGAATATCACGGTCGGGGAAAAAGTATCCGAGCAGGTGGGGGTGATCGGAGAGAAAATCGAACTTGCCGATTACCAGCGCGTGGAAGCGCCGCAGGTGGTCTCCTATATCCATATGGGCTATAAAGCAGGGGTCATCCTCGGCCTCAATAAAGCCGATGGACAGTATAAGGATGCCGGCCGTGATGTGGCTATGCAGGTAGCTGCCATGAAACCCGTGGCCCTCGATAAAGACGGCGTCGACCCCTCCATCATCGAAAAGGAAATCGAGATCGGAAAGGAACTCGCCCGCCAGGAAGGCAAACCTGAGGACATGCTCGAAAAAATTGCCCTCGGCAAACTGAATAAATTTTTCAAAGAGAATACCCTGCTGGCCCAGGCCTTTGTCAAGGATAACAGCCAGACCGTGGAAGGCTATTTGAAAAGCATCGACAAAGACTTGACCGTGACGGCGTTCAAGCACATCAAATTAGGATGATGTGAAAAAGATGAGGCGAATCCGAAACGATTCGCCTTTTTTTTGCCCCGTCCCCTGATCGGAAAAAAGCAAGTAACTTAGATAACCGAATCACGCATGGCCAGGTATAAACGCGTCCTTCTCAAACTGAGTGGTGAAACCCTGATGGGGGAACAGTCTTTCGGGATTCACCCGGACCAACTCCGCCACTATGCCGATGAGATCAAGGAGGTGACCGAACTCGGCGTCGAAGTCGCTATCGTCATCGGGGGCGGCAATATCTTCCGTGGGCTGCAGGCCGAAGCTACCGGGATCGAAAAAGTCCAGGGCGACTATATGGGCATGCTGGCCACGGTCATCAATGGGATGGCGCTGCAAAGCGCGCTGGAACACATCGGCCTGTATACGCGTCTCATCTCCGCCATTGAAATGAAATCGATTGCCGAGCCCTATATCCGCCGCCGTGCCATCCGGCACCTGGAAAAGGGCCGCGTGGTCATCTTCAGCGCCGGCACCGGCAATCCCTACTTTACCACCGACAGCGCCGCGGCCTTGCGGGCGAATGAAATCAACGCGGAGGTTATCCTCAAAGGAACCCGCGTGGACGGGATCTACACGGCCGATCCCGAAAAGAACAAAAACGCGGTCAAGCTGGATAAAATCTCTTTCTCCCGGGTCATCAGCGACGGGCTCGCCGTGATGGATATGACCGCCTTCACGCTTTGCCAGGAGAACAACCTGCCCATCATCGTCTTTGACATCAACACTCCTGGCAATCTCAGGCGCATTGTCCTGGGAGAGAATATCGGAACGCTGGTCAAAGATTAGCGGATTATTCCTGCCCGGAATTTATTGAATCAATCTGCCGCTGGAAGTGATCTCTCCCTGAATGAGTTGCGTTGGATTTCCGGAAAGGTAAATATTCCCCGTGCCGGTAATGCTGTATTGTAACAAAGCACGCACATCGATGTGGACATCCGCTTTTGATCCGTTTCCAACGATGGCGTACTGGCTGATCAGTCCGCCCGCATCCACGGCCATCAGGTTGGTATTGAAAATGTGCAAATATTCCGTCTTACCCGTCACCCGGATGTGGCCCCCGCTGGGGGACGAATTCCAAAAATAGAAATAGTGATTATCCACCCGGATATCCGCGTAATTGAGTTTCCCGCCCAACGTCACCCCGAAATCGGATGTCGTGATCGTGTTGAGCGTAACGATTGAACAGGTCTCCTCCGCATCGATACGGCGGATGTGTTTTCCCGTGATCCGCAGGAGTGGAGGTTTGGACTTTGGTTTCGTCCAGAGCGATGTATTCCTGTTGTCCAGAAACAGGATGCCATCCCTGACGTCATACGAAATATGGCGTAGGGCATCCGCTGATGCCGTCATCCGGAGAGAGTGCGTATCCCCTTCCATGACTTCCACATCGAAAACGGCCAACAGGCGTATGGTGTCAAAATCAGGCAACGGAACCGGTGCGGTTGACATCACCTCCTCCTCTAGTGAACAGGAAAAGAAGAAGCCAGTCCCTGACAAGAGACACAGGCTGATCATGACCGATGGAAGGACAGACTTCATCATGATTTGATTCGATAGCCGGCACCGAATTCGAGATAGTCCAATACGACGACATGCGCTTTCATCGCGATCTGCGCAAAGAACCGGTCTCCGATCTGATGCCGCAGGATAAACCGGTGGTAGGTTTTATTGCGGAAAGCTTTGTCCTTCAGCAAGACATAAAAGCCTTCCTGCAAGGCAATACTGAATTTATGATAGACCAGTTCCTGGGTCAGGTGGATTCCCGTCTTATAATCATCCATCTTTTCATAAGGCGCTTCTCCAAAGGCTCTTACTTCTTCCTTGGTTGCACCGTCGTAAAAAATATCAACGCCGATCCCCGGGTAAAATGTCCGCCAAAGTTTTCGCTTATACTCGACTGAAAGGGCGGAAACGAGATAAGACCTGGATTGGAGCGACCGGGCGTGTTTGACGCCACCGGCCAGGATGAGATTGACCTGGTCCCCCGCTACATGTTTTTCCATGTCAAATACCTTTCGGGAAGAAGGAGGTTTTGCCTGGTAGCGCAATCCCATATTGAAGGTCATCGAATTGATCCCGAGGTTAGGCTCACCAAGATTTCCATTGGACAGGTGATCGAAACAAACGCCCGAAAACAGCGCATAGCGCTTGGTCCATTGATACTGCAGGTTAAGTTCAAAATTGAAATGAATATTCAGATGCGACCCGATCGCGACATTGTCGGGATTGGCCGAGGCATCCCATTTCTTATTGGCATAGCCCAGGCCCAGTCCCAACTGGTTCCATAAGGTCAAGGCGCCCTGGTCTACAATGGGAATGCCCACAAACGGGAACACGCTCCATTCTTCACCGAAAATATTGTGGTTGCCGAGTGTTGTGTATTGCAGCGTCAGTCCGTATTCCGGGTAATGGTATAGCTGAGCCCAATAGTCATGGCCACTGGTCTGCCGGGAAACACGGCACGTAAATGAGCGGACATAATCGTCCAGCAGGTAATTGAATAAACTGTATTCCGGTAATACATACCCCGGGCGGTAAGCGGCTTTGATATAGAGCGCATCCCGCAGTTGATCCTGGGCGGACAGCCCGACGGTCCATAGGCTGACCAAAAGCCAAAGGCAGATCCGGTATGCCGGCTTCACCGGCCATGGATACAGCCGGCTGATCCCATGATCCCATGCCTGCTTCAAGCCGTGTGATTGTGGATGTTTCACGAAAAGTTACCCGAGCAGGGTTCTGAGGTTGGTCAGGCTGTTACGGACGCCGTCCAGGGAAGTGGTCTTGTAATGTTCCAACTCAACGATATAGTATTTGACGCCGGAAGCGCCTTTTTGATTGAAGATGGTTTTGAAATCAATCACCCCATCACCCACCACGGCTGTTTCACGCTGCGGTGTCGGCGCCAGATCCTTGACATGAAAAGCGCTCACCCGGCCGGGATACTGGTTGACCCAGTGGGCGGGATCCTCCTGGGCATAGGAAACCCAATAGAGGTCCATCTCCCATTTCACCAGCGCGGGATCGGTTTGCTGCAGGAGAACGTCCATCAGGTACAGGTCCTCGGCCTTCCGGAATTCATAATCATGGTTGTGATAACCGAATTGAATCCCGGCCTTTTTACAGGCTTCTCCGAAATGATTGAAAACTTCACACAGGCGTTTCAGCGGCTGGACGCTTTTAAATTCCGTATCGACACTGGGGCAAATCAGTTGCTGAACGCCGACTTCGGCATGATCATCGATCGTCTTTTTTGCCGCATCATTGAGTGTTTTATTCGCGGCATCCCAGTATTTCATGTCGATGCCGTGATGCATGCTCACCATGCGAAGCTCCAGTTGATGCAACAGTTCGCGAAAACCTTTCGGGGCGAAGGTGTGGAATCTGCCATTTTCATACAGGTAGCCCTCCACTTCTTTATACCCCATCTGGGCGAGCTGGCCCAGCGTGCTGGTGATGTTCTTTTCGGCGACATCCCTGACGCTGTACAATTGCACCCCGATGTGTTTAGCCCTGGACAACAGGATTTCATGTGGGGACCATAGAAACAATCCGCCCGCCAGGGCGCTGTTTTGGACAAAGTGACGCCGTCTCATGAGGATCCGGATTTGATTTTTTGTAATAGCACAGTGGCGATTTTCTCCTTGGATTGCACGGTCCACCCCGCCACATGCGGACTGAGGACTACGTTATCCAGGCGGCATAAGGATTCAAAGATATTCCGCTCCTTTTCATCTCCTTTACCCGGAGGTTCGGAGGGAAATACATCCAGGCATGCACCCGCCAGTTGCCCGGAGGTCAGGGCGTCATAGATTGCCTTGAGATCGGCATTTTTCCCCCTGGAAGTATTGATCAAAACGCAGCCTCGTTTGCACCGGGATAGGAAATCGTGATTCACCATCTCATGGGTTTCCCCGGTCAGGGGAATATGGAGGGAGATGATATCGCTTTCCCGCTGCAGGGTCTCCAGATCCGTTTCATGCACCCCCTCCGTGCCGTAGGCCACCCGGTATTTATCATAGGCCAGAACCCTGACGGGCCAGCCTTTCCACAGACGGCCAAAGGCGCTGCCATTGTGGCCGTGACCAAGGATACCGATGGTTTTACCGGCAACTTCCCATCCCCGGTGTTTTTCACGGAGCCAATCCCCGTTCCTGACACTGGCATCCGCCGAAAGCAGCTTATTGGAGAGGGCCAGGAGCATACCCATGGCATGTTCGGCGACTGCTTCCGCGTTTCCTTCCGGGGCGCTGTAGACGGCAATCCGCAAGGTTGCCGCGGCTTCGAGGTCGATGATATCCAGGCCACTGCCCAGGCGTGCGATCCAGGCCAGTCCCGGGGCGTTTTCCATGGCATGCCGATCGATGGCACAGCGGGTATTGATCACAACCCCATGAAAATGAGGCAGTGTCGCTACCATTTCGGCCCGACTCATGTGCGGGGCATAGGTCACATGATACCCCAGGTGCCTGAGTCCCTGCCATAAAACAGGATGCACGTCGTCCGTGATGAGAACATTTTTAAGGGACATATCAGCCTGACGAGGTAAGCTTTTTTGGCAAATCGTATCTTTGTCCGATTTTTTGAAAACCGGCCTTGTAACCTAAGACCTAAGCCTCCCGCTAGATGCCCAAAGATAGCAGTATCCGCTCTGTGCTTATTATCGGCAGCGGACCCATCATCATCGGACAAGCCTGTGAGTTTGACTATTCCGGCTCCCAGGCTGCCAGGTCCCTTCGTGAAGAAGGCATCGAAGTCAGCCTGATCAACAGCAACCCGGCCACCATCATGACCGACCCGGTGACCGCCGATCACATCTACCTCTTACCCCTGACCGTAGATAGTATCATCCGGATTCTCGAAGAGCGTCCCATTGATGCCGTCCTTGCGACCATGGGCGGTCAGACAGCCCTCAACCTGGCTATCGAGGCGGATAAGCGGGGCGTCTGGAAAAAATATAATGTACGCCTGATCGGAGTCGACATCGCCGCGATCGAGCTCACCGAAAATCGTGAGGCCTTCCGTGACCATATGGTGAAAATCGGTATGAAGGTGGCTCCCAGCCACATCGCCAATTCCTTTCTGGAAGGCATGGAAGCCGCGCAGAAAATCGGTTTTCCGCTCGTCATTCGTCCGAGTTATACGCTCGGAGGTACCGGTGGTGGGTTCGTGATGAAAGAGGAGCAGTTTGAAGAAGCGCTCCGCCGCGGACTCAGTGCTTCCCCTACACACGAGGTTTTGGTGGAAAAGGCTGTCTTGGGCTGGAAAGAGTTTGAACTCGAACTGCTCCGGGACCAGAACGATAATGTCGTCATTGTCTGTACGGTGGAAAACCTGGATCCCATGGGCATCCACACCGGGGACAGTATAACCGTAGCGCCGGCCATGACCTTAAGTGACCGGGCCTTTCAAAACATGCGCAACGGCGCCATCCGGATGATGCGCTCCCTCGGCAATTTTGCGGGTGGATGCAATGTGCAGTTTGCGCTGGATCCGGCCAATGAAGAGCTGATCGCTGTCGAGATCAATCCGCGCGTGAGCCGGTCATCGGCGCTGGCAAGCAAGGCAACGGGGTATCCCATCGCTAAAATCGCGGCCAAACTGGCCATCGGGTATACGCTGGATGAGCTCAAAAACCAGATCACGAAAACCACGAGTGCCTGTTTTGAACCGACCCTGGATTATGTCATCGTGAAAATGCCCCGATGGAATTTTGAGAAATTCCACGGATCCGAAAATTCACTGGGCCTCCAGATGAAATCGGTCGGAGAGGTCATGGCGATCGGCAGGACTTTCCAGGAAGCGCTTCAGAAAGCCTGTCAGTCCCTGGAAAATAACCGGACGGGCCTGGGCGCTGACATGAAAGAATGGATCAGCACTTCCGATATCCTGGAGCGCCTGGAGACGGCCGGAGATGACCGGATATTCAGGTTAAAGGACGCCCTGCGCCTCGGTGTTTCGGAACGAAGCATCCATAAACTCACGCTGATCGACCCCTGGTTTATCAAGCAGATCAAAAACCTGGTCAAAGCGGAAGAGCGTTTGCTACGTTATAATGTGGCGGAAGACATCCCGGCAGATTTTTTCAGGGAGCTGAAACAAATGGGTTACAGTGACGCCCAGATTGCCTGGCTGATGCGCATCAATGAGCACGAGGTGACCCGTCAGCGTTACAGACACGGCATCCGGCGCGTATACAAGATGGTCGATACCTGCGCTGCCGAATTTGAAGCGCAGACCCCCTATTTCTACAGCACGTTCGATCAGGAAAACGAAAGCCGTGCGTCGGACCGGAAGAAAATCGTGGTGCTGGGTTCGGGGCCCAACCGGATCGGGCAGGGGATCGAATTTGATTATTGCTGCGTGCATGGCATCCTGGCCATTAAGGAAGTGGGGTACGAGGCTATCATGATCAACTGTAATCCGGAAACCGTTTCCACCGATTTCGACATTGCAGATAAATTATATTTCGAGCCGGTCTATTGGGAGCATATCCGGGAAATCATTGAAATGGAAAAGCCGGAAGGGATCATCGTGCAACTCGGTGGTCAGACCGCTTTGAAACTGGCAGAGGAGTTTCATAAAAACGGCATTAAGATCATTGGGACCGCCTTTCCGGATATGGATATCGCCGAGGATCGTGGCCGGTTTTCCGACCTGCTGAAAGAGTTGGGCATCCCTTATCCCAAGTATGGTGTCGCGTATGATGTGGATGACGCCGTGCGGATCGCGCATGAGGTCAGTTATCCGGTTTTGGTCCGGCCGTCCTACGTCTTGGGGGGACAACGCATGAAAATCGTGATCAATGATCATGATCTGGAGCGCCAGGTACTCAGCATCTTCAAGCACATGCCGGACAACAAAGTCCTTATCGATCAGTTCCTGGAACGTGCCAAGGAAGCGGAGATCGATGCCATCTGTGATGGTGAAGATTTCCATGTCATGGGCGTGATGGAGCATGTGGAGCCTGCAGGCATTCACAGCGGAGACAGCAGCGCGGTGCTTCCGCCTTACAGTCTCAGCCAGGGCGCCATCGACCAGATGATTGAATATGGCAAGCGGATCGCCTTTGCCCTCAACATCCGGGGACTGATCAATATCCAGTTTGCCATCCGGACAGCCCGGGGCAGCACGGAAGAAAAAGTGTACGTCATCGAGGCTAATCCCCGCGCCTCCCGGACGACGCCTTTCATCGCCAAGGCCTATAAAATCCCGTACCTGAACATTGCCACCAAGGTGATGCTGGGTACCCATAAGCTTAAAGATTTCGGGTTTGACAAACAACTGAAAGGATATGCGATCAAAGTCCCGGTGTTCTCGTTTGAGAAATTTCCCAATGTGGATATCCGTCTCGGACCGGAGATGAAAAGTACGGGAGAGGCGATCCAGTTTATCGACGACCTGACGGATCCGTTTTTCCGGGAATTGGATCGTAACCGGAACATGTACCTGTTCGAATAGGCGCTGGTGACGGCCGATTTTTTATGGACCGCTCTTCCCCTGTCACGGGGGATGTATATATGGTAAAAGGATTCACTTTTTAAGTATTTAATCATTAACCACTTAGCCTTCCCGGCAGCAGCCTCCGGAGGCTGCATGACGATGCGAATGGCAGCGGGAAACTGTCTGCTTTGCGCCAAATAGCGCATTGGTTTACAGGTAAATAGGGGTACGTTGACCAGGAATTGTCATTTCTTTTGCCAATGGGTTGATCTTCGGAGCCTACTCATAGTTTTTTATTAACATTGTGGGCTATATTGTGCTGTTTATCCATTGCTAAGTTGGTAAATTGAAGTTTATATGATCAGACGTCTACTCCTGTTTCCTGTACTTTTCACCTTGGCGAATGCGGCCTGGAGCCAGACATCGCTGGAAGGAAAAGTAACCGATGTCACCTCCGGCGAAGCGCTCATTTTCGCCAATGTGGTCCTCTTCAAAAACGGCAACCTCATCACCGGGACCCAGACCGACCTGGACGGCAATTATGTGTTTTCGTCTATTGATCCGGGCACCTATGACGTCGAGGCAAGTTATACCGGCTATCCGACCCAGCGCCAGACAGGCGTCTTAGTGCTGGCCGGCAAAGCCATCCGGCTCGATTTTAAAATGGAACTCGGGATTGCGCTGGAGGGTATTGTCGTCATGGATTACAAAGTGCCGCTGATCGAACAGGATAATACCACCCAGGGAGGTATCAAAACCGCCGAGCAAATCCGAAACCTGCCGACGAAAAACATCAATGCTATTGCCGCGACCACGGCGGGCCTTTCCAGTATCGATGGCGGCGACGTCAACATCCGCGGTTCCCGGAATAACGCAACGAATTACTATATCGACGGCATCCGGGTCAATGCCAGCCTCATCCCACAATCGGAGATAGAACAGCTGCAGGTGATCACCGGGGGTATCGAAGCCCGGTATGGAGACGTGACAGGCGGTTTGATTTCCCTGACTACCAAAGGTCCGTCGGCAGCCTTGTCAGGATCTGTTGAAGCGGAATCTTCCGAACTCACCGATCCATACGGATACAACCTGCTCAGCGCTAACCTGAGCGGTCCCATTCTCAAGAATTCAACCACCAATCAAAGTATCATTGGATTCCGACTCTCCGCGCAATACCGGCACCGGGATGATCCGGATCCCCAGGCGTTCAAAGTATACAGGGCAAAAGCAGATGCGATCGCCCGGATCGCGTCTGATCCCTTGACCTATCAAAATGGCACCCCGATTCTCCAGGCAGAAAGACTGGAGGAAGGCGATGTGGATGTATTGAAGGCTCGTCCCAACGTTGCCGATCAGCGTATCGACCTGACCGGAAAACTGGATTTCAGGATCAATGATGCCATCGACTTCACCTTGGGAGGTTCCTATTTTGGGGTGAAAAACCATTTTTCCCCAAGCCGCGAATGGAACCTGCTCAACTGGCAGAATAATCCCTACAGCGAACGCAGCGGATTTATCATGAATGGCCGATTCAGGCATCGCATCGGGGGTGGACCTTCGGCCAACAATGCCGGTGAGGCAACGGAATCCCTCATCCGCAACATTTCCTATACACTGCAGTATGGATATGAAAACAGCATGAATGAACTGGGGGATGACCGTTACCGTGAACGCTTATTTGAATACGGGTATGTCGGACGGTTTGATGTCAGTTGGCTGCCTTCCGTAGGTGTCGCGCAGGACACCAACAGTCCGTTTGCGACACCCCTCATCCCGGAAATCGGTTTGTACGGAGAGCATTTCGGATATTCCGAAACCTTTGCGGACAATGGCTTCACGCCGGATCCGGTTATCAATACGTTGCTGAGTAATTATAACCTTGGCCAGGAGGTGATCAGTTTTAAAAACTACAATGCCTATAACGGATTTTGGAATAATACCACCAACAGTGCCTATGCGGGAATCCATACTGCCACCGGAGCTGTTTACAATCGTTTCCAGAAAGGGCAGAATGAAGTGCACACCGGTACGCTCAATGCCTCCTTTGACCTCGTGCCGGGAGGATCCGACAAAGGGCGCCACAACATCCAGTTTGGTATCATCTATGAGCAGCGCCAGGACCGCAGCTGGGTCATCTTGCCGCGCGATCTCTGGAACAATATGCGTTTTGCCGCCAATGATGCCATCATCGTCGGCCTTGACAGCAATCTTGTCATCGGCTACGATACGCTCAACCTGTTTGTCAATGGCCAGATGATGCATTTTGATTCCATCAAAGTGTTCCAAAACCTGGTCAAGGAAAACCCAAGCCTCCTGTTCTACCGGAAAGTCCGTGAACTCACCGGGCAGGCACTGACCGATTATGTCAACACCGATGCGCTTCGTCCTGATCAGTTAAACCTGAACATGTTTGCCGCTGAAGAGCTGACCAACCGGAAAGCTATCGGGTATTATGGCTATGATTACCTCGGCAACAAACTGCCCTACAGCACTTCGTTTGATGATTTCTTCACCACCCGGGATGAAGAAGGAAGGCGCACCCTCCCGGTGGCAGCCAATAAGCCCATCTATAACGCAGCCTACATTCAGGATAAGTTTACATTCCGGGACATCATTTTCCGGTTAGGACTCCGGGTGGATCGGTATGATGCCAACACGAAAGTGCTCAAAGATCCATACTCGCTGTACGAAATCATTTCCGCCAAAGACTTCTTTGATCTTCCCGATGTGGATGATCCGCGTCCGCCCGCTGTCCAGGACGACTGGAAGGTATACGTGGTATCCGATGGCTCCACCGTCGTCAGGGCTTACCGGGACGGCGATCAGTGGTATACCGCGGAGGGCTCTCCGGTCAATGACGGTTCTGAAATCCTGGGAAATGAAATTCCGAATCCCTATTACGTATTGCAGGATGATCAGAATGCACGCAACATCAAGTCAGCAACGTATAAACCGGAAGGTTCCTTTGAGGATTACAAACCCCAGGTCAACTGGATGCCGCGCCTGGCCTTTTCCTTCCCGATCTCGGATGAAGCCAACTTCTTTGTTCACTACGATATCCTGGTCCAGCGGCCGCCATCCAACACGATTGCCACCCCACTCGACTACTATTACTGGAGTGACGGACCTCCGGCCAACAATCCCAACCTGAAACCGGAAAAGACAATCGACTTTGAGGTCGGTTTCAAGCAAAAGATCACCAACTCCAGCGCCATCACCCTGAGCGCTTACTACAAAGAGCTCCGGGATATGATCCAGTCCCGGAACTATCTCTTCATTCCCGGCGTACCCGGTAACAGTTATTCTTCCTACGGCAACCTGGACTTTGGCACGGTGAAAGGATTCTCCTTCAGCTACGATCTCCGCAGGACACAGAACCTGGAAATGACCGCAGCCTATACGCTGCAGTTTGCTGATGGTACGGGATCTGACGCCAACTCCCAGGGAGGACTCAATGCCAGGGGGAATATCCGGTATTTGTCCCCGCTTTCCTTTGATGAGCGTCACCGGTTCTCCGCAAACATTGATTACCGCTACGGATCCGGCAACCAGTACACCGGGCCCAAATGGTTTGGATTGGATGTATTCTCCAATGCCGGTGTCAGCATTCAGGCTAATGCCGCTTCGGGACGTCCTTATACGAAAGAGCAAAAACCTGCCCGCTTTGGCAGTAATGGTATCGGAGGCGCTATCAATGGTGCCCGCCTTCCCTGGAATTTCAGCTTGGATCTCCGGGCAGACAAATCCTTCAAGATAGGCGGCGCGGACGGAGGCAAACCCATCTTTGCCAATGTCTATGTACGGGTTGAAAACCTGTTTAACGCGCACAACATCATCGGCGTCTACCGGGCATCCGGATCACCGTATGATGATGGATTCCTTGCCACTGCTGAAGGACTTTCTTCCATCCAGACCCTGACTGACTCAGGTCGTGATGCAGATGTGGATAACTACCTGCTCTCCTACCAATGGGGACTGCTCAATCCTGATTTCTTCACGCTGCCCCGACGGGTATACCTGGGAGCCACGCTGGAGTTTTAATGATTACCATTTCAAGCAAACACTTTTTTATTCATAAGTCATGAATAACATGAAAAATCCAATAAGGCTCTTTACAGCCCTTGTCTTCCTGATGTGTACCATGCCCTCCTATGCCTGGGTCGATCCCGCTACCCGGAAGCCCGGCGTAAAGGATAATCACATCAGCCCCCGGTCCGATTGTGCCGCGGCCACCATGTCTTATGACCTGGCCATCAACAATGTCCGGGCCAGGCTGCTCAATGGCGGTGACAAGTGGTGGGATCTTGACAATGGTCAGTACATTGTCCCCGCGGTCGATCCTGCGCTTGGCGTACAGGGCGTATCCTCCCTTTTCGCCGGTGCTGTCTGGCTCGGTGGATTTGATGATGCCGGCAACCTGAAGATCGCCGCACAAACCTACCGCGGCCCCACATCAAATGATTTCTGGCCGGGCCCGTTGTCCTCCATTGGAACCACCGGAGCGGATACCTGTCTCAACTGGGACCGCTTCTTCATCACCAAGGGATTGACGATCCGCAATCATATCCGCGCCTGGGAAGAAGCCAACGCCGCCGGGATTCCATTTAATTGTGAAACCGTACCGGACGAACTGAAAAAATATCCAGCCCGTGGGAACCCGTTCTGGAGTGAATTCTATGATTTTGACCTTCCCCTCGACAATCAGGGTCTTGGCGCTTTTCATGATGTCAATGACGATGGTATCTACAATCCCTGTGACGGAGACTATCCCGCCATTGAGGTGAAAGGATGTCCGACCGAAAGCAACTTCCCCGATGAGATCGTATTCTGGGTCTATAATGATGCCGGCAACAGCCATACCAATACCAATGGCCGTCCTATCCGCATGGAGGTCCAGGTGCAGGCCTTTGCCTATGCCACCAATGACCAGATCAATGACATGACCTTTTACCGGTACAAACTCATCAACCGGGCAGTCACCCCGATCGACAGTACCTTTTTTGGTATGTGGGTCGACCCGGATCTCGGGTGTTCCGAAGACGATTTTATCGGTTGTGATACCAGCAGGAGCCTCATGTATGTCTATAACCAGGATGAACTGGATGGTGATTCCGGTTGTGATTGTTCGACCGGGGGCGGCGCTCCCACCTATTGCGACGAAGTACCCATCCTCGGGGTGGATTATTTCAGGGGTCCTTTAAAACCCATCCGGGAAATTGACACCTTTAAGATTGCTGATTTACCGCTGGACAAACAGGATTATCCCAAGATCCATGATACCCTTGGGTATATCGGGGATACACTGATCATCTTCGATCTGGATCACCGTGTAGAACTGGGTATGTCTTCCTTCACCTACCATGTTCGCCAGGGTGCAGGTTCATGGCCGGGAGCTATGTGGGATCCGCAGACAGATGTTGAATTCTACCGCTATCTCTCTGGTTCCTGGCGGGATGGCACACGCTATACGTTTGGCGGCAGTGGGTTTAACCTGGGGCCTGGTGCAAGGGTTATTGACTATGCGTTCACCGGTGATCCGAGTAACGGGGCTGACTGGTCCATGTGTTCTGCAGGCCTTGGTAAAATGGACCCGCGGACGATCCAGGCCACCGGTCCTTTCCGGCTTGACCCGGGCGCCATCAATGAACTGATCATCGGGGTTGTGTGGATCCCCGACCAGGTATATCCTTGCCCCGAACTGGATGAATTGCGCGCAGGGGATGACCTGGCACAGGCGCTTTTTGATAATTGTTTTATCCTGCCTGACGGACCCGATGCGCCTGACCTGGATTTCATTGAACTCGACCGTGAACTGATCATGGTCCTGAGCAATGAGCCGAAGACCTCTAACAATGCCTATGAACTCTACAACAAGCCCGGACTGGATATCCCGAAGGGAGAAATAGACAGTACCTACAAATTTGAAGGATACCTGGTCTACCAGTTGCTGAACGGAAATGTGACCACGGGCGAATTGGGGGATGTATCGAAGGCGCGTCTCATCTTCCAGGTGGACAAGCGCAATGGCGTATCGACCTTGTACAACTGGACCACCATCAAAGGACCCAACAACACCAATGTCTGGGTGCCGATCGAACAGGTAGCGGGTGCGGATGGAGGCATCCGGCATACCTTCCAGATCACGGAAGACCAGTTTGCCTCCGAGAACCGGAGAATCGTCAATCACAAGCACTATTACTACCTGGCTATTGCCTATGCCTATAATGAGTATGCACCGTTTGACCCTCAATCCCTGATCGGACAGCGCAGGCCTTACCTGGAAGGAAGACGCAACATCCGGGTGTATGATCCGCTACCCCATCCGCAGACATTTAAAAAAATCAATGGTATGTATGGGGAAGGACCGATCATCACACGACTGGAAGGTGTCGGAGCCGGAGAAAACTTCCTTGAACTCGCCGAGGGTGAATACGATAAGATATTGGCCGGTACGAATAATGGCGAAGTTACCTATGCCTCCGGAGCGGGGCCGATTCGTGTGCAGGTGTTCAACCCGCTTGTCGTAACCGATGGAGAATACATAGTTGAATTTGTGGATCCGGTTCCATCGGATACGCTTTCCCTCAGCACGGGATGGAAATTGTACAATGTGAACGATCCCTCCAAAGTATACACCAATGAAAAGCCGTTGGCGCAACTCAATGAACAATTGATCGCCGATCTTGGTATTTCTGTTTTCCTTGGACAGTCTGATGATGCCGGGGACAGGAAAGATGAAACGAATGGGACCATCGGGTATGATCTGACCTACCAGGATGCCAGCAAACCACAGTGGTTGCAGTTTATCGGCGATGATGCCGGGGGTACGCCGATTACCAATTTTGTGCAGACGGAGATACCGGAATATCCTAATTTCTTCCTCGATCCGGACCAGGCCTTTTCCAAGTTCGCTCCTTTTGTGCCCTTTATCTTGTGCGACTGGAGTCAAGACGAACCGGCAGAAAATCCGGCAGGCTGGAATCTGACGCCGATGTGGCTGGATCCATCGGGAGGTTCGGTGCAAAGCGCCCAATTTGGCGGTACCCTGCAGAACCTCAATAACGTGGACATCATCCTGACCTCCGACACCAGTAAGTGGAGCCGGTGCGTCGTAGTAGAGACCGCCAATGCCTATCATACATCCACCACACCTCCAGGTGTGGGTCTGGATACGGAAGGAAATAAGAAAAGCCTCCAGGCGCGTTCCAGGCCATCCGTCGGCAAGGCGGACAAAGACAACGATGGTTTCCCTGACCCGGATGGTGCCAAGGATGCCAACGGTAATCCATTGACCGGAATGGGCTGGTTCCCCGGATATGCTATTGACCTGGAGACCGGAAAGCGCGTTAATATCTTCTTCGGAGAAAATACGGTCTACCGTGATTTTGTCGCGGATGCTTTTGGCCTTGGTCACGAAGCATATGACATGGTCTGGAATCCGACGAAGCAAGTCATCCTCAACTCAACGGACGGCGTCACGCCATTAACCTTGATCGCCGGTGGGCAACAATATATTTATGTAACACGTCAGGCCTACGACGGATGTACCGCACTCCGCAAGGATGTGGACCGTACCGGGATTATCAAAGCCAGGGCATTGGCCAACATCACCTGGTGTGCTATCCCCTTCATGCTTGATGATCCGACGGTCAACTGGCTTCCGCTCAATGAAGGGCTGATCCCCAACGAAGTTACCATCAAGCTGCGCGTCGATAATCCGTATCAAAAAGCTACAGGGAACGGCCAATTCAATAATTACCCGGCTTACCGCTTTAAGCTCGAAGGTGTAACGGCTCAGGAATTGACGGAAAATCAAATTCCGCAGGCCCTGGCAGAGATCAATGTCGTCCCCAATCCCTATCTCGCCTACAGTGAGTATGAGACTTCTTCCTTTGACAATACCGTCAAGATCACCAATCTCCCGGCCAAGTGCACGGTGACGATTTATTCCCTGGATGGAAGATTTATCCGCCAGTATACGCGCAATGAAGTGGGCAAACCCAATTCACCGCCCCGGTCAACACCTCCGGTTGCGGTCCAGCAGATTGTACCTGACCTGGAGTGGAATCTTAAGAACCACGCGGGGATACCGATTGCCAGTGGCGTGTACCTGATCCATGTGGATGCGCCCGGACTTGGCGAAAGGGTCATTAAATGGTTTGGCGTCAACAGGCAGTTTGACCCCAGCGGGTTATAAACCTGGATCCGGATCATGTAAAACGATTTTTAAACCAGCTATGCCGAAAGAAAGAAAAGTATGAACAGACGTATCATCACCCTCATCATAGCCGCCGTCACCCTGGTGATGCCGGCCGCCTATGCGGGAAACCCTGATCGCCAGGGTGAAGCCGGAGGCTATGAACTATTGTTGAATCCCTGGGCCAGAAGCGCGGGACTGCACGCCCTCAATACCTCCTGGGCCAGCGGGGTGGAAGCGATGCAGATCAACATTGCGGGCCTCAGCCGGCTCAACAAATCCGAATTTATCATCGCGCATACCCGGCTCTTTGAGGGTACCGGTATCAAGATCAATGCGCTTGGGCTTGGTCTGAAGATGGGGGAAAGCGGAGCCCTGGGGATCTCGTTGATGGCCATGGATTTTGGCGACATCGAAGTGACTACCACCAACACACCGGAAGGCAACGGTGCCACCTTCAGCCCGAGTTTCTTCAACCTGGGCCTTTCGTATAGCCACACCTTTGATCAGAAAGTATCCGTGGGGATCCTCCTGCGAGGTATATCTGAGAATATTGCCGATGTGGGTGCTTTTGGTTTTGCCATCGATGCCGGTGTTCAGTATGTGACCGGGGCAAAAGACAATTTTAAATTCGGTATCTCCCTCCGGAATATGGGATCGCCGATGAAATTTAGCGGTGAGGGGTTGTCCTTTCCGACGGCAAACCCTTCCGGTAACCAGCCCTACGTCATTACGGTCAATTCGAGGGCGGCGGGATTCGAATTACCCTCTATGCTCAATATCGGGGTGTCGTATGACTTTTGGGCCGGCAACAGGCATCGGATATCCACGCTGGGTAATTTCACGGCCAACAGTTTTGCCGTGGATCAGCTGGGTGCCGGGGTAGAATATGCCTTCAAGGAAATGTTTATGGCCAGGGTCGGCTATCGCTATGACCTTGGGGTGCCGGTCGACGACCCCCAGCATAGCGTCTTCACGGGCCTGTCCGCCGGAGTGACCATCGAGGTGCCAACCAAAAAGGATTCTCCCGGCAGATTCGGCGTAGACTATGCCTACCTGGCGACCAGTCCCTTTAATGGTACGCACAATTTCAGCATCCGGTATAAAATGTAAGACCTTGACGGAGGCCAGATAATACCGTATCTTTGCCTCCACAGACTGACAAACGTTCTCATTTGGGCAACCGGATGAGAACGTTTTTTCGTCTAGGCCAACATCCGAAAACCAGTTCTGTCTGACCCGTTAAGGCGCTTCCCGGCAGTGGATGGCTGCCTCCAAGCCGGACGATAGCATACGTGTGAAACACATCATTGACCCATAAACGCAACACCATCATGAGTGAAATTCAGTACATGACCCAGGAGGGATACAACCGCCTCAAAGAAGAACTGGAGGAGTTGAAGTCCACCGGACGAATGGATGCCGCCAGGGCGATCGCCGATGCCCGGGATAAAGGCGATCTCTCTGAAAACGCCGAATATGACGCTGCCAAGGAGGCGCAAAGTATGCTCGAACTGAAAATCGGGGAGATGGAGAAAGTGCTGTCTTCTGCGCGGGTCATTTCTGCCTCCCAACTGGATATTTCCAAGGTGACGGTATTGTCAAAAGTAAAGATCCGCAATGTCAAAAATAAGACGGAAGCTACCTACCACCTGGTTTCCGAGAGTGAGTCCAACCTGAAATTGGGTAAAATCTCCGTCGGAAGCCCGATCGGCAGCGGTCTTCTCGGTAAAAGAGTCGGTGAGATCGCTGTGGTGAAAACACCGGGTGGCGAAATACATTTTGAGATCCTCCACATTTCTTTTTAATCCCATTGTCCATGCCTTCCATTTTTTCCAGGATCGTTGCCGGTGAAATTCCCTGCCACAAGGTGGCAGAAGATGACCGCTGCCTGGCGTTCCTCGATATCCGGCCGGTGGTGTTTGGACACACCCTGGTGATCCCGAAAAGGGAGATCGATTACATCTTTGATATGGACGACGAAGCGCTGGCCCACCTGCATGTCTTTGCTAAGCGCGTGGCGCGTGTATTGGGCGAAGAGGTGGAGTGCCTGCGCGTCGGGGTGATGGTGGCCGGGTTGGAGGTGCCCCATGCCCATATTCATCTCATCCCCATGAAGGCGATCGCTGACCTTTCTTTTACCAATCCGCGCCCGGTCATACCGGACGGTGATCTGGCAGCCCTGGCGCAGCGGTTGCAAGAAGCATATAACACGAAAGGCACACGGTAATGTGTGCCTTTTTTCTTGTGGTACCTCGCAGAATCGAACTGCGGACACACGGATTTTCAGTCCGTTGCTCTACCATCTGAGCTAAGGTACCGCCATCCATCCCCGGCCATAGGCTGAGAAGGGTGGCAAAAGTAACATTTTCTGCCTGATTTAGCTATCCCGGGGGTTAATTTAGCGCCGGGATGGCCAGACGCATCATGATCATTGCCGGCCTTGGCGTGGCCGTCAGCGGGTACCTGATCTTTTTCCAGGAAAGGGACGACCTGGCTGTCTTGTTTATCATCAGCCTGATCCTCCTCGTATTGGCCTATACCTTCCAGTTTCAACTGGACCAGCTCATGATCCGGGGTGAAGCGCAGAAACTGGATGCCTCTATGGCAGCCATGCTGAGGCAATCCGCCCCGCACTATGCAGCCCTCCCGATGGAAAAGCGGCTGATGCTGGAGGACCGGATGATGCGCTGGATCCTGAAGAAGGAATTTATCATCAAAGATGACCGGAAACCCCCGGAGGACCTCAAACATATCCTGGCCTATTATGCCTGCCTGCTGACCCTCCACCAGGAAGACTACCACTATCCAGGTATCGATCGATTCGTCTTTTATCATCACCCCTTTCTGACGCCGGGAGAAATGGATCACGCGCATATCGTCGAAGTAGAGTTGGTGGACGGCACGGTCATCCTTTCGGTACCTCATTTACTAAAAGGACATTTCGAGAAAGGCTACTACAATATTGCCCTTCATGCCATGGCAATCCTCTACCGGCATTGTTATCTGCGGGATGAGATTACCTGGGAGGACGGTATCTGGAGCCGGCTCGAAGCAATCAGTCATATCCGACATGATCAGATCGAAGCTTACATCGGCATTCCGGTCAGTGATCCCTGGCCGGTGGCGGTGCATCATCAGCTTACCTACCGGGGCAGTCATATTGCCCAGGTGACAACGCAAATTCCCCAGCTGCTCTCCTCATCCATAAACTGAATCCACTGGTCTATTCCTCCCCGTAAAAGGCCTATCCGGCACTAATTTGTGAACGCATTCAATCTACCTATGAAAAAGCAATTTCTTCTTTGTCTGGCCTTGGGCGCTGTATGTATGGCTCAGGCACAGGAATCGGTTATACGGCAACGTATCCAGGATATGTTTCAGGGCATGTATCGAAGAGATACCGCAGCGCTTCGCACCTGTTTTATTCCGGCAGCCACGTTTTACACGTATGCTTTTGATTCAAAAGGGCATCCCCGGGCCAAAGGGGAGATGCTCATCGATTTCCTGCGCGGCGTGTCGCTGATAGGGGAAGCCCGGCTGGAAGAGAGACTAACCGGTTGGCAATGCCTGGTCGATGATGGTATCGCTTCCGTATGGACACCCTATGAATTTTATGTGGATGGTCAATTTACACACTGTGGGGTAAACAGTTTCCAGTTGATCCAGGTGCAGGGCGAATGGAAAATATCCATGATCACCGATACACGGAGGAAAAAAGCCTGCCCGGACGAGGAACTGGAACGGTTTGTCATCGACTCCCTGGTCAATGCCTGGCATCATGCTGCTGCCGTAGCGGATGAAAAGACCTTTTTTGATTTTATGACATCGGATGCTGTATACATCGGTACGGATGCCACGGAGCGTTGGCTGCGGGATGAACTGGCAGCCTGGTCCAGGCAATACTTTGAGCGGGATACCGCATGGGCTTTTACACCCCGGAGCCGGACGATCCGTTTTGCTCCGGGAGGACAATTGGCCTGGTTTGATGAACTCCTGGATACCTGGATGGGCACTTGCAGGAGTACAGGTATTGTCGAGAAAAGGGAGGGTCAATGGAGGCTGGTCCATTACCAGTTGTCCGTCGCTGTACCCAATGATAAGTTGGACGGCTACCGGTTGTTGATCGGTAAGGAGTAAAACCGGTTTCTTTTATATTTATCTGGTAAATATTATAGTATTTAATAATATAAATACATAAATATTTGAAATACAAATATTTATACGTAAAAAAATTTTTTTAATTGTTATGATAATATATAATATGTATTTACCTTTGCTGTAAGGCGAAAGCTGTTTTTTGCGATTTTCTATTACTCTCAAAACTTATGGAAACTACACCTACCCCCCCTAGGTCTGTACTGTCCAGACTAACCCTGTTAACCATCCTCCTGTCGAGCTTCGGCTTTTCACACCTCATCGGGCAATCTTCCACATGTGTGCCTGGAATGGTCAACAACGCCAACGGTGATCCCTGGTCGGAGGAATGTTATCTTGATGACAACTGCCAGGAACAGGGGAATCCTTGCACAGCCAATGACGTCACCCTGCTCGGCGTATTTATTGCAGACGCCATGGGCAACCCGGTACCGGCATGCAGCATCGGCAGTACCGAGACCGTCCTGCTGTGGGGCACTTTTAATAATAACACCGGAACCAACCGCTACGCCGTCCGGGCAAGAACCGAGGTGTGGATCAATGGCAACTTTAACATAGAACTCAACGCATGTTCATTCAACATTCTGCCCGCGGGCACGTCCGATGTAGCGTTGTTGGGATCCTTCACCTATACCTGCGGAGACCAGATCCAATTACTTAATACGTGGGTCGCGTGGAACACCAGTTCCTCTCAATGCAGTAATCCACTGGGAGCAAATTATGCTTTCGACTGCAATGATTATTCCCCGTCCAAGTGTTCCAAAAACCTTGGTTTCATCGATTTCCTGACACCAAACTTTTCCTATACCTGTGGGGTCACTACGCCCACTACGACAGAAGTGTGTTTTACTAACCTGACGATTGGTGGTACACCTCCGTTGACCTACGCCTGGAACTTTGGCGATGGGGGTACCTCCACGGCAGAGAACCCATGTCATACGTATAATGCCATAACTGGTACGTTCATGGTGACGCTCACGGTTACCGATTCGAATGGAGTTCAGACGGGCGCATTCTTGCCCTTAAACCTGGACAGCCTGAATTGTTGCCAGCTCACCGTCACCTGCCCGCCTGCTAATGGTGGAGTTTATTCGTGCGTCAGCCAAATCCCATTGCCCAATCCGGACCTGATCACCATCACCGATTCCTGTGGTCCTGTGACCATTACGGTGCAAACGGTTTCAACCGGGAGTGGATGTGGAACGGATACGCTTGTCGTCACCCGGAAGTACATCATTTCGGACGGTACCAGCATGGATACCTGCACACAAGTGTTTAAGGTCAGAGATAATACCCCTCCTTCGATCACCTGTCCTGCCGGCATCACGGTCACCTGTTCAGGAAATGTACCCGCACCCAATACGGGTCTGGTCACGGCCAGCGACAATTGCACCGGTAGCCCGGTGATCACCTTTGTCAGTGATGTCACAGTCAACCAAACCTGTGTCAACCGGTATACGCTCAACAGAACTTACCGGGCCACCGATGCCTGCGGCAACTCCTCCACCTGCGCCCAAACGATCACCGTCTTTGATAATACCGCGCCCACCTTAACCTGCCCGACTAACCTGACGGTCACCTGTGCCAACAATGTGCCCACTCCTAATCCGGGCAGCATTTCGGCCAGCGACAATTGTGGAGGCGCGCCTGTCGTCACGTTTGTCAACGACGTGACGGTCAACCAAACCTGTGTCAACCGGTACACGCTCAACAGAACCTACCGGGCCACCGATGCCTGCGGCAATTCCTCCACCTGTCTGCAGACTATCTCGGTGTTTGACAATGTCGCCCCTTCGATCACTTGTCCGCCGAACGTGACCGTATCTTGTATCGGCCAGGTCCCGGCCATCAATGTCAGCGCCGTGATGACCAGCGATAACTGCGGGGGCACGGTCACCGTCACACATGTCAGTGACCAAATCTCAGGAACCATGTGTTCCAATAAGCTTACCCTGACCAGGACCTACAGAGCGATAGATGCCTGTGGAAATTCGGCCACCTGTGCGCAGGTCATCCTCGTTAACGACCAGACGCCTCCCTCCATCACCTGTCCGGCGGCCATCACGGTCACCTGTGCCAGCCAGGTGCCTACTCCAAGTCCGGGCAGTGTGGTTGCCAGTGACAATTGCGGAGGTTCACCCACGGTTGTGTTTGTCAGTGATGTGACGGTCAACCAGACCTGTACAAATAAATACATGGTCACGCGTACCTACCGGGCGACTGATGCCTGTGGAAACTCGAGTACATGTACACAAGCAATCACGGTCAATGACCAGACCCCTCCCACGATATCCTGCCCTGCCAATATCACCGTCACCTGCGCCAGCCTTGTGCCGGTTCCGAATACCACCTCGGTCGGTGCCGGGGATAATTGCACTGGCGGGGTGACCATCACACATGTCCAGGATATCATCAGCAATCAGACCTGCACCAACCGTTACCTGGTCACCCGGACATACCGGGCGACAGACGCGTGCGGGAATTCGGCCACGTGTAACCAACTGATCACCGTCAATGATCAGACCCCACCCGCCATCACCTGTCCGGCGAATATCACCGTTCAATGTGCCGCCCAGGTGCCGATACCCAACACAGCAAACGTCACATCGAGTGATAACTGTAATGGTGTGCCGACGGTGACGTTCGTCAATGACGTTACAGTCAATCAGACCTGTGTCAACCGATATATGGTTCAGCGGACTTACCGCGCCACGGATGAATGCGGAAATTCATCCACCTGCCAGCAAACAATCACCGTCTTTGACAATACGCTTCCGGCTATCACCTGTCCTCCTGATCTGACCGTGCAATGTGCATCTCAGGTCCCGGGTCCGAATACGGGCAGCGTGACAGCCAGCGATAACTGTAATGGGACTCCGGTGGTAACCTTTGTCAGTGATGTCACAGTTAATCAATCCTGCGCGAATCGGTATACGTTGAACCGCACCTACCGCGCCACGGATGAATGTGGAAATTCCGCGACCTGCCTGCAGATCATCACTGTCTTTGACAATACCCTGCCAGGTATTACCTGCCCCACTAATGTCACCGTTCAATGCGCCTCGCAAGTCCCGGCACCCAGTCCGGCCAGTGTGGCAGCCACAGATAATTGCGGCGGTTCCCCTGCCGTAACATTTGTTAGTGACGTTACAGTCGGCCAGACGTGCTTAAACCGGTATAGCCTCCAGCGCACTTACCGGGCCACAGATGCATGCGGGAACTCCGCGACCTGTGTCCAGGTCATCACCGTGTTTGATAGCACATCCCCATCGATCACCTGCCCGGCCAACGTTACTGTTCAATGTGCCTCCCAGGTACCAACCCCTGCCCCGGGCAGTGTGATGGCAAGTGACAATTGCAACGGATCGCCCGTGATCACGTTTGTCAATGATGTGACAGTCAATCAAACCTGCGTCAACCGCTATACGCTCAACCGGACCTACCGGGCCATGGATGAATGCGGTAATTCATCCACCTGTGTTCAAGTCATCACGGTCTTTGACAATACACCACCTTCTATCCAGTGTCCGCCCAATACAACTGTCCAGTGTGCAGCACAGGTTCCGTCGCCGGACATCGCCCTGGTATCGGCGCCCGATAACTGCGGGGGAGCTACCACCGTGACCTTTGTCAATGATGTTATCTCCAACCAGGTATGCGCCAATCGTTACCTGGTCACCCGTACCTACAGGGCAACGGATGTATGCGGAAACTCAGCCACCTGCGCGCAACTGATCACGGTCTTTGACGACACGGCACCCTCCATCACCTGTCCCAACAATATCACCGTCCAATGTGCCTCCAATGTCCCGCCACCCAATACGGGGTTGGTAACAGCCAGTGACAATTGCATTGGCACGCCCTCCATTACGCATGTAGGGGATGTCGTAACCAATCAAACCTGTGCCAACCGATATATCCTGGTCAGAACGTATCGGGCCATGGATGCCTGCGGAAATTCTGCTACCTGCCAACAGCTCATCATGGTCAGGGACAATACGCCTCCTTCGATCACCTGTCCAACCAATATAACAGTATCCTGCACCGGTGCGATTCCGGCTCCGGACCCGGGTGCCATTCCAACGACCGAAAATTGCGGAGGGATGGTAACAGTGTCCCACTTAGGGGACGTCATCTCCAATCAAACCTGTGCCAACCGCTATATTGTCGCACGGACTTACCGGGCCACAGATCTTTGCGGGAATTCCGCAACCTGTGTCCAGTTGATCACGGTTTATGATCAAACCCCTCCTTCGATCACCTGCCCGGTCAACCTGACGGTTTCCTGCTCAGGGAATGTTCCGGCTCCCAATACGGAATCCGTTGCCAGCACCGACAATTGCGGCACCGTTACCGTGCAGCACATCGGTGATCTCGTTTCCAATCAGACGTGTGCCAACCGGTATACGCTGACGCGGACCTACCGGGCCACGGATGCCTGCGGAAATTCGGCCACCTGTCAGCAGGTAATCACCGTCAATGATCAAACACCTCCCGCTATCACGTGTCCGGATGACATCACCATTGAATCCGGCGCGAGCACTTCACCCGATAATACGGGAAATGCGGACGCTTCGGATAATTGCGGAGGAAATCCCGAAATAACCTATGATGATATTACGGTTGAGGGCATTTGCGTGGAAGAGTATAACATCCTGCGTACCTGGACAGCCTCGGATGCTTGCGGCAATTCGGCCACTTGTCTTCAGGAGATCCTGGTTTCAGGCGGATGTGTGCTGGACCTGGGTCTTGAAAAGGACTTGGAGATCAATCAACCGATGACGTTTACGCCAGGCGATAATGTGGTCTTTACCATCCGGGTCATCAACCATGGCAATGTCCCTGTGGGATCCATTGTCGTCGTGGATTATATACCTGCCGGTTTCATGCTAAATGATCCGGACTGGACGCCCGGAACGGAGGGTAGCACCGGGCAAAGCGCTACCATTATTCTATCGATTGGCAACGGGGCTTTGCCACCGGGGGGATTACCCGGAGGAGCCGACGTGTCCGTCAATATTACCCTGACATCCGACCCGAACCTCCCGGGTGGATTTTATGAAAATGAAGCGGAAGTTTCGAGCGTGTACGGGCTCGACGGCACGGACTTGAGTGATTTGGATGTGGACAGTCATCCGGACACGGATAACACCAATGACGCTCCGGGTGAAGATGACCTCGATCCGGCCGTCCTGTGTGTCAACACCCAGCCCCACATACTCGGCAGAGCAATCGTCTGCAGCGGGGATATCGCCATCTACGAGATCGAACACTATAATCCTGCTTTCCATTACGACTGGCAGGTAGGGGACGGAGGTGTTATCATCGAATCGACGGATTCCACGATCACCGTATTATGGTATGGCCCACAAGGATCCACGTCGACCGTGATGGTCACGGAGATTGTGGGAGAGGGTTGTCAGTTTTCCACCCAGTTGACCATCCTCATAGGAGATGGAGGGCCATTGGCTTGCCTGGACCATGTCAATCTCTCGATTGATAATGACTGCGGCACCCGGATCGTCGCCAGCATGATTCTCACCGGCGTACACCAGGATAATGACAGCTACATCATCTATGTCATCGATATGGCCACAGGCGATACGATACCCGATGCCACAGTGACCTGGGAGCATGTCGGAATGACCTTCAAGGTATCTGTGCGCAACCGGTGCACAGGCCAGAGTTGCTGGGGCTTCGTCACCATCGAGGATAAATTGCCGCCGATCATTGCCTGCCGTTGTGCAGTAGGTGAACCCAATGAACGCTGCCGGATTTCGTGCCTGCAGGCAGAACAAATCCTGAATGGGGATGTACCGGAGCACCTTCGCCCGGTGGTAGTCGATAATTGCGGCGGAACCACCCTCGAGATTACCAATATTGAACTGGACTACGAAGCCTGCGATATAGGGCATGTCACCATTTCCTGGCTGGCGACGGATGCCAGTGGCAATACCGCCACTTGTGTCCAGGAAATCGCCATCTATCCTTTGACCATTTCCGAACTGTCCTGGCCTCCAGACCGGGACTGGGATTGCGGGGCGGATCCGGATCCGGTGTTTGCCGGCTGGCCGAAACTGGATGGACTGAACCTTTCACCTTTTGTCCAAAGCTGCAATATCATGACATGGTACGATGACCAGGTCATCCCATTGTGTGGTGGCGGAAAGAAAATCCTGCGTCGCTGGAAAGTAACCAACTGGTGCAATGCGGAATCGGCCAACCATATGCAGCAAATCTTCCTGAGGGATAAGACCGCTCCGGTATTATCCTGCTCACCGGATATCACCGTCAGTACCGATGTATGGTCGTGTTACGGCAGGGTGACCCTGTCGAAGCCAAATGCTATTGATGCCTGCAGCGATATAATCAATTATCAATTGTTTGCCTCGGCCGGCACGGTGACGGTCAATGGGAATCAATATGTCATCACCAACCTGCCTGTCGGCACGCACCAACTGACGTGGAAAGTGACGGACGAATGCTATAACCAAAGTTCGTGCACGACCCAGGTCACGGTTAAGGATAACACCCCACCGGTGGTGAGCTGCCAGGCGCATACGGTCGTAAGCCTGACCAATGACAGACCGGATGGCATCACGCTGGTACCCGCTACGTCTTTTGATGATCAGAGTTTTGATAACTGCTCAGCGGTCAGTTTCAGGGCCAGGCGGATGGATAGCTGCATAGATATCAACTGGACCACCTTGGGCGCATGTGTCGATGATGTACCGGGAGGCTTTCCCCCGGTCAATGAATATGACCTCGGCACCGCCTTTGCCCCATGCGTGCCCGTGGCCTGCTGCGACATCGGCAGAACGCTGATGATCCAGCTCGAAGTGTCGGATGCGTCCGGGAACGTCAATTACTGCATGGTGGAAGTTGTGGTACAGGATAAACTGCGACCTGAATTGATCTGCCTGCCAGATATCATTGTGAGCTGTGAATTCCCGTTTGATGCGGAGCCCGGCACGTATTCGGATGCAACGGGCAACAATAACGGCAACCTGGACGAGGATCCGCTCAGCGAAATGTTTGGTAATGTGTATGATGCTGCCCGGTATCCCTCCAGCGTCCGCGAGCCCATTATCATCAACGATCCAAATAGCACCATCAATCCCCAACCCCATCATTGGGGATTGGATGGTTGGGCAGACGACAATTGCCAGGTAATTCTCAGTGTTGAGGTTCGCGAGTACGATGATTGTACGGGACAAACCTTACCAGGAAATGTACCGCAAGGGGCTGTTAAGCTGATTCAAAGACGCATTGAGGCCTTTGACGGCGTACAATATGAATATTGCACACAGCGCATTTGGGTGGTTGACTATGACCGGTTTACCATTACGGATACGGATTGTACCAATGCCAACCCGAACGATGATGTGATCTGGCCCTGTGATGTGCTCATCAATACCTGCCCTGACGAAATCACCAACACGGGCGAGCCTGTTATTTTTGACGATGGATGCAGCCTGGTCGGCGTGACCTATGAAGATGAAGAGTTTGATTTCGCGGAAGGCGCGTGCTATAAGATTTTGCGGACATGGAAAGTGCTCGATTGGTGCCAGTTTAATCCGAACACCGGATACGGACTGTGGACGTATGTTCAAACCATTAAAGTGGCCGATGCCACAGGGCCGGAGTTCCTGGATTGCCCCGCTGAGCCGGTGGAGCTATGTACGGATGACCCTGGTGTTTCCCTGCCCGACAATAATCAAATTTTCCTGGGATATAACGACCCGGACGCCACCAGTTGCAGTGCGCATGTTATTCTGCAAGCGCATATTCAGGAGACATGCAGTCCCAGTGTTATTTATGACGTGAAGTTTTATCCCTTCAATGATCCTGTATTCTTCCAGGTCCTTAAGCCCGAGACCATCCTGGAGCTCGATGCCAACCATGAAGGGGATCTCTATTTTGACACGCGGGAAAGTCCGGATGCACTCATTGCCAGCAGAGGGCTACCGTACTCCGGATCATCGAGTTGTGGGGCCACCCACCGTATCCTTTGGACGGTGGAGGACGGATGCGGCAATCGGACGTACTGTGAATATTTCATACGGTTAGTCGATTGTAAAAACCCGGTACCGGTTTGTATCGACGGACTAAGTAGTGTGGTGATGCCTCCTGACGGAGAGGTGACCCTTTTCGCGGATGATTTCAATGCATCCAGTATTGATGATTGCACCCCGCCCGGAGGGCTCTTATATAGTTTCAGCGGTGCAGCATATCAGCCTTCCTTCACCTTTACGTGTGACAATGTCCCGGTTTTTGGCGTTCCGTTTGATGTCGAGGTTTGGGTGGCCGATAACGGTGTGGACCTGAACTGCAACAGCTCGATAGAGTGGGATGAGCGGAACAAGGACTTCTGTGTGGCGTCGCTGATGATCACCGACAACAATGATGTCTGCCAGGGACAAGGCGCCATCCTGACCGGAGATATCATGACCGAACAGACCGAAGCGATCAGTAATGTCATGGTTCACCTGGAAGGGCCGCAAGCCCAGTTTCCCGGATACCTGACGGCGAATGAAGGACAATACAGCTTCAGTCATCTGCCTGTAGGCCAGGATTACACTATCCGGCCGGAGCGTACAGATGATCCGCGTAACGGAGTCAGCACGCTTGACCTGGTGCAGATTCAAAAGCATTTGTTAGGCAAAGAGCCTTTCCTGTCACCCTATCAATACATTGCCGCAGATGCCAACAACAGCAGTACGGTCAGCGCGATTGATCTGATTGAGATACGGAAATTGATCCTCGGCCTTTATGAGGCGTATCCTGCCAACACCAGCTGGCGCTTTGTCAAAGAAGAGCCATCCGGCCTTTCCCTGCCTCCATGGCCATTGACTGAGTCCATTGCTATTTATGCATTGCAGCCTGACACGAACGCACGATATGATTTTGTAGGGATTAAGATCGGGGACGTCAACCATTCGGCTCAGGCCCATGCCACACAGGTGATGCCACGGAATGCCCGCCCTGTCGTGCCGGTGAAAATGGTCCCTCATGGTGCCATGAAGCCGGGTGAATGGATGGAATGCAAATTCATTTTGCCGGATTGGATCGAAGGATTCCAGTGGACCTTCGAGACGAAGGGACTGGAATTTGCCGAGATCACAAGTACGGTAATCCCCATCGATGAAAGCAATGTGGGATTACTACGTGACGGCATGATGACAATCAGCTGGAACGGAGAGCCTTTCCTCAGGGAACGCACCGGCGAAATTTCCTGGGTGATGAAGTTCAGGGTAAAAGAAGAAGAACCACTGGCTGCTGCTTTCCGGTTGACCAGTGCTGTCACGTCTGCTGAGGCGTATTCCGGCATGCAGGATATCTATACGCCAAAACTGGAAATCGATGAAACAAGGGCCTTTACGGATTTTGCGCTCTACCAAAACAAACCCAATCCATGGAATGGGCAGACACTTGTGGAATTCGATCTCCCCGTGGCATCAGCGGCAATCCTGACGGTATATGATCTGACCGGAAAAATCGTGAAGGTGGTGGAGGGTTATTACAGGGCAGGCCACAATTCGATCATGCTGACCTCCTTTGACATACCCTCGCCGGGGGTCCTGTATTACCGGCTCGACAGCGGACAATATTCGGCGACGAAGAAAATGATGATTCTCGAGTAACACCAAAGCATCCTGCTTGAAAAAGGCTCCCGGAAGGGAGCCTTTTTTGTTTGCTCCAGCCGCACAATTCTGGACCGGTTTTTGAAATACATCTCCCTGAGAATACTCCCCTTATGTCAGGAAGGGAAATGTCAAGTATAAAATCAAGAAATGCAATAATATATATATCGAGAAAATTATCAAATGATAATCAGTCAGGTCAGGACCAATCCGGTTTTTGACCTACTACGCATAAATCCCATGAAAAAAACTTTTACACCTACACGATCCTTTTTTTCTCCTCTCCTCCGACTGGCTTGGTTGGCCTTGGCCTTTCTGCCGTTGCCCCAGGGACTCCATCCGCTTCAGGCCCAATGTGATACGGAAGTCTCAGGCGTATTCACCTATTGCAATTCCTTTCATATGGGCAATCCGGTGACGGGATATTTTGTCGCTTTCCGGGTCAAGGACCTCACGGGAGACACGCTCAATGTCGTGGATCTCAATAGCGTCGTTCCAATGAACCAGGGTAAACGGGTTGATAATATCAGCACACAAGAGCCCGCTAACTATACCGTCCAGCCTTTACGGATATCGGGTGTAGGCGCAGACACGCTTGAATTTTGGTACTTCGGGCCCTACCCGAACGGATCAACTTTTGATATCGCGCTCATAGACCCCAACAATGTCTGCGATACAGTATTTGTTGCCAGTGGTACCTACGATTGCGCTGACAATACCGGCGTCAGTGATCCCGGCGCCTGTGACAATGATGTGCCACTCTATTTTCTTGATTTTTCGTTTACGGAATTTACCTATGGCGGCGGCTTCGGGGGAAATGAAAATTTTGATGAGATCTTTCTGATCATGCCCCGTTCCAGGGAAAACTTTTGTTGTGACCTGCAACCTGCCAATCAGCGCTGTTTTGAGTTTATCGTCCGGTTGGATGACCAGGATATCGGATTGTCGATTGATGACGTCGGAAGCGGAAGTACCGCCGGTGAATTTTACGCCGATACGCTCAATATGTTCGCCTGTACGGGAACTTCCTCCAATACCTGGCCCTTTACGGTGGCCGGCGGACAAAGTTCAGACCTGCCGCTATGCCTTGGATTCGAAGGGGAGGAATTTGTCGTGCTTTCCTGTAAATCCGGGGCAAACGTAACCGGTGCTTCCATTGATGCCATCTCCAATATTTTTTCTCCACCGGAAGCCACCATTGAGCCCTGTAATGTTTCCCTGCAGGTATTTAATGTCGATTCAGCCATGTGGTCCAGCCCGGACGATCCAAACCTGATCAACCTTATCAGTTGTACCGGCGACAGTGTGATCTGTATGTTCTTCTATGATACCGCCACGTTTGGCCAGGTGACGGATTGCGCTGGGGATACCTTTACCTATATCGTAGCCGGCAATCCGGTAGGGAACGCATGCTTCGGCGGCGATACCACCCTGTACGATACCACATATGTAGTCGTATACCCGGTCTTTACAGTGGATATTGACACAAGTTGCAGTGGTGATTCGCTTGTTCTTTCCGCGCTGGTCACCAGCCCGGCAACAGGCTGTTTGTATGCATTTGATTGGTCAAACGGGGATACCACCCAAACCATCACCGTTCCTTTTTCCAATACGGAATATTTTGTGACGGTTACCCGGGGAGACTTACCCATGACTGCAGGCATGTGTGTGCTGGCTGTGGATTCAATCGTGGCGGCGGGAGGGATAACCGTCGATTGTTCACAGGTGACCGATACGGTCTATTTCTGTGTGTCCAGTCCGCCGGATCCCGATCCATCCCTTGTCCTGCTCGGCGGATGCGGCGGCAATCCACTGGTGTACGCACATGATTATTCTAACGGAGGAAGTGGTTGTCAGCAGGACACGCTGATCATTACCCGTTATTACATCGTTGATTTTGATGGCGATACGATCAATACCACCACGGACCGGGATACCTGTCCGCAGTTCCTGAAGTTTGTGGATGATACCGCTCCATCGATTACCTGCCCGCCGGGCATAACCGTTCAATGTGCCGCTCTCGTGCCGGCTCCCAATACAGGAAGCGTGACCGCCAGCGATGCCTGTGGAGGAATACCGGTGATCACCCATGTCAGCGATGTCACGGTCAACCAGACTTGCACCAATCAATATACCCTACAACGGACCTACCGGGCGACCGATGCCTGCGGTAATTCATCCACCTGTATCCAGGTCATATCCGTATTTGACAATACCGCACCGGGCATTACCTGTCCGGCCAATGTTACAGTCCAGTGCGCCTCGCAGGTGCCTGCGCCAAGTCCGGCCAGCGTAACTGCCACTGACAATTGCAGTGGTACACCCTCCGTCACCCATGTCAGTGATGTGACGGTCAATCAGACCTGCATCAACCGGTATATGCTCAACCGCACCTACAGGGCCACTGACGCGTGCGGTAATTCAGCTACTTGCGTCCAGGTGATAACCGTTTTCGACAATACGGCTCCGTCCATCACCTGCCCGGTCAATATCACAGTTCAGTGTGCCGCCCAGGTGCCTGCTCCCAATCCGCCAGGGGTCACCACCAGTGACAACTGCAATGGTACCCCGGTCGTCACCCATGTGAGTGATGTGACGGTTAATCAAATTTGTACCAATCAATTTACCTTAAACAGGACCTATCGATCTACGGATGAATGTGGAAATTCGGCCACCTGCGTTCAGGTGATCACGGTGTTTGACAATACCCTTCCCACGATTACCTGCCCGGGCAATGTAACCGTTCAATGTGCTTCCCTGGTACCTGCTCCGAATACTGCTACGGTCACTGCCAGTGACAATTGTGGTGGGGTACCGGCAGTCACTTTTGTGAGTGATGTCACGATCAACCAAACGTGTGTGAACCGGTATACACTCAATCGCACCTACCGGGCGACGGACGCCTGCGGAAATTCAGCTTCCTGTGTACAGGTAATCACTGTCTTTGACAATACGCCACCCACCGTCACCTGTCCCTCGAATGTGACGGTACAGTGCGCCTCCCAGGTGCCGGGACCATTGCCGGGCATTGTGACGGCTGTTGATAACTGCGGGGGAGCACCAGTAGTCACCTTTGTGAGTGATGTGACAGTCAACCAAACCTGCGCCAACCGATTTGACGTGAACCGGACCTACCGGGCAACAGATGCCTGCGGCAATTCCGCCACCTGTACCCAGGTGATCAGCGTCTTTGACAACACACCACCCACGATCACTTGTCCCTCGAATGTGACGGTGCAGTGTGCTTCACAGGTGCCTACCCCAAATCCGGGAACAATCACCGCCAACGATAACTGCAGTGGAACGCCAACGGTCACGCATGTGGGGGATGTTACTGTCAGCCAGGTCTGCGTCAACCAATTCGTACTCAACCGTACGTACCGCGCCACAGACATTTGTGGCAATTCCGCCACCTGCGTGCAGGTCATCACGGTCTTTGATAATACGGTACCTTCTATCACGTGCCCAGCCAATGTAACAGTACAATGCGCCTCGCAGGTGCCTGCGCCAAGTCCGGCCAGCGTCACTGCCAGTGACAATTGTAACGGCGTGCCACTCGTGACGCATGTGGGCGATGTGACCATCAATCAGAGCTGTGTCAACCGGTATACGTTAAACAGAACATACAGGGCCACTGATGAATGTGGCAATTCCAGTACTTGTATCCAGGTCATCACGGTCTTTGATAATACGGTGCCTTCTATCACGTGCCCGGCCAATGTAACGGTACAATGCGCCTCCCTGGTGCCGGCACCCAATCCGGCCACCGTTACTGCCAGTGATAATTGCAGCGGGGTACCGGTCATCACACATGTGAGCGATGTGACGGTCAACCAATCCTGTATCAACCGGTATACCTTAAACAGAACGTACCGGGCGACAGATGAATGCGGTAATTCCGCTACCTGTCTCCAGGTTATCACCGTCCTGGACAATACCCTGCCCGGTATCACCTGCCCGGCTGATATCACCGTACAATGTGCATCCCTGGTGCCTGCTCCCAATCCCGGGACTGTCACCGCGAGTGACAACTGCGGAGGAGTGCCGGTGATCACCCATGTGGGGGATGTCACGGTCAATCAAACCTGCGTCAATCGCTATACCCTGAACCGAACGTATCGGGCGACGGATGCCTGTGGTAATTCATCCACCTGTGTCCAGGTCATCACCATATTTGACAATACCCCTCCAACCCTTACCTGCCCCTCCAATGTAACGGTACAATGCGCTTCCCAGATTCCCGCACCGCAACCCGGTATCGTCACTTCACTGGATAATTGCGGCGGGGTTCCCGTCGTCATTCATGTCAGCGACGTAACCGTCAATCAGACCTGCGCCAACCGGTTTGATGTAAACAGAACCTACCGGGCTACCGATGCCTGTGGCAATTCCGCTACCTGTGTCCAGATCATCAGTGTGTTCGATAATACGGCACCCACCATTACTTGTCCTGCCAATATCACGGTACAATGTGCCTCGCTGGTGCCGGCACCTAATCCCGGGGGCATTACCGCCAATGATAACTGCAGCGGCACACCCACGGTCACCCATGTCAGTGATGTGACCATCAACCAGACTTGTGTCAACCGGTATACACTAAACCGTACGTACCGGGCCACCGATGCTTGCGGTAATTCAACCACCTGCGTTCAAACAATAACGGTACTGGATAATACGGTTCCCACGATCACCTGTCCGGCAAACGTCACGGTTCAGTGTGCATCCCTCGTGCCTGCCCCGAATACGGGAAGTGTCACCGCCAGCGATAATTGCAGCGGCGTGCCGGTCGTCACCCATGTGAGCGATGTGACCGTTAATCAAACGTGTATCAACCGGTACATGGTCAACCGGACGTATCGCGCGACAGATGAATGTGGTAATTCCACCACCTGCATCCAGCTGATCACGGTATTCGACAATACAGTGCCTTCCATAACCTGTCCGCCCAATGTGACGGTTCAGTGTGCCTCCCTGGTGCCTGCCCCGAATACGGGAAGTGTCACGGCCAGTGATAATTGCAATGGAGTGCCGGTCGTCACGCATGTCAGTGATGTGACGGTCAACCAAACGTGTATCAACCGGTACATGGTCAACCGGACGTACCGGGCGACGGATGAATGTGGTAACTCCGCCACCTGTATCCAGGTGATCACGGTATTTGACAACACGGTGCCTTCCATTACCTGTCCACCCAATGTGACGGTTCAGTGTGCATCCCTGGTGCCTGCCCCGAATACGGGAAGTGTCACCGCCAGTGATAATTGCAATGGGGTGCCGGTCGTCACGCATGTCAGTGATGTGACGGTCAACCAAACGTGCATCAACCGTTACATGGTCAACCGGACGTACCGGGCGACAGATGAATGCGGTAATTCAGCCACTTGCATCCAGGTGATCACGGTATTCGACAATACAGTGCCTTCCATTACCTGTCCGGCAAACGTCACGGTTCAGTGTGCGTCCCTGGTGCCTGCCCCGAATACGGGAAGTGTCACGGCAAGTGATAATTGTAATGGTGTGCCAGTCGTCACGCATGTCAGTGATGTGACGGTCAATCAAACGTGTATCAACCGGTACATGGTCAACCGGACGTACCGGGCAACGGATGAATGCGGTAACTCCGCCACCTGTATCCAGGTGATCACGGTGTTTGATAACACCGTGCCTTCCATTACCTGTCCGGCAAACGTCACGGTTCAGTGTGCAACCCTGGTGCCTGCCCCGAATACGGGAAGTGTCACCGCCAGCGATAACTGTAATGGAATACCGGTGATCACGCATGTGAGTGATGTGACGGTCAATCAAACATGCATCAACCGATACATGATCAACCGGACTTATCGGGCCACAGATGAATGTGGTAACTCCGCCACCTGTATTCAGGTGATCACTGTCTTTGATAACACGGTCCCAGGGATCACGTGTCCGGCAAATGTTACCGTACAGTGTGCCTCCCAGGTGCCTGCTCCTGCCCCGGGGTCCGTTACTTCTAATGATAATTGCGGCGGCACTCCCTCGGTCACGCATGTCAGTGATGTCACCGTCAATCAATCGTGTGTCAATCGCTACACGCTCAACCGCACGTACCAGGCTATTGATGCCTGCGGTAATTCTGCCACCTGCATCCAGGTCATCACGGTCTTTGATAATACGGTACCAACCATTACCTGTCCTCCTGCTATTACCGTACAATGCGCCTCCCAGGTGCCAACGCCGAACCCGGGGTCCGTTACCTCTAATGATAATTGCGGCGGCTCGCCTGTAGTTACACACGTAAACGATGTCACGGTCAATCAGACCTGTACTAACCGGTATACTCTGAACAGGACATACCGGGCTACGGATGCCTGTGGCAATTCTTCTACATGTCTACAGGTGATTACCGTCTTCGATAATACCATACCCACCATCACTTGTCCGCCCAACGTAACCATCGGAATACAGGACAACACATTGCCCGCCAATACCGGAAACCCGACAACAGCAGACAATTGCGGCGGCCAGCCTGCTGTCACTTTCGCAGATATGACCGTGGCCGGAATGTGTGTTTTTCAATACACGATCAATCGTACCTGGAAAGCCACCGATGCCTGCGGCAATTCTTCCACCTGCTTGCAGACCGTCTTCGTCAATGGCGGTTGCATCGTGGATCTGTCCCTCGTCAAGAACCTGGACCCCAACCAGGGGCCCTTCTCCGGCGGTGACATCGTGAATTTCACGATTACAATATCGAATGATGGGGAACAGAGCATCAGCTCCGTCTCCGTTATCGATTATATCCCGGTTGGATTCTCGCTCAATGATCCTGACTGGACACCGGGAACGGAGGGAAGTACGGGGCAAAGCGCGTCCATCACCCTGTCCATCGCCAATGGCGGCCTGGATGCCAATGGGTTGAACCCGGGCGAAACCGTATCCGTGCAGATCACCCTGCTGATCGACCCGGATATTCCGGGTGGGGTCTATGTCAATGTGGCGGAGATCACCCAGGTGATCAATATCAACGGGGATGATGTCACCGCGGATGATATCGACAGCACACCGGATGATATCGATACCAATGACCCGGCGGACGAAGATGATCATGATCCCGCTGAAATCTGTATTGCCCCTCAACCGGTGATCATCGGGGATCCCTATGTATGCCCCGGTGAACTGGTCCCATACTCGGTCGAAAATTATAATCCGGCGAATACCTATGTATGGACCCTTTCGGGAGGCGGAATCATCGTCCAGAATAATGGAGGGGATATCCTTGTCCAATGGTCCAACAATCCTGGCGGACCATTCCAGATCACGGTACAGGAGATAGCCAGTCCATCCTGCCAGGCTACAGCATTCCTGGTCGTGTTTATCCAGGGACTGGAGCCCATCGCCTGCAATGACAATGTCCAGATCTCCCTGGGGCCGGATGGCATCGCTGTGGTCACGCCTGAGATGATCCTGGAAGGGGAGAACGAAGCAAATAATAACTATATCGTCATCATTACCGATCAATACGGTAATGTCATCCCAAATGCGACCCTGAATTGTTCACACGTGGGACAAATCCTCATGGTGTCTGTTCAGAATATCTGTAATAACCAGAGTTGTTGGGGAACGATCACCGTGGAAGACAAGATCCCTCCGCAAATCAGTTGCACCTGTCCTCCCGGAAATACCGATCCGGCCTGTGAGGTGAACTGCCTGCAGGTGGACCAACTGGTCGATGGAAACATTCCACCAGGTCTTCAACCAACAGTGACGGACAATTGTCCAAATGTTGTCGTGTCGATCCTCCAAACGGATCTCCACGATGAGGGATGCGGTGGCGGATATATCATCGTAACGTGGAAAGCTACAGATCAAAGTGGTAACAGCGCCACCTGCACCCAGCAGTTTAACATCATCCCACTCACTTTGGATTCGCTCATCTTCCCTGCAAACTATATCGGACCCTGTGGGACCAGTATCGATCCTGCAGTAACCGGATGGCCCCAGGTGGATGGACTTAACCTGACGGACGAAGGCGGGTTATGCAACATCTTTGCCGGTTATTGGGATAAGCAACTTGCTGATTGTGGAGGCGGGGGTAAAATCTCCCGTACCTGGACAGTGCTGGATTGGTGCACACTGGAACTCGTGGAAGGTATACAAATAATCAAACTGACCGATACGGAAGGGCCTGTTATCACTTGCCCTGCCGACATGCAAATCGGAACGGATTTCTGGTACTGCTATGCCAGCTTCAGCGTCCCCAAGCCGGAAGCCTATGATGTATGCAGTGAAATCGAAAGTTATGTCTTGCATGCTTCTGCCGGAACCGTTGTCTCCTTTGGGAACAACTATGTGATCAACGGTCTGCCGATTGGAACCCACATCATCACCTGGATCGTCACAGACGAATGTGGCAACAGCAGCACCTGCAGCTTTAAGGTAACCGTGGCAGACGATGTGGTCCCGGTAGCGAATTGCGACCATCATACGATTGTGAGCCTGACCAACGATGGCCCGAAGGGATTGACCCTCGTCCCGGCCGAAGTATTTGATGACGGCAGCTACGATAATTGTGGACCTGTCACTTTCCGGGCCCGCCGCATGGACAGCTGCATCGACTTTGACTGGACCACGGAAGGGGCCTGCATCGATGATATACCGGGAGGCGTGCCTCCTGTCAACAGCCGGGACAGAGGTACTGTACACAGGCCTTGTGTTCCTTTCTCCTGCTGCGATGTGGGAGCCGGTCCGGTGATGGTGGAACTGGAAGTGACGGACGCTTCCGGCAATAAGAATTACTGCATGGTGGAAGCACAGGTACAGGATAAGATCAGCCCCTATGTCGAATGTCCCCCGGATATTGTCGTAAGCTGTGATTTCTGGTTTAATGTCCAGGAAGGCTTGTACACCGATGCGGAAGGAAACAATAACGGCAACCTGGATGAAGATCCGCTGAGCCGTGTTTTTGGAAATATGTACGATGCTTTCCGGTACGATGAAGGTATCCGGGGTGATATAGTCATCGACGATCCCGGAAATTCGGATTACTTCCAACCCCATTTCTGGGGAATCGATGGATGGGCGGATGACAATTGCGCCGTCCACCTGCAGGTACGTGTCCGCGTGATCGACGACTGCAGCGGCGGGGATCTGCCTGCCAATGCGCCCCAGGGCGCGGTGAAACTGATCGAACGACGATTCAGCGCCATTGACGATCAGGGAAATGTCGGGACCTGCAGCCACCCACAGCAGATCTGGGTCGTGGACTTCGATCCATTCTACATCACGGACAATTCCTGCAATAATGCCAATCCGAATGACGGGGTTATCTGGCCGTGTGACGTGGTGCTGACCACTTGTCCGGATGATATCAGCGGTACCGGGCAACCCATTGTATTTGATGATGCCTGCAGCCTGATTGGCGTAACCTATGAGGACACCCGTTTTGATTTTGTCGAGGGTGCATGCTTCAAAATACTCCGCGATTGGGCTGTGATTGACTGGTGTCAATACAATCCCCAGACCGGGGAGGGATTATGGCATTACACGCAGGTCATCAAGGTTCATGATCAGGATGGGCCAGTCTTTGTTGATTGCCCGGCCGGTACGGAAACGCTTTGCCTGAAAGATCCCGGTGTCAGCCTGCCCGATAATAACCAGGTCTTCCTGGGCGAACAAGATCCGCAATCCACCGCCTGCAGTGTTCATCTCAACCTGCACAAGACCGTAGCAGAAACCTGCAGCGACGTAGTCCAATATGATGTCAAACTTTATTTGTTCAACGGTCCTGATTACGTCCAGGTTCAGCCAACAACGTCAGCGGTCGTGGATTCGACCAACCATGCAGACCTGAGTTTTGATACGCGTCAATCCCCCATCCAGGCAATCCGGAAAAACGGCATACCCTATAACAGTCCTGCGTGTGGTAACTATCACAAAATTCTCTGGAGTGTGCAGGACGGTTGCGGTAACTGGAGTCATTGCGAGTATTTACTCCGCCTGGAGGATTGCAAACAACCTTCACCGGTCTGCATCAACGGCCTCAGTACCGTGGTGATGCCGGTCGGGGGCCAGGTCACCATCTGGGCCAAGGATTTCAATGCCTCGAGTGTGGACGATTGTACTCCCTCGGATGAATTGTTGTACAGCTTCAGCGGAGATGCGTACCAGCCAAGTTATACCTATACCTGTGATAACGTTCCCGCTTTTGGCGTGGAACTGTCGCAACAGATTTGGGTGGCGGATGGAGGCGTCGATCATAATTGCAACGGGCAGATTGAATGGAACGAACGGAACAAGGATTATTGCACGACCACGATCGTCATCAATGACAATAATGATGTGTGTGATTCATCGTCGGGCAGTATCCTTGCCGGAGAAATCCTTACGGATCAGGCTCAGTCCGTCGCCCAGGTACAAGTCAGCCTTTTGGCGCCCGGGCATTATTTCCCGACCTATACAACCCTTACGGACGGCAAGTATAAATTCACGCATGTGCCTGAAGGACCGGATTATACTATCCAGCCCGAACGGGATGACAATCCGAAGAACGGTGTCAGTACCCTTGACCTGGTCAAGATTCAAAAACATCTCCTCGGCATTGAGGCGTTTACCTCCCCTTACCAATACATTGCTGCGGATGCCAACAACAATCAGCAGTTGAGCGCCATCGACCTGATCGAGATCCGAAAGCTGATCCTTGGCATATACACGACCTTCCCCAATAACCATAGCTGGCGGTTTGTCGAGAAAGGCTATCCGATGGAGACGGATCATCCCTGGCCCTTTGGTGAACAGATCGCTATCCCTGGATTTTCCGCAGGCAGTCTGATGAACAATGACTTTGTGGCCGTCAAAATCGGGGATGTCAATCATACCGCCCAGGCCAACGCCCAGTCCATCGATCCGCGAAACGGTAACCGGGTATTGACTCTTCGTACGAAGGAGCAGGAAGTCAAAGAAGGGGAAACCGTCCGCATGGTGATACCGCTGTCTGAAAAGCTCAGTGGCTTCCAGTGGACGTTGGAGACGAGTGATTTGGTCTTTGTCAAGGCATCGAGTGATGCCTTTGATCTGGGAGATGACAACGTGGCTGTTTTGGCGGATGGCATCGTCACGATGAGCTGGAACGGGGAGATGCACGCCGGAGAAAATGGATCCGGAGCAGCACTGGTGCTGGAGTGGAAGGCCACCCGATCCGGGCGTCTCAGTGAAATGATCCGGATGACTAGCCGGGTCACGGATCGGGAAGCGTATACCCTGGCAGAAGAAATTCTGGACCCACGCCTCGTTTTTGAAAAGGCCGATGGTGGATTGTCTTTTGCATTGTATCAGAATAAACCGAACCCATGGAACGGGGAGACGGCCATCGGATTTGATCTGCCGGCGGATGCTCCGGCCGTACTGACCGTGTTTGACATGACCGGCAAAGAAATCCTTAGAATCGAAGGAAACTACCAGGCAGGATACAATACCATTGTGTTGTCAGAGAAGGCCTTACCGGTCCCCGGCATCCTGTATTACCGGTTAGAAAGTGGTGTCTATACCGCCAGTAAGAAAATGGTACTCCTCCGTTAAGGGGGCAGGCTAAGAAATCAGAGCATATCGGAGCCTCTGCCGGATACCCGGCAGGGGCTTTTTTAACCCTGTTTTTTGCCCGTTCGTACAGATGCTGGTAAGTTCGGTCATGCGGTTGATATGGGTTTCCGGTTTTTAGCCTGAAGGATAGCTTCCTCCTTTGTCTGAAATTTTAGTATAAAAAACTTTTAATTAATTGTTTAAACATATAAGATTCATTTAATATAATAATTCAGGATCCATCCTCCCCTCAAACGCCCCGTCCATATTGACAATGGCCGGGTCAAGGGACCATTTTTTCAGGAAAAAAATATATATTTTCGCTATCCGGCAGTGATAACGTACCCGCCCCATATAGTTGGCACTGTTCAGGTACTTTTTACTTAGCTAGTCAGGGATCAGCATTGATGAAGAACTCTATCATCCCTCCGGCGATCAGGTGTTGTCCGGAGGATTCGGGAATGTTACGCAAGCCGGTTACAGATCATTCTGTTTTTTCTCTTTCAGGAATGATGCGACAACAGGTTCAGACATGTTGGGTTGTCTGTGTTGCTCTTCTTTGCCTGGCGCAGTCAGGCTGGAGCCAGCCTACGGATTTTGCTCCCGGTGAAATCATGTTTACCGGCTACAAGTCCGATGACGCGGATGCTTTTTCGATCGTCGTGCTGACTAATGTGACGGCGAATACGGTCATCTACATCACTGACCGCGGGTGGAGTAATACGACGGGATATCGGGCCGATGTTAGTGGGGAAGGAACAATCAGTTTCACTTTTTCCTATGCTGTTCCCTGCGGCACGGAGATCTTTTTCAACGATGTAGGCGGAGCCAATGACTGGGTGGCAACCACGGCGTATGGGGCATCGGCCGGTACGGTGGCTATCCAGGCCGGGGGAGATGGCGATGGCATTGAAAATGGAGCGAACGGTGTGAATTCCCAGGGGGATCAGCTCAGCATTTATCAATTGCCGGAACCCACTGCCGGAAGCCAGGGCTCTTTTGTCTGCATGATCCAGATGGACAATAACCTGACTGGCGCAGTCGATACGGATGAAGAATCCGAACTCCCCACGGGCCTTGGGGCAGATGATATCGTACGTTTCAATACCGAGTATGATAATGCCAAGTATGATTGCACGCCAGCTACAGGTACGTCAGCCGCGCTCCAGGCGGCGATCACCAATGACAATGGTGCTGGTGGATTGAAACTGGATAATGCCAACAATTGGATTGAAAATGATGCCAATACTGTCGTGCTGGGACCTTGTTTTTTCTGTTGCGGCAATACGCCTCCGGTGGCGGCTCCGGTCATCAGTGCGCCCTATGTCGTGCAGACAAACTCCATGTTTACAATTACCATCACCGGTACCCTGGCCCCGGGAGCTTCCTGGCAACTCTTTACCGCGGGCTGTGGCATAGGATCGCCCCTGCAGACGACAACGTCCAATTCGTTCACGGTCACGGCGCCGGCAACAGAAGGCATTACCATCTATTATGTGCGTTCATCGGAACAGGTCGATTGCGGCGGACTATGCGCCACGGTAAGTGTCTCGGCATGCAACAACATCAACAACATGAATCTCTGCACCAACTGCACGGCAAACATGGCTGTGTGCGGCGATTGCTTGTTGCCCTATCCGGCCACCAACCCGGACCTGGATTCAGGATGTTATGCCATGAAAATCGCTTTTGTTCTCGATGAGTCTGGCTCTATTGGTGCCAATGCAGTGGATGTGAAAAATGGCGTCCTGGCTTTTCTCAATGCCCTCAATGGACAGGATGCCCAGGTAGCCTTGATCGAGTTTTCCAGTTTAGCTACGATCGTTAACAACTATACGACGGTCAATCTTGGGTATATCGGTTCTATCACCGGGTATTTCAACGGGGTGCCCTACAACGGACAAACCTACTCACCCAACGGCGGTACCAACTGGCATGATGCCATGATCAAGGTGGATGGACTCAACCCACCGCCGGATATGGTCCTGTTTTTTACGGATGGTGTGCCAACCGTTTGGACGCAGGCGAACGGAACTGCCAGTGATTGTGGAAACGGAGGAGGAACGGATCCTCCGGAAATCGTCAACCCGGTCAAAATCGCCAATAAGGTCAAAGGGGAAGGAACACATATGTTTATGCTCGGTGTCGGGAACGGGATCAATGAGACCAACCTGCAATACATGAGCGGGTTCGATAAGTATGTGGTAGGTGTCAATACCCTGGGAACTTCGGATTATTCTATTGGTAATTTTGCCAACCTGGCCGCCGACCTGGAAGCGTTTATTGAAGAGCTCTGCCGCGTCGACATTATTGTCACCAAAACGGTGCTGGGCCCGGTATGCAACGGGAAAATAAAATTCCTGCTGCGGGTCATCAATACCAGCGACAACAGCGCCGCTACGGCAGTCTCGCTTATTGACACCTTGCAAAGTGGGTATACCAATCCGACATACCTGGGCCCCAATGTTAAGTTCTGTGTTGGATCGGACTGCAGTCCGCCATACCCGCCAAATGTTTTTCAATGGGGTCCTTTTAATATTCCTCCACTGGATACAGCAGAACTGGTCGTGGTGTTCGATGTACTACCGACGGGTATTTACACCAACAAAGCCTGGGCAGGTGGGTCCAATACAAATTATACGTTTGGCTATTTTCCGGGTCCGATCACCTACAACCTGGTGCCGACCATCACCTGTCCGCCAAACGTGACGGTCCAATGCGGTCAAAGCACCATGCCCGTCAATACGGGGAACCCGGTCGCCAATGACCCGGACGGTTTTCCACCCACGGTGACTTATTCGGATGTGACGACTGCCGGGGCCTGTCCCGTGATTTACACGATCAACCGGACCTGGCTTGCTTCAGATGATTGTGGTACTTCGGCCAGTTGTGTTCAAAATATCAGCGTTAAGGATCAGACCGGTCCTTTGATGACCTGCCCGGCTAATGTGACGATTGCCTGCAATGCTGCCACCACACCGGCCACTACCGGCACGGCTACCGCTACCGATGCCTGTCAGAATCCTTCTTCACTTACCTATGCTGATGTGACCGTTGCCGGAAGTTGTCCGCAGGAATACACGATCAACAGAACCTGGACCGCTACTGATCTCTGTGGTAATGCGAGTACCTGTCTCCAAAAGATCTTCCTGGATGATAACATACCGCCCCTGTTGGTATGCAATGGTGTCACGATCAACTGCAACCAAAGTTTTGATCCCGCTACTACTGGTTTTCCGTCTGTCGTGAATAATTGCGGGGGTACCAATACCTTGAATTATTCGGATCAATTCGTTTACATGGGAGGCCCTCCGCAGTGCAGCATTCAGCGCACCTGGACCGCTACCGATAATTGTGGAAACATTGGTTCCTGTGTTCAGACCATCGTTTTAACTGACCCATCCGGTCCGGTCCTCACGTGCCCGGCCAATCTCACGATAGGATGCACGGCCAGTACTACACCAGGTAGTACAGGAACGGCCACTGCCACAGACAATTGCGCACTTGCTCCAACGATCGCTTACAGCGATGCGGTAGTCATATCCCCTACCTGTCCGCAAAACAAAACCATCACCCGTACCTGGAGCGCAACCGACGAATGTGGCAATACCACTTCTTGTGCCCAGATCATTACAGTCGCGGATAATGCGCCTCCCACCTTATCGTGTCCCGCTAATATTACCATCCTTTGTACGGCAAGCACCATGCCGTCCAGTACGGGTAATCCCACTTCCAGTGACATTTGTGATGCCACGCCGACCATTACCTATTCGGATGCGACGGTGGCCGGAACATGTCCTCAAAAATATACGATCATCCGTACCTGGATCTCTACCGATGATTGTGGCAATTCCTCCACCTGCAATCAATCCATTTTCCTCAATGATAACGTGGCACCGGCCGTTACCTGCCCGGCCAATGTTACCATCCTTTGTACCGGAAGTACCTTGCCTGCCACTACGGGTACGGTTAGCGGAACAGATAATTGTGACCCGGCACCGCTGACTTCCTACACAGATGTGACCACCGCCGCCAGTTGCCCGCAGGAATACACGATCACCCGGACCTGGAAAGTGGAAGACCACTGCGGAAATTTCACTACCTGCAACCAGATCATTTTCATTGATGACAACCTTGGACCTGCCATCACCTGCCCGGCCAATGTGACCATTCTTTGTACAGCCAGCTCCTTGCCCTCCAATACAGGTTCGCCTACCAGTGCAGACAATTGTGACAGTACACCGAACATCACCTATACGGATGCCATCACTTCCGGATCTTGTCCGCAGGCCTATACAATCGCCCGGACCTGGAGATCGCAGGATGATTGCGGCAATTTCAACACCTGTATCCAGACCATTGTCGTCATTGATAACGTGTCGCCTACGATTACCTGCCCGGCCAACGTGACTATTCAATGCAATGTCAGCACGATGCCACCCGGCACGGGCCAGCCAACCAGTACGGACAATTGTGATGCCACCCCCTCGATCACGTTCACGGATGTAACCGTAGCTTCTCCAACTTGTCCACAACAGTATACCATCACGCGTACCTGGAAAGCCCAGGATGATTGCGGTAATTTCAACACCTGTAATCAAACCCTCGTGATCGTGGATACCAACGCACCGGCGATCACGTGCCCGGCCAATGTGACTTTCCAGTGCGCCTCCCAGGTGCCTGCCCCCAATACCGGAAGCGTTACTTCTTCCGATAATTGTGACACTTCTCCGACCATCACGCATGTCAGTGATGTCACGGTCAATCAGACATGTATCAATAAATATACGCTACAGCGAACCTACAGGTCCACGGATGATTGCGGAAACTCGGCCACCTGCACGCAGCTCATTACCGTTAATGATAACACTGCGCCCACGCTCACCTGTCCGGCCGATGTGACGGTCCAATGTGCCTCCCTCGTTCCGCCTGTGTCCCTGCCGGGCGTCACAGCCACCGACAATTGTAACGGAACACCCGTCATCACACATGTCAGTGACGTGACAGTCGGGCAGACTTGCATCAACAAGTACACGGTTCAGCGAACCTACCGGGCCACGGATGAATGCGGGAATTCTATGACCTGCGTCCAATTGATCACGGTCAATGACAACACCGCTCCTTCCCTTACCTGCCCGGCTAATGTGACAGTTCAGTGCGCGTCCCAGGTCCCTCCGGTATCCATAGCCAGTGTGACAGCTACCGACAATTGCAACGGGACACCGGTCATAATGCATGTCAGTGATGTGACGGTCAACCAGACCTGTACCAATAAATACACGTTAAATCGCACCTACCGGGCTACCGATGAGTGTGGAAATTCGGCAACCTGCATGCAGGTCATCACGGTTTTGGACAATACATTGCCTACGGTCACCTGCCCGGTTGATGTGACCGTGCAATGTGCCAGTCTCGTGCCTCCGGTCAATACGGCCCTGGTCACTTCCAGCGATAATTGCAGCGCACCCACCGTGACCCATGTCAGTGATGTGACTGTCAACCAGCTGTGTACCAATCGGTACACGCTCATCCGAACATACCGGGCGACGGACGTATGCGGTAATTCTGCCACCTGCAATCAAACGATCACGGTCTTTGATGATACGGCACCCGGGGTCACCTGCCCGGCCAACGTTACTGTGCAGTGTGCCAACCTTGTACCGGCCGTGAATACAGCTTCTGTTATGGCGACGGACAATTGCAGTTCCCCTCTGGTTACACACGTCAGCGATGTGACGGTAGATCAGGCTTGTCCGGACCGGTATACACTTCATAGAACCTACCGGGCGACGGATGTCTGTGGAAACAGTACCACCTGTGTACAGGTTATCACGGTATTTGACAACACGGCGCCTGTGCTGTCTTGCCCGGGCAACCTGACCATCTCCTGTACAGCCATTACACTACCGTCCAATACAGGTTCCGGGACAGCCATGGACAATTGTGGAGGAACGGTAACCGTGACTTATACCGATGCCAACTCCGTTCCCACAGGTTGTCCGCAGGAATACACGATCACCCGGACCTGGAACGCGACAGATGCCTGTGGCAATTCAAGCAGCTGTATACAACTCATTACGATCGATGACAACCTGGCACCGGTTATTACATGCCCTGCCAACGTCACCCTTGAATGTACAGCAAGTACCTCACCGACCAACACCGGAAGTGCCACCACCACCGATAACTGTGATATGTCACCTGCCGTGACCTATGCCGATATCACCACAGCTTCCCCCAGTTGTCCCCAGGAATATTCTATCGCCAGGACCTGGCAGGCGGTGGACGATTGTGGTAACAGCAGTACGTGCCTTCAATCCATCGTGATTCACGATACGACCAACCCGGAAATCACCTGCCCGCCTGACATGACGATTGAATGTACGGAAAGCACGATGCCATCCAATACCGGCAGTCCTACAGGAACCGATAATTGTGATCCCATGCCGGATTTTGATTATATCGACATTACCGTGTCGACCGCGGGGAATGGATTTATTATCCATCGGACCTGGACCGTCATCGATGCCTGTGGAAATGACAATACCTGTCTGCAGGAGATCTATGTGACCAATCCGCTTGATCCGCAAATCCTGGGAGATCCCTTCGACACGATTTGTTCAGGATACAATGTCATTTTCCAGGCCGTTGACCAGGGGATTGATCCCATGACGTATGCATGGTCCTTTGGATCAGGGTCCAGTCCGTCCACCGCGATGGGCATCGGCCCTCATACAATAACGTATACCTATAACTCCATTAACGGAACGGTTGGCGCTTTTGTCGTATTGACGGTGAGTACGCCCGGATGCCCGCCGGTAACAGATACGGTAGCCAATATTCATGTCAATGCCATACCAAACGCCAACATCATGGCGACGCCGAGTGGCAGCGTCTGTGTGTTGCAGTCAAAGACCTTTAAACCTGTGGCAGCGCAGATACCCGGGTTCAGTTACCAGTGGTCATTCGGTACGGGTGCAGTTCCTGCCACGGCCACCGGGTATGGCCCGCATGTGGTCGAGTATTTCAGTGCCGGATCCAAAACCGTTCAGCTCATCGTGTTTTCGAATGAGGCTGGTGCCTCCTGCGGGGACACTGCTACGCTCGGTTTCACCGTGAATACCTGCCCCGGACAGATCACCGGCCGGGTATTCTTAAATACAACCACGACGGATACCACGGGTATTGCCAATGTCAATGTCAAGCTCTTTGCGGACGCCAACCTGGATGGCGTGGAAGACAATGGTACCGCCATTCGAAACGTCTTTACCACGTCGACTGGATTTTATTCCATGGCTACGATTACACCTGGTTATTATGTGATCCGCGAAACACAACCCAACCCCTATATAAGCCTGTGGGATAATGATACTTCCGAAGATTACGATTCCCTTTCCAATTTCAATCAAAACGATAATCTGATTCCAGTCACTATCGAACCGCTTGAACTTGATTCAAGAAATTTCTTTGTGGAAATCCCGGTTTCGGGTATCGTATCCGGGTATGTTTTTGAGGATTTCAATGATAATATGACCCCACAGCCAGGGGAAGGTATCGCCGGCGTGACACTTTCTGTCTATACGGATAATGACGCCAATGGCTTACCTGACGCCGGGGGGTTTGTCGCCTCCACCACTACCACCAATGTCGGATTTTACACGATCGGCGGATTGGCTGTTGGGAATTATGCGCTGGTAGAAACCCAGCTCTCTAATTACAATTCCGTCAAAGACGTCGACCCATCTCCGGATGGAGATCTCGTGCCCAATACCAATATGCAGAACGATACCATACCGTTTTCGATCGCTACCGCTGAGAATGATATGGATAACTATTTTATCGAACTGTCTCCCTGCAGCGGCGTTGTCACGACAACCAACGATAATGTTCCGGGTTCCCTGCGATACATGATCGATTGCTCATCGAATGGGGATACGATTACATTTAACCCCGTACTGGCCAACCAGACCCTTCATATCAATTCCAGCAGGATTGAGATCAATAAGGATCTTCATATTCTCTCCTCCCTCACGCCCCCGGTGATGATTCAATCCGATATCAGTGGCGCCTTCAAAATCAATAGCGGGAAAACGGTCGAATTTAAAAACATCCTGTTTACCAGCGGTTTGACAGGATATTTGGGGGCCCAGTTTGAAAACTACGGTCACCTGATCCTCTGGAACGTCGAGGTGTTTAAGAATGCGTTGCTGCTTCCGGGCGACTATCTGATCTTCAACCAGAGTCCCGGTATGCTGACGGTAAAAGGAACCTTCCAGGTCCATGATTGATCCCACGGCCGGATAAAAAAAGCCGAAGGATACATCCTTCGGCTTTTTTTATCGGGATACAGATCGTTTAACAGGTCAGTTGATCCAGTTCAGCCTGGGCAGCGTCGATATCCTGCTGTAACTGCTCTCTGTCTGCCGTCGGAACGCAGTCTACATATCCTTCCGCGGCATCGAGGTAGTCCTGGTAAGCATTTTTATAGGCCTGACAATTGGCAGGGGTGGGATCGGAGCCGTACGTCGTGGCGGCCGCAATCACGGCATTGAGTTCGTCATTGAGCTGGGAAGCCCAGTCTGCGCAGGTAACAGGATCATCATCTTTTTTACAGGCTGAAAAAAGCAGAAGACCCATCAGAAGCATGGACAAAAGGGAAGTTAGTTTCATAATCATTGGATTTTGGTGACAGGTAGATAGTGAAGCAAACCCAAAGTACGGACAATCCTGCAGGAAAGGAAGAGAAAACAGGCGGCTCCGGTTAATCCTGAGCGGCATCCCTCGATTGTAGCAGGATATTTCCCGTCATGGCAGGGGGAACGGGCAGATGCATGGCATGCAGGAGGGTAGGGGCTATATCCGCCAGCCGGCCCGGCAATACCCTGTAACGATGGGCTTCGGCTGAAACAAAAAGGACGGGAACGGGATTTTTCGTATGTGCGGTGTTGGGGGAGCCATCCTCATTGATCATGATATCTGCGTTGCCATGGTCTGCTAAAATGATCATACTGTATCCCTCCCGGAGGCCAAGCGGCACCAGCCTGGATAGGCATTGATCCACTGTTTCAGCCGCTTTGACGGCCGCCGTAAAAACGCCGGTATGACCCACCATGTCGGTGTTGGCAAAATTGAGGCAAATAAAATCAGGCGAACGGAGTTGAATGAAATTGATCGCAGCCTCCGCCACTTCCGGAGCACTCATCTCAGGCTGGAGATCATATGTCGGAACTTTGGGCGATGGAATCAGAATGCGTTCCTCCCCCGGAAAAACAGCTTCGCGGCCACCGGAAAAAAAATAAGTGACATGCGGATATTTTTCTGTTTCCGCCACCCGTAATTGGGTTTTTCCGATAGAAGCGAGGTATTCTCCAATTGTGCCCTGTATGTCTGATTCAGGAAACAGCGTTTGGATCCCTGTAAAAGTGCTATCATAGGTCGTCATCGTGATCATCCGGATACTCAGCGGATGCATGTCAAAATCCGGATGGGAGCGTTGAGACAAAACTTCTGTCAGCTGGCGGGGACGATCTGTCCGGAAATTGAAAAAGATAACCGTATCTCCATCCTCTATGGTCCCAACCGGTTTTTGATTATCGTCCACCAAAACGGCGGGTTTAATAAATTCATCCGTGATCCCTTCCTCATAGGAACGACGGATGGCATCCGGTATATCGCTGACCGGCTGGCCTATTCCGTGGACCAGCATATCATAAGCCAATTTGATACGTTCCCAGCGTTTATCCCGATCCATCGCGTAATATCGGCCTACCACACTGGCTACGGGGATATCCAATGGATTCAGTTCATCCCGGAGATCCCGTAAAAAACCCAATCCGCTTTTGGGATCGACATCGCGGCCATCCGTAAATGCATGAAGGCAGACCCGGCCCGGATAATGCTGCCGGCATGTCTTTGCGATAGCCTTCGCGTGCAGGATATGCGAATGAACTCCGCCATCCGAAACCAATCCCACCAGGTGAATCTTTCCGGTAGAATGGCGGATAGCTTCCAGGAGTACCTGATTGCGGGCCAGTTCACCGTCGCGGATGGCTTTATTGATGCGGGCGAGTTCCTGGTAGATGATTCTGCCGGCTCCCAGGTTGAGATGACCGACTTCAGAATTACCCATCTGGCCATCCGGCAACCCTACATCTTCGCCGTGGGTGATGAGGGTGGCATGGGGATAGGTGGCCAGGAGTGAATCAAAAAAGGGCGTGTCAGCCGCTTCAATGGCGCTTACCTTCGGATCCGGATTGATTCCCCATCCATCCAGGATGATCAACATGCTTTTCCCTGCCATAGCTTTTACTGCGTTGGTAAAGGTACAGCGGTATTGCCCAGCAGTGCAAATACCTTGAATGGAGATTCAACCCAAGGCGGTTTCGGAGCGGCCGGGCAAGAATCAACCAGCCGTTTTCGTGGTGAAGGATCAACGCTGTCCACTTTTTACTTCGACCAACCGCTTTAAATGGATTGATTTAACCTTCATTGGGAAAGAAAAATCGCGAAACCGTAAAAATCATGGTTTTCCCCACCTCTTCATGGTAAACCCTGGTTTTCAGAACAAGAAGGCTTGCTTTACAAAAGGGCTAATGGCATTTTGCTCATCAGCACAGGCATGAAAGCGGGCTATATTTTGGAAATCAAATTTTTACATGTAGCGGGTTTCGCTTATGTGGTTGGGGTTTCCGGGCGGTTAGTAAGACTTTTTGATAAAAAAAATATTCCATTGAGTAGCAATCAAGAGGAAAAATCAGATATGTAAGGGGCTCTTTTCCTTCCGGAAAAACATATAACCCCCTTCTGTAAAAAGTCAAAATAAATATATGTTAAACAAATATGTATAACTTGGTATAACAAATAACTAATTGATGGTTACATTCGTGCTACATCATTTATTGCATATGATGTAGAGCGTATGGCTTCTTCTTGGAAGCCTTCGATCGAAGACCTTTCTTGACATTAGGTCTTCGTTTCATTTCCACCCTTTATTGCTAGCACCCCTGAGATGATTTTGGCAAGGTTGTTGCGCCTTCCCCTAAAGCTTTTGCTTTGAGGCTGTGAGGGTTATGGGCGTTAGGAAATAACATACGTTTTCGGCACATGAGAAAAACCACAGTCCTTCGGATGTCCCGGCCATGGATTGTTAAGAACACTTTTTTAGACACCGAGAACTTATACCGCGATGTTATCGTGTGTATTGGGTTTTGGCTGTTTGTCTCTTTGTTCTTTGCACCGCCTGCGTTAGCCCAGGGGCCCTATTGCGTAGGTGAAAACTGCACGGCCAATGATGTGCAGAACCCGGTTTACTTTATTGGGAATGTCAACGGTACACCTATTACGTCAGTATCCTGTACACCTGGCAATCCGGTTACCAATGTCTACCTCTGGCTGACCTTTACTGTTACTGCGACAAACCGTTACGATATCAATGTTGTAGGAGATATCCTCGTCGACGGAGTCTATGATCACTCTGTAAACAAATGCCTGGGCGACTATAGCTCCGGCACCTATACAGTGATGCTGGAGCAGATCATCTGGCCCTGTGGTTCTCAGATGACTGTTGAAAACACCCTTTTTTCCTGGGAGAATAATAACGATGGTAATGTACCCAACTCCTGTAATATCTGCCCGCAGGTTCCATCCAAATGCCACCGGTATAACACGCTTACGGTAGCCGCACCACTTGTTGCGGACTTTTCCATTTCGTCTCAATGCCAGGCAGGACAAACCTATGAAGTGTACACCTTCACCAATCAAACGACAAACGGTACGTTGCCCTACAGCAATTATTCATGGAATTTTGGAGCGGGCGCCACTCCGACACCTTCCACCACGTCGGGCCCAACCGCCACCGGACCTTTTACCGTCACCTACAACAGTGCAGGCGTACGAACGATCACATTGACCGTTACGGATGGCGGGGGTGTTGTCTCCACCAGGAGCTATGATATCAATGTGCAGGTTGCTGCAGGTGTTTCGATTTCGGTCAATGATGCCACAATCTGTGACGGAGGTACTGCCGTATTGACGGCCACCGTGACCAGCGGAAGCGTAACCTCCTATCAATGGCAACAATTGATCAGCAGTGTCTGGACAAATGTTGGCACGAATCAGAATACCTACACGACTCCGGCGCTGACAACAGGTACCTATACGTACCGTGTGGTCGGCAACTTAGGCACGAGTTGTGTGGCTGTCAGCCCCAATGCTGTCGTTACTGTAGCCGCGGATCCCACGATCAGTATTGCCGCAACGGATTTGACTATTTGTGATGGGGGCACGACCACCTTTACCGCATCGGTCAGTGGGGGCAATGGAACAACTGTCTACCAATGGCAGTACAATAATGCCGGTACCTGGGTGAATGTCGGGACGAATTCGAATGTCTATACAACCCCGGTTTTGACTACCGGATCTTATACCTACCGGCTCCTTGTCACACAGGACGCAGGTTGTGCAGCGCAAAGTACCAATCAGGTGGTCACCGTGTCAGCCGATCCGACCGTGAGTGTCGCTGTCAGCAATCCGACCATTTGCAGCGGAGGCACATCAACGCTTACTGCGACCGTCACCGGTGGGCAGGGCACCAGTGTTTATCAATGGCAATCTTTCGATGGAACGGTTTGGTCAAATGTCGGAACGAACCTTAGTTCTTACACGACCCCCGTGTTAAATACCATTGGAACGTATACATACCGGGTGTTGGTCACCCAGGATGCAGGTTGTTTTGTTCAAAGCGCCAATGCAACCGTCACGGTGGTGGCTGATCTGGCTGTAACCACTCAACCAGGAAATATCAATGAGTGCGTTGGAGGAACACTCCAACTCTCCGTAACCGTAAGCGGTGGAACAGGAACGATTTCATACCAATGGCAATCCAGTCCTGACGGGACAACAGGCTGGGCCAACGCCACGGGTACCGGATCAACCACCGCAACTTATACGCCTCCAAGTACGACGGCGGGAACTACCTATTACAGGGCCCTGATCAATGCCACCGGGAATGGATGCGGTCAGGCTGTCAGCAATAATGCCATCGTAGTCATCGTGCCTGACTTGGCAGTAACGACACAGCCTGCTTCTATCAATGAATGTGTAGGTGGAACAAGTACAATGTCCGTGGTAGTTTCAGGAGGTTCCGGAACCATCACCTATCAGTGGCAATCCAGTCCTGACGGGACAACAGGTTGGACAGATGCGACCGGTACTGGTTCCACCTCCACGACCTACACACCCCCCAGTACCACAGCAGGCACGACGTATTACCGGGTATTGATCAATGCCACAGGAAACGGATGTGGACAGGCCGTCAGTAACACGGCCACTGCTGTTATAGCCCCTGACCTCTCGGTTACTACACAGCCCTCCAATCTCAATGAATGTGTCGGGGGAACGGGGACGATGACCGTTGCCGTTTCCGGGGGATCCGGGACCATTACCTACCAGTGGCAATCCAGTCCGGATGGTATCAGTGGCTGGGCCAATGCGTCCGGAACCGGGTCTACATCAACAACATTTACACCTCCTGCTTCATCCCCCGGAACAACCTATTACCGGGTGCTGATCAATGCAACCAACAGCGGTTGCCAGCAGGCAATCAGTAATACTGCCGTGGCGGTTATTTCACCCGATCTGAGCATTACTTCACAGCCCGCCAATTTGAGTGAATGTATCGGAGGAACCAATTCTATTTCGGTAACCGTTACCGGAGGATCCGGTACGATTACCTATCAATGGCAATCCAGTCCTGACGGGACAACGGGATGGACAAATGCCACCGGTACCGGTTCCAACTCAACCACCTATACACCTCCAAGTACCACGGCTGGAACGACCTATTACCGCATCCTGGTAAATGCGACAGATAATGGATGCGGACAAGCGGTCAGCAATACCTCCACGGTGGTAATCTCGCCTGACCTGAGTATCACCACGCAACCTGCCAATGTGAATGAATGTGTTGGCGGTACCAGCACCATGTCCGTGGTTATCTCCGGGGGTTCAGGTAGCATAACCTATCAATGGCAGCAAAGTGGAGACGGCAGCACAGGCTGGGCAAATGCGACGGGTACGGGATCAACAACCTCGACTTTCACCCCTCCCAGTGCCACTGCAGGTACGACGTATTACCGGGTGCTGGTCAATGCCGCTAATAGCGGTTGTGACCAGGTGGTCAGTAATGTAGTGACTGCGGTCATCACGGCAGACATTGTCATCACGACCCAACCGACGAATGTCAATGAATGTGTGGGTGGGACTAATACCATGACGGTTGCCATCACGGGCGGCTCCGGCACGATCAGTTATCAATGGCAGCAAAGCGCAGACGGCAGCACGGGCTGGACGAATGCCACGGGTACCGGTGCGATCACGCCAACCTTTACCCCACCAAGCACGACTCCGGGCACCACGTATTACCGGGTATTAATCAATGCCAATGGAAGTGGTTGTGACCAGGTAACCAGTTTGACGGCAATAGCAACCATTTCGCCTGATCTCTCTATCACCAGTCAGCCTAACAATGTAAACGAGTGTGTGGGCGGGACGGATCAGATGATCGCAATCATCTCAGGAGGTGTGGGTACCATTACAGACCAATGGCAACAGAGCCCCAATGGTTCTGGCTCCTGGACCACTGCCACGGGGGCGGGAGGAAGTACTACGACGTATACGCCGGAAAGTGCTGTTCCAGGCACCACATATTACCGTATTATGGTTGTTGCAGCAGGAAATGGCTGCGACCAGATCATCAGTAATGTAGCTTCGGCTATCATTGTGCCTGATATTGTTATCACGACCCAACCAACGAATGTTAATGAATGCATAGGCGGCACGAGCCTAATGACGGTGACGATCACGGGCGGTTCCGGAACGATATCATATCAATGGCAATCGAGTCCGGATGGAACGACCGGCTGGGCGAATGCGACGGGTAGCGGAGCAACCACGGCAACCTTCACGCCACCGAGCACGACGGCAGGTACAACCTATTACAGAGTCTTAGTTAATGCCTCGGACAGCGGATGTGACCAGGCGGTGAGCAATGTAGCGACGGCGGTGATCATCGCGGA
>CAZTXO010000016.1:26824-67707 GCA_964617515.1 uncultured Saprospiraceae bacterium | reverse complement strand
ATTAGGAAATACGAATTATGGCATCCGCCGAATCCGCCTCAGGCGGAGAAGGAGGATGAATTAAGAATTATCAAAACAAGGACAAAGATGAAATGTATCATAACCGGTACGACGGGCATGGTAGGCCGGGCGGCGCTGCTGGAGGCGCTCAGGACAACGGAGATCGATTCGATCCTCCTGGTCAACCGGAGTTCGATCGGGATGGCGCACCCCAAAGTGAAAGAAGTGATCCATAAGGATTTCTTTGATCTCTCCGCCATCCGTTATCAACTCAGGGGATATGATGCCTGCCTGTTTTGCCTGGGGGTTTCTTCCGTTGGCATGGCTGAACCGGAATACAGGCGTTTGACCTATGACCTGACGATTGGTTTTGCAAAAGAAGTGTTGGCCCAGAATCCGGGCATGACATTTTGTTATGTTTCAGGCAAGAGCACGGACAGTACTGAAAAGGGGAGGATGATGTGGGCCCGGGTAAAAGGGAAAACAGAAAACGACCTGATGGCGATGGGATTTGCATCAGCCTATATGTTCCGTCCCGGGTTTATCCAGCCGATGGATGGCATCAAGGCCAAATCCGATACGGTCAACCGGTTGTACCGCATCTTTTCTCCATTTTATTTTCTCCTGAAGCAATTGAAAAGTTGGGTGACGGATACCCGGACGTTGGGCAAAGCCATGGTAAGCGTTGCCCTGCACGGATATGATAAACCTGTGTTGGAAAACATCGATATTAACCGATGCGGGAGGCGGCCCTGAAGGAACGGAGGGGCTAAGAGACGGAAGAGGAAAGACGGAAGGGGAAAGACGGAAGACTGAAGAAGGGGGGATAAGAAACAGGTCAGTGCGAATCAAATAAGGATTGAACAGGCAGAAAGACAGGATAGGGATGGAAAATAAAATAGTAACCGGCTTTGGTTTTTTGGTGGCCTTGCTGTTGGTGGCATGTCACGGGCAGGATAAGCCATGGCAAAAAAATGTGGAGGAAGAGGTCAGGACCATGATGAACGACTACCTCCGTGCGGTCCGGGAGAAAGGGCTTCTGGGTGAACTGGGGTATCTCGACAGCACGGATCAGTTTTCCTGGCATCCGCCCGGTTTTGATGGCCCGATCCGGTACGATTCCGTGGCGTTTATTTTACGAACCACCGCCGGCAGGTATGCTTCCATCAGCAGTCATTGGGATACGCTGGTGATTACGCCTGCCTCGGAGACGTCCGCGATCTATTATGGAGACCTGACCTCAGACATGACGGATACCTCCGGTCTCGTGTTACAATTTCGCCTCCGGGAGGAAGGCATGGTCATCAAACGGCCGGATGGTTGGAAACTGGTCAAAGGAAAAACGGTGCTCCGGGAAAATTAATGCCGGACTTATCCGTTTTGATAACATAACCCTGTAAAAAATGACTTCCACTCCATCTGATGTTAAACAAGAGAAGGAAAATCTCCTGGCTCCTTTCGCCACAGCGTTTCTCCTTGTCATGTTTCTTTTCTTCATCGACGAAGGCTACTATGATTTCCGGTGGATGCGGGATGCCGGCAATTGGGTGGTATTTTTTTTCTATCTCTCCTTTGCCTTCCTGTCGATGTGGCTGATCAACTATCTGGTTTTCCGTAAACGCACAGGTTGGAAGAAATGGGTGGCACTGACAGCCACCGGATTTGCCCTGGTATTCCTTGTGCTATATGCGTAAGCGGTTTTTCTGAGAAGGAAGACGACTCGCTTTTCTATTGCCGGAATATCCCGGAATCTGCATCGACCGACAACTTAGCCTGGCTGAGGTTTTTGATGGCCTTGTGACAAATGGTGCACGCCTGAATAAGCGTGGTTGCTTTCAGGGTGAGCCGTGCTCGGTGCCCTGCATTGAGGATGGAAGAAGAAGTGAGACCGGGTATTTCCTGGTCGGTCAGCGTGGAATTTTCGATCTGCATTTCTGCCTGGTTATAAACAGAGCTCCCTTCCACAGCCACATTGTTTTGAAAGAGGCAATTGTTGACATAGATCGGTGCGCTGCAGGTGATGGTGGCCACCAGGCCGCCGCCGTAATTGTTTTGCTCTCCATTGGCATAACCGTCCCGGATGATGAGACCATCCAGCATCATCGTGTCACCGATCTGCTCGATGTAAACCACATGGTAGCTGTTGTCCGATGGCAGGGTGGGGTCCCCGATTTCTCCAGACAAGATGGTTGGATTGGCCGGGATGTTCCGCTGAGCCAGCGTCGTTTCTCCTCCGGCAAAGCCGCCATAGAGATTCACTTCCCGGGTGATGCTGAACATGGAATCTCGTTGGTTGGTGGGAGTCACCGGGTAGATGCCAGACGCCATCCAGATTTCGTGTATGGTGGCATCAGCATTGCTTTGCAGCAGCGCGTCGCCCAGGGTATGGTAAGCTGTCAGCCAGCTCTCCCCGTCAGGTGTACCCGGGGCGTCACGATCGACATACACTCTGCCATTGGCCGGTCCCGGTGGCTGATAAGCGCTGCAGGACAGATCACCCTGAAGCAATTGCAGGAAGACCTGGTCGAAATAAGAGTCATTGTCAACGCCGGCATACCGCGTACCCATCAGGATATATTTAATGGTCCGGGTACCGGGAGGTACCGGCACCAATTGCTGTTTCAACGTCCACACATTCTGGCGATGCCGGATCGTATCGGTACCGGAAATCACCACGCCATTGGCGTTTAGAAACTGAAGGGCAAAGGAAGGTTCATCCTGGTTGGCATAATCGGAAAGGTAAGCTCCGTAACGAACAGCGACTTTGCCGGAGTCGATGGCCCCGCCATAGGCGGCAATACTGATATTTTGAAAAGCCGAGGCAAACGGGTATTCCACGCAAAGCGCTCCGACCGCAAAATATTTCTGGCCCTGGTACGGGTTAATACCCGCGCATTCAAGAGGGTTGAGCGATTCAATCACGCCGATCGTAGCCGTCCAGTTGGTGATACCGGATTCTGCGCCCGGGTTGAGGACGAGGTTGGAAGTGAGGGTATCCAGCGGAGTCGTATGAAAGCGGGAGGAAATGCTCCAGTTGCTCCATGTCAAACCTTTATCCCTGTATCGGACCCGCCACCATAGAGGCGTACCCGCGGGCAGGTTGCCGGCAAGCTCATCGGTGAGGTTATCGCCCGCCTGCAGGTCTACTTCGTTATACCAGTTGGCATGTTGCTTCCACGACTCGTATACCGGGTTGGTGAAATTGACGCTATCGGTTGATACCTGCCAATGGGTAGATCCATGTTCCCCGCCATTCGGATCACTGAATCCATCTGCCTGGAAGGTGACACAGAAGGGAGAGACCGTGTCCTGGGCCGATGGATACAGGGCGACCGGTTTTTTCGGGGGGGCGTTGTAACGGTGCACGGTGATGATATCGGTTTGCGTGCTCCCGCCCGGATTGTATTGATCACCAAAACTTAATCGTTTGAGGGTGAATTTTGGATCAGGTCCGGCGGTCACTTCCACCATGACAAATCCATATTCGTCCTGGCTCATGATAAACTCATCATAATCTTTATTGGCGTATTCACCCCAGTAATCAATATTTCCGCCGGAGGTGGCCACATTGACCCAGAGATGCCGGTGGTCCCTCGATTGGCCGCGCGAATATGCGTGCGTATGACCAAAGAAATGAATGGAAGGCTTGCCGCAGGAATCGGAAAAGGCTTCAAGACGTTCGACAATATCACCGGTATAGTCCGCCTCGCCCGGCAGCCAGAGTTCTGATTTAAACGGATGATGCATCTGGGCGAATACAAAATCAATCAACGTGTCGCCGCAGGTTACCTCCAGCATACTGTCCAGCCAGGCAAGCTGGGCAGGGATGCGATAGGTCGGATTGGTGTCAAAACTCAGGACACGGATATTGGAATAATCATGAGAATACCAGTGTTCCAGGTAACCCGCTGTTCCATTGGGCGGAAGGTTGAAATAGTTGAAGTAGTTAGCGGAATTGAGTTCATGATTGCCGATGGCCGGGTACGATGGCACGAAACTCCATAAAGCCTGGGCAGGATTGAAAAAATCGTTTTTGTATTGCAGGTAGGTATTGCCGTTGTCCACGACATCCCCGGGCAGCACGGCCATTTGTACATGATCATTGAGCGGAGTGCCATACTGGCTGGCGATATAGGGCAGGAGGCTGGTGTTGACGAGATTGGAAAAGATATTGGGATTGCCTCCGTCCTTTTGCATATCGCTCATCAGGACGATGTTGAGACCTTGCTCGCTGGTGCGGAGGGGCGGGGTGACGAAATCATATACACTGGATTGCCAGGAACCCGTCAGGGTTTTGTAATAATACCGGGTCGCGGGCGTCAGCCCGGTCAGGCTGACAGTATGGAGGACGGTATTGCCCAGGGTGGTGATGGATGTTCCGTTGACAGAACTTCCGAGGCCGGGGGATGTCCCATACTGGAGGATGGTCTCCGTATTTACATTGGTCTCCCACATGACAACGATGGACGTTTCCGTGGCGTTTTGGAGGTAAGGCAATACGAGTGCCGTCTGACCATGCATCCCAAAAGCAAAGAAGTGGAAGACAAGGTATCGTGTACAGAAATAGGCGGCTTGACGTACGGGCATGAGGGACAGGAGACAGATGCTGTCGTAAAAATATAAAAAGTGAAACTGGAATAATTATTTCACTTTTGCGACGCAATATGAATTTGGCATCGGTCCTACAGGAAATTTATGAAGAGGTGCGCCGGATGCACGATGAAGGCAGGGTAGCGACAGTGGTTCCGCAGCTCGCAGCAGTCCCGCCGGATCAATTTGGCGCTCACCTGGTGACATTGCGGGGCGAACATATCGGCGTGGGGGACCACCAGGACAAATTTTCCATCCAGAGCATCGTCAAAGTGCTTTCCCTCACGCTGGCTTTTCAGCAGCAGGGGGAATCCCTCTGGAGCAGGGTAGGCGTTGAACCCTCGGGCAATCCTTTCAACTCCCTGTGGCAGCTCGAATATGAAAAAGGCATTCCCCGCAACCCTTTGATCAATTCAGGGGCCATTGTGGTATGTGATATCCTCTGCAGTCTTTATCCGGATCCCTGGTCGGTGTTTCTTGATTTTGTCCGGAAGATATCCGGCAACCCGTCCATCGATACCAACCTCGACCTGGCAATGACGGAAAAGAGACTCGGCTATCGCAATGCAGCGCTTATCAACCTGATGAAAGCCAGCGGGAATATCCATCATGGTATCGAGCATGTGCTGGATCTGTATTATCGCCAGTGCGCTATCGAAATGAGTTGTCAAGAACTGGCTGAAACTTTTCTTCTCTTTGCGGGGCATGGCGTCCTGGCGTCCGGCGAGTCAGTACTCAGTACCTCCATGACCAAGCGCATCAATGCGATCATGCAGACGTGCGGATTTTACGATGAGGCAGGCGAATATACATTCCGGGTAGGATTGCCGGGCAAGAGCGGAATCGGAGGTGGTATCGTGGCGATCCACCCCGGTGACTATGCCGTGGCGGTATGGAGTCCGCGACTCAATGAGAAAGGCAATTCGGTAAAGGGCATGGAATTTCTCGAGAAACTCACCACGAAAACAGGCTTATCGATTTTCTGAAGATGGCAGATCGGCCGCTGGACACGAATTATAAAGCCCTGTGGGCGGTTCGCCGCACGCGGTGGGCTGTCGTGTTTTGCCTGGCGTTCCTGCCGGTCATCTTTTTCTACCTGCCCTGGTTTTATCAGCATGTGATCGGGCCCAAGCCGGGGATTTTGCTGGAGGATCCCGTGCTTCGCCTTTTTGTACCGGTCAACTGGTCCGTCCTGATATTTTCGATCATCTACGCCTCCATCCTGCAGACTGTATTTATGGCATGGCGCCGGCCGCTGGTATTTCTGACCGGTCTGACCACCTATTTTCTGATTACCCTGTTCCGGATGCTGGCGATGTATTGGCTAACGCTGGAACCTCCGCCCGACATGATATTGCTGCAGGATCCCATCACGGCCCATTTCTATCCGGACAGTGCATTTGCCAAGGATCTTTTTTTCTCCGGCCATGTCAGCACGATGACCCTGCTGACTCTCATGGAGCAGCAGAAGTGGATGCGCTGGCTGAAGGCGATGGGCACCGTGACCGTGGGGATTATGCTGATGTGGCAGCACGTCCATTACGCCCTGGATGTAGGGGTAGCGCCAATCCTGACCTTTTTACTGTACTTTTACGTCCGCAATCGGTTAAGCTCCCGCCCCCTCGAGGCCCCGCCGGCAGGAAGGCCGGGTAACTTGTAACGGATTGTTAATAAAAAAAGGATTCCTATTTCACGCGGTAATATTGCGGTATTTTTGAAGTTACATATTCAAATTCCATACTATGTTTCATGGAAAAAGAACTGAACAAACAGTTAATCCTGCTAAAGAATATCCCAAGTTTATCCTTGGGGAAAAGCTGACCGAAGAGCAGCGGTCTTTTTTTCAGCAAAACGGTTTTATTCATTTCAAGCATTTTGTTTCGCAGGAAGTGGCGGACAAAATGATCCATGAATCCGAACGTATCCAGGAGGATTGGATCCGCGAAGACCGCAAACTGGTGAACGGCACCCCGATAAAATACGGAAAGGACATTGATGGCAAAACGATTGTTCAGCGCTTTGCCTTTATCAACCAGTTTGGAGAAGTCTTCCAGGAGTTTCTCAATAATCCCCGGCTGAAAGCCCTTTTTGAACTGAACGGGAAATACGAGTCTCGTCTCGGCGTCAATGAAAAGGATGGCCTTGTCTTCAATCACTATATCAATACACCGGACAGCAACTATACCCAGCTCGCCTGGCATACGGACGTTCTCCGGGATCTCTTCTATGGCCAGGCGGTCATGCCCATGCTTAATGTAGGGTTGCATCTCGACTATTCATCCCCGGCCAACGGGGGCCTCCGGATCATTCCAGGCACGCACAACAAAGGCATCGGCACCCTGCTTTTCCGGAAGGCCTACTATGTCGATTTTAAACCCGACAAGCACGAGCTCGGCCTGACCGTTGAGCCCGGCGACCTGACGGTCCATGATGGCCGGCTTTGGCACCGGGTAGCCCAGTCCCCGCTCATGGGGGAGGCGAGCCGCCGCCGGGTGATGTACATTCCGATCATCTGCGGTAAGTATATCCCGCGCACCAAAAACAGCAAGCCGCTGCTCTACCAGCGGTTTATGGCGGTGACCAATAAATAACATGGCGTACGCACTGATTACGGGTTCCAGCCAAGGGATTGGCCTGGCCCTGGCGACTGAACTGGCTTCACGGAAGCATGACATTCTGCTCGTGTCCAGGTCTGCTGAAAAACTCAACGAGCATGTCGCGATGCTGCGCAGGCAATTTGGCATACAGGCGGATTACCTGGCAATGGATCTGTCCGTTCCGGATGCGGCACTTTCAGTAAAAGCATGGCTGGATCAAAACCATTACGCAGTCGATATCCTGATCAACAATGCGGGATATGCCGCGTGGGGAAAACTGGAGTCGCTGGACCGGGATGAACTCAACCGGCTCATGCAACTCAACATGATGACAGTCGCGGACATGTGCAAAGTATTGCTTCCCGGGTTGCGCGCCAATGCCAGGTCCTATATCCTCAATGTTTCCAGTACCTCCGCTTACCAGGCGGTTCCCAGCCTGTCGACCTATGCCGCGACCAAGGCATTTGTCCTGTTATTTACGCGCGCTTTGCGGATGGAAATGAAAGAGACCTCCGTATCCGTGAGTTGCCTCAGTCCGGGTACCACCACGTCCGGGTTTATGGAACGGGCGGGTATGGATGACAAGCTGAAGAAAACAGCCGAAAAATTTACCATGCCACCGGAAGTCGTGGCGAAAAAGGCGATCGATGGTATGCTGGCAGGAAAAGCGGAGATTATCCCCGGCTTTACCAATTGGATCAGCGCCAAGATGGCCGAAATCCTTCCGAAAGCCATTCCGGAAGGTATCGCCAAAGGGCTGTATTGGCGCGAGAAAAAATAAGGAACGACCTCTGCCCATTTCGATTACTTTTACCGGGTAACCATCCTCCACTGATTGTTTATGGTATCGCTCCTTCGCTTCCTGTTCATTGGCTTATTGATTGTCGCCTCCCAGGATTTCCGGGCACAGGGCTGCAGTGACGCCGGGGCCTGCACGATCCCCGCACTCAAACCCGTCAGCCCGGAAACAGCGGATGGAAAAAATGAATTTCATTTCGGGATTTCCGCGGGCGCAGCGGACCATTCCATTTTCGTCCTGACCCCGGAACTTGGATACAGCAGGCGCATCGGTCCTTCACTTCGTGTGGACAGCAAGATCACCTATGCCCTGCATCGTGGCAATGGCATCGCCACTTCGGGCTTTGGGGATTTCTTCTTACTGGCCGCCTATGATTGGTCTTCCCGTCTGGCCATCACGGCTGGGTGCAAGATCCCGTTATCCAGCGCAGATCTGGAAAAAGACGGGCTTGCGCTTCCGATGGATTACCAACCCGGACTTGGTACGCTCGATTTCCTGGCAGGCGTTTCATTTAAAACGGGAGAATGGACGATTGCCGCAGGGTATCAGCAACCGCTTACACAGAACGATAATCTGTTTGCCCCGTTAGACTGGCCATCCGAATCGCCTTTGAGCGAATTCATCCGGACAGGCCGGTACGAACGTCAGGGCGATGTGTTGCTGAGGGTTGCCCGGTCCTTCCACGTATCCGATCACCTGGATATCCAGGCCGGGCTGCTCCCGATCTATCATCTCGGGGAGGATGTTGATCAGTCCTTTTTTCCCGAAAGAAAAATAGCGGGCTCAGACGGCTTCACACTCAATGCAAATGTGTATTTCCTGGTGAAAACAGAAGCCGGCAGCCTGTTCAATTTCAGCATCGGCTTCCCTTTGGTGGTCAGAGACACCAGGCCGGATGGGCTGACCCGGTCGTTTGTGGCCGGTGTGGAATATGTGATTCGGTAGCGAGAGAGCGAGAAAGTGAGAAAGCGAGTTATTCATTTTCCATTGTTCGTCTTCCTTCGCTCAAGCTTCGAGGAGTACTATAATTCATCCTCCTTCTCCGCCTGAGGCGGATTCGGCGGATACAATGGTTCGACTCCGCTCACCACAAGTTCGTAATGGTTCGACTCCGCTCACCACAAGTTAGTAATTAGTAATTCTATAGAGGCTTCTCATACATCCGGTAGGTCTTATACCGTTTGGCGCCGAGTTTTTCGACGATGCGGATCATCCGGGTATTGTCTTCGCAAATCCAGGATAGTTCCGCTTCGCGATAGCCTTGTTGCATCGCCTTGAGAATGCTCTGATAGTAAAGGACGGCATCCAGCCCGATGGAGCGGTGTGCCGGAAGGATCCCGAGGAGGTAAAACCGGATACGATCAATTTTCTTTTTATAGTAGAGGAATTTGATCCAACCGAAAGGGAGTAATCGTCCATTGAGATGAATCAGGACCTGGTTGATATCCGGGATGGAGATGGCGCAGCCTACCGGCTGATCCCGGCATTCGACAAAAAACACGATCTCCGGATCGATAATCATTTTCAGGGCGTCAGCCGTAAATAAGACTTCCTCCATGTGGGAGGGAACGAAACCCCAGTTGTCCGTCAGGGCCTGATTAAACAGGGTATTGATGTGATCGAGTTCCTGGTAATAATTCTTCATGCGGACAGGGCGGAAGTGATAATTTTTTTTCCGGGCGATGAGCCCTGACAGCATTTCCAGTTTCTTCATCCAGGGATGATCCCGTATATCCTCCACGCGGATGAGGTAGGCATACAAATCCTGTGTTTTCTCCAATCCAGCCGATTCCACCAGGGAGCGGTAATAGGGCGGGGTGTGGTTCATCTGCATGTAAGGCACCGTATCATGGGCATCCAGTTGCACACCACATTCATTACCGATCGAAAAATTCATCGGACCACACATGCTTTTCATGCCTTCCGCTTTGAGCCAGGCTGCTGCCGTCTCCAGGAGCGCGTTGGCTATGGCCTGTTCCTGCAGGCAATCAAAAAAGCCGAAGAACCCTCTTTGTGTTTGTGTATAGGAGGTGTAATCCGTGTCGACAAAGGCCAGGATCCTGCCCGCCGGCGTCCCATCTGCATAGGCCATCCAGGCGGCATATCGGCAATGGTGGAACAACGGGTTTTTCTTCCGGTTGAGCATACGGCGGTGATCCATCCGGAGCGGGGGAACCCAATGGGGATCGTTTTGAAAAATCCGGTAAGGAAAAGCCAGGAAATCACGAAGACCTTTAGCGGAATTAACCTCCCTGATTGCGATGCCGGCCAACTTCGAAAAGATTTAAGGTGAGACAGGTGTTGTGGCAATAACCACCCGGCGAGTAAGGTACAACAATACCCGTGGTGAATCGCTTCCCGTTACTTCCCGATGGCGAAGTCCAAGGGTCAGGACCAACCTGGAGGTGCATAAAAGGAATGTCTGCTGAAAACAATATGGGGAGGCTACTAAAAGGGGGCTATGGTTCTTTGGAGAAAGACAGCGAAATGTTGTATTGGATTTTTCCGTGCACCTGTCGGATTACTAAACGGCTATCAATAGTGAACGCGTTTGGAGGGAAGCGTGTAAGCGCGCGGTGATGCATAAAAAGAATTGTAGACATTTTTCTCTTTTTTATTATCTTAGGAGATAATCAAAGCCTGATCCCTTATGAAATCATCACATGGGATATTGCTGGGGCTTGTGATGCTCACTCTCCCAGACCTGTTTTGGACCCCCGGATCATATGCGCTCCCACCGTTAAACTTACCTGCAAGCAGCCAACCGCTGGCCAGTCCGCCGGATTCCCTTGTCAATTACTGCACCCTGGTGAGGGCGGCCTATTTCTATGGCCAGAAAGCCGCGGCCGGTAAAGTAGCCATCGCGGCGGCGGATGTGGATTATTTCAATAGCCTTTGGAGGCAGGTATTTGACATCCCGTATTATCAGCAGGGAATTACCAGTAGCGAGTTTACCGGTATGGCACGATTCCGTGAAGGTAATCACGATCCATTTCCTCCCTCCGCACTGTATCATCGGGACAATCCGGATGGTTACCTGCTCTTTCATGTCGCCAAGGAGGTCGGGAAAATCAAAAGCACCGCATTCGCCTCGTGCCCGGCTTGTATCGATTCATCGATTACCAGGATCAATGCGCTGCTGAAAGACACCCGGCTCCATGCCCAGATCTCCCGGATCTGGCTGGGCACGAGCACCTTAAAGAAAATCAGTTCGACACAGGATGTGACTGATTTCTGGAACTGGCTGAAATGCCTGACGATCGATGACCGGGTGAATCCAAAGTCACAACCTTTTTTCATCAGCCTGCCACCGGTACTTAAATGCCCGGACACCACGAAGATCCATTGTAAGGAGGAGATCAAACCAAAAGTTTCTGTCGGATACCGGCATTGCGAGATTGGGGGGAAAGTGGATACGATTGGCCCCGGATTGGTGAAAGGGATTGACAACTGTCCGGGCGCCGTCTATCGCTACAAATTTGTGGCCCGGGACAATTGCCTCAAAACCGACAGTGCCTTTCAATATTTTATCATCCAAAATGATGCACCGCAAATCACCTGCCCGAAAGATACCGTGGTGACCTGCATCAAAGACCTGGTGATCCGGAAACCAAAGACGGTGTCCAGTTGTTCCCTCGCGACAAAATTTACAACCTACGGGCCCTTGCTGGTGAGCGGGCATCCCAATTGCCCGGATGCAAAATACGAGCTGGAATATACGGTCGAAGATACCTGCGGCAGGCAGGTAAAGTGTGTTCAGCACATCACGATCAGGAATAACCCACCCACAATCAAATGTCCTCCCGATACGATCGTTGCGTGCAGCACGGACATCAGGGCCGGCACGCCCGTGTATACCGTCAGTTGCAGCAAAAAGGCCGAAGTGTCCATCTCGTCCCCAAAGCTTGTCAGCGGTAAAGCGGATTGTCCTGGAGCCGTATACGAAGTAATCTATAGCGTGAAAGATTCCTGTGACCGCACGGCTTCCTGCAAACAGAAATTTACCATCAACAACAAAGGCCCGGAAATCGATTGCCCCCAGAATGTGGAAGTGCAATGCTATGATGATATCCATGTGGGCCAGCCTGCCTCGCTCAAAGTTTCCTGTGACCTGGGGTATAAGATAACGATGACTGATCCGAAGCTCATCATGGGAAAGCATGATTGCTCAGGCGCTGTCTATTCCGTCCACTATACCGTAACCGACGATTGCGGACGAACCGATGCCTGTGAACAGTTATTTACCATCCTTCAGCCGGAAACGTCCATCCAATGTCCGCCGGACCTGACCGTTCAATGCAGTAAGGATATCAAACCCGCTCAAGCCCTCGTCAAGACGGCCTGCAAGCACGCCTATACCACGCTTACTTCCGGTCCGAAACTGGTCAGTGGAAAAGAGGATTGCCCGGGCGCAAAATATACCATCCAATACACGGTATCGGATGAATGTGGTGTCGTGAAGGAGTGTATCCAATGGTTTACGATCGATAATCCCGGGCCGAAAATCGAATGCGGACCCGCCCGGGAGATCATGTGTGAGGATGATTTCGAGGTGGAGCAACCTGTGCCGGTTGTTTCCTGCAGCCTGGAGTATGATCTCGACGTGCAGGGACCTGACCTGGTTTCCGGTCGTGACAATTGTGACGGGGCCGTGTACCGCGTCCGGTATGTGGTGACGGACGAATGCGGGCGCAGCGCCAGTTGTGACCAACTGTTTACGGCACGCATCCCGCCGCCTGAAATCAGTTGTCCCCCGGATTCCGTTGCCGAATGTGCGGACAAGATCCAACCGGGCATCCCCGAGGTCCGGACCTATTGTGATCTGACCTTCAGCCTCCATGTGGCAGGCCCAACCCTCATTTCCGGTATAAAAGATTGCCCCGGGGCAATATATGCAGTGGTCTATACGGCCACGGATGAATGTGGCCGGTCTGTCTCATGCACACAGCGGTATACCATCGAAAATCAACCACCCCGCGTCTATTGTTACCCGGAACAAATCGTGGATTGTGAAGCGGATATTCAACCTGCCCTGCGGGACGTCTCCATCAGTTGTGATTCCCCCAATGTGCAGATGACCGGTCCGCTGCTGCTATCGGGTAAAATGGGTTGTCCCAACGCCGTTTACGAAGTCACATTTTCAATAACCGACGCATGTGGCAGAAAAGACGAATGCAAACAGAAGTTCCGGATCCGGGGGGATGATCTCACCGTGCTGTGTCCGCCGGATACGACCGTGCGGTCGAAAGCGGACATTCGCCCCAGGCCAATAGCCTATACAACCAGTTGTGACGTCGATGCCGTTGTCACGAGTTCTCCGCCAAGGCTGGTCTCCGGGGTAGAGGATCAGCCCGGGGCCGTCTATGAGATCATCTATACCATCGCGGATGATTGCGGGCAACGTGAAACCTGTGTGCAGCGGTTTACCATCGTGGGGCTTGCGGACAATTGCCGTGAATTGTGCGATTGTGTCAAGGAGTTGAAAAACGTCTCACTCGACTTGCTCCGAAGCAATAATGACCGGCTCAACCGGGATGTAGCCGCCCTGATTAAAAAGTATGGTTGTAAAAAGGTGAAAGAGTGGGCGCAATCCGGTCTGGTAGAACTGTGGAATGCCTGGTCCACCGCGGAGATCCTGGGAGCCGAGACCGGCATAGCAGGGGATATTGCCCGCCGGGGGAATATCAATATCGTCATGCAGAACCTGGAGAATATCAACAAGGTCATTGAGGTGCTGGAAGAAGCGATCAATGGAGAGCCGAAGAAAACCCTCGAGAAAATCTCCGAACTGCTGATCACGGATGGGGTGACCTACCTGACCGGGAGCGGTACACCCGCCCTGGTATTTACATCCATCAAATCCCTGGGCGAGTTTGCCCAATACCTCAACAATGAGATTCTGATCATCAATATCAAGACCCTGGCCGAGTATGCTGACCGTGATCCCTGCATTTTCGACCCGGATCATTATCTCCTGCAGTATGCCAAAATCAGGGAAGTCCGGCCCGGGGACCGGGTGACGTGGAATGATGTACATAATCCCTTCCGTATCGCTATCTACGAATATGCGCAGCACCGGCTGAACAATCCAAATCTTCCGGCTATAACGGAGATCTGGACAGATCAGCAAAAGCTCAACACAGTGCGTACCGCCACCTATACCATGCTCAAGGAAGTGTGCCAGTACTGGTGTTATAAACTAACGTTGAACCGCAACCTGAATAAGCTCATCCAGGAACAAAGCCTGCTGATGCGGTTCAGGGACATCATCCAATACATCAACCGTTACGATTGCCAGGGCGAAGAAAATCCCTGTACGGACGAACATGCCCAACTCGTGGAAGTCAGCGGCCGGTACGAGTGCCGTTGTGAATCCGGGTACAAATGGGATCCCGGCAAGATCCGTTGCATCCCCTGGCAGGACTGTGCAGCGATCGCCAATTCAGAAGAGGTTTATTATGGAGACCATTACGCATGTGAATGTATCAACGGGTATGAATGGAATGCCGACCATACACGGTGTGTCGTCGTTAAGCCTGATTGCCCCACCTTCTATCCCAACACAGAAGCCGTGTGGAATACCTCCATGAACCGCTGGGAATGCAATTGTCTTTCCGGGTATGAATGGAATTCCATCCGTACAGGTTGTGAGCTGCCTGTCCCGGATTGTCAGGCCTATTATCCCAATACGGAGGCGGTCTGGAATCCGCAGACAAACCGGTATGAATGCCATTGCCGGCAGGGATATCAATGGAATGCGACACGTACTGGTTGTGATCCGCTCCCGCCGGATTGTAATGCCTACTATCCCAATACCGTAGCTACCTGGAATGCGCAGACCAATCAGTACGAATGCAACTGCCTGCAGGGATATCAATGGAATGCGACGCGTACCGGATGTGAGTTGGCGCCCCCGGATTGTCAGGCTTATTATCCCAATACGATAGCTGTCTGGAATGCGCAGACCAATCAGTATGAATGCAATTGTCTCCAGGGATATCAGTGGAATGCAACCCGGACGGGTTGTGAGCCGGCCATTCCGGATTGTCAGGCCTATTATCCGAATACGGTAGCGGTGTGGAATGTCTTTACCAACCAGTATGAATGCAATTGCCTCCAGGGATATCAATGGAACGCGACGCGCACCGGATGTGAGTTGGCGCCCCCGGATTGTCCGAGCTATTATCCCAATACAGTAGCTGTCTGGAATGCCCAGACCAATCAGTATGAATGCAATTGTCTCCAGGGATATCAGTGGAATGCAACCCGGACGGGTTGTGAGCCGGCCATTCCGGATTGTCAGGCCTATTATCCGAATACGGTAGCGGTGTGGAATGTCTTTACCAACCAGTATGAATGCAATTGCCTCCAGGGATATGTATGGAATGCAACGCGGACCGGGTGTGTGAGCAGTATCCCGGATTGTACCCTGTATTATCCCAACACAACGGCCGTATGGGATGCCAACACCAACCAGTATCTGTGTGATTGTTTGCCAGGCTACACATGGAACATCACCCGGACAGGATGTGAAGCAGGAGGCGGCACCCGGGATGATCCGAATGTCAATCCTCAATATCAGCGCCAGGGCGAATGTAATGCCACGTACGGGAGCGGGGCGAACGAACCGGAGCAATATACCATCGATGTGCACCGGGCGACCGGTTCACTCGTATTCACCTATGACACGGAGACAATCAAGGACAGGATTCATGTGTATTATGCGGGCCGTAAAATATTGGATACCGGCTGCGTTGGCGCGCGGGGGAGCCAGACGTTTGTATTGGATGGCTACAATACGGTCTTCAAGGTGGTGGTAGACCCCTTATGCGACCCGACGGAGTCCAACACCTCCTGGTCATTTTCGCTGGGATGTCCTCAGTGAGCCCAGAGGATTAGAAAGGTCTGGGTGTTTGATCTGGTCCCAGACGTTAGGCCATTACGTATGGCTCTGCCGGTCATTCAGGCAGCGCGAATTAATTCAATCCATTCCCCATATCCTAAAACTTTCTCTTTGGGTGCAGTATGATCATCCCGAACAATAAAAAAATGATGTGACCAGCAGGCCGGCCTGGGGACTTTGGGATAATGTCCTTCCAAACCTCCGGTGTGCAGCTTTCTGTTCAATGAATCGATGAATACATAAGTATATGCTTGGGCATCGTTCCCGGGTTTTGAACTTAATAATGGTGGACTGACCGGGAGTGCCACGCACAGTTTCAATTTCTTGTCGGGAGGATTAACATTTTTCATTCCGCCTCGATGGTTCAGGGTCCAGGGGTCCCTATTACCATTTTTGGTAATACCCGGGAGCAAAAGGGGTTTCTACTTTTGAACGTATCCGATCCCTCCGGGCGCCCTCTCCGCCCGGAGGGATCCGGATAGCGTAAACCCAATGCAAATGAACTACCGATTTTGGTTCACCCTGTTCCTGATGGGAGGAATGCTGAGTCTTTCCGCCCAGCGTATCGGCCTCAACACCAATAACCCTGATCCCAGCTCGGTCCTGGACATCGTCAGCACGGACAAAGGGGTCCTCCTCCCGAGGATGACTTCGGTCCAGCGGGCGGGCATCTCCTCGCCCGCCACCGGGCTGTTGGTCTTTGATACGACCACCAATAGTTTCTGGTGGTACAACGGTACGGCGTGGATACAGACCGGGGCTGCTGACAGTGCCTGGAAGACGACCGGCAATACCGGTACTTCGTCCATGAACTACCTCGGTACAAATGACAATCAACCATTGCGGTTTAAGCTTAACAATAGTAAATCCGGGATCTGGGACAGCGCCAACCGGAATTATGCCATCGGCACGGGAACGATGGATAGTATTACCACCGGAACGGGAAATGTGGCCATCGGGTCAAGCGCTTTACATTCAAATAAAGAAGGATCGGGTAATGTTGCGGTTGGAGACTCGGCACTGTATCATAACGGAATCCTTGTCTTTGAAACCTACCTCGGAATAAACAATACGGCGGTAGGTTCAAAATCTCTTTATGCCAATACCGATGGGCATGAAAATACAGCGGTGGGCACAAATGCTCTTTATTCTTCCAAATTTGGACAATTTAATACGGCTGTTGGATTTAACGCGCTTTACCATGCAAAAGATTTCGCTTCTTTCAATGCGGCGCTGGGTGCCAGGGCTCTTTATCAAAATCTTACAGGCAACTCCAATACGGCCATCGGCGAAGAAGCCCTTTATGAAAACACCACAGGACATAATAATACCGGGCTTGGCGGAGGCGCCCTCTTTTCTAATACCACAGGGCAAAATAATACCGGGCTTGGTAAAAACTCCCTGATTACCAATGCCACGGGGGGAAGTAACACCGGAATCGGGTTTGCGGCGGATGTGGCATCGAATAACCTGACCAATGCGACGGCGGTCGGTGCAAATGCTTATGCAGGATCCAGTAACGCCATGGTGCTTGGAAGTATTGCCGGCGTGAATCAGGCTACGCAAAATACGCGGGTGGGGATCGGGATCACCAATCCCGCCGCTTCCGCTGTCCTGGATCTGACCTCTACCAGTCGTGGATTTCTCGTGCCCCGCATGAACGCTACCCAGCGAAACGCCATTGCTTCTCCGGCTACGGGCTTATTGGTTTACCAGACCGATGCCCCTGCAGGTTTTTACTATTTCGATGGCACCGTCTGGCAATATGGTATCGGGGATTCCGGTGGCGCTGAGATAGATCCGCAGGTAAGCAGCTCCGCTACGAATAAAATTCCGAAATGGAATGGCACCACGCTCGTCGATGCCAACATCTTTGACAATGGCACGAATGTGGGGATCAATACGACGTCTCCATCTGCCAAACTGGATGTCGCGGGCGGGGATGCCCGGATCAACGGGATCCGGGTCGGTACCGGTGGCGGCAGTATTAACACCAATGCGGCCTTAGGAGCGAGCGCCCTGAATGCCAACACCTCCGGCACGGATAATGTTGGTCTCGGTAATAATGCCTTATTGGCCAATACCACCGCCTTTGGCAATACCGCTGTCGGAAGCGAAGCGCTTAAATCCGTGACGACTGCAGGGGCCCTTGTGGCGGTTGGTTTCAGCGCGCTTCGGAATAATACGACCGGTCAATTCAATACGGCCGTGGGTTACAAATCCCTGTTGAACAATACAACCGGAAACAAGAATTCCGCCAGCGGATATGAAGCGTTACATGGGAATGTCACCGGAGACGAAAATGTGGCCATGGGGTATAATAGCCTCAATCTTAATTCTTCCGGGAATCGTAATGTGGGGATTGGGGCGGATGCATTAATGAATAATACGACCGGTTCAGATAATATCGCTATCGGACGAGTAGCGCTCAATGCCAATACGACCGGTACCGACAATGTAGGCGTAGGAAATAATGCTTTGCTGGCCAACACCACCGCCTTTGGCAATACTGCCATGGGCAACGATGCCCTAAAATCCGTAACAACAACAGGCGCCCTTGTGGGAGTCGGTTTCAGTGCTCTGCGAAATAATACCACCGGACAATTCAATACGGCTCTGGGCTACAAATCCCTGTTGAACAATACAACCGGAAATAAAAATTCCGCCAGCGGATATGAAGCGTTAAATGGGAATGTCAGCGGAGACGAAAATGTGGCCATGGGCTATAATAGCCTCCATCTTAATTCCACCGGAAGCGGTAATGTGGCGGTAGGCGCATCGACCCTGATGAATAATACCACCGGCACAGGTAACGTAGCGATTGGTCGGTTTGCCCTGAATGCTGTGGATGGCGTGAATGGATTAGTGGCCATAGGGGATAGTGCCTTGTATCAGAATACCACCGGACAACTGAATACCGCTATCGGGTTCAGATCTCTATCAGATAATACAGGAGGCTTATTTAATACAGCTATTGGTTCCCATGCCCTTCACCGCAATATTTCAGGATCCCATAATACCGGCATAGGGACTGATTCCGGTGACGATTTATTCACGGGTTCATACAATACCTTTTTAGGGTCTCAGTCCGGTTTCAGCAGTGACGGAGAGGGACTGACCCTCATCGGTTATAATACATCAGGTGGCGGCAATCTGAATAATGCCACTGCCATTGGATACAATGCGCAAGTCTCCTCCAGCAATAGCCTGATCCTGGGCACTGTATTGAATGGGGGTCAGATCACCCGGGTCGGTATCGGGACCACCAATCCCGATAACTCTGCTATCCTGGATATCAATTCTATTAAAGGCGGGATGCTCGTCCCCAGGATGCTTTCAATTTTTCGCAATCAAATCAGCAATCCTGCCACAGGATTGCTTGTCTATCAAACCGATGCACCCACTGGTTTTTATTTTTATGACGGCGCTGTCTGGAAATTATTATTTACCGGCCCTGAATCGGATCCGCAGGTAAGCAGCAGCACTACCAATAAAATTCCGAAATGGAACGGCACCACCCTGGTCGATGCTAATCTGTTTGACAATGGCACCAATATAGGTATCAACACCACGACTCCCACGGCTAAATTGGATGTTGCGGGAGGGGATGCTAAAATTAACGGACTCAGAGTCGGAACAGGAGCCAGTAATGTCACTTCGAATACGGCAATGGGAGCTAACGCCATCAATGCAAACACAACCGGGACCGACAATGTTGGAATCGGTAATAATTCGCTTTTGGCCAATACCACGGCGATAGGGAATACAGCCGTGGGAAGTGAAACACTGAAAAACGTAACGACCAGCGGAGGTTCTGTAGCGGTGGGATTCAGCGCTTTAAAAAGCACTACGTCGGGTAATTCGAATACCGCTATTGGCTATAAATCCATGATCAACAGCACAACCGGAAACGGCAATACCACGTTAGGGTACGAAGCATTAAACAGCAATATAGGCGGGCATAACAATCTTGCACTGGGTACAAATGCACTTCATTCAAATACTTCCGGGTTGTCCAATGTAGCGGTGGGATATGGCTCACTCTACAATACGACTAGTGGAAATAACCTGGTAGCGGTGGGTGATTCGACCTTGTTCAATCAGAGTGGTGGAGCGGGACAGAATACCGCCATCGGCAGTAAAGCTCTTTTGTCAAATACGACAGGCAATAGTAATACCGCTGTTGGCTCTTTCGCCCTCGGATCTGTCACTACTACCTCTTTAAGCACTGCTTTAGGAACAGGAGCGCTTGCCTTCAGTACTGGAAGTGAAAACACCGGAATGGGGGCCAATGCGATGGCCAACAGTACAACGGGTTCGCGAAACACAGCGGTCGGCAGACAAGCCATGGTCAACAATTCAAGTGGCGCCGGAAATGTGGCAATCGGAATCCAGGCCTTGCGAAGCAGCGCCACGTTAAGTAATCAGGTAGCTGTTGGTGATTCAGCGCTATACGCCAATTCCAGTGGCGCAGCGAAGAATACGGCAATTGGCAGCAAATCCATGGCTTCCACCACTTCCGGAAGTTCTAATACAACTGTTGGTTTTAAAACGCTGACGGCTAACACGACAGGGGCGGATAATGTGGCAATCGGAAGTAATGCTTTGCTGGCGAATACGACAGCCACCGGAAATACGGCTATTGGCAGTGAAACATTGAAAAGCGTAACGACCAGCGGAGGACATATCGCGATCGGATTTTCCGCATTGAAGAGCAATACATCCGGAAATTTCAACACCGCGGTCGGCTACAAATCCATGATCAACAGTACCACCGGTAATGGAAATACAACGACAGGCTATGAAGCACTGAATAGCAACACCATTGGAAACAATAACCTGGCGATTGGGGGGAATTCCCTTCATTCCAATACAGGGGGCTCCGCCAATGTGGCAGTTGGCATCAACTCCATGTATAACAGTGTTTCGCTGAATAACCAGGTTGCCGTCGGAGACTCGTCATTATATGCGCTCAACGGGGGCGCCGGGAGAAATACGGCCATTGGCAGCAAATCACTCGCTTCCACGACCAACGGAAGTTCCAATACCGGGCTAGGTTTCAAGACCCTTATTGCCAACACCACAGGTTCTGAGAATACAGCGTTGGGAAGCGAAAGCCTGATCAGTAATGTAACTGGTAACAACAATACTGCCGTCGGGTCCAATACGCTCGTGCTCAACACCGGATCGGATAATACCGCCGTGGGATATAAGGCCCTTTTTTCTAATACGACCGGGACGCGTAACACGGCAATGGGAAAAGATGCCGGAAGTAAAATTATTGCCGGTAATGATAATGTGGCGATCGGATATGATTCACAGTTTGGAACAGACAGCGGGGTTCGTAATACATCACTGGGTACTTCAAGTTTGCGGAGCAATACAAGTGGCTATGCTAATGTGGCGGTCGGTTATGCCGCCCTGTTCTCCAATTCCACCGGTAAGAACCTGGTGGCTGTCGGCGATTCCGCTTTATACAGCCAGGCATCCGGGATCGGCCAAAACACGGCGGTGGGGAGCAAAGCGTTGTTTGCCAACACTTCCGGCAATTCGAATACGGCAGTAGGGGCCCAGGCCATGGCACTCAATACCACGGGATCCAACAATACCGCATTGGGGGTGGCTGCATTGTGGCAAACCCTGACCGGATCGCACAACATTGCCGTGGGCCAGGCTTCGATGGCCAACAATGCATCGGGCAGCCGGAATGTGGCGATTGGATTCCAGGCACTGATCAACAATACGAGCGGATTTGGCTCTGTAGCCATTGGCTATAATGCATTGCGCAATGGTACCAACCTGGCTAACCAGGTGGCGGTTGGAGATTCTGCCTTATTGGCCAACAACAGCGGCAATGCTAAAAATACCGCGGTCGGCAGTAAAGCGCTTACAGCAACAACTTCAGGTGCCGGTAACACGGCCGTAGGATTCAGGACGCTCGTGACGAATACGACCGGAACGGGCAATACGGCCGTCGGTGAAAGTGCGCTCTTTGATAATGTGGATGGGATCTTTAATACAGCCCTTGGAACCAATTCCCTGGCCAATAGTGTCAATGGAGATTATAACGTCGGCCTGGGCAGTGATGCCCTTGGGCAAAATACTTCCGGTTCGTACAACACGGGTGTTGGTTTGCAGGCACTCTACAATAATAAGGCCGGACGATACGGAACGGCAGTAGGCTATAATGCGTTGGGGAATGCCAACAATTCCACTACGGCGGTCAATACCTATAATGTGGCCGTAGGGTCCGACGCCTTGCGGGGTTCCGTCACGCCTGCCAACAACACCGGTATCTACAATACATCGATCGGATCGGAGACCATGTTTTCCAGTACGTCTGCCGGAGAGAACGCCGTTCTTGGATACCGTGGCCTCTATCTCAATACGACAGGGAGCCAGAATGTAGCAGTAGGGTACAATAGTAATTATAACAACACAACAGGCGCTTCTAATGTGGCCGTAGGACATAGCGCGCTCACCAACAACACGACCGGTAGCAATAACACAGCCCTTGGCAAAGATGCGAATGTTGCTTCCGGCGCCCTCACCAATGCAACCGCCCTCGGCAACGGAGCTTCTGTCAGTGCGAGCAACAAGGTCCGGATCGGCAATGCAAGCGTCACGGTGGTGGAAGGGCAGGTGGCCTATACCTTTCCGTCCGATGGCCGGTTTAAGAACAACATCCGGGATGATGTGAAAGGCCTCGATTTTATCCTGAAGCTGAAACCCGTTTCTTACAATTTCAATCGCCTCGACTTCGCCCATCATATCCGGGAAACCGTTACGCCAGAGCGTGAACAGGAACTTGCTCAACTTTCCCAGCAGCGTTCGGTCGGTTTTATCGCGCAGGAGGTGGAGCAGGTGATGCAGGAAACCGGTTTCGCCGATTTCGACGCGCTGCACAAACCGGCCAATGAACAGGACAACTACAGTTTGGGGTATGCGGAGTTTGTCGTCCCTTTGGTCAAGTCCGTACAGGAACTGAATGCCCTGGTTGAGCAGCAGAATGCCATGATCCGGGCCTTACGCGAAGAGGTGCAAAAGCTATCCCGGGAGGTCAAAGCATCCAAAGAATAACAGGAAGATCAGGAACGAGCCAGACGCATCGTATGGTCATCCTGCTGAGCCCGGCGCATGACATCCGGGTATGATCATCCTCAGATTGGATCGTGATCCGCATCATTGTGATTGAGGAGTTTTTCCGGTAATATTTTGCCATCATTTGGTTACTATTCCAGAAAAGAAACTGGGATGTCTTAGGATTTATTTCCCTCCCTGAAAATTCCCCGGTCATGAAAATTAATGGAAATATGACCAGCATCGAAAGATGGTGGATTGGTCTTTTAGCTCTTCTGTTACTGGGTTGCGCCAGGTTTTATAAACCCGTCCAGGCAACAGTAGATACACCGGCTTCAGCCGGACAGGTGATCCAGCGCAACTTGGGAAAATACCTCATCCTGCACCAGGGAAAATACACCTATGCCATGACGGAGGTCAGGATTGATACCGCCAGCCAGCACGTACAAACTACTTTACGAACGGTTCATCCGGTCCATAGGCAATACCTGCAGGCAGAGCCGCGCCAATACAGTTATGAAACCGACAGTGTGCTGAATGAAGTTCATATTTATTCCTTGGACACGGTACGATTGCAGGGAAGCCAGGCGTATTTACTCCCGTTTTCGAAGATCGGAAAGATTGAATTGATCGAAAAGGACAGAAAGCGAACTTCACGCCAGGTTACCCTGATCACAGCTATATCACTTGGCGTTATCATAACGGTGTTAGTCATTGGCGCCAGCACGTTTAGCATTCCCGTTTCGTTTGGGTTCTGTCCGCTTGTGAGCACCATGGATTCAGGTCAAGCTGTTTTACAGGGAGACTTGTTCGCCGGTGCCATGAGTCAAAGCCTGCAGCGGGAAGATTATTTACCCCTTGCTGTCAAACCATTTGACCAGGAATTGATTGTTCTCCTGCAAAATGACTTAAGGGAAAGCGACTACATCGACATGGCTGATTTACTGGTGGTAGAGCATCCCACACAGGTCCAGGCCGCTATTGGAGATGACGGGACTGTTTTTACACTTGCGGCGCTCATTCCGCCGGAGGAAGCGATTCTCAATAATGCACGGAACGTATTGAGCCAGGTGACCGGCTCAGATCAGGCGTATTGCCACTTTGATGATTTGAGCCGATCCTCTTCTGTCAATGAGGTTGTGCTCACCTTTCCGGGCCCCGGACAGGCTAAAAATGGGCGGTTGGTTTTAGATGTGAAAAATTCCTGTTGGCTCGAATACCTCTTTAATGCGTATGTCTCGCAAACAGGAGACCATCATGATGTGTGGGATGGAATGGTCAGCAGGAGGCATCCGGGAAAGTTGATCCATTGGATGACAGAGCAGGATATTCCCCTGCGCATTTCGGTCCGTCAGCATGCCGGTTGGCGGGAAGTGAAACAGTTGAATATGGTCGGTTCTACAGCCAACAGGAGGATCGTGATACCCCTGGAGTTGTCTCCGGGGGGCGAAGACTTCCAGGTTAAACTGACGACCGGTTTTATGTTTTGGGACCTGGACTATGCAGCCATGGATTTTTCACCCCAGGATAACTTCACCACCGCGTTCGTTCAACCTGACCATGCCGTTGATGAAGCGGGGAAAAGCATGCTCAGTGAGCTTAGCCATAAGGATGGAAAATATCTCCAGTTGGCAGGTCCTGAAGGTTCAGCCACCCTTCGCTATCACTGGGATAAGCCCATGCCTGCGGGAAAAACGTATTCCTTTTTCCTCTCTGCCAGTGGATTTTACCTCGCTCAGTGGGATTATGCTGAAAAGGCGGATATGGAATTTTTGAAGGGGTTTAACAAGCCGGGCGCCATGTCCAGGTACAGTGCGTCAGCGATACAATCCGCTTTGCGAGAATGGGCTGTTTCCGCGCCAGAATAAAGTAATGCGTTTATCCGGTTTGTTCGGGTGGTTGGAGAATGAAGTATTAGCGTAATTCATTCAATGGCAACCTGTGTCGTCTGTATGGATTTGGTATAAAGAGTTTGCGACAGGTAAAAGATGGGGAGACAAAGCCAAAGCGGCCATTTCTATTCCTGTTTCGCCGCCGGATCATCCGTGGGCAGCACATATGCCTTTTGTTTCTTCCCGAATACGGAAACATTGACATAGCGCTTGGGATTGAGGCGGAAATCCTGCAATAACAAATCGAGGTTGCGCGCCGTCTTGTTCATGTTGTCATAGAGGCCCTGGTCCTTGAGCATTTTTCCCAGGCTTCCTTTGCCGTCCTGCAGATCTTTCGTGATGAGGGACAGCTGATCAAACGTCTGCTGCGCTTCCGTCATCGTGGCATTGAGCGTTTTGATGGTTGCCTGCGCATCCGTAACCAGCGCCCCGGCATTGGTGCCCACCTTCGCTTCATCCAGTTGCCGGGTGATGCTCTCCAGGTGCGCGATGGACTGGGCGATCTTGTCCTGGTTATTCGCCAGCGTCGAGGTCAGGGTTTCCACGTTGGTAAGCGATGCCTGCAGGTGCCGGTCATAACTTCCCATCGATTTGTCCAGGGTGCCCGTGATCGACGAGAGGTGACGGATCAGCGCCGACAGATCATTATATGTCTTGGCGATCTCGTTGCTGGACGTTGGAGAGGTCAGTGTATCCCCCAGCGCTTTAAAGATGTCCCCGATGTTCGCTTTGATTTTATCCAGTGTGCCGCCCTTGCTCGTATCGATAAAGGAGTCAAACAATCCTTTCACTTTACCTGTGAGGAAGGTCTCCGCTTTGGCGCAATCCGGTCCGGAACACGGTCCGTCAAATCGAAGCTCAATGGCTTTTCCGCCCATCAGGCCGGTGGAGACAATCCACGCCTCGGTGGTGGCCGGAATTTTGAGCCCTCGGTCAAGCGTCAGTGTGGCGATGATCGTCTTCATATCCTTGTCCAGTTCCACCGCGCTGACCGTCCCGACATTGAGGCCGTGGATCAGGACAGGGGAGGTGGCCGCCAGCTGACCGATGTCCGTATACCGTACATAATAGCTGTTGGAGGCTTTGATGATATTCCTGCCCTTCAGGAACTGGTAGCCCCATACCGATACGGCGATCGTGATGATGGCCATGATTCCAATTTTAAACTCATTCGTAAGCTTCACGGTATCGTCTTTGGACTAGGTGATAAACGGAAAAGAGGCCCGCTTAAGCCTTTTCAACGGAAAAGGATTTTCAGCCTGCAGCACTAAGGGTGCAAAGTTAATCGCCACCGGCATTGGTGGTCTCATTCCGTAACGGGGAATTTTAGGCCCTGATCCTGCGGCCTTGTTTGTAAGCCACGATGAAAGCACCGTTAAATCCATTGGATTTCAGGGCGTCCAGCCTCGGCCGGGCGGCCTCCGGGGTGGTAAACCGGCCAACGAGGAATTTGTAGAGGTCATCCTCCTTGAGGATCTCCAGGTCCTCCAGGGACTGATACCGGCTGTCCACACTGGATTTGGTGGAAGCCGCGATCTGGATCCGGTAGATGATGTCAGGACCATTAGATGAAGAGGCACCCTGCCCGTGGGTTCCCCCAGTTTTGGGTTCATCCGTGGTGTCTTTTACCTCCGTGGTGGCATCGGCGACCGGCGCAGGTTCGGCATCTTCGACCTCCTTTTTGTATTGACTGAAGGCTTTGAGGATGCAGGAAGCCATTTCCTGCTGATTTTCTTTTTTGGTCAGGTAAGCCTCATCCAGGTCGGTGCTCAGAAAACCGGTCTCAATCAATACACTGGGCATCGTAGTCTCCCGCAGGACGAGGAAACCCGCCTGTTTCACGCCCCGGCTCGGCAGATCCGACATCCGTTTGACAACGCTTTCAACATGGGTGGCAAACTGGATGCTTTGTTCGAGATGCGCATTCTGAAACATGGAGAGGATGATATGGCCTTCGACACTATAGGGATCGAAGCCATCATAGGTTTTTTCATAATTGTCCTCCAGGAGGATGGCGGCGTTCTCCCGCTTGGCGACATCCAGGTTGTCTTCCGCGCGGTGAAGCCCCAATACATAGGTCTCCGTGCCGGTAGCCCGGTTGCGCACACTGATATAGTTACAGTGGATGGAAATGAAAAGGTCCGCTTTGTTCCGGTTGGCAATGGCCGCGCGTTCATTGAGCGGAATGAAGACATCCGTTTCACGGGTGAAGATCACCTCCAGGTCCGGGTAGGCGGCTCTGAGTTTTTTGCCCAAGTCCAGCCCAATGGCGAGGGCGATCTCCTTTTCTTTGGAGTCTTTTCCATGACAACCGGGGTCCTTGCCCCCATGTCCCGGATCGATGACGACCTTGCGGATCTTGTAGGCCTGCTGCGCTGATACAGAGGACGTTAAACCATAAAACAATGTTAAAACCAAACCTCCGACAGACAGGATAGTACGGAGCCTCGTTGTAGAAGAGTACCAAACTTTCATACCTTTGAACGGATGGATTGCATTAACAAAAGTAATAATATGTAATCTAATGTCCAAAGGGCTGTTGTAATATTTTTTCGGTGCGCATACGCCTCTATATATTGGGTATCCTCTCGTTTTGGGCCTTCTCCCCGCAGGGATGGGGTCAACGGGCCGTTCCGGCCAAATCCCCTAACGATACGATCCCCTCCCATCTTGTGTCCCGGGACAGCCTGACTTCCGTCCAGGAAATCCATGTCCGGATCTCTCCCGACAGTCTTGATGCCAAGGTGGATTACGGTTCCGCGGATTCCAATTATCTCGATAATGCATCGCGAAGAGTATACCTGTATGGCAAGGCGTATGTGAAATACAAGGACCTTTCCCTCAACGCGGATTTTATCATCGTGGATCTCGACAGCAGCATTGCCACCGCGGAAGGCTTGCCGGACAGCCTCGGGAAACTCGCCGGGATCCCGGAGTTTAAGATGTCCGGGCAGGAACCGATCAAGGCGGAACGCATGCGGTATAATTTCCGTACCCGTCGCGGGCTCATCTATGAGGCCCTCACCACGCAACGGGACCTATTCATCCATGGGGAAAAGACCAAATTTGTTTCCAACGGGGATACGCTCAACCGGGATGATGTCCTCTATGGCACCCGCGCTCTGATCACCACCTGTGATGCGCCCCATCCGCATTTCGGCATCCGTGCTACGAAAATCAAAACCATCCCGGACAAGCTCGCTGTCATTGGTCCATCCAATCTCGAGTTGTTTGGCGTTCCCACGCCGGTTTGGCTCCCGTTCGGGTTTTACCCGGTTTCGTCCACGCGACGAGCGGGCATCATTTTTCCACGGGATTATGAGCGGTCCCCGCAGCAGGGATTCGGATTGCGCGAGGTGGGCTATTATTTTCCTGTAGGAGAAAAAATCGATTTTAAGATCCTCGGCGATATTTATTTCAATGGCACCTGGGGCCTCGGCGTGGTGTCCAATTATGTGCAGAAATATCAATACCGCGGTACCGTGGATATCCGCTACTCCAGGCGGATCAGCGAGCCGGCCAATGATTACCGCAAAAATGTCGAAAAGTCATTTTCCATACGCGTCAGCCACACGCAGGATCCAAAGTCCAATCCCAACCAGACGATCGGCGGGAGCATCAATATCCAGAGCAATGATTACGAATCCCTCAATTATAACGATGCCCAGAGCGCGCTCACCAATACCTACAGTTCCAACTTCAATTACAGCCGCAAATTTCCGGGCAAACCCTATTCACTGAGCGCGGGGATGAACCACAGTCAGAACACCCGGACCCATATCGTCACCATCAATGCGCCCGAACTTAACTTCAGGCTGGACCGGATTTATCCGTTCAAACGGGCCAGGCGCACCGGACCGGAACAGTGGTATGAGAAAATCGCTTTTCAGTATGCCGGTTCGGGCAGGTCCCAGGTCATCGGTACGGATACCACGCTGTTTGATACCACCACCTGGCAGAATTTCCAGTATGGCATGCAGCACAAGGCAAGTGCCAACGTCAATTTCAACGTATTGAAGTATTTCAATTTCACCCCGTCCATCGACTACGGGGAAACCTGGTTTTTCAAAACGCAGGATCGCATCTTTCGCTTTGACCCGACCGATATGGATTTTGTCCGGAACGACACCGTGTATTATCCCGACAGTTCCGGTTATTTTATCCTGCCTGACACCGTCAGTTATGGCAAAGTGGACATGGATCTGAAACCCGGCTTTGAGGCATTCCGCACGATGTCGGCCAGTATCAGCATGAATACGCAATTGTTCGGGACGATCCAGTTTAAAAAAGGATGGCTGCGCGGCATACGGCATGTGATCAAGCCAAGTATCGGCCTGTCCTTTTCCCCGAAGTCGCCTTCCGCCTATTATCAGCAGCTTCCATTCAGTGTCCAATACCCGGACTCCAGCAAGCGCTATAGCCGGTTTGACGGGCTGCTGTACAGTGTCCGGCCCACGGACGTGAAGCAGGCCAATATCAACTACTCGCTCACCAATCTCTTTGAAGCCAAATATTGGAGCAGGCGGGACAGCACCGAAAAGAAACTCAAGCTCTTTGACAATATCAACATCAGCGGCAGCTATAACATGGCGTTGAAGAAAAACCAGAATCCGTGGAGCCCCATCAACATCAGTGGCAATACGCGGCTCTGGAAAGGCCTGACGACCATTTCTGTCGGCGCCACCTATTCGGTCTATGCCCTCAAAAGCGATGGACGGCTCGATACGAAATCCTATTACGATGCCACCGGGCATCTGCTCCGTTTTGATAACCTGCGGCTCCGTTTTTCCACGCGGCTTTCGTTCGAGGATATCAAATCCATTTTCACCCGTAAAGCGGCCCAAACCAACACCGAGGAACAAAAAAGCAGTGGCGCCAGTAAGAAGCTCCCCTCCGGTGACCTCTTCCTGGACTTGCTGAGCAACTTTACCATCAGCCATGAATTGGGCCTCCTGCGCATGGGCCGGACAGGCAAGGATACCACCATCACCACGACGCATACGGTCAATATGATCGGCAGCATGCGCCTTACTCCGAACTGGCATATCCGGTTTGGCAATATCGGCTATGACTTCCGTTCAAAACAACTCACCTATCCGGATATCGGGCTGGTGCGCGATCTTCACTGCTGGCAGCTTTCCTTTAATTTCCAACCCGATCGCGGTACATACTCCTTCAATATCGGGGTCAAGCCCGGAACCTTTGATTTCCTCAAGTTCCCCTACCGGCGCGGCAACTATGATGTGCTGGGCGATTTCTGATACGGCCGTGAATTTCCCTTACTTTTGGTTGCATCATGGGACGCCTCTTGCTCTTCCTCTTCTGCTGGTTAATTGGTAACCCGTTGCCGGGGCAGGAGTCATGGTGCAACACGCAGGTCCTGGACGACGCCCTTCAGTCCCCATCCGCCTATCAGCGATTTAGAGAAGCAGTGCAGGAGGCCGAAAAGAATTTTCCGGTACACACACGTTCGGTAAAATATTACCCGGTGGTCATCCATGTGGTGGCGCGTCCCGGCTACCAGATGGTGACCCGCGCACAAGCCCTGCAACAGCTCGATGTATTAAACCGTGATTTTGCCGGAAGAGGAGAAAACTTATTTCGTGTTCCACCCGCGTTTCGCGAACGTATTGGTTCAGCGGGTATACAGTTTTGCCTCGCCACTACAGATCCGGAAGGCAACCCGACAAGTGGGATCACGTTTACACAGACGAATCTTTCCGACATCGCCCTGCGCTTTGGAGAAGAAGGGAGGAGGATCATCCATTATGATCAGCTTGGCGGAAAGACAGGCTGGGATCCTACGCGATACATCAATATCTGGCTCGGGGAGTTTGGCACCATCCTGGGATCCGCGGCTTTCCCGGGTTTGTCTCCGCATGATGAAGAGATCGGCCTCGTCATCAACATCGACCATTTCGGGGTGATCGGGGACGGCGCGTATGGGCATCCATACGGACGCGGGCATACGCTCACGCATGAAATGGGACATTTCTTCGGGTTGCTGCACATCTGGGGCGAAGGGACGGCAGAAGATTGCACGGACAGTGACGATATCGACGATACACCCAATGCGGCGGGACCGCATTACCATTGCCCGGAGGGTGAACAATTCTCTTGTGGGGTCAGCAATTTGTACCAGGATTTTATGGATCTGACGGATGACCAGTGCCTGGCTATGTTTACGAAAGGGCAGGCTACCCGGATGGAAGTGGTGGCCGGTTTATATTACCCGGACATGGGCGCGGATGCGCCCTGCACAACAGCCATGACACAGTTTTCTTCCTGGTATGACGGGCTGACGTGGGCCACCGATGCCTTTGCCGGAAAGCTCATCCTCTATCACCCGGACGGTTTTACCGGGCTGATCTCGGTTCGGGTTTTCAGTATGGATGGAAAACGGGTGAGCCAGGTGGAGCAAACGGATGGATGGAGCGTGCTCCTGGATTTGAGCAGGGTGGGGCCGGGCGTCTATTTCGTGGAGATCGCGCATGGGGCAGAAAAACGCACGCGTAAAATTGTCATGTATTGATAACGGGGTTAACGGGAGTGATGGGTCGACAGGTGTTCCTTTGGGCAGGGATCTTTTCATTTGCCTTTACCGGTATCGGATGTCATACGTCAAAACAATCGGCCGCCTCTCCCGGTACATCTGCCGGGCTGATGGATTGGGTGCTGATGTATGACCGTGGTCCCTGTTTCGGCCAATGTCCCGTCTACACGCTCTATGTTTCCTCCGGCAACACCGGGCTGATCCAGGTAAAGGGCTATCTGATGGAGCCTGGATGGTACCAGGCATCCTTGGGAAAAGAGGATATGGATAAAATCAAATCCCGGCTGGATGATCCGGCCTGGTGGACGATGGACCTGGGCATCGAACCCGAGATGGCGGATCTCCCCTTGACGAGCATCGCCTATCAGCATGCTTCCGGTCTGAAGGAAATCCAGTTCAGAAGCCGGATCAACCACGAACTCTCTTCCCTTTTTCAGCGAATGAATCACGTTGTAGAAAACGCCATTTGGGAGCCAACCACACTGCGGCCAAAAATCCGGCAAGAACCCACGGATATCATCGTGCAGTTGAAGCCTGATGTATCCCTGGATACTTTGCTGACGCACTACAAAGCTTTTAATCTTACGCTGAAAAGAGTAATTTCGAAACGTCAGCATTACTACCTGTTGGCCAAATCACCCGGGTCCGGTTCTTCCAATGATCTGATTGAGTATCTCCGCCTGGACCCGGACGTCATCAGCGCAGCGTGGGATAAAGCGATCGAGCCCCGCAAAGAATAAAACGGTATGTCTACAGCCATCCTGATCATCATCATCGGCATCTTCATCTTCTGGGGTCATTACCTGGCCGGTGTCTTTGAGCGCAGGGGCATACCCGATGTGCTGGGCCTGATGTGCATCGGGATCCTGATAGGTCCCGTTTTTCATTGGGTCAACCCCGACGCTTTTGGCCAGTTTGGGTCCTTGTTCAGTAACCTGGTACTTATATTTATTCTCTTTGAGAGCGGGACGGATCTGCGGATTGCGGAGGTGAAAGCCTCCTTTAAGGAATCGGCAGGCATCACGGTTCTCGGTTTTTTTGTCACCTGGATTATCCTGACCGTCTCCTGTTATCTGCTGTTTGACCTCAGTATCCTCGCCTGTTTATTTATCGGCTCTGCGCTCGGCGGGACGTCCTCCGCCGTCGTGGTAGGTCTCGTCCGGAGAAGTAACATCCGGCCCAAGACATCGACGACCCTGATCATGGAGTCCGTCGAAACGGATGTGTTCACGCTGGCTATTCCTATCACGATCCTCAGTCTCATGCTCACCGGGCATGTCAATGTCAATGAAGTGTTGAGCCATTTTATCGCTTCCCTGACGATCGCCTTGATGATCGGGATCGGTGGGGCTTTCCTGTGGTCCTTTATTCTCAACCGGTTTCCCACGTTCAAGAGCACCAAGTTTATGACCCCGGCCTTTCTCTTCATCCTCTATGGCATCACCGAATACCTCAACTTCAGCGGTCCGCTGACGGCATTGTCTTTTGGGATAGCGATCGGCAATCTCCAATACCTCGAACCACGCTTTATGGAAAAGATCATCCCGAACCAGGAGATCCTCCTCCGCGAAGAAGAGCGTAATTTTTTCAGCGAACTGGTATTCCTGTTGCGGACTTTTTTCTTTGTCTTCATCGGCATCAGCATCAAGATCGATCGGCTGGACTGGCTCCTGACCGGGGCACTGATCACCTTCTTCGTGGTGCTGGCCCGGATGATGATCGTCCCGGTGGTGATTCCCAGGGAAACGCCGCTGCGGGACAAGGCGGTGATTTCGACGATGATCCCCAAAGGATTGGGTGCGGCCGTGATCGCGACGTTGCCGTTTCAGCAAGGCATCGCCGAAGGCGCCATTATTCAGGCGATTTGTTTTTCCGTGATCCTCTTCAGCACGATCTATGCGGCAGGATTGTTCTTCCTGGTCAACCAGGGAATATCCTTGCCGTTATACCGGTTAGTATACGGTAAGGATCGCGCGCCTGGAAATCCTTCCTGATTTTTTTGTATATTCGGCTACCTCCGGGGAAGAGGGTAAGCACCTTGCTGCGCTGGTTATTCGTAGGAACTCCCGATTATTAGTTGTCATGCATCCAATATTTCTTGTGTTGATGAAGATTATTCTCATATGGAAAATGATTATGGCTCACCCAGGTATGAAAAATGGTGTTTTAGGTTAGTTCGACCCTTTTTGTATGGTTTACTTTTCCTCGTCCTGCTTGCACAGGCCGCCTGTCTTCGCTATGTGCCGGTGAAAAAAATTGATTTTTTTATCCGCGATAAAACAACACAGCATCCGGCGCAGGGTGCCCGGTTGACCATCTCCGTGCCGGGTAAGTCTGACCTCAGTTTTCCTTCGGATCTTTTTGGTCATGTTTCGGTCAACCTGAAAAAGGCAGGGGTCACGCCCGAGAATATATCGAAGGTACGGGTGCGATGGTCCTTGCTTGTACCCCGATCCTCAGGCTCCGTCCTTTTGGCCGATTCCATGCCGTTAAATCCCTATATACCCTTGTATGATTTGTACCTGGATCGATCGGCAGTGGCACCCTTGGATGCCTCCTTGCCTGTCGTCAGCCCGGTGGCGGATATGCATTATCATATCTCCATGCGTGCGCACAATTATTTTGGTGCATGGCTGTATAACGATTCCAGTTCCATCCTGAGTTTGCCCGGCAATATCGCCTGGTACAGGAGTTATAAGAAAATCAGGATCCTGGAGACTTCCGGCGATGGCATTAAGTGGAAGGCGGTTTGTAAGGCTGACACCCATCAGCTGACGCCCGCCCAGATGCATACCTTGCTGGATCACCGGTGGATGTATGCATCCGGGGGCTCTAATAAGTTCACCCATTACACAGAAGCAACTTTTCCCCATATGGCAGAAGGACAGGTGATGCTCGGGTTCAATGCGATTTCGCCGTTTGAAGAGAGTACCTCACGCAGTTGGAAAAACAGGCTGGCCAACCAGGCTTTTGTCACAGGGGCTAAGTTTGATTGGCTCAAACGGATTGGTAAAAAGGAAAAACCACTGACGCATTGGGAAAATTTCAATCTCGAATACAAGATGATCTCCAGGCAAAGCACAGGGTTTAACGGCTTTCCCTGGAGGTTTTTGCGGGATGGCCGTGACCTGGACGATCCAAAACCGACCCTGGTCCTGGCGGTCGAAGGTTCTCATATTCTGCAGCACCGGTATTTCCCCAACTTTGTCAATTTTAATATCGGGCAAAAGGATGCCGGGACCATTGAACTGCTGTATGCCCGGTGCCGGTACCTGGATACTGCCACGCTCAATACGCCCCGGCAGATCAACCGGATGAATAAGGGATTCGAGCATGTCGGCCAGGTAAAAGAATATTTGACGCAAGAGGAGAAGGCCTATATCAATCGTACGCAGGGGGAGATCATGGATGGCTCTGGTCCGCTCCATCGCAAGATGCTCTATGTGGATAGCTGCCTCAAAGCAGAACTCCGGGCCAATATCACCAGCCTGAAAGCGCTCGACCCACCTGTCTGGATGATGACGGTCTCGCATCTGGCCTACAATGGCATGACCGGGCACTCCGTCGCCTGGGATCAGGGCAGTGGGTTCAATAACCTGGTGGCCAGGCGCAATTACGGGATCCGGGTGGCAGAAGATAAATCCTACCGGCGCCAATGGGAAGGTGCTTTTTATACCATCCCGGGAGTCAATCAATTCGGTAAGTTGGTGCTGGACAGTTTGCTGTCTTCCTATAAGCACAGGATTTGGGTGGATTTGAAGCACTCCGCTCCGGCCACCAGGCAGTATTTTATTGACACGATCATCCCGCAGCACATGGAGCGGGTCGTGTGGACTGAGAGGGACACCCTGGTCCATGCCTCCGTCATGCCCACGGGAAAATGGGATTCAATGGCGATCCGGGGTCCGGATACGCTGATCACCTTTACGTTTCACCGGGATACAGTTTTCCCGATTTGCTCGCATTGTGGCGTCAATGGATTCCCGCGTTTGTATAGCTCACCTTTCGTCAATGAATACAATATCACGCGCGCTCCCTTTGTGCATACGTTTTACCCGTTTGCCATCAATCTGTACGATGACGAGATCCGGGAAATCTGCGGGTACAATGGCATCATCGGGATACCGCTTGAACAACGGATCCTCGGAGGTTATATCAACAAGAGAATGGTGCGGGATTTCAAAGTGACCCGACAGGGACACCTTCACGAGGGACGCACGCAGAATATTCGCCGCTGGACGTTTATCAGGCGATACTTGTGGTTTATGTTGCAGTCGAATGATCCGGACCTCATGCCGGCGGTCGACTATGCGGTTCAGCAAATGCATGTGCCGGTCCTGGAGCACAAACGGTCCATGCGTCAGCAGTACAAATGGGTGATGAAGGTCCTGGCAAAGGATTATTGCAGTGCCGAACCTTTTCTGTACAATGTATTTCATGTGGTAGATCATGCGCACATGACGCCCGACAGTGCCTGGCAGCATGTCTGTATTGGTTCGGACCTGGATGGCCTGATCGATCCGATCGATATCTGCCCGACCGCCAGCCAGTATCCCGTGTTCAAAGAGCGCCTGACGCATTTCATTCCGGTTTTCCTTCGCCTGCGACAGGTCATGTATCCGGCGCTGCACTATGCGGACAAGTCCTTTTATGGATTTGAGGATCCGGCCCGGATCCGGGAAGCGCTCAATCTGCTTTTCTATGACAACCTGTTTCGATTTACCAGGAAAAACTTCAGAGCATGAAAAAGGTAAGTATTTTTTTTCTCTGCCTGTTGGCCGGGTTCCATCGGCTGCCGGCCCAATATTCCTCCGTGGAGATCCGCCATGCTACCGGACATGGCCCATATCCGTTAAGTATTACAGTTCAAAAATCATTTTGTGGGGGTAAAAACTTGTTTCTTCCATTTGTGGAGGCGTTTGACCGGCAGTTTGGTACGGATCATAACAAGGCGTTGAATGGTTTCGCCGGAAGTATTGAAATGGCGCTTTTCGGGAAGCACTTTCTCCGGTTTGGCCAGTTCAAAGGGCTGGACACGCGGGGCATTACGCTGGGACTCGGGTACCGGTACCTGTACCGGAATCTGAATAATCCCGATCACGAAAGGTTCCATTTGCAGGAGGAAGTGATCAGTTTCGATGTCGGGTACAGACTTAATCTCCTGTATCCACTCACGGTGGAGTTCCAGGCTGGACCGGTTCTGTATGGTTTTTATACGATTACGCAGTACGAGGACCAGGGATTGCCGGATGGAAAACAGACGCTGGAAAAACGTTTCCGCTTCGGAAATGGAATTTTCGAACGGAATGCGGACAAAAAAGGAATCAGTGGTCTTGAATTCAAAGCAAGGATTAAATTATTTGATCCGGCAGGGACAGAGGGAGGTATTGGCGGTTTTCTTGAATGGGGCTATGTCAATACATTTCGTTCCCGGGATCTGTCGATCATCCATGATTTTTTTCTGAATGACCCTGTCCAGGATATCCGCACTTGGGATTACCAGTATTTTTCGCTGGGGCTGGTATTGCCCTTGGCCATCCGGATGGTTTCCAAATAGGGGATTCCCGTCAGGGATGGATGACCAATAGTTGCTGCTGGCTCAGGGAGGATCCATTGATCCGGACCATATAAATGCCTGCAGGCAGGTCAGGCAGTTGAATAGAGCGGTCCGCACTGTTCAGGTCTTCCAACCGATCGATGTTCACCAGGATTCGCCCGTTGATATCCGTGATCTGGACATGTTTCACGCGTTGTCCATCGGTAAGCGATTTGATCGTGATGTTATTCCTGGCCGGATTCGGATAGATCAGCCAGGGAGATGGATAGGCGATGGGGGTGATGGCGGAAGATCCTTCGATCAGTCCGCTTCTCGGCCCTTGCAGCACATTGCGCATGAGATCTACCTGTCCCTGCGTGAACATGTTCATGCACGATTCACTCGCGTAATCCATGTAGTTTTCGATGAGATCGGGCATGTCGGCCTGGTAATACGGTTCTACCTGCGCGCAGGTGTTTTTGGTGGTATCGCAATCAAATTCGGATTGTGCATTGGCGAAGGGCGTATCCTCGATCCCATCGCTTTGTGCGCAATCGTTGGGACCGAGCAGGCCGCCATCGCCCCAGATATGCCGCAGGCCCAGGTAGTGCCCTACTTCATGAACCGGCGTGCGCCCTTTGACGACAAGGGGATCCAGCGTGGTCGGATTTTCGATAGGATTCGGATTGTTGCTGCCGAAAACGCGAAAGTCAATCACGACACCATCCTCGCCGGGAGTCGGGGCTCCAACATCCGGTGGCCAGTTGGCCAGGTTGTTGGGTGGAAACGAAAAGCCAAGGATCTGCCCGACTACAATGCCGAATATCTCGATAGGCTGAATCTTGCAAACCCAGATATTGAGGTAATGGTCCGGGTCCCAGGCTTCGCTGCCGCCGGTGGCGTCATGTTTCACCTCCGGCAATAAATTTGAACCCAGGATATCCACAGCAAAATCCTGGTCGGTCTGTACACGGACTATCGAGGCCAGTTCGAAATGGATATCGGCGTTGCCGGCCACCGGCTTGAAAATGGATCGCAGGCCGGCTGTATCAGGATTGAGCCGGTTGAAGTCCTCGTTGAGAATGGCCAGTTGGTTGAGCAGGATCGAATCGTGCAGGTTTTCCTCCGGGTTTTTCCAGACGACATGCACGACCACCGGAATGGTCAGGGGTTCCCATCGCCGTGGTAGCTGGGCCTTCACGGACTGATCAAAAGTTTGCTCCATGGCCTTTTGCAGGTCAGGATATTGCTGCCGCAGGATATCGGAGAAAAGGTCGTTGCCGCAAAGGACTGGGTGAATCTTCTGCTGGCCGGTCATCGGAGCCGCCAGGAGCATGCAAAGGCAGACCAGGTAACCAAGGGGTGCCCTTTTGGGTAAACTAGGTCCAGGGTTAAGCATACTTTAAAGGTAAATAATTCTGTTGCCTGTTTAGTGCCTTTTCCTGTCGTTCGCATGTTGAACGCTAATAAGGCAGGGAGGAGGTTCCACGGAAGTATGATACCTGATCTATTGCCGGCAGACAATCGCCTCATCAGGGATGTGGGGGCCGGATCTTGGAGGCCGCCTCGGTGGCCGAGTGCACCTGGAGTTTTTCATAGATCCGCTTGATATGCGATCGGACGGTCTCTATCGTGATGTTGCATTTGTCAGCGATCATTTTATAACTGTGCCCGGTGACGAGCAGGTTCAACACTTCCTGCTCTCGTGGCGCCAGTTTGGCCATTTCTTCCTGGTGGGTCGGCGCTTTCTGGAAATGATGGAGCACTTTGCGGGCAATGGAGGAGGTCATAGGGGCGCCTCCGTGAAGCACATCCAGGATGGACTCCTGTATTTTTTCCGGCGGTGTCTTTTTGAGGAGGTACCCGGAAGCGCCGGCGCGAATGGCTTCATAGACAGAATCATTGTCCTCGAAAACCGTCAGCATGATCACATGCACCTGCGGGAACTTTCGCTTGATGATCTTCAATCCCTGCAGGCCATTTGTGCCTGTCATCTCGATATCCATCAGGACCACATCGGGCCGGAGCGTCTCCATGTCGAGGGATACATGATCGCAGTTTTCAAAGGCCCCTTTGAGTTCGAACGCAAGGGATGAACGGATGAGTTCGGCGATGCTCTGCCGGAGGAACGGGTTGTCCTCATAGATGACGACGCGTATCGGGACCGTAGCGCTGGTTTGCATCAGGAGGTAAAGGTAGTGGTGTGGCCGGGTGCTATCAATCCCATTTTCATGGGAGAACGGGTATTTTCAATTCAATCTGCGTGCCCTGTCCCGGTTTGCTGACAATCGTCAGCGCTCCTTTCAACTGGCCAGCCCTGGCCCGCATGTTCTTCAATCCATTGCCGGAATGACTGACGGTCGTATCAAACCCGGTGCCGTTATCCCGGATGACCATGCGGAGCGTGCGATGCGCATAGGACAGGGCGATACCGGCTTCACTGGCTTTGGCGTATTTCGCCAGGTTGTTGATCGCTTCTTTGAAGATCAGATAGAAATCCTTTCGCTTTTCAATCGGGAGGGAAAGATGCCGGCAGGCATCATCCATCTCCAGGGTGAAGGCAATCCCCGCCGCTTCCAGGATTTCGGACGCATACTGCCGCATCCGGATCAGGATCATTTCCATGCGGTCGTTTTTGGGATTGATGGACCAGACGATGTCATTCATCAGGTCCATCGCCTGGTTGGAAGCGGAGGAGATCGTACTGAACAATTCCCGCGCTTTGCTTTCCGGCGGATTCCGCTCATGCGCCATCGTGCTGATCATGTTGATGCTGCTCAGCGTGGATCCGATATCATCGTGCAGGTCACGGGAGATGCGCATCCGGATCTGCTGGAGCTTGACCAATTGCTGTATCCGGAAGCGGTATGCAGCATACAGGATACCGGCGGCCAGGAGAAAAAGCCCGATAAAAAACCATCCCGTTTTCCAAAACGGGGACTGAACAAAGATCGTCACGTTTGCGCCTTGTTCGTTCCACACCCCGTCATTGTTGGCTGCTTTGACCTGGAAAGTATACGTGCCGCCATCGAGATTGGTGAAGGTGGCTGTTTGCTTGTTGCCACAGAAGATCCAGTGATCATCGAACCCCACGAGCCGGTACGCGTATTGATTGAGGGCCGAATTGGTGAAATTGAGCGCAGCAAAATCAAAGGTGATCATGTTCTGCCGGTAAGAAAGGCGGATCGGTTCCAGATCGGATCCGCGTCGCTGGATGGGCTGAGGTTCATCAAAGACCCGGAAGTGCGTGATGACGACCGGGGGCACGCGCTTGTTGATCTGCATGCGGCTTGGCTGGCAATAGGAAATCATGCCCGACGTGCCGAGGTACAAGGTGCCCAGGCGGTTCAGGTACACAGCCCCGGACAACCGGTTGACAGGCAGACCATCGGCGATGTAATAATTCTTGAATTTTTTAGACCGGGGATCCATTTTGCTCAGCCCGTTATTGGTGGCGAGCCAGTAATCGCCCGCGTGGTCCGGTGTGATCGAAAAGACATCATTGTTGCACAGGCCATCCTGCGTTGTATACACGGTGACGGAGAAATCATCCAGGCGCATCTCCGCCAACCCGTTTTCTGTCGCGATCCACAGGTGATGCTGGGTGTCTTCATGCAGATCATAGATGCCGTTGTCCGGGATCGTGCCGGTTGCGTTGCGCTTGTATTCAAAATAACGGAAGGTCCCTGTCGCTTTTTCCAGGCGGCATAACCCCCGGTTTTGGGTGCCGATCCAGAGATGGCCCTCGTGATCCTGCAACATGCAAAAGACCCTGTTATCCGGCAGCGACTGTGGGTTGTCTTCTTCGTGCAGGTATTGTTGGAGTTCTCCCGTCTGCTCATTCCAATGATAGACGCCTGTTGAGTATGACCCAAGCCAAAACGATCCATCGGGGTCCTGCAGGAGGATGTGAATGCCGGTCAGCCCGGAAGC
>CAZTXO010000016.1:5093-26724 GCA_964617515.1 uncultured Saprospiraceae bacterium | reverse complement strand
GGAAGGAGTCTTGTACACCGAAAATTCTCCGGCCACGCTGGGTAAAGGGATAGACTGAAATTGTTGCGTGAAGGGATCGTATTTGTCCAATCCCGCATCCGTGCCTACCCAAAGGATGCCCGAGCCATCCACATGCACATCATTGATGAAGTCCACGCTGAGGCTTTTCCGGTCAGCCGGATCATGGTGGTAATGGGCTTCAAACGTTTCAGCACGGGCATCGAAGAGCGATAAACCGTTACCATAAGACCCCACCCAGTACTTTCCATCGCCGGCAGGCCAAATGCCTTTGATGATATGTTTCCTCGGGTCGTTGCCGGCCGGATCAGGGCAGGGAAAATTACGGATGGTGGTGCCATCGGTGATGATTTTCTGGAGTCCGCCATACCAGCTGCCGATCAATAAGGTGTCCCCGGACCAGGGCCGGATCGGATGTACCGATGCGCTGAGATTTTTTTCTTTGGAAAACGGCGATAGGGCAGCGTTGTATAAAAATTTTTCCGCCCGGAGGTCATAGGCATGAATCCCGACATTGCTGCCGATCCAAAGCAGATCATCCTCCCCTTTGTACAGGGACAGGATGACCACGTTGGGAAAAGCGGATAAAGCGATATTACCGGCCAGGTGCCCGTCATGCCAGTGATGAACATGCGTGCGCGTGGCAAACCAGATATCCCCCTGCGGATCGGTGGTGATGGCATGCACCCGGTACCGGTCGATTTGCTCCAGGCTGTCCGGGAAGGCAACCGGGTGAAAGGCATCATCCGCAAAATCGTAATAGCAGAGCCCTCCGTTGGTCGCGGCCCATACACGCCCATGCTGATCCAGGCAAAGGCCGTTGATAATATTGTTGGCGAGAGACCCTGGATTTCCGGCTTCGTTACGGTAGACAACAAAATTTTTTCCATCAAAACGGTTGAGCCCGTCCGTCGTGCCCAGCCAGATGAATCCATACGGATCTTCGAGGATTTCCTGCACGGGCGCGGACAAACCGTCATCCGTGTTGATGTGTTCAAAGGAAATCGCCTGTTGTTGTGCATACAGGTGAAGCGGAAGGGCGATGCCCACGCCACATCGTCCAATCCACCGTTTAATGCGTTCCGGCAATCCGTCAATCATGAACTGCAACTATTCCTGATATTCCAATATAGTGGATTTAAACAGGATGGACCGTCCCTCACCTTGTCGGTGGGTAGTGGTGAACGGAATGACCTGCTCCCGGCATCGTTTCTGGTGCGTAAGACCCACGCCCATAGCGAAAATGGTACATTTACCAGGATCAATCAGGCATGGTAAACGGGTACGCCAGGGAATCGCTCATTGCTGTCACGGGAGCCAGCGGCCATATCGGCAACGTGATCTGCCGTGAATTGCTCGAACGCGGATACCGTGTTCGCGCCATGTATCACGCTGATCAGCGGGCCCTGGAAGGCCTGGCGGTGGAAGCCTTCCGGGGAGATATTCTGCATCAGCCGGATGTCGCGCAATTATTGGAGGGATGTGCAGCCGTCATCCATTGTGCCGGGATCATCTCTATCCATGGTGATCCGGATGGCCATGTATTCAGGACCAACACGGAAGGTGCCCGGCATGTCCGCCATGCAGCCATTGAAAAGGGTGTTCAACGCATTGTGCACCTGAGCAGTGTCCATGCGGTCACCGAATTGCCGCATGATCTTCCCTATGATGAAAGGCGGCCTTATAAGTCGTCCGCCGATTCAGCCTATGATTATTCCAAGGCTCGCGGCGAACAAATCATGGCGGAAGCATTAGCCCACGCCGGTCCGGAGGTCATCATCCTTCGTCCCAGCAGCGTGGTGGGACCTTTTGACTTCAAACCTTCCCTGATGGGCAAAGCTTTGATGGATTTTTATCACCGGAAAATTCCGTTTCTGCCGGAAGGCGGGTATCATTTTGTGGATGTACGTGACGTGGCCCGTGCGGCGGTCAATGCCCTGGAGTATGGCAACAACGGCGAGGCGTATGTAGTGGCCGGGACCTATTATGATTTCAGGCAGCTGACCCAGTGTATCGCCCGCGTGACGCAGGTGAAAATGCCACGCCGTGTCATTTCGCAACGGGTGATGCGGATCTTGCTCCCTGCTGTCCAGATGTACGCCAGGATGACAGGCAATCTTCCGGCCTTTACGAAAGAATCCATGGATGTCATCCGGGACGGACACCCCTCCATGGACAGTTCGAAAGCAGCACGTGAACTTGGATATTCGGCAAGACCGTTGGAGGAGACCCTGCGCGATTTTTATGCCTGGTATTGGAAGATGAATAAAAATGACTCCGGATGAATGCTGACACCCTGACACTGGTGGCGTATGCCTGGACAGGACTGGCCGTGATCGTATTTGTGACGATGTTCTTTGTGACGGCCCCTTTCGGCCGGCATACTTCGGACAAATGGGGGCCCATGATCAACAATCGGTTAGGATGGATCATCATGGAATTCCCGTCGCTCGCGCTGATGGTGTATTTCCTGTTTTGGGGAAGCCGGTCCTTATTAAGTTATGTCTGGATCCTCTTTGCGCTATGGATATTCCATTACATCCATCGTACGCTGATTTATCCCTTCCGTATCCGGTCGACCCCCAAGAAGATGCCACTCTTCATTGTCGGCAGCGCTGTTTTCTTTAACCTGGTCAATGCGGGATTGAACGGCTATTACCTGGCAGAACTGGCTCCGGCAGACCAATACCAGCAATCCTGGCTGACGACGCCCCATTTTATCGCCGGAATCCTGTTGTTTGTGACCGGCCTGATGATCAATCTCACATCCGATACGATGCTGATCGGCCTGCGGCAGAAGGGAGATACCGGGTATAAAATACCACAGGGTTTCCTCTTTGATTATGTCTCTTCCCCCAATCTGTTTGGGGAGATCCTGGAGTGGAGCGGATTTGCCCTGATGGCCTGGAACCTGCCGGCTTTCACCTTTATGGTGTGGACGCTGGCCAACCTGATTCCACGGGCCAAGAATCATCACGACTGGTATAAGCGGGAGTTTGCCGACTACCCGGCTGAAAGAAAGGTCGTCATCCCGTATATCTTCTGATGAAGTCGAGGATGAAATTTCCTTGGGGATTTCATCCTATTAGAATACATTTGCGTCCCATTCCAGCCCGCAGCGCATGGGCATGTCATGACTCCGTAGCTCAGTTGGCAGAGCAGCTGACTCTTAATCAGCGGGTCGTAGGTTCGAGCCCTACCGGGGTCACTTTCTCAATCCAGGTTTAACACATCCCTTTTGGTGCTCACGGCGATCGCCACGACCTGGTCGATGAGCTCCTGCTCCACATCGAGTTGCACTAACGTAGAGACCAGGTGTTCCGCCACGGCATTGAAATGTTCTTCTGTCAGCTGCATGTGCCGGTGCGCTTCACGTAATGATTTGCCGGTATAAGGGAAGGGAGCACCAAAGGCATACGCCAGGAAAGTTTTGAGTTTGCCGGCCTGTTTCTCCATGTCAATATGCCGGAAAAAATGCCGGATCCGGTCATCCTGCATGACTTTGCTGTAGAAAATATCGACTGCGGCATCGACCGCGATCATACCGCCGATGCGCTGGAAAAGGGTTTGGGTACTTGTGGTTTGCATGGTATCATTGGTTGTTGACGTCGCAAATAAAAATCCATTTCATCGCCGGGCCGTCATTTAACCGCTGGATTGTTCCGCTGGTTTATCCCGCGGTGTAATACGGTGACTTAACGGCAAACCTCCGGTTGACTTTGGTATCCATCTGGAAGCGCAACCCTGATCCCGCTGTTTTATCCGCCTGCCATTTCGCGGCCAACGGTTTCTCCCTAAATTGCGAGCAGGAGTATGGTTTTCCAATTCAGCATGCGTGATCGTTTCCGTTGTTTCAGCGGATTCCTGTTTCTTATACCTTGCCTCATCCCTTCCCTGTCCCATACGCAGGGAAACATCTCCTCTTTTTCTTTTGACCACCTCACGGTCGATGACGGTTTGTCCTACTCAACCGTGCATGCGCTCCTGCAGGATGACCTGGGCATGATCTGGGCCGGAACCCGGTTTGGCCTGAACCGGTATGACGGATACGAATTCAAGGTATTTCTGCCGGATCCGAAAAATCCGTACGCCATCAAGAGCCAGGCGATCCTCACGCTATGGAATGATGTCAAAGGGAATATCTGGATCGGGCACCTCAATGGCGGGGTCAGTGTGCTGGAACGCAGCACCGGCCGGTTTTTACGTTTCCCCTTTACACCGGATGGATTGCTCGATTGGAATACGGTGACCGTCCGTGCCTTTTTCCGGGATCAGTCCGGCAATCTTTGGCTTGGCACCTATAATTATGGAGCTATCGTTTTCGATTCTACCGGTCAGCGGATCGCTCATTTTTGTACCACCTGCACTCCGGCTAACCGTCGGCTGAGTAATGATTTTGTGTTCAGTTTTCTCCAGGATCCGGAAGGTAGGATATGGATCGGCAATGCCGGACCCGGGATCAATGTGTTTGATTGGGCCACCGACGCGCTGCAGGTCATTCATGGAAAGGATGCGCAGGATATGGACGGTTTTTCCAAATCCATTTGCCTGGGCCCTGGTCCAACGCTGTGGGTCGGAACGGAAGGGAGCGGCCTGTACCAGATCGACCGCCGGCAGATGCAGGTCATCCGGAAATATGAAGCAAAACCCGGCATGCAGGATGGATTGAGTCATCCCATGATCACGGATATCCTGCCGGACGCAGATGGCGATCTGTGGATTGCCACCGATGGTGGCGGCCTCAACCGTTTTAGCCCTTCGACTGCAACCTGGGAGCACTACCGGTATCAGCCTGATTTTTTCAATTCCCTCAATTCGGATGCTTTGTATGATCTCCTGTTGGACGCGTCACACAACCTGTGGATCGGCACTTTCAACGGAGGCATCAATGTGCATAAGTCCTTCTTTCCGCCCTTTGTCATGGACCGGCGGTATGCCCGGGAGCGGGCAGAAGGATTGCGTTCGGTATTGTGCCTTGACCAGGACGCCAATGGGACGGTATGGCTTGGGACAGACGGAGGAGGACTGTTTCAACTGAATGTAACCGGCAAGCCCATTGATCTCCTGTCGATGGATAAGCTCACAGGTCCTGAACCCGAAATGAAAGTGATCACTAGTCTTGTATCCAAAGGAGACGGTGAACTCTGGATCGGCACTTTTGCCAGGGGCCTGTTTCGCTATCATGACAAGAGAGGTGCGCTGCAACATTTGGTCAATGTCCCCGGAGATCCGGAGAGTCTTAGTCACAACAATGTATGGGATCTTGAAATGGCCCGGGATGGAAGCCTTTGGATCGGGACCCTGGGCGGAGGGGTGTGCCATTTTCTCCCGGAAAAAAATCAGTTTGAACGGTTTCTTCCGGATTCTGCCGATGCCAACAGCCTCGCCGGCACGCAGATCATCGATATCCTCCTGGATCAGGGCCGTCAATGGCTCTGGGCCGCATCCGAAAATTCAGGGCTCAGCCGGATCGATCTGAATGCTTCGCCATACGCGATCACCACCTATCATCATCACCCCGGTGATTCACTCAGCCTCAGCAGTAACAAACTGCGTTGCCTCTTTCAGGATGAGGCAGGTATCCTTTGGATTGGTACTGAAAACGCGGGACTCAACGCTTTTGATCCGAACACAGGTCATTTCACCGCCTATAAAGTAGAGCAGGGATTGCCTTCCAACATGATCAACAGCATCGTGCAGGGACCACAGGGATACCTTTGGATCACGACGCAGGCCGGAATCGTCCGGTGGAAACGGGGCGAATCTGCGATCATCAAAGTGGGTGGCGAACCTTTTTTGGAAAACAATCAATACAATCCTCACGCCGCGCTTCGTCTGCGCGATGGGCGCCTGATCCTCGGTACTACCAACGGCTATTCGATCCTGGTCCCCGACCAGGTCCGTGAAAATGCCTTGCCGCCCAGGGTGGTTTTTACAGAGTTTACTTTATCCAGCCAAGCCATCCCGATTGGTGCCTATGATGGGCGCGTCATCCTTTCCGGACCGTTGAATGACCCCAATACGGTCATCCGCCTGAGTTACCAGGATAAAGGCATCCGGTTGCGCTTTACCACTACGGATTTTTCCCAGCCCGATAAAAATCAGTTTGCATACAGGCTGATGGATTTTGATACCACCTGGAGAATCGTGGGACCTGATCAGCGATTTGCGACCTTCTCCTCACTTCCCGGAGGGCGCTACGAACTCCAGGTGAAGGCGGCTAACAGTGACGGGTACTGGAGTGAAAAGCCCAGGACGCTGACCATCATCGTGTCACCCCCGTTTTGGCGGACATGGTGGTTTATCCTCGTGGCAGTGGTGACGGGCATCCTGTTCGTATGGGGGATCATAGCCTTTTTACTGGGCCGGCAGCGAAGCCGTTATCAACAACAGGCCTTGGAGGCAGAGCAGGAAATCCTGCGGTTGCAAAATGAGAACCTCGAAAAAGATGTCCTGAGCAAGCAGTCCCAACTGAGCGCCTCCGTATTGCAAAGCGCCCATAAAAACCAGTTCCTGGAGGACCTCAAAGCTCAGATACAGCGAATGGAGATGCCCGATCAGCAGGCCAAAAGCCGTGCGTTACAACGCCTGACCCGGTCCATCGACAGCGAACTCAGCCAAAAGGACTATTGGGAGCAATTTCAATTGACATTCAACCAGGTGCACCAGGACTTTGTCCATATTCTCCACACGCAGCATCCGGGCATTTCGGCCACGGAAAGCCGGCTTTGTTGTTTTATCCGGATGGGATTTTCCAATGCGGAAATCTCCTCCATACTCAATATCACGGTCAATGGGGTGGAGCAGAGCAAGTACCGGCTCAAGAAAAAGCTCGGGCTGGACAAGGATATATCCCTCAATGACTACCTGCTCCATCTGTAAAAGCGCAGCCTTGCGACGAGAAACAGTCCTTTTCCTGATGGAGGTCATCTCCGTCGGGAAGTAAGCCCATTATTTTTGAGTTGTCGAGTGTTTGTCAGGTCCAAAAAATTGGCGGACCGGCCAATGTTGCTTTGATTTGTGATACGCTATTCAGCCATAATCCCAAATTAAAAAATAATAAAAAAGCATTTTTTCAAAATAATATATTGTAAAAAATGTCTTTTTTAAATTTTTATTGCAAAATATAATCCTCCGCCTGATCACGCCGGATAAGCCTGCAATTCATCCATTGTCAGGTAGTTATGGGAATAAAAAAGGCCTTTTTGAGGCTGGATTCAGATACCTAATTTGATAACAACAACTTTTTCCAAAACAGTTTTCTTATGAAGAAATCCATTACCAATGCCTGGCTGGCCCTTTTCTCAGCCTCGTTGATTTTCACTTTTTCCTGCAACAAGGATGATGACCCGAAGCCGGAACTCATCGCGGGATTTTCCTACCAGGTGGACGCCAATGATTTCCGTAAAGTGACCTTTACCAATGCGTCCCAGAACTTTGAGACCCTGACCTGGAACTTCGGGGATAACACGGCCACCTCTTCGGAGACAAACCCGGTGCACACGTATGCCCAGGAAGGGGTGTATACGGTGACGCTGATCGCCGCCCGTGGTACGGAGACGGATCAGATCAGCCAGCAAGTGACCATTGCCAACCTGGATGCCAACCTGGCAATTGTGGCCGGCGCCTCTTCCAAGACCTGGAAGCTCCTGCGCACAGTCAGTGAAGGCCGCTGGCCCCTGGAAGTAGGCCCCTTTGACCGCTCGCAGGTGTGGTGGGGTCTCGGCAGAGGCAATGATGATATTGTCAAGCGTCCATGCACGATGAATGACGAATTCATCTTTAACCGCGATGGCAGTTTTACCTACAATTCCAATGGCGATTTCTGGGCAGAAGGTGGTGTATTCGAACCAGCCAACCTGTGCCAGGCCACGACTCCCGCTAACCTGACCGGTCCCGGCGGCAGTGATCTCTCTGCCTTCGGAGATGGCGTGCACACCTTTACCCTGACCAGCACACAGCTCACGGTAGCGGGACTGGGCGCCTTCATCGGTCTGCAAAAGATCGGCACGGATGCCGAGGTCAGCGTGCCGCAACTCTCTGTTACGCTTGATATTGAAAAACTCTCTGAGGGGTCTACAGACACCATGATCCTGGTGTCCAACTACAAATGGGCCGGTAATACCAGCGGCGTGGATGATGCGTATTGGAAAATCATCCTGGTCCACTATGACAACCCGGCGGATGAACCTCCGGTATCCGGTTTCCAGGTAGACGTAGCGCAGAAAACCGCCACCCTGACCAATCTCTCCTATGATGCCACGAGCTATCTCTGGGATTTTGGCGATGGCACTACCTCCACCGAGGTCAGTCCGGTGCACAACTATGTATCCGCTGGATTGTATACGATCACGCTCACGGCAACGCGGGGAGGGGCTTCCGCGCAATCGCATCATGATGTGACAATTTCCGGCGAGATGAGTGAAAGCGACCTGGCCGGCCCGGCCTGGCATATCCGCAATGCGGCTCAGTCCATTTTCGTTGGACCGGCGCTGGGCAGCCCCGATTGGTGGCAGGTACCGGCTGATTTTCTGAGTGGCGGGGGTACCGGCGGTGACGACTGGTCATGCATCGTCAATGATGAATTCATATTCAATGCCGACAAGTCGTATGAATACAAGACCAACGGCGACGCGCGCAATGATGGTTACATGGGCAGCCCCAACGGATGCTGGACAGATGCCATGGTCGCCGCCAGTGGTAATGGTGCCGCCTTTGGATCCGCTGTTCATACCTGGTCGTTTACACCGGCTACCAGTTCACCTTCCGGCCGCCCGATCATCACGGTGACCAATGGTGCCACCGGGGCAGCTTTCGTCGGATTTTACAAAGGCTATTATGGTGGTGAAAACACCAATGGCGCGAATCCGCCCAACGGTGGACTGCCATCCAACCAATACGAAGTGATGAGCTATGTCAATGATGGCACAACCGAAACGTTGACCATTTCCGTTGACATTTCGACCGGCCACAACGGCTCTGCCGCCTGGTCGATGGTACTGGTACGTTGATACGTTTTTTTGATCGGTCAGGAAGTGGCAGGCATCGCAACATGAGAACACCTGTCTGCCACTTACCTGGCTCTTCTGCCCACACCGCTTCCCGTTTCTTTTAAGGATAGTGCCCGTTTCATCTCCGAATACGAAACGAATGATTCTCTTCACCCCATTCAAAGCAACGCAAATCGTATGATCAAATCTGTTTTCACCCTTCTCCTGATGTTGGGTATGATGGCCGCACAGGCCCAGATCACCGGCAAGGTGACCGATGCCACAGGCCTCCCGGTGATCGGGGCAGTGGTCGTGGTCAAAGGCACCACGAATGGTACCATCACCGATGTGGATGGCCTGTACAGCATCGAGGCCACGGAAGGGATCCTCGAATTTTCCTTCACCGGTATGGAAACGGTGGAGGTGGTCCTCCAGGGCCAGACTACGGTCAATGTGGTCATGCAGGTGGCCAATGTCAATCTCAATGATGTCATCGTCATCGGCTATGGTCAGCAAAAGAAAGCAGATGTGACCACCGCCGTGGTGGTGGTCGGGGAAGATAAAATCCGCAATCGCCCGATGGTCTCAGCTGCCGAAGCCCTGCAGGGCCAGGCGGCCGGGGTGCAAGTGGTGCGGCCCTCCGGCAAACCCGGTAATGATATCGCCGTCCGCGTGCGCGGGACGACCTCCGTCCTGGCCGGAAATGAACCGCTCTATGTGGTCGATGGTGTGCCGACCACCGATATCCGTGGTCTCAACCCCGTTGACATCGCGACCATGACTGTACTCAAAGATGCCTCGTCGGCTGCCATCTATGGCGCCCGGGCAGCCAACGGCGTAGTCCTCATCACGACAAAGCGCGGAGTCGATGGCGCCTCCAGGATATCTTTCAACGCATACTATGGCGTGTCGGATATCCGCAAGACCATCGAGACCCTGACCACCAAACAATATCGTGATCTCATCAATGAAATCATCCCCGGATCACTGGATCCCGCCGCTACCGGCTATACAGACTGGCAGGACGAAACCTTCGGCATTGGCACCAATCAAAGTTATCAGCTCAGCTTCCAGGGTGGCACAGCCGCGACGCGTTACCTTGTCTCGGTCAATTATCTCAACCAGGCCGGTATTGCTAAGCCAGCCACCTTCGAACGCTACTCCTTGCGACTCAATCTCGACAACCAGGCCAACGATTGGCTCAAGGTGGGTTTCAATATGAATATACTGCGCTCCGGCACCCAGGACACACCGGACAACGCCAGCAGCGGCCGGGGTGGTGTCATCATGAGCGCGCTCAATACTCCTCCGTTCCTTCATATCTATGACGAAAATCACCCGGACCGCTATGATCCCAATCCTTTCCAGCCATCGTGGGAGAATCCGATCGCGTATATGTTTGGCGCGGACCAGGAAGCGATTGACACGCGGTTACTGGGAAACATCCATGCTGAAGCGACGCTGGTCAAAGGCCTTTCCGTCAAAACGAATTTCGGCGCCGACATCAATGCCCATCAATGGGACTATTACCTCGATCCCTTCAAGACGAACTACGGCCGCAATAATCATGGCATCGGGCAGGCGGACAAATCCAATAACACGATCTGGCTTTGGGAAAATACCGCCAACTATACCACTTCCTTCCGGGAGGATCATCATGTCTCCTTCCTCATCGGAAGCAGTATCCAAAATTCCATATGGAGCGATTCCTATCTCTATGGTACGGATTACCCCGCAGACATCGACGTGCATACCCTCAATGCGGCCAATGTGATCACCGGCTCGACCGATGTCCAGGAATGGTCGCTGGCGTCCTTCTTTGGTCGCGTCACTTATGACTACAGGAGCAAATACCTGCTCACGGCCTCCCTTCGCCGGGATGGTTCCTCCAAACTCGCCAATCCCTGGGGCACCATGCCTTCGGTATCGCTTGGATGGCGCCTCTCCGCAGAACCGTTCATGCAACATATCGAAGCGATCTATGACATGAAGTTGCGTGTCGGTTGGGGCAAAAACGGTAACCAGGAAGGCATCCCCAATTATGCCCGCTACGGACTCGTGTCTTATTATCGCCGCACCCCAACCAATCCCTTGTCCGGTCCGGCTTCGGTGCAGGTGACCTATGGCAATCCTGATCTACGGTGGGAAACGACCACGCAATCCAACGTGGGGATCGACCTTTCCCTCTGGAAAGGGAAGTTCAATTTCACCGTCGACGGGTATATCAAAAAGACGAATGATGTGCTGCTCAATGTGCAGCTCTCCAATTCGTTGCCCATCACGACGATTCAGACCAATGCCGGTACGATCGAAAATAAAGGGGTGGAGTTTACGCTCTCCTCCGTCAATACAACCGGCGCATTACGCTGGACGACGGATTTCAATATTTCCTTCAACAAAAACAAGGTGCTTTCGCTGGATTTTACGAAAGTGTATTTCTTCGGGCGTATCTACAGCAACAACCAGGATGTGGCCATCGTCAAAGAGGGCCTGCCACTGGGCGTTTTCTATGGGTATATCTCCGATGGCGTCGATCCGGAGACAGGGGATCTCATCTACCGCGATGTCAACAACAACGGCATGTTTGACCCTGGGGACCGCACGATCATTGGCGATGGTAACCCGGATTTTACGTATGGACTGACCAACACGTTTTCATGGAAAAATTTCAGCCTGAACCTCTTCCTCCAGGGCAGCCAGGGCAATGCTATTTTTAATGCCACCCGGATTGATCTCGAGGGCATGTTTGACAGCAAGAATCAATCGGTCGATGTCCTGCGGCGATGGACGCCGGACAACCGCAACACGGATATCCCACGCGCCATCGGGGGCGGCAATGTGAAAAACGTGCTCAACTCCAGCCGTTTTGTGGAGGATGGTTCGTACCTCCGCCTCAAATCCGCTACCTTGTCTTACACCATTAACCCGGAGATATTCGGCAACGTAAAATTCCAGAAACTGATGGTGTATGTCACGGGGGAGAACCTGTTGACGTTTACGAAATACAGCGGCTTCGATCCGGAGGTCAATGCCTTTGGTCGCAGCGCGACGGAATTGGGAATCGACTACGGTACGTACCCGCAATCCCGCACGCTCACCTTTGGTCTTACGATGGAATTCTAAAAAATCAATCGATGAAAAAATATAGCTTCTTCCTCATCGCTTTATCCCTCCTCAGCTTCTACGGTTGCGATCACTTCCTGGAACTGGAACCCCATTCCCAGAGCATCGCCGTGGGTAATTCTTCGGCGGACTCGGTTTATTTTCATTCTGCCGCCGAACTGGAGGCCGCCCTTGCCGGCGCATACGGGGACTTCAAAAACGAATATTACCAGCTGGACTATTACGTCAATGGCGATGCGCAGGCCGATGATGCCTATGCCGGCGGAGACAATCCCGACAATTTCCAGATCGATGATTATATGATCGACGCGGTCAACCGTAACGTGAGCCGTGACTGGGCCTATCTCTACTCGACCATCGGTAAAGTCAATAATGTGATCAACAACGCGGACGACGTAACAGATGCCGCACTCACGCCGCAACGCAAAGCGGAGATCATCGGCGAAGCCAGTTTTATACGCGCTTTCATGTACTTCCAGCTCGTCCAGCTTTGGGGCGATGTGCCATTGCAGTTGCAGGAAGTCACCACCATCAGTGCCGACAAACTGGCGGAGATCTATGCCCAGATCTTCCCGGCACGTTCATCCACCGCCGAGGTGTACGCACAGATCATCCAGGATCTCGAAACGGCGTTGACGCGTGTCCGGGTGACAGCTCCGCACAAAGGGTATGCCACAGTCGGCGCGGTCAATGCCATGCTGGCAAAAGTCTATGCCACGATAGAACCGCATGACTGGACCAAAGTCAATCAGTATTGTGATGCCGTGATCGCGGGTGGCTATTCCCTGCTTCCGACCTTTGAGCAACTCTGGAATAATTCCGTGGAGAATTCGGCAGAATCCATCTTTGAAATCAACTATGAAGGAGGCCCGTCGGATGGCAACTGGGGCGTAACCATCTTCCGCGGGAAGGATTGGAAAAAATTTAATCTGCCGGCCAATGATCTTGTCGCCGCCTTTGATGCGGAAGGGGACAATATCCGGAAAAATGCCTCGGTCATCTTTGACAATGTGACGGGCTTATGGTCCGATCCGCATTGGCCGCAAAACCACTACCCGTTTATCAACAAATGGCGCAACTTCGGCGGGGACGGCAGCCAGAACTATATCTTCATCCGGCTCGCGGATATCCTGCTCCTGAAAGCCGAAGCCCTGAATGAACTCGGGGATCTCAACGGAGCCGCCGGTCTGGTCAACCAGATCAGGGCCAGGGTCAGCCTGGGTCCGACCAACGCCAATACGCAGGCTGCCATGCGCCTGGCGATTGAAAAAGAACGCCGGCTGGAGCTTGCTTTTGAAGGTGTGCGCTGGTATGATCTGAAACGCACCGGCAGGGCCATCGAGGTGATCAACAATGCTAAAGGAGCGGATGGTAATCCAATCGGGTATATGCTCAATCAGCAACGACTCGTCTGGCCGATCCCGCAGGCGGAACTCGACAAGAATGCTAACCTGACACAGAATCCGGGGTATTAAACAAAACCCAAGGGATGTTTTCTGACAGAACAGATTTCCAGAACACGGTGTCATGAAATTCAAAACCTACGTCCAATGCCTTACCGCCCTCCTCGCGGGAACGATGGCCTGCAATTGCTCCAATGGAGATGACGGCCCGGTCACCCCGACGGAAGCACCGGTGGCAGTCTATACCACTTCAGGGAATGGCGTCAACCTGCTGTACCGGAAAACGATCGATTTCGCCGAAGGAGAAAACACGGGCTATCCGGTGCTGGAGATCCGTCCCTCGGAGCGTTATCAGTCCATCGAGGGATTTGGTTATACCCTGACGGGTGGAAGCGCCATGCTGCTGCACCAGATGGAGTCGGTGTCCAGGGCGAATATCCTCAGGGACTTATTTGGCAAAACGGACAGTTCGATCCAGGTGAGTTATCTCCGGGTTTCGATCGGGGCATCGGACCTGGATCCTGTAGTCTTCAGTTACGATGATATACCCACCGGACAAACAGATTCATCCCTGAGCCATTTCAGCCTGTCACGTGATACGCTGCATCTGATCCCCATGCTGAAGGAAATCCTGGCGATCAACCCGGATATCCGGATCATGGGATCCCCGTGGAGTGCACCGGTCTGGATGAAAACCAATGGCAACAGCATCGGAGGAAATCTGAAAACGGAATACCACAGTGTCTACGCCCAGTATTTTGTGAAATACATCCAGGCGATGCAGGCGTGGGGGATTCACATCGACGCCGTCACGCCGCAAAATGAGCCGCAACATGGCGGCAACAATCCCAGCATGGTGATGTCATCCACGCAACAGGCGGATTTTATTAAAAATCACCTGGGACCGGCTTTACAGGCAGCAGGGTTGCAGACGAAAATCATCATCTGGGATCATAACTGCGACAATCCGGGTTACCCGATTTCCATCCTCAATGATGTCGCGGCCAGGTCCTTCGTGCAGGGCTCCGCTTTTCATTTGTACAATGGCGATGTCAGTGCTTTGACCGCGGTGCATGATGCGCATCCGGACAAAGCCCTTTACTTCACGGAACAATGGACAGGATCCACCTCGTCGTTTGAGGGGGATCTCTTCTGGCATATCAAAAACGTGATCATCGGGACGATGCGTAACTGGAGTCATGTAGCCCTCGAATGGAACCTGGCGAGTGATCCCTCCTTCAATCCGCACACGCCCGGCGGCTGCACGCAGTGTAAAGGAGCCCTGATCATTGACGGGTCGGCCGTGACTAAAAATGTCAGTTACTACATCATCGCCCACGCCGCCAAATTTGTCCCGCCGGGATCGGTTCGCGTCGGCAGTTCAGCGCCTGCCAATTTGCACAACGTGGCTTTTCAGCGGCCGGATGGAAAGATCGCGCTGATCGTGCTCAATGAAACCGGCCAGCAACAATTTTTCAATATCCATGCCGGGGACCGGTGGATCACCGCGTCGCTGCATGCGGGCACGGTAGGGACCTTTGTCTGGTAATAGGATGATTTTATCTTGCCATGGCGACTACCGAAAATGACCAGGCCCATGTGGCAATAACGATGCGTTTATGAAACACTATTGCTCCTTCTTTCTGTTCGCAGCGACGATCTATAGTTGCCAGCCATCCCATCCGGTCGCTTCTTCCGGTCCTGCATTTACGGCGGAGGGCAGGGAAGCCGTGGTCTACACCACCGCGGACAGTACGGAATACCGGTTGACGAAGACCGGTACCCTTGCTTTCTCGGCGGCTCAGCAGCCCCTCGAAACAGAGATCGCCGTCTTCGTCAACCCGGACAAGCGGTACCAGTCCTTCATGGGCATCGGCGCTGCGGTGACAGACGCCGCTGCGGAAGTATACGCGGCATTGCCGGAAGCGAGAAAGCAGGAGTTATTGAAAAAATACTTTGACACACAGGAAGGGATCGGGTACAACCTCCTCCGGACGACGATCCACAGTTGCGATTTCAGCAGCGCGAGCTATACGTACGTGGAAGAAGGAGACAGGGAATTGAAGAGCTTCTCCATCGCCCATGATCAGGCCTACCGTATCCCGATGATCAAACAAATACTGTCTGCCACAGATCATGAGGTCATCTGCTATGCCAGTCCATGGAGTCCGCCCGCTTTTATGAAAGACAATGGCAGCATGTTGAAAGGAGGGAAGCTATTAGCCGAATATGCGCCGGCATGGGCCATGTATTACGCGAGGTTTATCAAAGCCTATGCGGCAGAAGGGATCCCGGTCTGGGGGATATCCGTGCAGAATGAGCCGATGGCGACGCAGCGTTGGGAGTCCTGCATCTATACAGCAGAAGAGGAGCGGGATTTCCTGAAAGATCATTTAGGTCCGACCCTGGAGAAGGAGGGACTGAAAGATGTCCGGATTATCGTTTGGGATCACAACCGCGATCTCATCCATCAGCGCGTCAATGTGATCCTGGGTGATCCGGAAGCTGCCAGGTTTGTATGGGGCATAGGTTTTCACTGGTATGAAACCTGGACCGGCGGTGACCCGATGTTTGCCAACGTGGGCGAAGTCCATGCCTCATACCCGGACCGGCACCTCATCTTTACGGAGGGCTGCAATGAGAAATTCGATTCCACGCGGTATCAATACTGGCCGAATGCGGAACGCTATGGACGCTCGATGATCCAGGATTTCAACCAGGGGACGGAAGCCTGGACCGACTGGAACATCCTGCTCGACCAGGCCGGTGGTCCCAATCATGTCGGTAATTGGTGTTTCGCGCCCGTGCATGCCGATACGCGCACCGGTCAGTTGATCTACACGCCCTCGTATTATTATATCGGCCATTTTTCCAGGTTCATTCGCCCGGGTGCCGTGCGTCTGAGTACCACGGCCAGCCGAAGTGCCCTCATGGCCACGACTTTCCTCAATGTGGATGGCCGGGCAGCCACCGTGGTCATGAACCCTGGTGGTGCTGCGATTCATTATAAGTTGTTTGTCGGCATGCAGGTTGTCGAGCAGGATATTCCTGCCCACGCTATTCAAACAATCGTCTACTAGCAGCGATCCCAGTCTCCCCCGAGTGCCTTAGTCCTGTAAGCCGGGGGATGCATTCGTCCGCGTGTCTGCAAAACTCCGTTTTGTGTCTTATCTTGTCAGGGCCATCAATCATTACCCAAGACCAAAACCATTCTCCGGGTTTTTATCGGATTATGACATACAAGGCCTTATATCTTTCGCCGATGATCCCTTCTTTTGATCTGAAGGAAACCGGTTTGTTTTTTTCGGAGCTGCTCGGCTTCCGCACGATCATGGACACACCGGAATATGCGATCTATGGGCGCCATGACCGGACCGTGCATTTGCTCCGTGCCGGAGAAGCCATCGGGCAAATGGAAGTCTATCTGGAGGTGGATGATGTGGACGCACTGTGGGAGGACATCCGGGACAAGGTGGCTCATCTCCAGGTGAAAGTACCTTTTGATCAGCCGTATGGCATGCGGGAAATGCATATCGGCATACCGGCGACCAAAGCGCTCTTGTTTGTCGGGCAGGTTATCCCGGATGATGAGTCAAACCAAACCCCATAATTAGTTTCGATGAAACCGTATCTCCGCTTTAGTCTGGTATTTTTTTCAATCGTGCTGGCTTCCTGGCACCCGGTGACAGGTCAATCTCTGCAGCCCAAAGAAAAGCAAGGGAAGTATGGATTTTTCCGGGGGAAGAAAATGGTGCAGGATTTCCGTTTCGACACACTTGATCAGGGCACGCGTGGTTATTACCGCGTCCGGGAGGACGAGCATTGGGGCGCAATCAATCCCGTTGGAGACTTGTTTATTCCCTGTGTCTACGATCAGCTTGCTTTTACTTCAGGCCTGTGGTTCATTGCAAAAAAGGACGGGTACTATGGCGCATTGGACAGCGTGGGTGCCCGGTTTATTCCTTTCCAATACGAAGAAATCGATCATGTAGCCAGGGACGGTTCAGCTCTGGTAAAATACCACGGGACCTGGTGCATGCTTCAGGAGGAAGTATTGGACAGCAGTCGCTCAGACTGGATTTTCCATGTACCGGATGTGCAAGCCAGTTTTCCGGGATGCGATCCCACATTGCCTGAAAGTGAGTTGAAGAAATGTTCGGATAGCCTGATGTTCAGGCGTATCATTCAACATATCCGTTATCCCGCATTGGCCCGGGAAAATGGCGTCCAGGGGATTGTCGTGGTTCAATTCGTTATCTCGGAGACTGGCAAGATGGAGAACCCGGTAGTACTCAAGCATGTTTCAAGGGAATGTGATGCAGAGGCCCTCCGGGTGGTAAGCCTCATGCCGGACTGGATTCCGGCGCGTGAAGATGGTTTGCCGGTCGCCAGTTACTATATCCTGCCGATCCGGTTTATTTTGCAGGGTTCCCGCCGGGAAAAATAAAGCAGCTTTTTATCAACCTAATAAGATAATTGATACAGGAAATAAAACCGAAATCGGCCTGGAAAGATCTGCTGGTCCCGGCAGCGACCCTGGAGCAACTGCGCGATATCGTTTCTTTTGTTCGGCAGCGCACTGGCTCTCTCAGCGAATGGGTGTTTCAAAAAAAGGATTCTGGTGAACAAGCGGTATGGGTGCTCTTTGACGGCGAAGATGGAACGGCTAAGAGGATCTCAGCGGAAGTGTTGGCCGGGGAAATCGGGCTTCCCCTGTACCGGGTAGATCTGAAGGTTGTCGTCAGCCAATATATCGGTGAGACCGAGAAAAATCTCAGTCGCATGTTTGGGCGTTTACGCCAGAAAGACCGGATCTTATTTTTTGACGAGGCGGATGCGCTCTTCGGGAAACGAACGGAGGTACGGGATAGTCATGACCGCTATGCCAATATAGAGGTGAATTACCTCCTGCAGAAGTTTGAAAGCACCAGCGGTATTGGGATCATCAGTACAAACCGGATTTCCTCCATGGACCCTGCTTTCCTTCGCTGGTTTCGTTGGGTCGTGCATTTTTCCTGAGGGCATTCTGTAAAGAATTGAGTATATTTCTTCTTTAGGGAAGATTGCCCCACAAAACCTGCATATCTGCCCGGAAAAGTCTTATGGATCATGCCAGCCGACCGGAGTTAGCCAGGTGATGATGGCTGCCCGCGCGCCTGTCTACGCTTTGTTTATTCCACAACCCTTAAATAACCTTCCTTATGCGACTTTCAAAAACAACCGACGGATTGACCGTCAATGCCATTGCCGGAACGTATGTCGTTATGTTCGGTTTCGATTTGCCCGAAGCACAATGTCAGGGCTTATTGGGTTTTTCGATTCACCGAGTGGACCATGTCGAAAACGAAGCCTATTACCTGGAGGGGATGAAGGCGTTTTCCGAGACAGATCCCGGATTTCCGCCCGGTTCCCTGTATTCGACCAAAAATCATCCGATCCAGAGTTTCCAATGGGCGGACTATTCCGCCAAGCCGGGCTATCACTATACCTATACCATCACGGCACTCCGGGGGACACCGTATCAGCTGGAGCCCCTGGCGGAAGTTCAACTGGAGATCATGACGGAAAAGGTGGAAGCGGAGGACCATCATGTATATTTTAATCGCGGTACCGCCGCTTCCCAGGAATACATCCGGCGGTTTGGCAACCATAGTCCGAAGGATGTACCTAACCTGAAAGCGTACGAGTGGCTGTCCCGGGGCATTTATGAAGCCCTCGATGCGTACGTCAACACCTGTGTGGCGGGTCGCCATGCCTTACGGATCGCGGCCTATGAATTCCATTATCCGCCTTTTTTGGCTATGCTCCGTCAGGCCATTGACAGGGGTGTGGATGTGCAGGTGGTGTATGACGCGCGCAAAAAGGAACCGCGGGAGTCCAATGAAAGGGAGATCGGCGTGGCGCAACTGGATGCCTATTGCACACCCAGGACGGAGGGGGTCTCATATATCTCCCACAATAAATTTATCGTCAAGCTGGACCAGGGTCAGCCGGTCTCTGTCTGGACCGGGGGAATGAATTTTTCAGAAGGAGGCATTTTCGGTCATTCCAATGTCGCGCATGTCGTCCTGCAGGATCCGGTCATCGCGGAAAAATACCATGACTACTGGAAGATCCTCCACGGCGATCCGACCGTCAGAGACACGCGGAAGGACGTGGAAGCGCTGACGCCTTTACCGGCGGTACCCCTGGACGAGGGAGCAAGCTGCATCTTCAGTCCGCGCGAATCCCTGGACGCGCTGACCCTGTACAGTCAGTTAGCCATGTCCGCGCAAAAGGGATTATTCATGACGTTTGCCTTCGGGATGAATATAGTCTTCAAGGATGTCTATCGCCAGAGTACTGCAGGCTTGCGCTTTGCCCTGATGGAAAAGGCGACCCGGCCCATGAAGGACGGACCGGAAAAGGATGCTGAGTTGGCAGAGATCCAGTCCCTGCGCAATATCCCGGAAAATATATTTGCCATCGGCGAGTTTATCCGGACGAACGAATATGACGGATGGGTGAAGGAAAGGCTCACCGGATTGAATTCAAATGTGCGGTACGTCCATAATAAATTCATGCTGATCGATCCGCTGAGCGGGCATCCGGTGGTCATCACGGGTTCGGCCAATTTCAGTGATGCCTCGACAGAGGAAAATGATGAGAACATGTTGGTCATCGCGGACAACCTGCGCGTGGCGGATATCTACCTCGGGGAGTATATGCGCCTCTTTAGTCATTTCGCTTTCCGCGAATCGCTCAAATGGCGTAAGCCGGATGAGCCGCCCAAACCGTTACGGACGGATGACTGGTGGAGTGATAGTTTTGGAAATACGCCCCGGTCGACCCGGCGGCAATATTTCGCCGGGATATGAGATAAACGTAAAGAAAATGAAATGGGACTTTTCGAGGACGTTGGTAACTTCTTAAGTGATGTTGGGGATGCCGTCGCCGATGGTGCGGAAGCCGTTGGTGATGGTGTGGAGACCGTCGTGAATGCTGTGGGAGAATTTGCTTCCGACATCGTTGAAACGGCAGGCAACGGCATCCAGGATGGCTTTAATGCGGTTGGAAATTTCCTCGGCCAGATTCCCTTCATAGGCGGATTTATCAAAGGCTTTGATGCATGGCTGGGTGCCATCATAGCCGGGGTCACCAATTTTATCGGCGCGGTGCTGAAAGGGATTACCGGAATCATCGGTGGGATCCTTGGCGGATTGGTCAAGATCATCGGGGGACTGATCACTTTCCATTGGGATGTGTTACTCGAAGGACTCCTGGATATATGGAACGGTATTGCCGGTGCGGTCGTCTCCATCCTCGGTACCCTGCTTTCCCTGCTGCACCGCCTGGTGCCGTTTATCAACCAGGATCGTCCGTTGACCAAAGAGGAAAAGTCCATCCTCGGTGAACTCTATCAACGATCCCTGGCCCTCTATAATATCCGGATCAAGTCGACGAGCGGTATGGTGCAGACCACCTTTACGCTCAACAATACGATCTATACCAATGCGCCTAACCTGGCGCTGACCATCGAGACGCTCGTGCATGAATCCGTGCACGTGTGGCAATACCAGACGTTTGGCAGCTGCTACCTTTCCGAAGCCATCGGCGCGCAATGGATCTATGGTCGCAGCACCACCACACCCTGCGTGCCGGGAGAAGCATACGACTGGATCGCCGAGCTCAACCGCGGCACCACGGACTGGCTTGACTTTAACCGTGAAGCACAGGCCCAACTCATCGAAGAAGTCTGGATTGACGGCACACTGACCAGCCTTGGGACGACGGAGACGGGGAGAGGCGCTTTTTTTAAAAAAGAAAATTGCGAAGCGATGATCGCCCTGCTCGTTGCCGCCGGGCCTTTACAGCCGGCTTCCTGCAGCGAAGTCTTTGTCGCATCTGACATTCCACAGACGGATGCGAGGGGCATTCCCCTGCATTGCCCCCGTGATGGGAAGGATTATACACCACTGGCCAATGATGCCAAGATCAAGATCCGGGCGCCGTGGAATTTCAGATTATCCCAAGTTATTTAGCGTTGACTGCCTTACATGGCCATATAGGCGATGGTAGGTGAGCGGGATGCTGTGCTAGGCCGCGGAAGGGGATTAT
>CAZTXO010000016.1:3611-4993 GCA_964617515.1 uncultured Saprospiraceae bacterium | reverse complement strand
AGAGCTTATAAAGGTTATAATGGTTATGGAGTTTATAGAGGTGATGAAGGTTGTGGAGGTTATGGGGGTGATAGAAGGTGAGGAAATATCTCTGTTTTCTCTGAGGTCTCCAGGCGCAAAATGAGCGCGTGATGCCATAATTGGCGGATATTTGGAATGGCCATTAAACGAATCCGGGGAGGAATGGTCTAAAGTCATACGGCATGAGCAAGCGATGGATCATTCTTTTAGTTTCTATGCAGGCCGTATGCCAAACCGGCTGGTCGCAGTCCCTGTATTTTCCACCACTCAATGGTGCCGCATTGTGGGATACCCTTTCGCCCTCTTCCCTCGGCTGGTGCACGGAGGAAATACAACCGCTCTATGATTATCTGCAAGAGCAAAACAGCAAAGCCTTTATCGTCCTCCGGGATGGCAGGATCGTCCTGGAGAAATATTTTGATGCCTTCACGAGGGACAGTATCTGGTATTGGGCGTCCGCCGGCAAGACCCTTACCTCCTTCCTCGTGGGTAAAGCGCTGGAAGAAGGATTTCTGTCCATCGATGATCCCTCGGCGGCTTACCTCGGAGCAGGATGGACCTCTTGTGACAGTCTCAGCGAACAGGCGATCACCATCCGCCATCAATTGACCATGACCTCCGGGCTGGATGATGGGGTGGCAGATAATCATTGCCTGCTCGACACCTGCCTTCAATGCCTGGCGACACCCGGTACGCGGTGGGCCTATCACAATGCACCCTATACGCTTCTCGAAGGGGTGCTGGAAAATGCCACCGGCATGCCCATCAACACCTATACACAAACACGCTTGAAAAACCTGACGGGCATGAACGGACTATGGCTGACCCTGGGCTATGACAATGTCTATTTCAGCAATGCCCGCAGCATGGCGCGGTTCGGACTGCTGATGCAAAACGATGGTGTATGGAATGCAACCACTGTGATGGAGGATACCGCCTATCTCCACCAGATGACCAGGACATCGCAAAATCTCAATCGTTCCTATGGGTACCTCTGGTGGCTCAACGGCAAGCCTTCCTTCATGCTGCCGACACTTCAGTTTGTGTTCCCCGGCTCCTTAGCCCCGCATGCGCCACCCGATATGTTCGCCGGTATCGGTAAAAATGGACAGATCGTGTGCGTCTCCAAAAGCGAGGGCCTCGTCCTCATCCGCATGGGCAATGCTACGAGTGAAGGAGAGGTGCCGATCCTGTTTTTGGACCGGGTCTGGGAATACATAGATGCCATCCGGTGTGGTTCAACGGCCGTGCAGGAACCGGACAACCGCGGAAGACCCTGGCTGATTTCACCGAATCCAGCCTCCGATTGGTTGACCATTGATGGGCTGGCCATGGAAACATTTTCGATAGCTATCTCCGAT
>CAZTXO010000016.1:0-3511 GCA_964617515.1 uncultured Saprospiraceae bacterium | reverse complement strand
GGCAGTTGATCGAAGTTGGCTTTACCGTTTTACCGCCTTTCCCGTATAGCCCTGATCACCGTTTTGCACGTGCAGCAGGTAAATACCTGGGACCAAATCATGGCAAGGAATGTGAATCTCCGGGCCATACCCGGCTGTCAAACGCAGCACAACACGACCCTGCAGATCCATGACCCGAATCACTGCTTCGGGATTTGCGTCAGTTAAGCGGATCGTCCACGCGTCGGAGGCGGGATTGGGATAGCAATTCAGCTTTTGAACAGAGGGTGTTTCCTTTGTGCCCACCCTGGATTCATATTCGCCCGTCCGGAAGTTGACCACGCCTGTGCTGTTGTTTTGCCAGACGACATGAATGTGATCTTTCGTGACGGCTACGTCCCCGTTGACCACCTGGCTAAAAGCAAGGGTATCGGCGAAAGCAGGGAAACCATCGTGGATATCGGCTGTAAACATCAGATCCAGGCCGGTGGCGGAATTGGCTGTGTTTCTCCAGAGTAAGGCAACGGCTGATCCGAAAGAAGCGATGCGCGAATAATTTTGTTGTAACCCGGAACCCGATCCGGGAACCGCTGTTGAAGGCGGAGTGACAAGATCTGTAAGCGCGGTTTTATTATGATAGACGATCGATTTGCCTGTGGCGCCATTCATAAAGGTGGCGTAGAGCGTATCACCGACGATCACGCCATCCGGACCAGTAGCCGGACAGGACTGTAACATCCAGTTGTGACCGTCCACATTGGCCCCGGTGGTGAAGGTCACGCCTCCATCATTCGAGAGGCCGATCCAGCTGTCGCGGATATTCTGATTATTGTCCCGATAGACCACTGCTACGCGATCTCCGGAGCAGGTGATCGTCCCGGGACAGCAATCGCATACATCAGAGGCCGGTCCGCTCCATCCGCTGGCCAGGATATCGGGGGTGAAGGTGGTGCCCCAGTCAAAGGAACGGGTGACTACCCAGCGGGCTTCGCCAAATACCGAATTGAATTTCATAAACGCGATCACCGGGTGCCCGAGTGCATCCGTGGTCACGGCCGGGAAACGGGATTTGCTGTCTCCGGCATTTTCTACCTGGACGGGATCGTCAAAGGTAAGTCCGCCATCGGTCGAACGCCGGCACCAGATGTGTTTGTTCGCCTGGTCCTCCGGTGTTTCTTTGTACACCACATATACCGTATCCCCATGGGCGGCGATATCGGGCCCCATCCAATCCGCGTTGGCGACGGTGATCCCGTCCGGGTTGAGTTTCCTCGGCATGGTAAAACTCAGTCCGTTCCAGCGGGCCAGGAAGACATCATTTCCTTCGCTCCAAAGCACGAGTGGATTGCCTGCCCGGTCGGCCGTAACGCGTGGATGATTATTGCCAAAAGAAGAACCCGCCACGGGTATCGCCGGGTCCCAGTCAACCTGGGCCATGAGGCTGAAAGGCGAAGCCAAGGGGATTAAAAAGCAGAACGACAGGAGAAGGGTAGTGGAGGAAAAGGAATGTTTCATATCGCCTTGGATAAATGGTGCGTGTATTCAAAGGTAATTGATTAGTCGGTGCCGGGGAAAAGGACGGTCTGCCAGGAAAGAAAAGAGCCCCTGCACAGGAAATGCAAGGGCTCAAACCTGTAATCATTTAGCATAGATACCGGAAGTTCCTTTCGGGCTGCTTGACCGGCTTCAGTTTTTCATGATGGTTTTCAGCAGGGTGGCTTTATCCAGTTTTTTCGTGCAGAAAAACCAATCATAACATTTCATATCCTCCGCTTTCTCCATCCGCTCTTTGGCGATTCCGCAGGAACCCGCTGTGGGGACGATCACATCCTCTCCCGGTTGCCAGTCGGCCGGCGTGGCGACGGCGAAGGCGTCCGCCGTCTGCATGGCAATCAGGGCCCGGTAGATTTCTTCGAAGTTCCGGCCCAGGGTGAGCGGATAGTAGATGATGGCCCGGATGATGCCTTTCGGATCGATGAAAAACACGGCCCGGACAGCTTTCGTATTGCTTTCCCCCGGCATGAGCATGCCGTACTTCCGCGCCACATCCATCGTGATATCCTCGACCAGCGGGAATTTCACTTCGATGTTTTTCATGTCCTTGTACTGGATCTTGTCCTTGATGGTTCGCAGCCAGGCGATATGGCTGTACAAGCCGTCGACGGATAGGCCGACGAGTTTGCAATTGGCCTGGTTGAACTTGTCTTCCATCCTGGCGAAGGTCATGAATTCAGAAGTGCAGACAGGCGTGAAGTCGGCCGGGTGGCTAAACAGGATTACCCAGCTTCCTTTGTAATCGCCCGGAAAATTGACCGGGCCTTGTGTCGTGATTGCTTTAAAAGATGGTGCCGCTTCCCCGATGCGGGGCATGGCCGTGATGGGTTCGAGTACCGTTTCCATTCTTCGTGATTTTATAGATACACTGATCCCGATATAGGATTCAGGATAATAAAATTATTGCCGGGCAAGACAGGGAAAAATGATGATAATCAGCCGGTGGGGTGATCTCGGTGCTTTCGGCGTGGGGGATGGAAGGCAGAAGACGGAAGACGGAAGCGGGAAGACTAGAGTCGTTCCCAAACCTGTTTGTTTCCGTTGTTATAGGTGAGCAGCATCGAGTTTCCATCCACCGCATAACGGGCATAGATCTGCCACGGATTTTCTGCATCCCGGACCCAAAGTGTTTTGTTTTCCGCTTTCCAGATGCCTTCATGGGTGTCGGCTTCTCCGGAGACGATGGATGAAGTGGGTCCCCCGCCTGCTGCACGGCCGTTGGTGATCAGGATCACACCGTCGGGATTGAACTGGATAAAATAGTCTGTGGCGAAACTGTATTCACCACTGACGTAGGTATCAGTGTATCGCCATAATCCGAAAAGTGCGCGATCCAGTTTGGCGGGATCTGCGCCCGCGACGATGGCGCTTGAGCGGGATGGTGTTTCCGCTGGTGTTGTAGTGGACCGGGTGAACGCGAAACGCATATCCTCCACCTGTCCAGTCAGGGGATTGATGTCATGTAGGTGGATGTTGATCTGGTTGCCGGATACTTGAGCAGTAAAAGGAGAAGTTTCTTTTGTCTGGGGGTCTGTCATCGTACCACTGCATTGTTCCGAAGTGATGGATCCCTCGATGTCGATCAGATAGCCGGAAACGTCGAGGGTGGCAGTCCACAGGGCGCCACTTTGCTTTCCGCTGAGGGTGGCCTGCACACCGAGAATATTGCCTTCAAAACTTCCATCCCAACCGGAGGGAACCTGGGCCAGCAGAAGGTGTGAGAAGAAGAAGGCACTGACGGTCAGTAAGTATTTCATACGCATGGAAGGGTAATGCTGAGTGATGAAGATACAGAGCGGGCATGAAAGGTCCAATCACAGCTGCTTCCGGAGACCCGTTAAACGTGTATATTTGCGACCCCAAACAGCCTTCCAGGAGGAGTGGCAGAGTGGTTGATAGCACCGGTCTTGAAAACCGGCAAGGTGTAAAAGCCTTCGGGGGTTCGAATCCCTCCTCCTCCGCCTTCGCTCGCCGAAGC
>CAZTXO010000015.1:60414-67848 GCA_964617515.1 uncultured Saprospiraceae bacterium | reverse complement strand
CTCGACTGCACCTTCTGGCGCGTGTATGATGATAATGGCCAGCCACTCGACACCCGGGACCACTATTTCAAATTCAATACGGATGGAATCAAAGATGGTACGCCGGTCTTTGTCATCGGTAATCCCGGGTCGACCGAACGCTACCGTACCGTAGCCCAACTGGAATACGACCGCGATTACCGCTACCCCGTCACCGTAGCCTTCCTGTCCGACCGCATGAAATTGCTCCAGGATGATTACGCTAAAAATCCCAACGACGATACCAAGAATGAAATCTTCAGCCTGTCCAACAGCCTGAAAGCCACGCAAGGGACGCTGGATGGTCTCAATGATCCGGAATTGTTTGCGCGCAAAGTAAAAATGGAACAGAAGATCCGTGCCAATGCCACTGGTAAGACCTATTGGGACGATCTCGCCAAGTACTACAACACACTCAACAAGTACGCTTCCGAAATCCAGTTTCTTGCGCCATCCCCATACTCCGGGGACATCCTGCCGCTCATGTACACGATCAATGACTACATGAAGAAGGCAAGCGCCAACCCGGAAAATCCGGAACTCGAAGGACTGGAAAACAAAATGAGCCAGTTGGCCAATGCGGTTAATGACCCTGATGCGGCCAAGGGGTTCACCATGGTCCTCAGTGAAGTGAACCGTTTTGCCCAGCCGGATGATCAGTATATCCGCACCATCCTGGACGGCCGTACTCCGGAGCAGGCGGCAGGAGACATTCTTGCGAAGACCGTCTTCGCGGATGAGAAAGATCTGAATAAACTCCTGGACAAATCAACCAAGAAATTCCTGCGCAAGAAGGATCCGCTGATCGAAGCAGCGCAATTGCTGGGTGAGGAATTCCAGAAAGCCGTGACGGCGTTCCAGTCAACCGGCCCGGTAAGGAAACAAATCGAACAGAAAGTTGCCGGTGAGGTTTTCAAAGTGTATGGCAATGCCCTGCCTCCCGATGCCACCTTCACACTCCGTATCTCAGACGGGATCGTCAAGAACTACGAGTACAACGGAACAACCGCTCCAATCAAGACCACGTATTACGGGATGTATGACCGTTATGAGTCGAACGATGGAAAATTCCCCTGGTCCCTCCCGGATCGCTGGAAAAATCCTCCCATGGAACTGCTGAAGTCTCCCATGAACTTTATCTGCACGGCGGATATCATCGGCGGCAATTCAGGCAGCCCGATCATCAACGTCAACCGCGAAGTGGTCGGCCTGGTCTTTGATGGCAACATTGAATCGTTGCCCGGCAAATTCATCTTCGATGAAAAGAATAACCGGACCGTGGCGGTGCATGCCGGCGGGATTGTCTCCGCACTTCGCTATATTTACAAAGCGGACCGGCTCGTCGCCGAGCTGACCGGCAAATAACAACTGATTCCCAAATCAATTGATCACGAGAGAGCCCGACCCGATAATTATCGGGATCGGGCTCTTTTTTTATCTTGCTACACTACAACCAGGCTCATGAAGTCATCTTTGCTGCTCCTGATCATTCTTGGCATTCCGATCGCTTACTGCACCGCGCAGATGAAACCAGCGCCGGACCGGCATGAAGGGACCGGCCCGTATAAACAGCTCATCATCCGGGGCGTAACCGTGATCGATGGTACCGGTGCTCCTCCCTTTGGCCCGATTGATATCGTCATCGAGGATAACCGCATCAAAAAACTCGCGCGCGTCGGATCACCGGGTGTGCCGATCGATCCGGACAGCCGGCCAAAACTGGAGGCGGGAGGTTTTGAAATCCAGGCAGAGGGCATGTATGCCTTACCGGGTTTTATTGACATGCATGGCCATATCGGTGGCACCGCGGATGATGTGACCGGGGAATATGTCTATAAGCTGTGGCTTGCGCATGGCATCACGACGATCCGTGATCCCGGATCCGGCAATGGCTTGGCCTGGACCCTGAATGAAAAGAAACGGAGTGCGGAAAATCGCATTACCGCTCCCCGGATCTATGCCTACGCCTTTTTCGGCATGGGCTCAGATGATCCGATCACCGATGCCGCCGGCGCCCGTGCCTGGGTCCAGCAAAACGCCAAAAACGGAGCAGATGGTGTTAAATTTTTCGGCGCGGCTCCGGAGGTGATGCAGGCTGCGCTGGAAGAAAATAAAAGACTCGGATTACGGTCCGCCTGTCATCATGCTCAACTCAATGTCGCCCGCTGGAATGTCCTCCACAGCGCGCGCGCGGGCCTCACCACCATGGAGCATTGGTATGGTCTCCCCGAAGCGTTGTTTGACGATAAGACCGTGCAGCAATATCCCCTGGATTACAACTACCAGGATGAGCAGGATCGTTTTGAAGAAGCCGGCAAACTGTGGAAACAGGCGGCTCCACCCTACTCGGAGCACTGGAATAAGGTCATGGATGAATTGCTCGCCCTGGACTTTACGATCGATCCTACCTTCAACATCTACGAAGCGAGCCGTGACCTGCACCGCGCCAGGCGCCTCGAATGGCATGAGATCTATACGATGCCCAAACTCTGGGAATTTTTCCAGCCAAGCCGGGTTTCCCATGGTTCTTACTGGCATTACTGGGGCACAGAACAGGAAGTGGCCTGGAAGGAGAATTACAGGCTCTGGATGACGTTTGTCAATGAATACAAAAACCGTGGGGGACGTGTCACCGCCGGTTCTGATAACGGGTACATCTTCGAACTCTACGGGTTTGCTTTCATCCGCGAACTGGAACTCCTCCGGGAAGCGGGTTTTCATCCCCTGGAGGTGATCCGTTCGGCCACGCTCAGCGGAGCAGAAGCCCTGGGCGTCGACAAGGAAATCGGGAGCCTTGAGCCCGGCAAACTGGCGGATCTTTTCATCCTTGAACAGAACCCCCTGGAAAATCTCTCCTGCCTCTATGGGACCGGTGCGATCAAACTCACGGATGACAACCGTGTGGTCCGCGTCGGGGGCGTCCTGTATACGATCAAGGATGGAATCCTGTTTGATGCGAAGCAACTGCTCCGCGATGTCAAGACGATGGTCGATGACGAAAAGACAAAAACCGGATTTAAGTTTTATCAGCCCGGTATGGCACCTGCACAGCAATAAACGATTCAACAAACAAACAACCAACCAGTCACGCGTGTATATGAACAAACGACGGAATTTCCTGCAATCCATGGGCCTCATGGGCATCAGCGCGCCGGTGCTGCATCACCTGGTCGAAACAAGAAACCGTTTTATCCCCAATCAGGACTTCGAGCCCATGATCCTCTGCAGCCGCGGGGAAGACTGGGCCGCCAAAGTCCTTAAACCCGCCTGGCATACGCTGAAGGAAACGGGTTCCATCCTGGATGCCATCGAAGCAGGCGGCAATGTCTGCGAACTGGATCCGACGGATATGTCTGTCGGTTACGGCGGGCTCCCGGATGAACGCGGCATTGTCACGCTGGATGCTTCTTTCATGTATGGCCCTACGCATAAGTGCGGGAGCGTGGCAGCGATGGAAAAAATCAAAAAAGCCTGCTCAGTGGCCCGCCTGGTCATGGAACGGACGGATCATGCCATGATCGTCGGGGCCGGCGCCCTGGATTTTGCCAGGGCACATGGATTCCCGGAAGAAAACCTGTTGACAGAAGAAGCCAGGATTGTGTGGCTCAAATGGAAGGAAAACCTGAGCCGGGAGGATGATTGGCTTCCTCCGGCAGACGGGGACTATGAAAAACTGAAGCGCAAGACCGGCACGATCAATGTCCTGGGCATGGGCCAGGCGGGTGATGTCGCAGGTCTCACGACAACAAGCGGATTGTTTGGAAAAATCCACGGCCGCGTGGGCGATTCACCGATCATCGGGGCCGGGCTGTATGTCGATAATGAAGTGGGCGCCGCCGGTGCGACAGGACGGGGTGAAGAGTTGATCCGCACCTGCGGGTCATTCCTCATCGTGGAAAAAATGCGAGCGGGACGCTCTCCGCAACAAGCGTGTGAAGATGTGGTCGACCGTATCATCGAGGTGAATGGCGGGATCGCTAAGGTTAATTTCAATGTCAAACTGGTCGCCTTCAATAAAAACGGGGAAGTCGGAGTCGCCGCCATCAGCAAGGAAATGAGTAAAGGCACTTTTGGTTCCGTCATCAGCAAAAGCGGGATACGGGTGATCGAGGGTAAGTCGGTGAAATAAACAGCCACCACCCTTACTGCCCGGCAGGTGTATTGCCGCCGGGTGCATCCGTCGTCGCAGGATGCCTGAAGACCTATAAGGAATATAGTTTCTACCCGGAGTGCATACGGAGATCCATCGATGTAGGGTGATCGCATCCGGCGACCAGCCAAGGTTATAAGGCCAGGAGACCTTCCGGAAGATCCATCAGGATTTGCTTTTCGGCACGGTCGATGGATTCGATCAGTTGGTCATGGAGAGGCACATAGATTTCTTTCCCGTTTACGTCAATAACAGCCATCAGTTGCTGCGGGAATTCCTCGGTACGGAGAATGGGAAATTGTTGCCCGGTGGAGGTATCGGAGATCGAATACGATGACCAATCCTCGCGGATATGCCCGGGAGATTGGCGGTGGCGGGATTTGACCTGCTCCAGTGGTATCCAGCATTCTTTTTGGGTAAGTTTATCCGAGTCTTCTTTTGTATCGATCCCCCGGAGGGAAATGACGAAATGGCCATCTTCCGCTGCCGCTGTGATTTGGAATGGCACCCTGGAACCATCGAGATCAAAAAAGAGGAAGCTGCCCGGGGCGAGATAGGATCTAAACCTGTTTTCCACGCTGACACGCAATTGACCTGCCGTGCCATGCGACTTCAACGTTTTTCCCACGAGGAAATATTCCGTGATGGCCGGATAAGGATTCATCACTGATGATCGATCAGGGTAAGTGACAGGATGTAGCCTTTGCTGGCGTGCTCTTCCCACGCCTTGCCCAGGCAGGGGCCGAAATCACCCAGATCAATACAACGGCTGTCCAGGATCTCGTCATGCCTGGCGACGAGCCCGATGTGACGCACATAGGTTTCCTGCATATACCGTTTCATGACACCATCATCTGTATCCGTCTGGGACACGACCATCGCCTGCCCTTCCGGGAAAGAAAAATTGCCTGCGATCGCGGAACGGTCATAACTCAGCACTTCCGCTTCCCAGCCTTCAAAGGGCTTCACATTTTCTGTACCGATATGCACGCTGGTATTGGGATTGATGTAGGCCGTGGGGTTCCACCGTTTGCCGTACCGGAGCGGAAAGCTCAGTTTCCTGAATTTGAGATTTTCCTCGGTACGCAGCGCTTCAGCCGTCGTACGCGTCGCGGTCCATACATCTGTCAGGACCCAGGGATCTCCTTCGTTGGTCCTCCTGTATCGATGCAGGTAATAGACCGTATCCCCTGCAGGAGCCACATTGGCACTGGCGATTTCTTCCTTTAACTGGAAAGACACGGTATCTTTTCGGTTGCCGCCGGGGGCATCATCAAATAGGATGGAATCCACCTGGTAGGCGACATAGCTCCCGACCCGTAAGGGAAAATACTCGAGGCTGTCATCCGGATAAGGGTAGTTATTGCCTTCCTCCTGACATGCCAGGATCATGAGCAGACCAGATAGAATGAACAGGGTATGAAATCGCATACTCACCCTTTTTTTGCACTTCCCCGGATGATGCCGCCACCGATCACATCCTCGCCTTCATAGAATACCGCGGATTGCCCCGGGGCAATGCCTTTGACATTGGCCAGGAAAGAAACATCCAACGTATCATCGCCGGTCTGATGCAGTTCACTCATCGTGCCCTGGTCGCGGTAGCGGATCTTGGTCAGCGCTTCCATTCCTTCCGGGATGTGATCATACTTGAGCAGATTGAGACCACCCACACGCATGGTATTGCGGATGAGATCTTCCTCGCGACCGAGGATAATGGTATTGGTTTCCGGGATGATCTCGGAGACAAACATGGGTTCGCCGAGGGCAACACCGAGCCCTTTACGCTGACCGATCGTGTAAAAGGGATAGCCCTGATGATAACCGAGCAGGTTTCCCTCTTTGTCCACATACATTCCGCCATCGACCTGGTGCTCCAGGTCCGGTAGCCGGCGCTTCAGAAATCCGCGGTAGTCATTGTCGGGCACGAAGCAGATCTCATAACTCTCCGGTTTTTTGGAAAGTTCGATATACCCGTAGTCCGCGGCGAGCTGACGTACTTCCGGTTTGGTCATTTCCCCCAACGGAAAAAGGCTGCGGCTTAGGCATTCCTGGCTGAGGCCCCAGAGAACGTAGGATTGGTCTTTATTGAGGTCGACGGCCCGCCGGATAAAATAACGGTCGTCCTGAACGCCGATCCGGGCGTAATGCCCGGTGGCGATGTAGTCACAGCCAAGCGAATCCGCCCGTTTGAGGAGGGCCTCCCATTTGATATGGGTATTACACAACACACATGGGTTCGGGGTGCGGCCGGCAAGGTACTCGTCAACGAAATTGTCAATGACGTAGTCGCCAAATTCCGCACGGATATCGACGATAAAGTGATGGAAGCCACGCTCGACGGCAACCTGGCGGGCATCGTTGATGCTGTCAAGGCTGCAACAGCCGGTTTCCTTCCGGTCCCCGCCACTGGTGGCGTAGTCCCAGGTCTTCATCGTGATCCCGATGACCTCGTACCCCTGGTCTTTGAGCAGCATAGCGGTGACGGTGGAGTCGATCCCTCCGCTCATCGCTACCAGTATTCTGCCTTTAGTACTCATCGGTTTGGCTGCAAAAATACGACTTATCTTAGTGGGGCTCAACAAGCGCTTCCGCGCCCGCGCACAACCCTACACACGCACCGCTTTATGAAACGATCCCTGCTCCTTTGCCTGGCTATGGTCCTTCTCCTCATCCGGCTGACCGGCCAGGGCTTCAGTTACGAACAAGGGCTGCACTATTGTGACAGCCTGGGGCGGGACATCAATCAGCGAAACGCGGCGACCGGAGAGAGAACGATGCTGCATGCGGATTGTTTAACCGGCGCCATGCTGCCGGACTTTACGGCGACGACCCTGGATGGGAAGGTAATCGACCGCCGGTATTTCCTGGGAAAGGTGACGGTCATGAGTTTCTGGATGAAAACCTGCGGACCCTGCATCGCGGAAATTCCCGGATTGGACAAGATCAAAGAAAGGTTTGGCACCGAAAAAGTCAATTACCTGGCCATCGGCCGATGCAATGAAGAAGAAGCGGATATTTTTCTCAAAGCGCATCCCTGGACCTTTGAGCATGTCCGGAACGGGCTGCCGCTGATCGAAAATGTATTCCGGTTTCTGTGGGGCTATCCGGTCAACATGATCATCGACAAGCAGGGAAAGATCGTCTTGTGTTTCAATGGAGGCTATTCCGGACCGGGCGCCGTACAGATTATCCAGGACAGGCTCGTGCCGGTGATCGAGGCGGAGCTAGGGAAAGGATGAAGGCAGAACGCAGCGTGCAGCGTG
>CAZTXO010000015.1:0-60314 GCA_964617515.1 uncultured Saprospiraceae bacterium | reverse complement strand
AGCTAGGGAAAGGATGAAGGCAGAACGCAGCGTGCAGCGTGAAGAGTGCAGAGTGCAAAGTGTAGAGTGCAAAGTGTTGAGGGCAAAGTGTTGAGGGCAAAGTGTTGAGGGCAGCGTGAAGGATGGAGTGGGCAGAAGGCAGCGTGTAGAATGCAGTGGGTGAAAAATGAAAGGGCAACCGCCGCTAAAAAACCAAGAACAAACAGGATTGGCTTCAAAGCCCGGTTGGTTCGTCGAAGGTCAACATAATCATGTTTTCCCAGCCCATGGCGGATCAGAAAATAAAAAAGGAGGGACACGAGGATCGCAAACCCCTTACCGATCCGGTTCCAGTCACTTTGTACCAATCTTATTTCGGTAATCCAGCCGGGTAACAGCAAAGCACTATAGTACAACAGATAATAACCGGTGAACAGGATGAAACACCTGTAAGCGTCCCCGGACCGTCTGATGGCCAGATATGTAATCGGGCTGACAATCCGTAATCCAAGCACCTATTCCGATACACTCCTTATCATAACTAAACACAAGCATTACGGGGTGGACTCCCCACCCTTCTTTGAACCGATGGATGGTCAAGCCAAAGTAATTTCTTGCCCTTGCCCATCCTGTCATGACGGTAATCCCTGCCCCAAAAAAGAAAGGATAAACTTTACGCATCAAATCTTTACCCACCGCGAAACCTGATGCCTGTTTCCTGCGACCATTTCCAGTAAATAGATCCCGGCAGGTAAGCGGTCAGCACCGGGCAAGATAAAATGATTGTCACCTTCTGTCAGGTGGTGATGAAATTCCATCACCGGACCGCTCATGCAGGACATTCGGAACACGGCATCCACTCCTTGTGCCGATCGCACGCGCACCAGCGGTTGTTCCAAGCCGGGATTGGGCGTGATCAGGATGTCAAATGGCTTGGCCTGCGCATCAAACGTCGCTAAGGGGAACGTAAAGATCCGAATGTTGACCTTACGGATGTCTTCACGGTAAACTTCTACATTATTGATCACGACGAGGTTGTCTTCTCCTACAACGGTTGTTCCTTCCTGGAGTATTTGACCGGTCATGTCATCCCGGATTTCCCAAAAAATAATCTGGTCTGTTACCGGTTTAAAAACGCCGGGCTTCCGAATGGCCATATCTGCCACCAGTAAATCCTGCGGGCAATTGTCGTGATCAAACGCGGCATTTCCTTCGAGCCAGGCTTTTACTTCCCATCGATCTTGTTCATCCGTGATTTGGTTCCAGTCCCATCGATGATAGCCGCCCCACGTGCCCCAGTCATCCCCTACTCCATTTGGACCTGTACCTGACGTGCCATCCCCGGGATCATTGTTATTGGCATCCAGCCGGTGATTAAAGAATGCGGGATAGGATACATCTGACCGGAAAACGCGCTCTTCGTACGTAATATCATCAACAATGGTTTGCTCGGCAGACGTGTACCCATTGATCCAATGATCATCATAGTCCGGGCCGGTATCCGGGCCATGGTTTCGTTCGCTCCAATACAATTGCGCTCCCCAGCCCAGGGAATCGGCTTTGTGATATTGGTTCACCACATCCGCATCCCAGGCATTGCTATCCCCGTCATCGTTTTTACTATGGAAGCTGCGGATCAGGGGCAAATCGCGCTGCGCAGACAGCCTTGTCTCCAGGTCCATGGCGGTACTGTAATGAATCGTGGCCCCATCATACCCCGTCAATGTAGTGGGATAATTATCCGCGGCGGTGCCAAAGACGACATCGATCGGGGCGGGAGCGCCATCCTCAATAAAGCCGTTGTTGAGCATAGTGACCGTTGCGTAGTGATGGGGAAACGCTTTGGCCATCATCGTTGCTCCGCGAGAGCCCATGCTGTGACCATTGATATTGATCCGTGCGGGATCGATATTGAAATGGCGCATGAGCCATTGATCGATCCATAAGTACCTCCGTTGGGTATAATTGACGATCGTATCTGTTTCAAACGGCGGATCGCCGGTAAACGGATCGTAATGTTTGCGCCAGCCAAAATGCCTGGAGACACTCTCTGTACCGAGCAGGGTATGAAGCACATAGCCGAAAAGATCGTCGTTATGGGCCAGCAGAATTCCTGTCTGGGGATTGAGGTGAATATCCAGGCGACTCCCGGCGAGGGATTGGCGGGCTGTACCGCCACCGCCATGCAACCACACAGTCAGCGGAAAAGGATTGGTCGTATCGATGTCTGCCGGTACACTGATAAGGAATAAGCTGGGCATTCCGTTTTTGGCGGCATTGGCCATGACTGGAAAATCAGGCCGGTTTTCCCATTGGTTCTGGCGGCCGTCGGCCCACAGGTAGTAGGCAAAACAAACGTAGTTTTGGTCAAACGGAGAAATGAAGGTTTGTTGCAAATGACATTCCACCGGATCGGTCTGGGGACTGTAAGTAAAGGGTATCGCCTGGGATGTACCATTGATACCCGGGACCACAGCCGTATCCCCCCAGGCCACTACCGCAAAAAACAAAGCACCGGAATTGTGCGGGGTATACACAAAAAGAGCCTCATTCGCGGCCAGTTGGTAGAGACCTCCATGCCCGTTAGGAATCCTGTAGGTTGCTGATGTATCAACCTGCTCCCGCAACGCATAGGGACCATATTCATTTTTAAAGAGTCGCCCTGCCAGGATTGCATCGCTTGTCTTGGTGAAAGCATCTGTACTGGCGTAGATTGCAAATGTTTCCGGCAAGGGAACTTCTGCTTCCCATACAATCCATACCTGTCCGTCATCCGACCAACCCCGTATGTTTTTCTGGGCTACGAGAGAAAGAGACATCAGAAGGAGAGGAAGCAGGAGTGTGTGTGTTTTATAGGGCTGCATCTGTGTTTTTCTTTTGGGATAGGTGGTGGACACGCCGATCATCCTTCCTGCTAAGGTAGAGAAGATGTCAAAGCAATCCAATGGCATGGCGAAAAGGACTTCATGGATGTCCTGCGGTATCCGTTTTTAATAAAAGCATCCCTTACAATGACCCATGCATTTTTCTCGCCTTCAGGCTAATGCATTGAAATCCGTATTCGGTATTCCGGAGGTCACACCCAACACCCTGGCCATCGTCACGACCTGCCCGCGATGATACGTGCCGTGGTTGATGATGTGCAGGATATATGCATACCTCGGTCTTTGATTGGTGACCCATTTTGCCTGCAGGTGTAGCACCTCTGCCAATTCGCTCTCCGAAAAGGCGGAATACCCATTTTTCATCTTTTCCGAATACGCCAGGATCTCATCCATGATCCGCTCCACCTCGCCTTCGAAGACACTCCAGTCAAACCGGGAGGTGTCCTGCCCGGTGATAAACAGCCACCAGAATTTCTGCGCACGATTGATATGCTGCAGCGTATAGTCGATAGACCTGTAACTGGAGGGTACATCCTGATAAAGCAAGTTCTGATCCAGGGTACGGAGCCAAAGGAGGATGCATTGGTTTGCCCAGGCGTTATAAGCAGCGTAGGAAGAGATGAGTGGTTGCATGGAACCAAAATACTGGAATTTACCTCATTACTTCCTTGCTCCATTGGCCCATGACGTAATTAATACATGGCCACATTGGCGGAAATAATTTGATACCATGGTTTCTCTGAAATTTTGTCCAAGAATGATACCTGTTCAACCGGAACTGTCCCTGTCGATCCTTCGCATCATTCTCGGCCTCACTATGCCGCCATATAAAGTGTGTCTCCCATGTTACGGCAAAGACTGAGCGTCTGATCGGCATCCGTACTTCTTTGGGCTACAGCCTGCCATGATAATATCTTCGCCGTTAACGGGATTCCATGAAGTGCCTATAATCGTCTGCCCGTGCTATTGGTTATCGAGGAACCGGAAGGTGATGTAAGCGTAAAAAGGTCAGCATATCCCAATAACCTCTTTGAAACAGGATTTTATCCTCCACCATATGAAAGAATCCACAGCCTCTCAATCCGAGGGGATCCTTCCATTCCAGGATAGCCCATTCCCCGTCTTCAAAAATATTTTCCACTATACAGACCATGTCGGCTTGTGCGAACGCATCCGCAAAAAATTGCCGGATAGCATGCTTGCCCACCACAGGCTCACGGACTACCTGGTGATTGATTGCCTGCGCATGATAGAAATCCGCGAGGGCGTCAGCATCTTTCCGGTTGAACGTCTCCACCCACCGGGAGATCAGGATTTTTGGCGTCATCTTGAAAACGATTTGTAAACCGTAAATCTAAGCAACTAACCAAAAGAAGTTTCTGTCAGACGCATGGCATTTGTATGGCTTTACGTCACGTTGCGACCTGCCAGCATGCACAAGCCATATGCCACTTTATCACTCCGGCCATTTACTTTTATCCTGGTGGGCCAAACCATCCCCTGTCCCATAAGTCCCACCCCTCCGCACTCTGCGCTTTGCCTTGTATATTGCATGCATGGTTGCCAAGAAAAAACATCCGGGAATGGCGAAAGCCAAAGTGAAACCTGTGGTCAACACGCATGCTGAGGAAAAGACAGCACCCGAGTCTGCAGCGGAGGTGCAGGCCGAAGAAGGCCCTGAGCCGGCAAAACCCAGGTTGCCCCATATCCTCATGGTCAGTGCCGAATGCTACCCTGCCGCCAAAGTGGGTGGACTGGCCGATGTCGTCGGATCCCTCCCCCGCTATCTCAACCGCTCCGAACTGGTCCAGTGTGCCGTCATCATGCCTGGTTACCACAACACCTGGCTGACGCAACAGCCTTATCGGGAAGCCCATTCCGGATCCTTTTATATGGGTCCCGAGTATATCCCGTATCGTATCTGCCATATCATCAACGAAGACCTGGGCTATGACCTCTATGTCGTCGATATCCCTGGCAAATTTGACCGGTCCGGCGTCTATGGGGACGAGCAAAATTCCTTTTACCGGGATGAGATTGAGCGTAATATTTCTTTCCAGCGTGCCGTCCTGCACTGGGTGCAACATTGGGAACAACTCCCGGATGTCATCCACTGCCATGATCATCATACGGCCCTGATGCCGTTTATGATGACCCAGTGCTATGAGTACTGGCGCCTGGCCAATACCCCAACCATCCTGACCATCCACAATGCCGCCTACCAGGGCATGTTTGGCTGGGACCGGCAATACCTGCTGCCCGACTTTCCCCGCGACCGCTCCGGGCTGCTCGATTGGGGGCATGTGATCAACTCCCTCGCCTGTGGCATCAAATGCGCCTGGCGCGTCACCACCGTTTCAGAAAATTACCTCCGCGAGCTGCGTGAAACCGGCGGCTTCGGCCTGTCCTCCCTCCTGCACAGCGAATGGTGGAAATCCAGGGGCGTCATCAACGGCATTGACTACGATTACTGGAACCCCATGACGGATCATTTCCTGTCCGTCAAACTCGAAAAGAACATTACAGAATGGAAGCGTGAAAACAAACAATCCCTGCTGGAAGAACTGGAGATGCCGACCAACCTGCCTCTTCACATTTTCATCGGCCGCATGGTGTATGACAAAGGGATTGACTTCCTCGCTGAACTCATCTACAAATACATGATCTACCGGCGCGATGCCTGCTTTATCATCCTGGGCACCGGCGAGGGCTCTATCGAAAATCAATGCCGCATGCTCGAACGGAATTTCGCCCCCCATGTCCGTTCGCTCATCATGTATAATGAAGGCGTGGCACACCGGCTCTACGCGGCGGCCGACTACCTGTGGATGCCTTCCCGGACGGAACCCTGCGGCCTCAACCAGATGTATGCCATGCGCTATGGTACGGTCCCGATCGCGCGCGCCACCGGCGGGCTCCTGGATACGATCGAACCCTTTGATGGCCGGGAAGGCGATGGCTTCCTCTTCCGGGACCTCGAGGACTACCAGGGCATGTGGGGCATCGAAAGCGGTCTACGCCTCTTCTCCATGCCCGAACTGCATGCCCACGTCCGCGAAAAAATTATGCAAAAAGACCTCAGCTGGGAACATTCGGCTTCAAAATATCTCCATATTTATCGTGAAATAATGCCAGGTTAACCGCATGCGAAACCTCAACCGCGAAGTGCTCTGTGTCATCCTGGGTGGTGGCGCCGGATCCAGATTGTACCCGTTGACGGCAAGGCGATCCAAACCCGCCGTCCCCCTGGCCGGTAAATACCGGCTCATCGATATCCCGATCTCCAATTGCCTCAACTCGGGCTACAACCGCATCTTCGTCCTGACGCAGTTTAATTCCGCCTCGCTCAACCGGCACATCAAAAACTGCTATCACTTCGATGCCTTCAGCCAGGGTTTCGTCGACATCCTCGCAGCTGAGCAGACACCCTCCAACAAGGATTGGTTCCAGGGCACCGCGGACGCCGTACGCCAGGTCATGACCAGGCTGGACGACTATGATTACAATTATGTCCTCATCCTCTCCGGCGATCAACTCTATCGCATGAATCTCGAGGCGTTCATGCAACAGCATATCGAGAAGAATTCCGAACTCACCATTGCCACCATCCCGGTTATCGCCGAAGATGCCACGGGGTTTGGCATCATGAAAGTGAACCAGAACCTGGAGATCGAGCGATTCATTGAAAAGCCCTCCGAGGACATCTTACCGGAATGGACATCTGAAGTGCCGGAGAAATACGCAAAAGAACAGAAATACTATCTCGCCTCGATGGGCATCTATCTGTTCAAAAAAGAAACCCTCAAACAACTCTTTGCCCTCAATCCAACGGAACATGACTTCGGCAAAGGGATCATCCCCTTCGCCATCAATAAGTTTTATAAAGTCCACAGCTACGCCTACGACGGATACTGGACGGACATCGGGACGATCAAGTCGTTTTTTGACGCCAATCTCGAACTGGCCATGCCCCTGCCACGCTTTAACCTCTATGATGCCAAAAACCCGGTGTTTACCCGGTCGAGAATGCTGTCCCCGACGAAGATCCTGGGCACAGCATGTACCCAGGTACTGGTCGGCGACGGCTGTATCATCAACGCCAAGGAAATCAGCCAGTCCGTGATCGGCATTCGATCGCGAATCGGGCGGGGCACCGTCGTCCGGCGAACCGTCATGATGGGCATGGATATGTATGAAAACCTGGAAGATGTCCTTTCGCACAAGATCATCCCGATGGGTATCGGCGAAGACTGTCATGTCGAAAACGCGATCCTCGATATCAATTGCCGTATCGGCAACAACGTGATCATCAAAGGGAGTACCAAACTTCAAGACACGGAGACGGAGACCTACGTGATCGTCGATGGCATCGTGGTGCTCAAGAAGTCCGTGGTCATCCCGCCAGGCACCCGGATTGGTGAAGCGTGATCAGGGATTGCGTAGTTTTGCGGTTCACTCCTCGCCATGCGACACATCCTCGTACCTGTAGACCTGTCCAAAAATTCGAAAGAGGCCTTTAACTACGCCGCGCATATCGCCGCCGCGGCTAAAACCGGCATGACCGTAGTCTTTGGTTATAACCTCCTGGAAAAGGCCATACGCTATACGACCAAAAAAGGAGAGGTCGACAAGGATCCGGACAAATGGATCCAGAAGCGTATCCGAAAAGTTCAAAAGCGCAATCCAGAGCTGCAGATTCAATATAAGATCGTCAAAGGGGACATCCTGGACAGTATCAAGCGACTGGTCGACCAATTCAACGCGGACCTGGTCATCATGGGATGCCAGGGTAAAAACGAAAATGCCGGCACCTTTCTCGGGAGCACGGCAGGTGCCATGGTCAAGACCACCAACATTCCGGTCCTCTTTGTTCCACCCCGGTATCAATACCATGGAATTCAGAAAGTCGTCTTCGCTGTCAAAAACACTTCCGTGCGGTACATGCGGACGCTGGAACCCGTCATTCATCTCAAACAGCTTTTTAAGCCCCAGGTCCAGTTGCTGCACCTGGGTGCTGAACCGGATCCGGTCCCTGAACAAACCTTCAGCATCCTGCAACTCATCAACGACATAACCCGGTACGGAAGTGACAATTTTAATGACAGCATCCACGAGTACCTTGACCAGCATCATGCCGACCTGGTCATTGTGATTCGTCGCAAACGGGGCTTCCTGGAGAAAACCCTGGGCCCCACCCGCACGCCGGCGGACAAGTTCAGCACGGATGTACCCATGCTGGTTCTGACGGGTGAAGACTATTGACTCGTCGATAGCCTGACCTCCGGTAGTAGATTGGGGTTTGGCGCTTAGGGAATACCGTCTACCTTTGCGGTCACTTTTTTCAGGAATAGCAATACATGGAGCGTAATCATATCATTGGCTTTGCCCTCATCTTCGTCCTCTTGCTGGTCTGGACCTTCGTCAATTCCCCCGGCAAGGAACAGCGGGAGGCCATGCAGCACCGGCAGGACAGTCTCAACCGGGTGGAGATCCTCAAGGATTCCCTGGCCGGAGTGGCCATGGAGGCCAAAAAAGACACCCTTCCGGCCGACTCAGTGACCCTGGCCCAGAAGTTTGGCGCCTTTGCCGGGGCAGCCGGAGGGGAAAACCAAAAGGTAAAACTGGATAACCAGTACTTCACCGTCGAATTTGAATCCAGGGGCGGAAAGATTTCGAGCGTCGAGCTCAAAGCGTATAAGAAGATCCTGATCGACGAGCATAAAAAAGAAGTCAAGATCCCGCTTCGCCTGCTCGAGGATCCGGGAGATGTCTGGGATATCACCTTGCCTACTTCGCAAGGGGACATCCATACCGCGGATCTCAATTTTCAACCCACAGTGGAAGGAAGCAAGATCACTTTTACCGCGCTCGGAGCCCGGGGAGAAAAGATCATGCAGACCTATGAGCTGACGCCGAATCCATACGAGATCCGCTACCATGTCTTTATGGAAAACGGGGAAGGGATGATCTCGGGCGGGGAAAAAACCGGCAAACTCACCTGGATCAACCAGCTGGATAAGATTGAAGTCAACAGCAATTTTGAGCGGAGTTACTCGACGGTCTATTTCAAAGAAAACACGGAGTCTGTCGATTACTGCAACTGCCGGAAAAGCGCACAGGAAAATTTATCCGAGCAACCGATCAAGTGGCTTTCCCATTCCAACCAGTTTTTCAACAGCACCCTGATCGCGGATGAGTCGTTTGACGGAGGTCTTTTCGAGACCACCATGCTCGACCCCAAAGCGGACAATCTCAAGACCACCTCAGCCGTCGTTGGATTGCCCATGACCGGCAAGGGACTCAGTGCCGGCATGACCTTCTATATCGGCCCCAATGATTTCGAAAATCTGCGGCATTATCACGCCAATATCGAGGACATCATTCCCTTTGGCCGCAGCGTATTCGGCACGATCAACCGCTGGATCATCCGGCCCATCTTCAACTTCCTGCTCAGCTTTATCGGCAGTGAGGGGATTGTCATCCTGGTGCTGACCCTGCTGGTCAAACTGGCCCTCTTCCCGCTCTCCTACAAGATGTTGCACAGCCAGGCTAAGATGAATGTCCTGAAACCGCAACTGGCCGGCATGCGGGAGAAGCATAAAGATGACATGCAAAAGCAGCAGATGGAGACGATGAAGGTATACCGCGAGTATGGAGTCAATCCGCTTGGCGGCTGCTTCCCGGTATTGCTCCAGATGCCGGTCTGGTTTGCCCTGTATCGTTTTTTCCCGGCTTCGATCCAGTTCCGGCAGGCCTCTTTCCTGTGGGCGACGGACCTGTCCTCCTACGATGTATTTTTCAATCTGCCTTTTGATATACCCTTCTTTGGCGGCCATGTGAGTATGCTGACCCTGTTGTGGACCGCCAGTACGCTGGCCTACACCTATTACAATATGCAAAACATGGACATGGCCAATATGAATCCTGCGCTCAAGTACATGCAGTATTTCATGCCGGTCATGTTCCTGGCCTTTTTTAACAGTTACGCTTCGGGACTGACGCTGTACCTGTTGTATTCGAACCTCCTCAACATCGCCCAGACATTGGGGGCCAAACGGTTCCTCTTTGATGAAGCGAAAATCATGGAGGAGCTGAATAAGAATAAAGCGAAACCCAAAAAGGAGGGCGGTTTCCAGGCCAGGCTGGAGCAGGCCATGAAAGAGCAGCAGCGCCTCGCTGACACACGCAAGAATCAGCCCTCCGGCGGAGGCAAAAAGAAAAACTGATCGATCTTGCGCATGTCCCTCACACGATGAAGTCCAACGGTATCAAATCGAAAATCCCGGTCGGTGTCATAGGCGCCGGGAGTTTCGGTATCACCGTCGCGCATCTGCTGTCCGTTCACAACGAAGTACTGATCTACGCCCGCGACCCGATGGTCGTGGACCGCATCAATGAGACCCATACCATGTTTGGGGTCTCGCTATCCCCGCGGATCCGGGCGGTTAGCTCGCCGTTTATCCTGGCCGAGCAATGCGAAGTGATTTTTCCCGTGATCCCATCGGATGATTTCCGCGCCATGATGAAAACCTTCGGCCCGCTCCTGTCGCCAAGGCACATCCTGATCCACGGAACCAAGGGGCTGGATACAGCCCGGATCAGGGACATCATGACGTTCAGTGGCAAACTGGACCGTCACGATATCTGCACCATGTCCCGTGTCATCGCCGAGGAAAGCAACGTCCTGCGCATCGGGTGCCTCTCCGGCCCGAACCTCAGCAAGGAAATCCTCGAAGGGCAGCCTACCGCCACGGTGATCGCCAGCGAATATGACGAGGTAGTGGACATCGGGATCGAACTACTCTCCAGCAAACGCATTTTCGTATTCGGCTCGTCAGATATCCTTGGGGCGGAGCTGGCAGGCGCTTTTAAAAATATCATCGCGGTCGGATCCGGTTACCTGCAGGGCAAAGGGCTCGGAAAAAATGTGCAGGGGCTGTTTATCACGCGGGGCCTGCATGAGATCGCCTATTTCGGTGGTCTGTTGGGGGCCGACAAATCCGCCTTCCTGGGCACGGCCGGCATCGGGGACCTGATCGCCACCGCCACGAGTGCGAGCAGCCGCAATTTCCATTTTGGCTATCAGCTCGGGCTGGGCAAACCGCTCAAGGAAGTACTGGCCACCTCCGAAGAGCTGGCAGAAGGGGTCCGTTCACTCAAGATCGCCTATCTGCTGGCCAAATCGGAAAAAACCCGGCTCCCGGTCATTGAGACGCTTTACCGGATCGTGTACGAAGAGTTGTCCTTTGAGGTGGCCCTGGATTTCCTGATGCGCTATCCCTATTCCAAGGACGTTTCCATTCATCTCTGACCGGAATCCGGGAATTGGTCTAAAAAAACAGACCTTCTGTCCCCGGGATATTTATTTTGGCCGCAATAGAGGGCTTCCTTCTATCTTTGAGACCATATTAGTACTGCTTCCATGAAGATTTCACAGCTGCTCAAGCTAGGCAACAATACGGACCAGAAAAGCATCGATTTTCTCGAAAACGCACTCGAGAAACGCGCGCAATCCGGTTTTGATTATCTCAAATTCAAACTGTCCATCGAGCAACTGGCCTCGCTCAACCTGGATGCCAGCACTTCGCTGAAATCCGCCTATGCCACGGCCTCCACGATGGGTGTCACCAAAGATGCCCTGCTTCAGTCTGCCCGGCATTACCTCACCGTCCTGGGCGATGAGAAAAAACAATTTGACCAGGCCCTGAACAACCAGGTGCAGCAACGCATCGATTCGAAGAAAGACGAATTGCAGAAACTGCAGCAGCAGATTGAAGAGCACCGCCGGCAGATCAGCAAACTGGAAAAACAGATCATCGAATTCCAGGAGCGGATCGCCAAATCGGATGAGGAGGTTGCCGATGCCAAGGCTTCGATCGAGCAGACCAAGATCAAATTTGAAAACACCTATCAGCAATTTGTCTCTGCCATCGAGCAGGACATCACCACCATTCAACAAAACCTGTAAACCGTAACGTATGGCAACTCCCGTGCAAGACTTCAGTGGCAATCTTCCGAAACCCAAATCCTTTTGGGGCAAGCCGGAAGGCAAGACCGGATTGTTTTTCATGCTCGCTATCCTCGCCGGACTGGGCTATGTACTGGTCAAGTTCTTACCGCAGATCCTTGCCTTCGCCCAATCGCTCCTCGGCCTCGTGGTCACCCTGCTGGTCCTGGGCGCCATCATCTACGTGGTCCTGGATCCGAAATTCAGGACACTCGTGAGCTACATGTACAAAAGCGCCATGCGGAAGATCACCAGCCTCTTTATCACCATCGACCCGATCGGCATCCTGAAAAACTATATCGAGGATCTGCAGGACAACCTGAAAAAAATGGGTGAGCAGATCGGTATCCTTCGCGGCCAGATGCGAAAACTCAAAACCATCCAGGAAGAAAACGCGCAGGAGATCGAATACAACATGAAGCTCGCCCAGAAAGCACGGGAGCAGGGTGTCGAAAAACAAATGCTCCTCTCCAGTCGTAAAGCTGCCCGGCTCAAGGAATCCAACGAGAAATATGCCGTGCTGGAAAACAAGATGAGCATCCTTTACCGCGTCCTGACGAAAATGTATTCCAACTCGGAGATCCTCCTGGAAGACACCAAGGACCAGGTAAAACTGAAAGAAGAAGAACGTAAAGCGATCCGGGCCAGCCATAGCGCCATGAAATCCGCCATGAGCATTATTTCCGGCAATGCCGATAAACGGGCCATGTTTGACCAGGCACTGGAGGTCATCGCCGACGATGTCGCCATGAAGGTGGGCGAGATGGAACGGTTTATGGAAATGTCCAGCAGCTTCATGGATTCCGTCGATCTGCAAAACGGCGTTTTCGAAGAGCAGGGCCTGCAGATGCTGGAAGAATGGGAAAAGAAAAGCACACTGCTCCTCATGGGTGGTGAAAAAACCGAAAAACTGGATCTCAACGCACCCCGTAAGGAAGCCACCCCCCAGTCGAGGGAGGGCAAGAGTTCGTACGACAACCTGTTTGAGTCCTAAGGATTATTTTTGCCCCGCGTACCCGGGCCATCCGGGCTATTGGATTGAAAACAATCCGTTAAACCAATTGAAAGCAGTGTCTGCACGGTAACAGGCTGTAACCATCTTTCGTCCCTGGCGTAAAGGCAGCAAGCCTTTATACCCTGGGCGTCGCAGTGCGGGCGCGGCTGGTTGGGGCGGATGTATCCCTTCCCCATAAATCTTTTTAGTTTTGCGCCCTCAAACGATGAAGGGACCCCGTCACCGTTTAATTATAACACTATGGCAAAGAACCTGTTGATTGTGGAGTCGCCGGCAAAAGCCAAGACGATCGAGAAGTTCCTGGGCAAGGACTTCAAGGTCAGGTCGAGCTATGGCCATATCCGTGACCTGGAGAAAGGCAACAATGCCATCGACACCGAAAACGGATTTCAGCCGAAATACATCATCTCCCCGGAAAAAGTCAAAACCGTCAAGGAACTGAAGGAAGCCGCCAAACAGGCGGATGAGATCTGGCTCGCGACGGACGAGGACCGTGAAGGGGAGGCCATCTCCTGGCACCTGTGCAATGTGCTTGGACTGGATCCAACGCATACCAAGCGCATTGTCTTCCGCGAGATCACCAAACCCGCCATCCAGCAGGCAATCAAAGAACCCCGCACCGTCGACATCAACCTGGTCAATGCGCAACAGGCGCGTCGCGTCCTGGACCGCCTGGTCGGATTTGAATTGTCCGAGACCCTCTGGCGTAAGATCAAAGGAAAACTGTCCGCGGGACGCGTTCAGTCCGTCGCGGTCAAACTGGTCGCCGAGCGCGAGCGGGAGATCAACGCATTTGTACCCGAAGCCTTCTTCAAAATTCAGGCGGTATTTAAAGTCAAGGATCAAAACGGAAAGGTCTATGATCTTAAAGCCGAATTGCCGGATAAGATCGATACGAAACCGGCCGCGCGTCAATGGATAGCGGATTGTGTCGGCGCGACCTTTGCGGTCGACAGCATTGAGATCAAACCGGGCACGCGCAAGCCTGCCCCGCCCTTCACAACGTCGACGTTGCAACAGGAAGCAAGCCGCAAACTGGGTTTCAGCGTGAAGCGCACCATGTCCACCGCGCAAAAACTCTACGAAGCGGGTTTTATCAGCTATATGCGGACGGACTCTGTCAGCCTGAGTGAGACAGCTCAGCAGGCTATCCTGTCGCAGATCAGAAAAGAGTTTGGCGCTGAGTACGTGCAGCCAAGACAATATGCTTCCAAATCAGTCAATGCGCAGGAGGCGCACGAAGCCATCCGGCCCTCCTATGCGGAAAATCCGGTCATTCATGAGGGCGACCGGGATATGCAACGCCTCTACGAATTGATCTGGAAACGGGCTGTGGCCTCCCAGATGGCCGATGCCAAACTCGAAAGAACCCAGGTGAGCATTTCGGTGTCTGCGCATCCCGGAGAATTCCTGCAAGCAAAAGGAGAGGTGATCAAATTTGACGGCTTCCTTAAACTCTATATCGAAAACCAGGATGATGAACCTGAAGAAGAAGGTTCCGCTATTCTGCCGCCACTCCGGGAAGGGCAACCGCTTGCCCTGGAGGAAATGACGGGAACGGAACGTTATACAAAACCGCCGGCACGGTATACGGAAGCCGGTCTGGTCAAAAAACTGGAGGAACTCGGCATCGGCCGTCCTTCCACCTACGCCCCGACCATCAGCAAGATCATGGAAGATGACCGCGGATATGTCATCAAGGAAAACCGTCCGGGCGTCGAACGCGCCTACAGTGTCATCACGCTGGCCGGGGGGAAAGTAAAAGAGGATTCGAAAACCGAAATGACCGGCGCCATTTCCAACCGCCTGGTGCCGACCGATATGGGACTTCTGGTGACGGATTTCCTCAATGAGAATTTCGGCAAGGTGATGGATTACAACTTCACCGCTGACATCGAAAAACAATTTGACATCATCGCAGAAGGCGACCTGGTCTGGAATGAGATGATCGAGTCCTTTTACCGGCCCTTCCACAAGACGGTGGAAGAAACGCTCGATACGGCCGGCAAGGTGAAGGGCCGGCGGGATCTCGGGGTCGATCCGGAGACGGGCCTCACCGTGCTGACACAGATGACCCGTTTTGGTCCTGTCGTGCAGATCGGTACCCGCGAAGAGATGGGGGAAGGCGAAAAACCGAGATTCGCCAACCTGAAGCCGGGTCAATCCATTGAAACCATCTCGATGGATGAGGCGATGGAACTTTTCAAGTTGCCGCGCAAACTCAAAAACTACAAAGGGCAGGAAGTGATGATCGCTGCCGGACGCTTTGGCCCCTATGTCAAATTTGGCGAAACGTTTATTTCCATTCCCAAGGAAGATGATCCGCTGGCGGTCACCGAAAAAAGGGTGCATGAAATCATCGAAGCCAAACTACATGAGGACCGTCCGCTGACAACCTATAAAGGAAAACCGGTATCCAGGGGTAAAGGCCGGTTTGGCCCCTACCTGAAATGGGAAGGCATATTCGTCAACATTCCCAAAAAATATGACCCTGAGCATCTGACCGAACAACAGATGCATGAATTACTGGCTGCCAAGCTGGAAAAAGAAGCCAACCGGTACATTCAACAATGGGAGAAAGAGAAAATCTCCCTTGAAAATGGCCGCTGGGGACCTTTTATCCGCAAAGGAAAAAAGGCGATCAACATCCCGAAGATCGACGGGGAGCGCATCTCTGCGGAGGTGGCCGCCCAACTCACCCTGGAGGAGGTTAAAGAAATCATGGAAGGCGGCATGCCGGATTCCGTGATCAAAAAAGTCAAAGGGTAAGGGAGTTTCCTGTCCGTTATAATTGTATGCCTTCCGGCAAACGGATGTCGGGCGTCTTTTGCCTGAAAAAATCATGGATGGCATCCCCGATGTGCACCAGCCGGATCATTTCGGCAGGCGGAAGGACTACGTCATGGATGTACAGGATCATCAGGTAATTCAGCCCCTCCAGGCTATAGAAATTTTGCTGACCAAAAAACCGGATCAGTTCCGGGTGGTTAAAATGATGGCGGATATAGTCTTCGTCTTTTCCACGTAACAGGTAGTGGCGGCTGAAATCGGGATATTCCACAAAATTGATATCCTGCATGCCGAAAAATTTACCGACCTGGTGATACCATTTTTCCGGCACCATGACAAAATGCGGAAGCGCGATATCCTTGGCGTACCGGAAATATACGGTCTGCCGGAAGGTGCGGCTGGAATTGTTGGTGGATACCGTATAGGAATAATCAAAGAGACAAGTCTTCTCCAGTGCTTCATTTTCCACCCGGATGACGGGAAACTTATTTCTCCGGGAGCGGATCCGGAACAACTGAAAATCCTTCATCCAGGCCATCAGCTCCTGACCCCCTTCCGGCTCAAAGTGCCAGCCCAGGGACTCAGCGGCGGATTTATAGACCTGTTGGCGGTCGTTAGCGGAATAGTGGCGTATCATTTTGTTTTCGGCCCAAAAAGATCAGCAATAATATCGGCAGCCGCAATAGCCGGGCCTCCGCCGGCTATCAGGGACTGATGCATCCGGCTGTATCCCTCTCTGATCCGTTGCCTGGCCGGTGGTTGGAGAATCTCTTCCAGTTTCGCCCGGATATTCGGCGCGGTGCATTGGTCCTGGATGAGCTCGGGAATGAAGGGTTCGTCCATGATAAGATTGACAAGAGATATGTAGGGCACCTTGATCAGCCGCCTGGCGATCTGGAAAGAAACCGGGCTGCCTTTATAGACCACGATCTGCGGTACACCGTGCAACGCTGTCTCCAGGGTAGCCGTCCCCGACGTCACAATGGCAGCTTCGGACGTTTGCAGTACGCTCCGCATGTCGCCTGTCACCATGGTTACGTTTGGTGTCTGCCCAAGGATTTGCCGGTAGCGCTCCACCGGCAGATGTGGGACAGCGGCAACGGTAAATCGTAAATCCGGCATTTGTTCGGCCACTGCCCTCATCACCGGTAAGAGGCGTTCTACTTCATGCCGCCTGCTCCCGGGCAATAAGGCAATGTGTCCTTTCGTGCCGGCTGACTCCTCCGCTGTCTGCGGATGGATTTCCTGGGCGAGCGGATGGCCGATATAGACCACCTCCATTCCAAACTTTTGATAAAACGCCCGCTCAAACGGCAGTATCACAAACATCCGCCGGACAGCGCGTTTGATCTTGTGAACGCGCGATGTATGCCAGGCCCACAATTGAGGCGAAATGTAATAGTAGACTTTAAGGCCCTGCGCATGCGCCCAGGTAGCCATGCGCAGGTTAAACCCGGGATAATCCACCAGGATCAGGGCATCAGGCTTAAATGCCAGGATCTCTTTTTTACAGTTTTTGAAATTGCGCAGGATCTCCGGGAGATGCCTGATCACCTCCACAAATCCCATGAAGGCGAGCTCACGATAATGCTTGGAGATGTGCGCTCCGGCCGCCAGCATATCTTCCCCACCCCATCCACGGATCACGGCCGTTGTATCCTGATGCAACAACGCACGGCAAAGCAAAGCTGCCTGTTTGTCTCCACTCGCTTCGCCTGCCAGTACGAAATACTTCAAAGGTGCAGGATTTTGATACCATACAGGAAAAACCAAACGACCACCAACGCCATGCTGGCGATGAGGATGCCGCGGATGGTTTCATGACGGTAAGACTTGCGGTACGTCTGCATCAATACCAGGTTGGCACAGATCGAAATCAGGCCCAGGGTCCTCGTACGAAAATCCTCCGCGAAACCGACATCGCTGAAAAGACCGATCGAATCCAGGAAGGTATACAACAGGAACAGGATGCCATATACGCCCGCAGGCACGATCAACCCAAGGGCCATGCCCGACCAAACCGAATCTCTTTTCCTTTCCTGTATCATGGATGTGGTGTGATGTCTTCGAGCATTTTCAAGGAGGGGATTGAGCGGTGATGCGTCAGATCATGCAGGGAGGGCACAATGGAAATATAGCCTTCCCGCAGTGCGCTGATATCCGTGCCCGGACCGGTATCATGAGTGGCAAAGTTGCCGGTAAGCCAATAGAATTTCTGCCCGCGCGGATCCTCCCCCTCCACAAATTCCTCTTCCCATCGTCCCTCGGCCTGGCGACAGATTTTCATTCCGCGGATATCGCCCAGGCTGGGATGCGGGATGTTGACATTTAACAGCTTCGATCCCGTCAGTCCGTTACTCAGCACATATTCAACGATTTTTTTGATCCATGGTGTGGCAGGATCAAAGTTGGCATGCATCGAATAGTCCTCCAGGCTGAAACCAATGGAGTCAATGCCTTCGATAGAGGCTTCCATGGCAGCCGAGATCGTACCGGAGTACAGGATATTGATCGATGCATTCGAACCATGATTGATCCCGGAGACACAGAGGTCAATCTTTCGTTTTTTCAGCAGGATATTCTTGGCCAGTTTGACGCAATCCACCGGCGTGCCGGAACATTCGTAAGCTTCTATCCCTTCAAAGACATCTACCCGGTGAAGCCGCAGCGGATCCGCGAGCGTGACGGCATGCCCCTTGGCCGATTGCGGTGAATTGGGGGCCACGACAATCACCTCGCCCATCTCCCGCGTGATATCCACCAGCCTCCGAATGCCGGGGGCAAACATGCCATCGTCATTGGTCACCAATATCAAAGGACGATGTCCGGTCATGCGAAGAGGTAGTTTAAACAGGAATATTAAATATGAATGACTTCTCCGTATGCTGCAGCCGCGGCCTCCATCACGGATTCACTCATGGTTGGATGCGGGTGTACGGCTTTGATGATCTCCATCCCCGTGGTCTCGAGCTTACGTGCCACCACCAGTTCGGCGATCATGTCGGTCACGCCGTGGCCGATCATATGCGCCCCGAGCAATTCTCCATACTTCGCATCAAAGATCAGTTTGACAAATCCTTCCGGATGTCCTGCAGCTTTAGCTTTGCCGCTGGCCGTAAACGGAAATTTGCCCACCTTCAGTTCATAACCCGCTTCTTTCGCCTGCTGTTCTGTCATCCCCAACGAAGCGATCTCGGGCTGGCAATATGTACAGGACGGGATATTGCCATAATCCAGGGGCTGCGGATGATGGCCGGCGATTTTTTCCACACAGATGATTCCTTCTGCAGAGGCAACATGGGCCAGTGCGGGGCCATCCGTGATGTCGCCGATGGCATAGATGCCAGGGACATTGGTTTCATACCAGGGATTGACCACCACCTTGCCTTTATCCGTCTTGATCCCGAGTTCTTCCAGGCCGATATTTTCCAGGTTGGACATGACCCCGGCGGCGGAAAGGACCACATCACAGGTGATTTCCCTGACGTCACCGGATTTTCTGTTTTTAGCCGTAACCCGGATCATTTTGCCGGAAGTGTCCACCTTTTCAACCGATGTATTGGCCATCACTTCGATGCCACTCTTGGTAAAATGACGTGTCAGCTCTTTGGTGATTTCCGGGTCTTCGCGCGGCACGAGCCCCTGTTCGAGAAATTCGATGATCGTCACCTTCGTCCCCATCGAATGATAGAAATAGGCAAATTCCACGCCGATGGCGCCTGCCCCGATCACCACCATGGACTGGGGAAGTTTCTCCGGCACCATCGCCTTCCGGTATTCGATTACTTTCTCCCCATCGATCGGGATGTTGGGTAGTGCCTTGGCCCTGGCGCCGGTGGCGAGGATGATATGGTCCGCTTCATAGGTCGTGACGGCTCCCTGGCTATCGGTGACTTCCACTTTCTTGCCGCGGGCGAGCCGGCCGGTACCGGCGATCACATCGATTTTATTTTTTTTCATCAGGAACTGGACGCCTTTGCTCATGCCGTCCGCCACACCCCGTGAACGTTTGATGACGGAAGCCAGATCGGGGCTGCCGTCTTTGACCTGGATGCCGTAATCCGCCGCGTGTTTGAGATATTGAAACACTTCGGCGCTCTTGAGCAGTGCTTTCGTGGGAATGCAGCCCCAGTTGAGGCAAATCCCACCCAGGGATTCTTTCTCGACAATGGCCGTCTTCAAACCCAGCTGGCTGGCGCGGATGGCCGCCACATATCCGCCGGGGCCGCTGCCGATCACGATCAGATGATATTTCATTTCAATTGGATTTCAGTCAGAAAGGGCAAATATAGGAAGCCGGATGGGAGCGCACGAAGTCAATGGGAAGGAAACAAAATTGACTTACATTTGTTGGCTTTCTGTACGCATGGGGTGCCTTAACGTTCAGGCTGAGATCATACCCATCGAACCTGTCCGGGTAATGCCGGAAAGGGAAAGTATTCTGTCATGAAACGGCGATCAGTCAGGCTCTTATGTGCGATGTAACGTCGAAGCGTCTAGCGCGCTTCTTTCTTTTCCTGGCCCTCCTCTCGGGCACGGTGATTTCACATGCCCAATACTATATCCTGGGCCGCGTATTGGATGATGACGAAGTGCCCTATGCGTATGCCCAGGCCTCCCTTCGCGGCGAGGATTACAGCAGTGAGCAGACGTGTACGGACCGCGGTGTGTTTCGTTTTGAAAACCTCAAAGCCGGGGATTATGAACTGGTCCTGGTGACCCCTTATGGCATCCGGCGGCGTCAAGTGGACCTGCGTGGCAGCATCGATATTACCCTGCATGTCCCGCGCAACATCCAGATGGATGAAATCAGTGTCGTCGCTAACAAAGCGGGATCGCGGGAACCGGTGAGTCATGATAACCTCACGGCCACGGAAATCCGGCAAAGCGATTTTGGTAAAGACCTTCCCTTTATATTGGAACAAACACCTTCCGTAGTCGCCACGAGCGATGCCGGTAATGGTATAGGTTACACCGGGTTACGGATACGCGGGACTGATCCGACGCGAATCAATGTCACGCTCAACGGAATCCCTGTCAATGACGCCGAATCGCAGACGGTCTTTTGGGTCGACCTTCCCGATCTGGCGAGTTCAGCCACCAATATCCAGGTCCAGCGCGGCATCGGATGGAGCCAGCCCGGCACGGGTGATTTCGGCGGATCGGTCAACATCAATACGCTTGGCTTTCACTACAAGCCATTTGTCCAGATAACCTTTGGCGGGGGCAGTTTCAATACGCAGCGCACCTCGATCACCGGGAGCACTGGATTGTTACGGGGTCGTTTTACGCTGGATGAGCGCATCTCGTTTTTTTCTTCTGATGGATACATCGACCGGGCCAGCAGCAAACTCAATGCTGTATCCCTGACAGGAGGATATCATCATGATGCTACCAATATCCGCCTGCTGTTTGCTTATGGCAAAGAACTGACGTACCAGGCCTGGAATGGTGTGCCGGAGCAATATATCGACGATCCCGGACTGCGCACGTATAACAGCGCGGGCACGGAACGGGCGGGCGATCCGTATGACAATCAAGTGGATGATTACAAACAAACCAACGTCCAGTTGCACATTGACCAGGCTGTTACGCCTTTTGCGCGCTGGACGACAGCCTTGCATTACACGAAAGGGAAAGGATTCTATGAAGAGTACAAAGCGCAACAGGCATTGGGCGACTATGCACTGTCCGGATATACGGTCCCTTCCGATTTGATCCGGCAACGATGGCTGGACAACGACTTCTACGGTTTTACCTCCGTTCTTCATTTTGGAAAACCCGAGCAACGGTATTTTATCCTGGGGGGCGGATTTAACCGGTACCTGGGCGATCATTATGGTTTGGTCACCTGGATAGCGGCAGACACGGCGCGCAGGGATTTTCCAACCTATTATGCCGATGATGCCCATAAAAAGGACGGCAACCTTTACGGCCGCAGCAACATGCGCATCGGGCAGTCCCTGGGCATCACCCTTGATCTCCAGGTCCGGTGGCTTCGCTATCGTTTTACAGGCCCGGACCTCTCAGGCACTCTTGCTTCCCAGGAAGTGCGCCACCGGTTTTTCAATCCAAAACTGGGACTTCAGTATACGCTTTCGGATCATGCCTCCCTGTATGCGTTGACCGGCATCATCCACAAGGAACCCAACCGGGATGATTATGTGGATTCTTCACCGGGTAGCCGACCGGAGGCAGAGCAACTGTGGGATTCGGAGCTTGGTTTACGGTTTCAGCCAAAAGGATGGAACCTGGAGGTGAATGGATATGGCATGATCTATAAAGACCAACTTGTGCCTACGGGTCGCCTCAATGATGTCGGGGCTTATACCAGGGTCAATGTTCCCGAAAGTTACCGGATAGGCGTGGAGATGAATACGTCCCTCCAACTCACGACGCGCCTGGACTTGCGCCTGATGGCGGCCTTTAGCGACAGCCGGCTGAAGGAGTTTGATGAATATGTCGATGACTGGGATACAGGTCAGCAGCAAGTCATCATCCATCAGCATACGCGGATAGCTTTCTCCCCCCAGATCATGGGTCGGCTGGCGGCCGGGTATACGGTGATCTCCAAACCCAGGCAAGAGCTGAAAATTACTTTGTCAGGGCGTCATGTAGGGAAACAATACGTGGACAACACCTCCAATGAAGCCTCTGTGCTCGAAGCCTATGCCGTGGCAGATGCCTCCTTGCGATGGTCATTTTTTACGAGGCCCTTTTCCGAACTCACGTTAAGCGTTGGCGTGTATAACGTTTTTGATGCCACCTATTCGTCCAACGGATGGATTTATCGTTTCCATTCAGCCGGTTATGACCCCAGGCCGGATGATCCTTATGCAGGACTGGAAACGGACAGCGTCTATCACCAAAAGGGATATTTCCCCCAGGCGGGCCGTAACCTGATGGTTCAGTTCAGCGCGCGATTCTGATCAATAATTATAGGTGAATCCCAGCCGGTAGCTGAAGGGGATCCGGCTCGATTCCGGTTTGTCCAGCACGTTGAAATGAATGGAGAAAAAGGAACTGAAAGGATAGCCGCTTGAAGCGCCCAGGCCCAGGTACAGGTAGTCTTCTGGATTGCGTACGGATACCACTTTGAAGTTGTTGTCCAGGTATGGACGGGCAATGGAGGCCCGCTCATATTCCGCCTGGATAAACAATCCCTGCAGAAAAGGAGTCACTCCATCCATGGTCCAGAGGGGCTTCCAACGCATAAAAGCAGTCGGCCCTACGTCAAAGGCACTGAATTTCTGGTTGTCGTATTCCGGGAACTTCTCATAATAGTAATCCAGTTTAAGCATAAAACCGGCCGCCAGGGACTCCGTGAGCCTATAGGCTACATTGGGAGCCAGGCCAAAATTGAAGGAATGGGTATAAAACTGGATATTTCCGACATTCACCCCCCAGCCAATGCGGGAGGGATGGTCTTTCTTTTTATCCTGGCTGTGGGCAGACTGGGCGGACGCTCCTGAAAGCAGGACGGTCATGGCAAAAATCAGGGTAAACACCCTGTTACAAAGGGGCAGTGTCATACTCTATTGTTGGTATTGTCAATTCATTAACGAAGAGAATACATTTTTTGCTCTTAAGGAAATATTAAATACATAAAATAACGTAAATTGCGCCGCTGTTAACCCCTCCAAATCAATAAGTTGGCCTCAAAAACCCAAATATTTCGGACAAACCTATTGTATAAACCATCACGTCAAAAGGGCATGTATCAAGCAATCCTCAGAACACCTCTACTCCTTTTTTTCCTGATCAGCACGATTTCTTTCTCCTTCAGTCAGTCGCCGGAAACGATCCGCTTCAAAGCCGTCCGGGCTTCTGAAGAAGAAGGGAAGATCTATGACAGCTACTTCAAATCCTATACCCTGGCCACCTTGTCCAGGGCTAAAGTGGCCGATTTGCTGAAGTCAAAAAATCATTTTTCGACACTTTCCCTGGCTTTTAAAGACCAGGAATTCCGTTTCGAGCTGGAAGCGTTCGATCTGCGGTCAGCCGATTTCACCCTCCGGGCTGCCACCGATACAGGGGTGGTCGAATTACCCCGGGAGCCCAATATGACTTACCGTGGCAACACGATCCAGGGAGGTTTTGATGTACGGATCACCGCCAACGAACGCTGTTTCTACGGCATGATTGCACAGGCGCATGATGTGCTCTATATCGAGCCGGCCAAAAGACTGGCCCCATCTGCACCGGAAGATCAGTTCCTGATCTATTGGGAGAGCGATAACCTCAAAAAATTCCCCCTGAGTATGTGCGGCACCAAGGACCGTCCCATCTTCCAGGGCAATCCGGAAGAGGATGCCGGGCATGAGATCATCCATGATGCCGGATCCCGGGCCTGCAAGACGGTACAGATCGCCCTGGCCGACGACCATTTTATGTTCAACACCTACGGCAGTGTCCAGGCCTGCATGGACCACAACATGGCTGTCATCAACAATGTGTTGACCAATTATGATTTTGAATTCAACGATGACCTGCAATTCAGCATCGTCACGATCTTCGTCGCTACCAGCGATGCCAACGATCCGTGGACGAACAGTACCAGCATCGATGCCGTCCTCGACGACTTTACCGCCTGGGGACCTTCCGGATTCGGCACCACCCACGATGTGGCCAGCCTGTGGAGTTCCCGCGATTTTGATGGCAACGTGATCGGACTGGCCTGGCTCGATGCGGTGTGTACGAACTTCAAATACAACGTCCTGCAGGATTTTACCAACAATGCCAATTTTCTCCGGGTACTGCAAGCGCATGAGATGGGGCACAATTTTTCCGCGGTGCATGATCCCTCCGGATCCACGACCATCATGGCTCCTGTAGTCAACAACACAAATACCTGGTCGGCCCTGTCGATCAGCGACATCAATTCCTATATCGCCGGTATCTCTTGTTTAGGCCCGTGCGCTCCCCCGGCTCCGCCGGTCGCTGATTTCTCCGGTAATCCGACTAACGGGTGCGCCCCGATGACCGTCTCCTTTACGGATCTGAGCAGCAACAATCCCACTTCCTGGAGTTGGTCCTTCCCGGGTGGTACGCCAAGCAGCAGCACTTCACAAAATCCAACAGTCACCTATAACAACCCCGGCTCCTTCAACGTATCCCTGACCGCCACCAATGCCAACGGTTCGAACACGAAGACTAAAACAAATTACATCGTAGTCGGCAATTTTCCGTTCGCGGATTTTGATTATACCGTGGACGAATTCACGGTTGACTTTGATAACCTGAGCCAGTTCGGCACGAGTTACTTCTGGAATTTCGGGGACGGAGGGACCTCCACGCAGGCCAATCCGATCCATGTTTACAACGAAGACGGAACGTATACGGTCACGCTGACCACTTCCAACAGTTGCGGCAGTGATACCTATAGTGTGACCATCAACATCATCACGCAGCCGTTTGCCGATTTTTCTTCGGATATCCATAGCGGATGTGATCCGATCGAAGTGCAGTACTTCAATTTCTCTTCCGACAACGCGGTCAGTTTCTTCTGGAGTTTCCCGGGTGGTTCCCCGCCTACCTCCACAGCTTTCGAACCGACCATCGTGTATGAAATCCCCGGGACGTACAATGTCTCTCTCACTGCCTACAACGCGGCGGGAGAGGACACCTATACGGCATTTGCGTATATCACAGTTTTCCCTCAACCGGAAGCCGATTTTACCTGGGTGGCCAATGGCTTGTCTGTTTCATTCAACTCCGGACCAAGTACCGGAGATCAGTTCTTCTGGAATTTCGGTGACGGGCAGACCAGCACACAAGCTAATCCCGTGCACCTGTACGCGCAGGGCGGCACCTATAATGTCTTACTCAATGTGACCAACAGTTGCGGTACAAACTCGATCACGCTGACCGTCACGGTTAATGGCGCACCAACCGCATCATTTTCCTCCAACACCAATTATGGGTGTGCTCCCCTCATCGTCCAGTATACCAATACCTCGGCGGGCAACCCCACCTCATTTAGCTGGGTCTTTGAGGGAGGAATTCCCGCGACGAGCACACAGGCCAATCCTGTCGTTACCTACAACGCCCCCGGTATCTATGATGTCCAGTTGACCGTAACCAATCCTTCAGGCTCCAATACCATCATACAGAATGACTACATCGAAGTGGAATCCCCCACAGTCAGTAATTTCTCTTCGGTCGTGACCGGTTATGTTGCCACGTTTACCAACCTCTCCCAAAATGCCACCTCCTATCAGTGGAATTTCGGAGACGGACAGACAAGTACAGAAAGCAACCCGGCTCACCTTTATAACCAGGATGGCATTTATGTTGTCACCCTGATTTCGATTGGAATCTGTGGAAACGATACGACGACGGCGCTGGTGTCCATTCAGACCCCTCCCGTTGCCGGCTTTACGTACCAGCAGTCCGATGTCTGTGTGCCAGTCGTAGTCAATTTTACCAACCTGAGCAGTCCCAATGCCACCTCGTTTGCCTGGACCTTCCCGGGCGGAAATCCGGGCACGTCCAACCTGCCCAATCCCATAGTGACCTACAATTCGACAGGCTTGTTTGATGTCACCCTGATCGCCTATTCTCCGGGCGGATCGGATACCATCGTGTGGCCCCAATTGGTGACGGTCGGGGATGTGCCAAATGCCGCCTTCCTCTTGGCCACCAATGAGATGACTGTCAATTTTACGAATCAAAGCACGGATGCGGATGGATACGTCTGGCTTTTTGGTGACGGTCAGAATTCCACGGAACAAAATCCCTCCCATACCTATGCTTCCTATGGGACATACACCGTTTTACTGATTGCCTCCAATCTCTGCGGAGCGGACACCATGAGCGTGGTGATCGAACTTTCTACCGTACCAAATTCATTCTTCAGTTATAGTGCGCACGACGGATGCGCTCCGTTCCAGGTGCAGTTTATCGATCAGTCCCAGAATAATCCCACCTCCTGGCTTTGGACGTTTGAGGGTGGTGATCCTGCCACCTCCAGCCAGCAAAATCCACTGGTCACTTACAATACGCCTGGTCAATACTTCGTTTCCCTGCTCGTCCAGAATGCGCAGGGCTCTGATGTGTTGGTCCTGGATGACCTGATCCAGGTATCCGGCGCTCCGGATGCCACCTTCAATCATACACAGACAGAAAATGTCGTTTCGCTTGAGTATCCGGGCATCGATTATGACAGCCTGAAATGGTCGTTTGGAGACGGACGGACGGACAACAGCCTCAATCCAACCGTCGAATATTCGGTTAGCGGCCAATATCAAATCTCCCTGATCGTCTACAACGCCTGCGGAACAGATACCACTTCCCTCTGGGTAACCATCGATATTACTGCCACGCATGATCCGGCCCAGCTGCCAGGCAACTGGCAGGTTCGTCCCAATCCGGTCACGGATATACTGACGCTCTATGGCGAGCCTGTAACCGAAGGAAAGATGGAGGTCATCCTGCGGGATATTGATGGAAAAACGGTCCGCCGGGATGTGTGGAGCCATGGCCATGGCGTTGCCACCAAACAAATACCGGTGGATCATCTGCCTGCGGGCCTCTACCTGATTGAATTGCGGGACCACCACGTAAGTTCCTTCCTGCGGGTCGTACATCTCTAAAAAACAAAAAGGGTCGTAGCAGCTACGACCCTTTTTGTTTGACTTGCCGGAATCCCTGCTGACGCAGATATTCCAGGATTTTTTTTACATGATCCCCCTGGATCAGGATGACACCTTCCTTCAGGCTACCCCCGGCAGAGCAGATGGATTTCAATTTTTTCAATAACGCCTCCTGCCCTGCGGGCGCAACAGCATAGCCCTCCAGGAGGGTTACCTGCTTGCCCGCACGTTGTTTTTTGTCCCGGGAGACATAAAGCTTCATTTGGGCTTTTTCATGATCCGTCAGTGAATGGCCAGGCTCCTCCGGGTTCTCTTTGGTTTCCCCCGGCTCAGGCACATAGTCCTCCATGCCCGGGAACAGGTGTTTGAGCTCTTTCAGGTCTTTGATATCCTCCATACGGACGTCCTTCTTGGAAACGATCAATGGCGCAAAGGTCGCTTGTTTTTAGCGCTCCTAAGCATGTGCAGGATGGAAAGACACAACTCGTTGGATCCGGCTGCCCCGTTAGAAAATACCACTACCGACTGCTGTACCCCGGGTATAAATGCGGCGCTGACCTGGTGCCCGCCGGTACGGCCGGTATGATAACAAACTAAGGAAGGTCCGGAACGAATCACAAACCAACCCTGCATCACGAAGTAACCGCCGGACCGATCAAAGGCAGCCAGTTTTTTCTTCATGACTCTTGTTAACCGAAGCGTATCTAAAGTACCGTTCGATTGGCCCTCGATAAACCGGAGAAAGTCCAACGCGGTGGAGGTAAGGCCCAGGGAAGGCATCATTGCGTTGGTATGCCATGGAGGCACCCGGTAACCGTCAAATCCGTGGCCAGCGGTCTTGAGACTATCAGGACAGGACCAACGCATGCTCCTGCCAAGGAAACCAGCCGATCGGATCCCTTCCGTAAATGCCTCCAAGCCACCCACCTGCTCAAACAACCAGCGCAGGGCAGCGTAACCAAGATGACTGTAACTATACATACCCGGTATCGGACTGGTACTTTGGATATCCCTGGCTAACCTATGGACATCATAGGCCTGGTAGGGATCTGCTTTTTGCTTTTCCCACACCGCCACATCCCCGGCAGATCTTGGGAGTCCCGCCTGGTGAGCGATTATCTGATCGATCGTGATTTGCTGCCAGGTCCCCTGGCAAAGACTATCCGGAAGGAATGTACAGACCGGCTCGGCTATATCCATCTGTAATGAATCCAGTGCCATTTGGACGAGAAAGGCAAGGACGGGTTTACTTAGACTGCCGAGTTCAAACAGCGCTGATTCTTCAACGCCCTGTCCGTACGTGAAACAAGCGGAATTTCCGTGGTCGGCGAGGCAGACCACAATACCGGTCACCAGCGACGTGTCAATCGCCGCTGTATGATGGATGATCCTGGCAATTTGCTCACGGAGCTGGTGTTCCTGCCCGGATGCAACAGGAATACAGGCCAGCCCTGTAATGAACAAGATGGACAGGTGGAATGCAATTTTCTTTATCATCTCCCGGGAAGCAGCATCGGACTTCAACCAAGTTAAGTAGATTGGCAGCTTTCTTTAACCATTTGTCCTATGGTCAACCAGATCCTGGCTTCCAAATCCACAAAACTGTTTATCATCCTCGGCGGATTTTTCATTGCCAACGCCATGCTGGCGGAATTTATTGGGATCAAGATATTCTCCCTGGAAAAACTCTTTGGTTTCACGCCCCTTTCGATGAAAATTTTCGGCGTCGGTGATCTCGGCTTCAACCTGACGGCCGGCGTATTACTGTGGCCCGTCGTTTTTGTGATGACAGACATCATCAACGAATATTATGGCCGGAAAGGCGTTCGCTTTCTTTCCTGGCTTACCGTGGGGCTGATCCTGTACGCTTTCTTTATGGCCTTCCTGGCGATGAAGACACCACCCAACGATTGGTGGCAATCCGTCAGCGGCGTGCGGGATGACCCGGCCAAAAGCCTTCCTGATATGCAACTGGCCTTCCACCGCATATTCGGACAAGGTCTTTGGATTATCGCGGGTTCAGTGATCGCCTTCCTGATCGGGCAGATGATCGATGTCATGGTTTTTCACCGGATCCGGCGCTGGACCGGTGAGAAAAAAATCTGGCTGCGGGCCACCGGTTCCACCCTGATCTCACAGTTCGTCGATAGTTTCGTGGTCCTCATCATTGCCTTCTATATCGGTTCAGACTGGGACCTCGTCCGGGTACTGGCCATCGGGGTAGTCAACTATACATACAAGTTCGTCATGGCCATCGTCCTGACCCCGGTGATCTACGGGGTCCACGAATGGATCGAAAAATACCTCGGGCATGGCCTCGCGGCCGAGATGAAAGCGGTAGCCGCAAAACAATAAGTGTATTATTAATTATTTACATATTCTATTTTTATTTTATATGTAAACCCCGGCACATATCTGAAATCTTTCTATAAATGAAAATCCTATCTTTGGGACATGCGTTTGAAGAGCCTGGAATTAAAGGGGTTTAAAAGCTTCGCCAACGACACTCTCATTCATTTTGACCAGGATGTCATCGGGATTGTCGGTCCGAACGGATCGGGCAAATCCAATGTCGTGGATGCCATCCGGTGGGTCCTCGGGGAACAAAAAGGGAAAGAGTTGCGCCTGGAAAACATGGGGGATGTCATTTTCAATGGCACCAAAAAGAGAAAACCGAGCCCGGTCGCCCAGGTGGCCATCACCTTTGACAATAACCTCGGGCTCCTGCCCTCCGAATACCAGGAAGTCGTCCTCTCGCGGCACCTCTACCGCAGCGGGGAAAGTGAATATAAACTCAACGGGGTCACCTGCAGGCTTAAAGACATACAAAGTCTCCTGATCGATACCGGGATCGGTTCCAACTCTTATGCGATCATCGCCCTCGGTATGGTGGATGACATCCTTTATGACAAGGACAACGCCCGCCGGAAGATGTTTGAGCAGGCAGCCGGCATCTCCAAATACAAGAAACGCAAGCATGAGACTCTGCTTAAGCTGAAACTGACGTCGGATGACCTGACCCGCATCGACGATATCCTCAAGGAAATCCAAACCAATATGGAAATCCTTGAAAAACAGGCCAGGCGGACAAAGCGGTATGTCGAACTGAAACAGGAGTATAAAAGCCTGAGTTTAAATCTTGGGGCGCGGAATAATTTTGACATCCGGCAACAATTTGACCTTTCCGAAAAAAGGATCCAGGACGAAACGGATCAGTATACCCGGCTCGAGGCGGATATCGATCTCCTGCACGCCGAGATCGAAAAACTGCGAAAGGATCACCTGGGCGATGAACTCTCCGTCAGCGCATTTCAAAAAGAACTCAACGAACTGGTGGCGCTGATCCGTTCTACGGAGAATGAAAAAAGTCTCGCCGATCAAAAGATCGCCTTCGTCGAACAAAACAAACTAAAACTGGACGTCCAGGTGGCCAACGCCGCCGAACGCCTGGCACGCATACAGGAGGACATCGCCGCCATCCGCCTGCAGTACGATGAACAACAGAACCTCCTGGCGCAACATGCGGAAAACGCTCTCCTGGTGCAGCAAACCCGGGATGAAGTGGCCCGCCGGTACCAGGAGCACATGGCAAACCGGGAAACGGTCAACCAGTTGCACCAGGCCTTTGAAAAGGAAGTATTTGATCTCGAAAAGAACATTGCGGTATTGTCGCACAATGCCGACATGGTCCGCAATGAGGACAAGATCCTGTCAGAGGACGCCTCCCGCCTGGAGGAAGAAGTGCAGCAACTGGCCGACCAATTGACAGAGGCGGGCGCAAAGAAAGAAGCGTCTTCGCGTCAATTGACCGAATTGGAAGAAGCCGAACAGCAACGCCTGAAATCCATCCGGGATCTTGAATCCGGCCTGACGACAGATCTGGATCAACTTCGTCAATTGCAGCGGGCACTCGATGCCCGAACCCACGAAGCCGAGTTGCTGAAGGATATGATCTCCAGCCTGGAAGGATTCCCCGAATCGATTAAGTTTTTAAGCAAAGCCCAGGACTGGAACGTCAATGCTCCCCTGTTGTCGGATGTCATCTATTCCGACCAGCAGTATCGCGTCATGGTGGAGCAGGTGCTGGAGCCATTCCTCAATTATTATGTGGTCCAATCTTGGGATGAAGCTGCCCGTGCGGTTCGCCTCCTCGGTTTTGCCCAAAAAGGAAGAGCCAATTTCTTCATCGGCAGCGAGTTCACGACGAGTGAAGAGACCCCGGCGCGGGATGGACTCACCCCGCTGCTGGATCACCTGGAGATTGAAAAAGGATATGAACACCTGGTACGGCAACTGCTCCACCAGGTCTATGTCACCGATGGATCGCCTCTCGATCCGCTGATACAGGCTGTCGATGGCGCCCTCACGGTCATTGACAAACAGGCCCTCATGATACGGCGTGCAGGACAACTGGCCGGGGGCAGTGTCGGCTTATTTGAAGGGAAAAGACTCGGCCGCAAAAAACACCTCGAACACCTCGAAAAAGAAATTATCGACCTGCGGCAATCGTGGCACCAGTTGCAATCCAGAGTGGACCGGACACAGCATCAGTTAGCCCAGTTGCAATCGGTTGACCATAGCGCCCGGCTCCAGGCATTGCGTACGGAGGTGGTCAGTTTATCCCAGACGTGGACTGAAATCAACAGCCGGCTGAGTCATGTCTCCCAGCGGGTAACGGAAATCCGCGATCGCAGGAAATCCAATGCTGATGCCCTCACGGACATGACGCAACGGATCGCCGGTCACAAAGAAATACTCGCGTCCAAAAAGGCGGAATTCGACGCTTACGCGGTTTCCTTGGAGCAGACGGAAGAACAGTACCTCGATATTCAGCGTCAACTCAACGAGGCGGAAAGTGCGGTCAATGAACTGAAGTTGCAGGAAATACACCTTCGCAATAAACTGGAAACGCTGGAGCGTGAACTGCAATACCATGCCACCCAGGAAGAACAGCTCCATCAGTCACGCGAGACCCAACTTCAGCAGATTATTGCCGACGCGCGGGAACTGGAGGAAATGATGTCTCTCAGTACATCCCTGAGTGAAAACCTGATCAGCCGGTACGAAGAGAAGAAAAATAAAGAAGCGCGCCTGACCGAAGCTGAACAAAAATATTACGAGCAGCGCCATGAGATCAGCCAGGCTGAGGACCGGCTCAAGGCAATCGAAAAGCAACGGGCGGCGCAGCAATACCTGATCAATGAATTAAAAGATCAGCATAACCAGCTCAAATACCGGTTGGTCGCTATTTCGGAACGCATGCAGGTCGAATTCGGTGTCCGGCTGGAGGAGATCACTCAGGAGCATCTCGGGGAAGAGTTGCCCCTGGAAGAGCTCGAAGCCAAAGTATTGCGCCTGCGCAACCGGCTGGAAAACTACGGGGAAATCAATCCGATGGCCATTGAAGCCCATGATGAAATCAAAGCCAGGTTTGATACCATTCATACCCAACGCCAGGATATTCTCAGCGCCAAGGAGTCGTTGCTGACCACGATCGCTGAAATCGAGGAAACGGCCACCGGCCAGTTTATGGAGTCTTTTGATAAGGTCCGGGAAAATTTCATCGAAGTATTCCGGAGCCTCTTTACGGAAGATGACACCTGCGACCTGGTCCTGCTGGATCCAAACGATCCGCTCGAATCCGCCATTGACATTATCGCCAAACCCAAAGGCAAACGACCGAAGTCGCTCTCCCAATTGTCCGGAGGTGAAAAAACACTCACGGCAATCGCCCTGCTTTTCGCGCTCTACCTGCTCAAGCCCGCTCCCTTCTGCGTTTTTGATGAAGTGGATGCCCCGCTGGACGATGCCAACATCGAAAAGTTCAACCGCATCATCAAGAAATTCTCCACCCAGTCTCAATTTATCATTGTCACCCACAACAAGACGACCATGGCCGCCGTCGACACTATCTACGGGGTATACATGGAGGAACAAGGCGTATCCGGCCTGAGCCAGGTGGATTTCCGGGCCTTTGATGAGACGGATGTGCTGGCCCTGCAAAACTGACCGGTTGTTAATCATTTGAAAAGAACGGGTGCCGGCGGAGCGCCGCGTGCTCCTTTTTGCTTTGTTTTGGTTACATTTACCTGAAACCAAAATAGGCTATATGGGCTGGAGAAGGTTTAACGGGGAAAGAATCGAAGGAAATATCCTGGATGCGGTCCGCATGACGGTAGAACGCGAAGTTGCCAGCGGTTACCGGCTAAAGGTCTGTATCGGCACGGATTCGCAGGTGCGGGGCACGACGATCGAATATGCCACGGTCATCGTATTCCTCCGCGAGAAAAAAGGCGGGTTCATGTTTATCTACAACGAAAAATCCGAAAAAGAGGTGAGCCTGCGCGAGCGCATGATCATCGAAGTATGGAAATCGGTGGATGTCGCTTACAAACTCTGCGACCTTCTCGATGAATACGACATCGGCCTCGAAGTGCATGCGGATATCAATACCGATCCGCATTTCAAATCCAATGAGGCCCTGCGCGAAGCGATGGGCTATATCCTCGGGATGGGCTTTGTGTTTAAAGCCAAGCCCGATGCCTTTGCGAGTTCCTATTGTGCGGACAAAGTCGTGTAAATAAACAGGACCGGCACCTTGCCCGTTTGGTTATGGCTTGTGCGGCCGTTTTTCCATGATGATTTTGGTGGACAACGAATCCCGCCGGGCCTGTTCTTCCTGCCTCCTTTTTTCAATCGCGGCGACTTCCTCTTCCAGCTTCACCGGGCGCCCATTGAGGTGCCGGTGCCAGGACAGGATGATGACCTCCACCATATCATCCGGATTGGACACGCCTTTTTGCCGCAGGTAGTGGGATATCCTGGATCCCTCCTCCAGGCCCCAGTTGACCAGGATCCAGCGGCCCAGGCCAAAATGAAGCCTGCGTCGTATGCTGTCCTCCGGTGCGGATTTAAATTCAGCCAGCCCTTTCGTTTCGGACAACCTCTCCAGTTCCACAAACGCATCCTCCAGATCCGCCGGGATATAGACGCCATTGATGATTTCCATCCGGATGCGTTTGGCGTAATTCGCCTCATATTCCGCTGGGGTCTGGGCAGGCAACAGTGTTGCCAGGGCCATCAACATCAGGAAGAACCAGCCTTGCTTCATGCCTATCATATCGGAAAGATAAACCATCCCGGGAGATGAAAAATTGCACAAGTCGAAGTAAACTTACCTGATGAAAACCAAGGCAGGGAGTTACGTGACCTCGCGGATCCTCAACGTTTCCCTTTTTCAGGCAGTGATCTATGCCGGTCTCTGGCTCTGGGACGAATATGTGGCATCCTATATCACCATCATCTTCCCGGCGCTCTTGCTGGTTATCCTCGTCCTGGCGTATATCGTTGACTGGATCGAACCTTCACGCATCCCGAGATGGTATTACCTGCTGATGATCGTGTCCATCTTTATCCCGCTCATCATCGGCGCTATCTTTTTTTATCTCTATGAAGGGCGTTTGGACTGGCTCAGGAATTGAGCGATCCCTCTCGCCTGGCTGCTGTCAGGCAATATACCCGATGGTGACACCATCCCCACCTTCCTTTTTATCCGGGTGACCAACGGACTTGAAGGGATACCCTTTCATTTTCTTCGCCACCAGCTGCCGGAGCGTGCCTGTTCCCTTCCCATGCACGATTCGGATCATCGCCTGGCTGCTCATAAAGGCGGCATCGATAAATCGCTCGAGGTAGATCGAGGCCTCTTCCGGAAGCATGCCCCGGATATCCAGTTCGTTTTCAAACTTGCTGTAGTCCTCGACATCCGACCGGATGCTGCGGTGAGGATTGACTTCCACGGGGGCCTGTGCCGGCAGTAATTCCGAAAGCGGCAACGTCATTTGCAGTTGGCCGAGGGTGATCACGGCTCTCCCTTTTTCAATCCGGTCGACCAGGCCAATCTGCTGGGTGGATTTCAGTTTGACATAATCCCCCGTCAGGAATTCACGGTTAGTGCCGGAAAGATCTACCAATTCACCGGTCAGAGACTCCAGCTCCGCATGCACGGCATTTTGCTTTTTCCGGATTTGCTCAATCTGTGTTTTTGCCTTTTCGGCATCCTTTTCCTTGCGCAGGTCTTTCATCAGCTTGTTCATTTCCTGTGAAAAATGGGTGACTTCGTGCAGGGAAGCCTTCTTTTGATCGATCTTCAATTTCTTTCGCTTTATCTCCAGGTCGAGCCGCAATTGCTCATAATTGGCGATCAACCGGTCCAGTTCTTTTTGCTTCTCCGCCAACAGCCGGATTTCGGCGTCGAGCTTCATCGTCTTGGCATCCATGTCATGGATCAGGTCCTCCATTTCCATGGCCTGGCTTCCGGCCCTTCTGCGCGCATAGGCGATCACCTCCTCCGGCAAGCCGGTTCGTTCGGCGATCTCAAAGGCGAAAGAACTTCCGGGCTTTCCGATTTTCAACTGGTAGGTTGGCCATATTTTTTCCTTGTCAAACATCATGGCGCCATTGACCACGCCCTTCGTTTTGTGGGCGTACATCTTGATGTTGGGATAGTGTGTGGTCAACACACCAAAAGCCTGCCGCTGCACCAGGGCATCGAGGATAGCCTCCGCGATGGCGCCGCCGATTTTCGGATCCGTACCGGATCCAAATTCATCGATCAGGATCAGCGTCTTGCTGTCCGCTGCCAGGAGCGTCTCCTTCATGTTTTTGAGCCGGGAACTATAGGTGGACAAATCCTCTTCGATGGATTGTTGGTCACCGATGTCAACCGCTATCCGGTCCATCACCCCGATGACGGTGCTGCCGTCACCCGGGATCAGCATCCCGCACTGCGCCATCACCTGGGTAAGTCCCACAGCTTTGAGCAGGATGGATTTACCACCCGCATTTGGGCCGCTCAGCACCAGCAGGCGATTTGGCGGATGCAGCATCAGATCAAAGGCGACCACTTCCTTGCCTTTTGCTTTATTTTTCAGATACAGCAACGGGTGGCGGATCTGCACCAGGTGCAGGGCCCCTTCCTCCTGGATTTTGGGCAGGTTTCCCCGATAGCTTAGTCCCATCAGGGCCATGCTCTGGACAACATCCCAGTGGTGGATGAGATGGCAAACCGCTTCGATGTCCGCCTGGTGCGGGCGCAAGGCGCTACAAAGTTCTTTGAGCAAGCGGTAAACTTCCTTTTTATATTCCGCTTCAAACTCAATGATTTGGTTATTGATCCCGACAATCAGCTCCGGTTCGATAAAGACCGTACGGCCCGTCGTGGATTCATCATGAATGATGCCTTTGATCTTTCGCTTGTGTTCCGCCTGCACGCACAACACGCGCCTGCCGGAACGGATCGACTCGACAGTATCGGTCAGAAAACCTTCCTGCTTATACCTGTGGATCAATTTGACAAATTCACGATGCAGGCGGGCCATTTCCTCTTCCCTCGCCCTGGAGATACGCAGCAATTCAGGAGAAGCATCGGGTCTTATCTCTCCCTTGTCATCCAGAAGGGCACGGATGCGTTTGATAAGATTTTTTGGATCCGCGGTTTTTGTGGTCCAGGGTAAAAGGGCAGGATAATCGCGACGATGCTCCGACCCCGAAAAAAAGGAATGCACCAGGTGCACTTGTTCTAACTGGCGTCCGATCTCATGCAACTCTTCGGCCTGCAGGACATATCCATCGATCCCCAGGTGTTGCACCGCGGTGGCCACATCCCCATAATCATGCAGTTGAAACCGGTCGGGGACACCGGAAAGCCGGGCATAGGTATACACTTCATCAAGTCGTTCCCGGATCAGGTCCTGATCGTTAACCGGGTGCACGTGAAGACACTGGTCTTTCCCTGCTGCTCCCCTGGCGTACCCCGCCAGGATCTCACGGATTTTATGAAATTCCAGTTGCTCCTCCGCCGCGGGAGAAATTTCAACATAGGTGGACATGGCCCGCAAAATTAGGGATTTGCCCGTTGCGCCGCCGTTCCAGGTAGTTTCCGGTCGTCAGCCATCCAGTATCCACAAGTCGCTCCATACATTTATCTTTCGATCCAGTAATACACCTATGGCTTCAAATAGTTTAGGACGGATCTTCCGGATCACCACTTCGGGCGAATCTCATGGCCCGGGATTGGGTGTGATCATCGATGGCTGCCCGCCGGGACTCGCCATAGACGAAGGGTATATCCAGCGGGAACTGGACCGGCGCAGACCGGGCCAGTCGATGATCACGAGCCAGCGAAAAGAAAGTGATCGCCTTTCCATACGTTCGGGCATTTATGAAGGAAGGACGACTGGTGCCCCGATCCTGATCTGGGTACCCAATGAAGATCAGCGCCCTTCGGATTATGATCATCTCAAAGAAACCTACCGGCCTTCGCATGCGGACTTTACCTACGAAAGGAAGTATGGACATCGAGATCCGAGAGGAGGTGGCAGGGCCTCTGCGCGGGAGACAGTTAATTGGGTAGCCGGAGGAGCTGTGGCGAAACTGTTTTTAAAAGAACAAGGCATCACCATTCAGGGGGCTGTCACCAGCATCGGTGACATCGATGTCCAGTTGCCCCTGGATAGCTTTGACTGGGAGGCGGTAGAAATGAATTCCGTGCGATGCCCGGATCCGGCGGTTGCCCGTCAAATGGAAAAACAAATCGAGGATGTGCGCCATGAAGGCGATACCCTGGGCGGTATCGTCACGTGCCTGATCACCGGATGTCCCCCGGGACTCGGCGAGCCCGTGTTTCATAAACTGGAAGCGGACCTGGCACAGGCCATGCTAAATATCAATGCTTCCCGGGGCTTTGAGATCGGTACCGGCTTCCTGGCCGCCCGCATGAGGGGAAGTGAACACAATGATATCTGGATTAAAAGCCGGAAGGGAGAGGCAGCGGTCATGGAGACAAAGACCAATCACTCCGGTGGCATCCAGGGTGGTATTTCAAATGGAATGCCCATCTATTTCAGGGTTGGCTTCAAACCCGTCTCCACCCTCATGAAGGACCAGGAGACCATGGATCGCTCAGGAAACGAAGTGACGATCCAGGGAAAAGGCCGGCATGATCCATGCGTAGTGCCCCGCGCAGTAGCCATCGTGGAGGCGCTGGCCGCCCTCGTGTTGATGGATCACTGGCTCATGGCCCGGACTATCGTGCCCGCCAGATTTTGATTTTTCATGGCTCATCTCCCTTTTTGACCCACTCTTCGGCAAAGATTTGACGTGTCGTATGGTCTGCCATAGTTTTGAATACATCGATTCACGTCAAAACGCAACACGATGAGAACCTTCAAATTTTATGTCGTCCTCTACCTGGCCATCCTGGGCATTCTCCTGATCGTTTCCTGTACGACCAACGATCCTGTCACTCCGGCCCCCGCCGATATCGAAAACCAGGTTCAACATGCTACCTGGCGAATCACCTCCTTTATCGACTCCGGCCGGGATGAGACCAATCATTTCACCGGTTTTTCTTTTTCGTTTTCTTCCAATAGTGTGGTGACCGCGGCCAATGGGAGCACTGTTCATACCGGGACCTGGAGCGTGACCGATGACCAGGTCAATGATGACAGCCCCGGGATTCCCGATTTTACACTCTTTTTCAATCTGACCAACGATTTCAGCGACCTCAACGAAGACTGGCAGGTCCAGTCCAGGTCCGATACCCGGATAGATCTGATCCACGTGAGCGGAGGGAATGGCGGAACCGATTACCTGACCTTCACGAAAATATAGCCAGGTATGGGCTGATCCAATATCGCCTGGCTCCCTTCGGATGCCAACGACCGAAAGGCATCCGGCTTATCCTCACATCATCATGCGATTCAGGTAACAGGCTTTGTCCCCTGTTTACGACAATCATGCGATTTCATTATCACGGGAATGCGCTGAACTTTACATCATGCCTTTTCCGCCATCAGGGCGGAATCCAGGCGGCACAGCGCACGGACGATTTCTCTGTGCCGCCTGCCAGTCATTGAAAAGGACGAGCAATGGAATGTGGAATAAATGCGGATAATCATTTTATTCCATAACCTTTTCAAACTACGTTCAATGAAATTCAAGCAATTGGGCTTTGTCGCAGCCTTGCTGGCCATCGGATTGTTGGCCTGCAAAAAAGAAGACACCACGATCCAAATGACGGGTACGTGGGAAGGCGCCTGGGGATTTGATGCTGATGTTCCGGCCTATTATGAAAAATGGGAGATGACGGAGGAAGGGGGCCTGGTCGCCTATGATACGGATGGCATTCTGTACGCCTTCGGATCATGGACCCTGGACGGCCGTAACCTGACGGTACAGTATACACCGCTGGGTGCCAACTACAGCTACTCCTTCAAAGGAGAGGTGGAAAACGGAAGCGATCAGATCAGTGGAACCTGGGGTGAAACGCCCAGCTGGACGGATGGCGGGTTGTTTGTGATGCATCGCCGGTAGTACCGGGCACGGCAAACCACCTGATTTCCGAAAACCCGCCCACCAAAAAAAAGAGCATGAAGTCGATCTTCATGCTCTTTTTTTGCCTTCGCAGCATCATCGCTGGATGACTACTTTGCCGGTATAAAAATCTTTTCCGGTCATGATCTGCAGCAAATAGAATCCGGGCAATACATCATGAATGGCCAATCGATATTCGCCGCTTTCCGGAACGGAGAGCTGACCTTGTTTCATCACCTGCCCGTCAACAGCATAAAGCGTATACAGAAGCGGATGATCCATGACCCTGTCCAGGTGAATTTGAATTTGCTCAACCGCAGGATTGGGATATACCATCAATCCTGCCGCGTGATCGGCTGTGACCGAACTGGTGGGTGCTGGTTGAGCTGAAACAATGGTTCCATCATCCGGTGCTATGGTACATTCCATATCTCCCTGGCCGGTAGTGACGCAAGCCTCTCCGTTATAGGACACCAGATCCAGAAAGGCGATATCATCGATCAACCATCCAAAGCCCTCGCCGGAATCCTCATTAGTACCAAACCGGAATCGAATCTGAATGTCTTTTCCCGACCAGGGCCGCAGGTCCACGTAGGAATCTTCAAAGGGGATACCATTTGTTCCGGAAAAGCCGCGCATATCAGGCGCCAGAAAGGTGAGATAATTTATTCCCGTGGTGTACCCGTGACGAAGGAATAGTCCGGACGTGCTTCTCCAGGATAATTGCCCGGCTTCTTTTACTTCCACGATACCGCCGCTGTTGCCGTCCTGATTTTGGTACCGGTGGTAAAAACGCAGGGCGGGACGAAACCCGCTTACATGAAACAGATAGGCATCCGGGTTAAGCTCCAGGATCTGCCGGCTCCTGTCAGAAAACTCTGTTGCATTCCAGGACAGGTCGCCGGAGTGGGCGCCCGGAACGCCGGAGAGTGCCCAGGTATGGGCCGTGATATCGCCGAGTGAATACACATTCCAGAGATGGCGTGTTTCTTCGGTGACGCTATCCTCGAAAAAGGAGATGGATGGCCGTTCCGGGGAGGATTGAAGTGTATAGCGCACCGTAGTGTCTGCGTCCACCGGCAACGTTCCGACTGTGAAGCGGAGTTCATTTCCCTGCACCGAAACCGGGAAATTGGATGAATTTATTTTATAGGTTGCCCCATCCGGAATCTGGTCTGTCACTACAACTTCGGTGGCAGTTTCATTTTTATAATTGCTGACCTGGATGCTGACCTGGATGTCCTCGCCGGGATCGATGACGGGTGTCATGGATTTAGCGATGTCCATATCATCACGGCAGGATGCAGGTATATCGAAAGCTTCCCGCTGGTCTCCGGCATTCCAGGGAGATCCCTGGTCAGCGCTGAATCCCAAACCCCGCCTGGCAAATACCTGCCACAGGATGCAGATATCCTGGCCTTGATACAAGACTTCATCCGCGGCCAGGATGGCATCCCGGGCATCGACAAAACCCGGGTTGCAGGCTACATTTCTCATCCCTTCCATGACCAGCCGGATGGCCCTGTTATTTCCGCTGGTGAGATCATAGAAATCCTGGCTCCAGCCATATCGGTCGACCAACGCCCAATACATATCCCATAACATACAGCCCCAGACCTGGCCGAGGTCATGCTCTTCCTGCGCAGCAGCCAAATCACCATACGTGAGCGGGGCCACATTCATATCCGTCGAATAGGGGCATAAACGAAGTCCTTTGCCCGTTGGCGGCTCCTGGACACCGTAGGTCCCAAATCCCCTGGGATCCGTTCCTTTCTGACCGGGCTGTGTCGTGATAGCCAGGGTAAAGAAATCAGACCACCCTTCCCCCATTTGTTCCGCATTGTATAAGCATTCCGTATTGGGGCCTCCGATCAGCCGGTTGGAAATGCCATGACCGTATTCATGGATGATCAGTCCGTTATCGAAATCACTATCCAATGCGCTCGGTCCCTGGGCGCCAGGATCGACCAGGCTCACGATCACTCCCTGGTGGGCATATGGGCGAAGACGCTTGCTGTCCGTCAATCCCAGCAAGATCACGGGAATATGAACGTGTGAACCATACGTAGCCGGGTTCATCGTATAGGAATCATCATTGTAATTGATGCAGATCATTCCAATAGCGCCGGCATTTTGGACCTGGAGTGCCTTCCATCCAAACTCACATCCACCCCGCTCCACGACAGCGATTTTTCCTTGAAGCGCCGCAGCATTGATGATCTGCTCACAGGCATCGGCATTGGTTGGGTTCTCCACCTCGTCCTGTACCCACACGAGTTCTCCGGTGACGGGTGTGGTTGTGACATACGATCCCTGGCCCCATCCGGCACTCGGTGGGCTGATGGCATATTGCCCGGCGATGGCTGCAGGGGATTGAACCGTCAGATACTTGGTTATCGCGGTGAATATATACATGGAGATGGTACTGGGGAGACCATCGATCTCATGCTGAAACTGGGCGTTATTCTTTTTTCCGGTATTCGCGCCAGCCTGGGCGTAGAGGATAATGGCATCATTCCCTTTTCCTCCATGACCATAATTATTCTCCTGGAAATTGCCCGCGGCTTCGTCAAAGCCAAACCGGTACGAAAAATCATGCATGAAATTGGCCGTGCAAAATGCATTGACCACCGCGGCATCGATATTCTCTTCAGGTTCCAGGGCAGGGTCAAAAGGAAAATCAAAGAGCAAGTCCTGACCACCGTTAGGCTCATCGCCGGATGATTGCTGGAGGTTATCCCGGTCCTGGAAAGCATGAATGTTATTTCCCCGTGTGATGGTGTAATCGGCACCGGGCGCTCCATTGACATCGTGCCAGCCATATGGCGAGGCCAACCCGTCGGAAGGATCCGTGACCAAAACAAGCGGACCGAGATTCAGATTATCGATGGTGGGTGGAAGTAGGTGGTACCCGGGTAGTGTGTTAGCGGATACCTTCATGCCTTCTTCCCACGATGAAGGCAATGGCCTGCTGACAATCGCCACTTCCCCACATCCGTCATCTTCGACCGGCATTGAATAACCACAATTCAGCGTCCTGCTGTTTACGCCGAGGATTTCACCGGTGATGGCATCGATCCGGACACTCCACGAATCGGGTTGATCCAATGGAGAAATCAATACCTCCCACGCCAGCCGGGCACGCTCTTTATATGGTTGATAATACAAGGATACCCGGATATCTTCACGGGCTATTCCTTCCTTGTCAAACAGGAAGGTTCTTTCATCCTGTTGTCTTTTCAGCACCGGAGCCTCACCACGCCATCCTAAAGAATCCATCACGACGGTGATGACCTCCCGGGGCGCCAGGGAAGGCATTAGCGCATTGACTCTCCCTGCCAGGTCCGGCATGAATCGGTTGCCAGTATGAAACACCTTGCCATCCGGTCCCAGGTTGACATTCAGGATAGCCTGATACACCGGGATATCCTGATACTTTTGGCGGAAATAGAAGCGGATGATTCCCGTATGCCGGTCTTCGACCATGTCGCGGACTTCCATGTCGGTGATATCCTGTAGGGTGAGACCCCATTCTTCCCGGTGCCCGCGGATGTAATCCATCACGCAGGTTAGCGGATCCGGTTTCATGCTATCCTTCCCGGTTTGGTTTGCCGGCCCGGTGGTTTGCCAGCCCGGTTCCAATACCTGCGCTGTAAGGTTTGTGGCGAAAAGATTTCCAATGAAGTAAAGGCCCAGGCAAATAGACTTAAGCATTGACTTTTTCATGACACAATTGATTTCAGAAAAGTATTTAATGAGATTGCAACACGACCTTGCCGGTATATAATCCACCTGACGATTGGACAGCGATGAAATACATGCCCGGGGCGATTTCCTTAGTGTCTATCCGGAAAAGCTGATTTTCGGAAAACCAGTCGCGATGACGAAAGACGATCTGACCGTCCGCCGAGAACATCGTGATCAGGACTTCCTGCATCTCCCGGACCGGCAAGACAATGGACAATTGATCGTTGGCCGGATTAGGAAAAAGAACGATTTCACCTTGCTGGCCCGCAGGATCCATTATGCCTGTCGCAAACGGACGGGAATCCACGATCGTGCCTGATTGAGGTGCAAAGGCACAAACAAGGTCATTTTGATCGGTTTGGACGCAAGCCTCTGTGTTATAGTGTAGCAAGTCCAAAAATTCGATATCATCGATCAACCAACCACTGCCCTCATGTGTGTTGGTGGCTGTACCGAAACGGAACCTGATCTCAATATCCTTGTTCTGCCAGGGCCTGAGATCTATATAAGTGGCCCTGTAATCATCGTCATGATTTCCGGAGAAGGCTTCAACCGAGGGAACCATGAAGGTGCTGAAATCGAGTTTCCCATCATAGCCGTTTCGCAACATGCGATCCTCCGTCGGATGCCAGGTGGTCTCCCCGGCCTCACGGATTTCCACGACACCGCCATTGACACCTGCTTTGGTGTTATATCGATGATAGAAACGTAATGCGGGAAAATCACCCTCGACATGGCAGGTATGATCTGCCGGATCGATCATCAGGGCCTGCCGGCTTCTTTCCGGTATCTCCCGGACGCTCCAGGCATATAGACCTGAATGCGCCGGAAGCGAATCGGAAACCATCCAGGGATTAGCTGCAGCCGCCCCAATGGTATACCGGATCCACCCCGTCCCGGCGGTGTCTGGAATCATATCGAGATACGTTTGCTCTGACCATGCCTGGGCAGAAGTACGCAGTGTGTAGGTGATGGTCTTCTCCTTGCCCGGATTCATATTGCCCAGGTCAAACCATACCTGATTACCCTGTATGATGGGGGCATAATTGGCGGAACCGGCAACATAGGAAGTACCGTCGGGAATTTCATCAAGGACCACGACATTGGTGATGGTCTGCGTTTTGAAATTATTCACCTGCAGGCTCACCTGGATATCTTCTCCGGGTTGGATAAAATCCGTCACTTGTTTGCTGAATTGGATTTTATCCTCCAGGGCGGGAGGCATGTCAAAGGCTTCCTGTTGATCTCCCGCATCCTCGCTCGATCCCTGGTCCGCGCTATAACCCAACCCGCGTCGCGCGAATACCTGCCAAAGCAGTTTTGCGTTCGCTCCCTGGTAAAGAACAGAATCCGCGACCAGGATGGCATTGCGACCATCGACGAAGCCAGGGCTGCACACTGTATTTTTCAAACCCTCGACAACCAGTCGGACAGCTTTATAATTTCCGCTCTCCGGATCCCGGTAATCTGCATTCCATCCGTACCGGTCGACCAAGGCCCAGTACATGTCCCAAAGCATGCTCGCCCAAACTTCTCCCAATTCGTGAATTTCCTGTCCCAGCGCCACATCGCCGTAAGTAAGCGGATTGACGGCCATATCGGTCGAATAGGCATGACGACGATATCCATTTTGGCCCTCCTGTTCCCGGGTGGCATACTGTCCGAAGGTTCTTGCCGTGGTACCGGTATCACCAGGCTTAGCGGTTACGGCCAACGCCAGAAAATCGCTCCACCCCTCTCCCATTTCTTCGGCATTATGCATGCAGGATATATGCGGACCGCCAACGAGCCGGATCGATACCCCATGACCGAATTCATGTGCGATCATCACGTTTTCCAAATCGCTATCGAGGATTTTAGGGTGGTAAGGGGCTGGTCTTTGAAGCGTCACCTTTAATCCATGACCGGCAAAGGGTTGGATCAACCGGACGTCCCGGATGTTGAGCATGACGACCGGGATATGTACAATGGCTCCATCGGGACCGGCACCGATCGGATTGAGGGAATTTTCAAAATTGTAAAAAATGACCCCAATGGCACCGGCTTGCTGCGCCTTTAGCGCTTTGGTACCAAACTGACAACCGCCACGTTCGATCATGGCAATCTTACCGTTGAGATCCGGAGCATTGATAATATCCTGGCATCCGTCTGCCGTCGAAGGAGTTTCAACCCCATCATTGACCAGGACTACTTCCCCTGTTACAGATTGATCGGTCAGGTAGGCCCCTGTTCCCCACCCGGTCCCGGCCACATTCGTGCGGTACACTCCCGCGATACTGGCAGGTGCATCGACCGTCAGGTAAGCCGGAATGCTGTCGAAGATGAACATGAAAATGGACGGGCTTATTCCTTCCAGCTGATGACTATACTCTGCATTATTGTGCAGTCCGTCCAGGGCACCAGCCTGGGCTACGCCCCAGATAAAATCATGGTCCTCACCACCATGCCCATAATTGTTAAACTGAAAATTACCGGACGCTTCATTGAACCCATACGGATACATAAAATCATGCATGTAGTTGATCCAGTAAAAGAGATTGACCACGGATGCTTCACGATATTGCTCCGGCTCCCAGGCGGGATCATACGGGAAATCAAATTGCAGGGTGGGACCACCATCCGGTTCATCGCCGGACGAATAGCCCAGGTTGAAACGATCCTGGTAGGCAAACACGTTATTGCCCCTGGTGATGGTAAACTCAGGACCCGGCTGTCCATTCATGTCATGCCACCCATACGGTGAGGCAACCGAATCGGCGGGATTGGCGACCATTGACCGCGGACCATCCGCGGCATCGGCTAAAGGAGCCGGCCACACATTGTATTGTGCGCCGTCGGTCGTGCCTGACCTTGCAGGCAAGGCGGGCACTGGCGACAGATTGGGTTTTTCTGCATCTATGGCCGTACTACCCGTCAGGGGAAGTTCAGCGGGAAGGCAATAGAGTGTCCAGTTATCCTTTTCAACGATTTCTCCGGTTATCGCATCGACCCGGGCATTCCAACGGTCATGGCTTCCAATAGGAGCGAAATGCAGGTCCCAACACAATCTTGCCTGCCCCTCTACTGGCTGGAAATAAAGCTCAGCCGTGATATCTTCCCGGGCGATCACCCCTCCATCAAACCGGTAGCTGGAAAGTCCCTCCCTTCCTTTTAGCCTGGGTGAATCAGCCTCAATACCAAGCGAGAAAGCGAAAGCACGAACAGCGGTTTCCGGGGCTATCTCAGGCTGGAGCGTGTTGATTTTGGAAGCGAGGTCTGCGGTAAACCGATTGTTGGTATTAAACACAAGGCCTTCCTTGGTCATGCAGACGAGAAGGATTGCCTGATGGACAGGGATTCCCCGGTAACGCTGTAAAAAATAAATCCGGGTGATGCCGCTGACGGGATCCGTGATGAGGTCATTGACTGTCATATCGCTGATATCTTCAGGTGACAATCCCCAGGCATCAAGGTGTTGCCGGATGTAGCGGTTCGCCATTGCGAGGAGATCGGCCTCAGCCCCTTCCTCCGTGGTGAACGGCCGGGTGGTTTTGCCTGCCGGAGGAACGGACACCAGAGATGCCGGTTGCGCGCTGCCATTTCTGGCGGAAAAGAAGAGTGCGGAGAAAAGAATGGAAAGGAAAATTGTTTTCATGATTCGCATTTTTATCGGGGCACATCTCCATGCGGATGTGCAGGACAAAGATGGATGCAGGATGCCCGGCCGATAAATCGCACGATCATGTGAAAAAGCCTGCCTGTAGAGGGATTGTATCGCTCAAATGGGTGACCTGGCAGGGAATAAAAAGCCGCAAGGCGGACACCTTTGCGGCAGGCAAACAATGGATGTGGATAGTCTTTTACACGGTTGCAGGGGTATCGGGACAGTCCCATGGCATGACACAAAGTTCGCCTGGTATGAAAAAACGCGAAATCGCATAAAGGGGTGAAAAATATCCTGATTGGAGCAGGTCAGGGCATGGAGAATTGCACCCTTATTGTCGGGAAATGACTACTTTTCACCGCGATGAAAAACAGCTATTCGATCCTGCTGATGGTGGGGATAACTTCTTTATTTCCAACTGCTTTTTTTTGCCAACCCTCATTAGAGATGATCGTTTACTCCACCGAAAAAAGCAATATCCTGGGCGTCCGGAAAGACACCATTCTGGATTTCTATGTTTTTGAAGAAAATCAATGGAAACCGCGTGCGGATGCCACATACTATCTGCCCTATCCGGCGCAGGATGTTGCTGTCGCCCCTCCCGGATTATTTGCCGTGCACCGGGACAGCACGGTCATGTTTTATTTTCCCGCCTGGTTTGGATTCATGGAAAAGGTCGATAGTCTTGATTTCAACGCCGGTCAGTCTATTGACGAAATGGTTTATGCGGTATCCGGCTACATGGGCCTCCGCTTTGGCCTGACGTTGCGGTTCTACTACTATAACCACGAATGGACCCATATGCCTCAGTATGATTTTCAGCTTCCCGAAGAAACGAAATCCATTTTCCTGACCGTTCCCGGTCATGTAGGTGTGATCACGGACCGATCCATTCAGTTTTTCATGCCCGGCGAACCCTATAAGCTCGATAGCAGCCTGGATTTTACCCTGCCTGGCGATACGGATGAAGTGTTCATCACGCATGGCAACGAAATCGGAATACGGAGCGACCACCTGGTCCGGTTTTACATGTTTAAAGAAAAATGGGAATATATACCCGGAGTTGATTTTCATATCCCTGAATAAATGCTTCTGCTACAGGTATCGCACGCCAGGAAACTGCTGGGGATTGTTTTCTTCTTTCTCGCTTATTACGGCTTGTCCATGTATTTCATCCCGATCTACCATTGGGTGGATTCATTTTTCCATTTTTCCACCCTCAGTTACGGGCTGACAGAAGTCATTACCGGCTTGCCCATATTGGTAGGGACACAGGTACTTCACGGGAATTACAGGTTTTGGCGATATCTGGGACTGGAGGCTGATGTGTGGCTTGGCATCAGGGTTGCTCTCCTGTTCACCTTGCCTATGCTGCTGGGAGGATGGATCTTTTTTTCCTTCAACGGTGACGTGACGATGGCGCGGATCCTGAAAGCTGCTCTGCTGGCCGGATTCTTTGAAGAATTGTATTTCCGCGGGTTCCTGTTTGGTCAACTGTACCGGTATACCCGGCTTGGCTTTATTCCTGCTATCCTGCTCAGTGCTGTATTGTTTGCATCCGGCCATTTGTATCAAAGTTCGGACCCGGGTACCATGGCAGGAATTTTCCTGACCACGTTTATGGGTTCCGTATTCTTTGCCTGGCTCTTTGTGGAGTGGAAATACAATCTATGGCTCCCCGTCTTCCTCCACGCTTTCATGAACCTCTCCTGGGAGTGTTTCACCTCCAATGAAACAGCCCTTGGGGATGTGGCGTCTAATGTATTCAGAGTGATGACCATTACGGCCGCAATCGTTTCGACGATTGTCTATAAAAAGCGCAAAGGATTACCCCTGGAAATCGGTAAAATCAACCTGCTGTGGAAACCATCAGTTTGACACAACAGGAACCTGTTCATGCATTGTGTTGATCATCCCAGAATTTGTAAATCCTTCCGGGCAATTGCCCCCGAGGAAGCTGATGGCAAGTCTTTTTTGAAATCCGGTCGGTTTTCACTGTCCTTTCCACCTTTTTCCAGGCTACCGGATGATTTGTTTTTTGGCTTTCTACCGGATTAGGTCTAAATTAAGGATTCGGTAGTTCGTCCATGTCAACCGGTCATCCATATTGGAGTATTCAGCCTGAAGAAGTATTACGGGAAGCGTCCGCTTCTCTTTCGGGATTATCGGATGCGGAGGCCGCAGTACGCCGTGTGAAGGCCATCCATGCCCGGCCGGCCTGGATCAAAGACCTGGGCCTGTTCCTTTCCCAGTTCAGGAATCCGCTTACATTCCTGCTTCTTTTTGCCCTGGTCATCTCCGCCGTCCTGAAAGAATACAGGGAGTCGGCCATCATCTTCAGCATTCTCCTGATTTCCGGCCTGTTGAGTTTCTTCCAGGAAAGGAAGGCAGGCCGTGCCGCGGAGAGTCTTCGCTTGCTCCTCAAGTCCAGGTCCACTGTCCGGAGAGATAACCGGGTCGTGGAAATCCTGCTCGAAGAAGTGGTCCGGGGCGATATCGTCTTGCTCAAAGCCGGAGACATCGTTCCGGCGGATGGGCTGATCCTGGAGTCGGAGGACTTGTATACAAATGAATCTGCGCTCACAGGGGAATCTTTCCCCGCGGAAAAAAGAAAAGATCTCCTCCCTGAAGCCACGCCGGTGGCCAAGCGCTACAACACCGTTTTCAAAGGCACCAGTATCATCAGTGGCACCGCAGTGGTCGTAGCCCTGCTGACCGGAAAAGACAGTATGCTCGGTAAGATGGAAACGGAACTCGGGACCATCCGGGAGGAAACTGCCTTTGAAAAGGGCATCCGGCAATTCGGCTATATGCTCATGCGCGTGGCCATCGTCATGGCGGTACTCATCATGATCATCAATATCAGCCTGGGGAAACACCCGCTGGACAGCATCCTCTTTGCCCTCGCGCTATCCGTTGGCCTGGCACCGGAAATGCTTCCTGCCATTGTCACCATCACCCTCTCAGCCGGCGCGAAACGGCTGGCACAACAAAAAGTGATCGTCAAACGGCTTGCCTCCATCCAGAACCTGGGCGCCATCGATGTGCTCTGTGCAGATAAAACAGGCACCCTCACCGAAGGCGTAGTCAAAATCCATTCGTTTGTCAATGCCCTTGGCCAGCCGGATGAACAGGTGCGGCTGTATGCCTATCTGAACGCCTTTTTTGAATCCGGCTACCCAAACCCGATGGATCTCGCCATCCGGGAGCAGGCGAAAATGGATACAGGCACCTATGTCAAACTGGATGAAGTGCCCTATGATTTCATCCGAAAACGCCTGAGCATTGTCGTCGAGGAAGCGGGGAAGCATGTCCTGATAACAAAGGGTGCATTGAAAAACATCCTGGATGTCTGTACCTGTATTCAATTACCGGATCAGCAACTGGAGGACATCTCCCTGCACCAACCCGCGCTCAGGGCTTTGTATGAGCAATACAGCCAGCAGGGATTGCGAACGATCGGGATTGCCTGCAAGGATATAACGGATGACCCGGTGATCAATAAAGATGACGAGCATGATCTCATCTTCCTTGGCTTTGCCCTGCTCTATGATCCGCCGAAAGAGGATGCGGATGATATCATCCGCGCCCTGAAAAGCAATCAGGTGGATATCAAAATCATCACGGGCGACAACACGCTGGTGGCCCTGAGTATTGCCCGGCAATTGGGCATTTCTTCCACCCGTGTCCTTTCTGGCGGGGAACTCACGATGCTCACGGATGAAGCCATGGTTCACCGCGTGGATGACATCACGATTTTCGCCGAAACCGAACCTTCGCAAAAAGAACGGATCGTCAGGATCCTGCAGAAAAAAGGGCACGTGGTGGGCTATATCGGGGATGGCATCAATGATGCATCCGCGCTCAAAACGGCGGATGTCGGCATCTCCGTCAATACCGCCGTCGATGTGGCCAAAGAAGCCGCGGATATGATCCTGCTGGAAAACAACCTTGACGTCATGCGGGAAGGGATCATCGAAGGCAGGAAGACCTACCTCAACACGCTCAAGTATATCTTTATTACCATCAGCGCCAACTTCGGCAACATGCTCAGCATGGCCGGTATTTCCTTACTGCTTCCGTTTCTCCCGTTGCTGCCCTCCCAGATCCTGCTGACCAATTTTCTCTCCGATATTCCCGCACTCACGATCTCGTCCGACGAGGTCGATCCCGAAATGCTTCAAAAACCCCGGCGGTGGAACATTGGCTTTATACGCAGGTTTATGGTCGTCTTCGGCCTGGAAAGTTCCCTTTTTGATTTCCTGACCTTCGCGATCCTCATCCTCTTTTTCCACGCAGGGGAGAATGCGTTCCGCACCGGGTGGTTTATCGAATCCGTTATCACCGAAATTCTCATCCTGCTGATCATCCGCACCCGGAGAACCTTCTTCACCAGCAAAATCGGGAGTGCCCTCTGGATCACCTCCCTGCTCTCCGTGATGATCGTGATTGCCTTGCCCTACCTGCCCTTTGCATCAATCCTTGGATTTACCCCGCTGCCCACCCCGATGATGATGGCCATTTGCCTGATCGCAATACTCTACGGGGCGTTTTCCGAAACCACCAAGAAAATCCTGTTCAGGAAGATGAATTATTGAAGCAGGAATTGAGGGCGGATTACAAATGCCCCGAATACTTCCAGGCGAAATAAAAGATGATCGCTGCTATGATCAGAATCAGTATCGCCATCCGTCGCACCGCGCCCGGCGAAGCCCGCTTGTGGTGACCCTGCCTCCGGATCTCGCTCATCGTAAACCGGTCCATGCAATAAAGATAAGGGCAGATCAGGGGTTCACAAAACGATCGGTTGCTATCTTTACCGGCTCGCATGAAATCCAAGACACCATCCCCATTCCGAGTCCTCCATGCAATCCATTCCTTCATCACGCCGCTATTGTTCCTCCTGATCCCCTGTCACCCGGATCTCAACGCGCAGAGCGGCCCATATCTCTTCTCAGGTGCAGGATATTTGTCCAATGGCCAGATCGGTTTGCTCTGCGACAATGCCGAAGCTACGACTGTGCTACCCGCGCTGCTGGCCGACCGTACGCATGGAGGCTGGACGGCAGGCATCGCGACGCGCACCGGCCTGAAGGATATCACGGAGGTGGCTGCCGCCGCACACCTCCGGTTACCCTGGAAGGATCAGGTAGGCCTTTCCATTCAACACACCGGAATCGAAGGCTATCAGGAGCAACGTGTGACCCTGAGTTATGCGCGGAAACTTTTTGAAAAGCTCAACACCGGCATCCAATTCGATCTCAACCGGAACAGTGCGGAAGGCTATGAAGATGTGGTTTCTTTTTCCTGGGCTGTTTGTCTCCAGGCACCACTCCTGGACCAACTTTCGCTGTCGGCATGGATCTATAACCCGCTGGGATCAGAAGATGACCTGGACCTGCCATCCTTGTTGAAAATAGGCCTGTTGTACGCACCGGGAGCCAAAGTCAGTGTGGCCATGGAAGCGGAAAAAGACTGGCGTCATGAGATGCGCTTTAAAGCGGGATTCAATTATCACCTTCATCCCCGGCTTGCCTTACATTGGGGCGTTGGCACTTCGCCATCCCTGGTTCACGCCGGCATCACCTGGAACCTGCTGCATCACGTAGCGCTCAGCGGGGGATGGCGATATCATTCACGCCTTGGAAGCAGCCTGGCCGCCTCGGTTTCACAATACAACGAGCCTTGAATCCACGCATCACCATCGTCTCCGCCACCTCCCGGGAAATCGAACCGCTGATCCACTTCCTGGAAAAAAATGCCACGCGTCATTCTTTCCAGACTTTTCAATACCACCAACTGCTGATCGACGTCCTGTATACCGGTATCGGAATCATGCAGACCACGTATGCCCTGATGGAGTATGTCGGGCATCGGCACCCGGACGGTTGGATCCAGGCCGGAATCGGGGGCGCTTTTGATCATCACCTGGCGATCGGCGAAGTGTATTGGATCGAATCAGAAATGCTGGCCGGGTTTGGCGCTCAATACGCCGATGGCCATGTGGCGGATCCGTTTGAGTTAGGATGGGCTGATCCGGATGCTTTTCCATACAGCCAGGGACGCTTGCGTTGCCCTTACAGGCCCGAATCAAAATTAGCTATGGCATCGGGTATGACCACCTTCACTTCGCATGGCCATGAGCTTCAGATCGAATGGCTGAGTAAAGGGAAAACCGGGCAAGTGGAAAACATGGAAGGAGCCCCTTTTTTTTATATCAGCCTGCTGCGGAAAATTCCTTTCCTCTCCCTCCGGTCCATCTCCAACAGAGTCGAAGTACGGGATACCGCCAAATGGCAAATTGACCTGGCCATCAAACAACTCAACCAGGCCCTCCTTGAATGGCTCCATCAGCATCATTTCAATGTAGACCGGCTCTTTGATCTCGGGCATCCAGGCTAAGGAATCCTCATTCCGGCTTGCCGGTCCCGATCCCCTGCTTCCTGAACAACTCCACCATCAGCACTACCCGGTTATAACTACGCAATCCTCCGGCGACGCCATGGTGATGCAGGTAGGATGAATACACTTGATCCCGGAAACGGGGTAGCAGATCCGGATAGCGCCTGTCATTTTGGTTGATCTCGTCCAGTACTGTTTTCACCACCGGCGGAAACGTTTCAATCATGGGTTTGACCGCTTCCCATTTCATCTCAGCTGCAGCATACCTCCAATAGACGTAGGCGCCGCTAAACCGGGTCCATGGATCGGCAGCCCGCCGGCAGGCGAGCCAGGCGATAAAATTGCAGTCGCCCTCATCCGTCACACCGAAACCGTGTGCCATCTCGTGAGCCATGGTAAATGGTTTCTGGATGGAAAGAAGTCCCATATCGATATGTCCTTCACAGGTTGGGGGCATATAGATGCCCGCCGTATTCCAGCGCAGCAATGTCCCTTTGGGCCACAGTTGCCGCACCCTGACCTTCCCCTGGCTGGGCAGGCTCAGTTCCCTCAGAACCGCCCTGACTTCTTGGCGCAGTGCGTTCTCATTGATTTTTTCAAAGCGGATCGCCTTCACTGAAGTCAGTTCCATGGGCAGCCTTTCTGCCTCCTGCCGCAGATCATCCGAAGCCTGGGCGAATTCCCCGGCAACAGCCTCTGCCGTGCTCTTGGTCAAATCGTACCCCAGCCGCTTAGGCAATGGGACCTGGTGGTAATTGAAACCCCACAACACATAAAAAAGAACGACCATAGCGGAAATACCGCCTGTAATCCTGGATACCTGGTACAGGAAGCCTTTTTTCCATTCGCCCGCCCATTGGATTGTACGGGCAAGGATGACTGCCAGGACCATGTAGACCATGGGGACGGGCGACCAACCGAGCAGGTAATCGTATGTGACCCGTATGGCGCGAAATACCCCTTGATAGTAGCACGCTTCCCAAAAGGCAGGAGGAACGAAGCGGTCGGCTGCCAGGGTCACTGCCAGGGCCACCATCCAGCGCAGGGACCGGCGGTGAAGCAGCTTCCTTTTACCGGAATCCGGCACTGGCGCTTCGGCCCGGGTTATATTTTTCTTAAAATAAATCATCCACTGGAGGCCTGAAGATAAATTTGCAACTTTGCCCCTGCAAACGTTGTTTAGTCTGTCAAACAACGGAAAAATTCTACTGAACTTCTAAACATATTTCTCCAATGGCATTTGAATTGACCGATAGCAACTTTCAAGAAAAAGTGATGGACGCCGAGGGCGTCGCTGTTGTTGACTTCTGGGCAGAATGGTGCGGCCCTTGCCGCATGATCGGACCGCATATTGAGGAGATGGCTAAAGAATACGACGGCCGTGCCCTGATCGCCAAAGTCAACGTGGACAACAATCCGGAAATCTCCTACAAATACAATGTCAGGAGTATCCCTACCGTTCTCTACCTGAAAAACGGGCAGGTCGTGGATAAACAGGTCGGCGCTACAAGTAAAAAAGTTTTGAGCGATAAGCTTGAAGCCGTGCTGGCCTCCTAAAATAAAAGTCTTAGGGAAAAAAACCCCGGCCTTCGCCGGGGTTTTTTATTTTTCGCCTTATGAGCTATTTCGATCAGTTTGAGCTCCGCCAATTTGACAACCTGGAACTGCTGGCCAGCCAGGTCGTCGAAGGTTTCATCATCGGCCTGCACAAAAGCCCTTTTCACGGTTTTTCCGTCGAATTTGCCGAACACCGGCTCTACAACCAGGGAGAATCCACGCGGAATATCGATTGGAAGATTTACGCCCGCACGGACCGGTTGTATTCAAAGAAATTTGAGGAGGAGACCAATCTCCGTTGCCAGATCGTGATCGATGCGTCTTCCTCCATGCAATATCCATTCCTGAAACCCGGGGAGGCAGGCTGGAATAAAATGCGGTTCAGCGTCCTCGCCGCCGCTTCGCTCATGAACCTGTTGCGCAAACAACGCGATGCTTTTGGCCTGAGCATTTTTGATGAGGCCCTCCAGGTGCATACACCCTGCAAGAGCAGTCAGACCCATTACCGGTTGATGCTCACCCATCTCGATCAACTCATCCAGCAACCCCGGTTGCAAAAGAATACCTCCGCCGCGCAATCCCTTCACCTGATTGCGGACAGCATTCATAAACGCTCACTGGTCATGATTTTCAGCGACATGCTGGAGGGCCGGGGGGAGGAGGACATTTTCGGAGCCCTGCAGCACCTGAAACACAACAAGCACGAAGTCGTCCTCTTTCATGTCCTGGATCACGATAAGGAAATGGCATTCGCGTTCGATAACCGGCCTTATCTTTTTATCGACATGGAAACGGATGAAAAAATCAAATTGCGTCCCCATGAGGTAAGGAAAGCCTACGTGGAACACATGACCGGATTCTATGAACGGCTGAAAATGAAATGTCTTCAGTACCAGATTGATTTTGTCACCGCGGACCAGAAGGAAGGCTTTGCCCCGATCCTCCAGTCCTTTCTTGTGCGCCGCAGTAAAATGGGTATATGATCGAACTCTCCCAAATTCCGACCGTTCCACCTGACGGGCTCCACAAGAAGGATATCCGGCGTAAGACGGACCGGATGGCCAAGCGTATCGGCGAATTACAGCACCTGATGTATGCCGAAAAGAAACGCAGTCTCCTGGTGGTTTTCCAGGGAATGGATGCCAGCGGCAAAGACGGTGCCACGCGGAAAGTTTTCTCCTATTGCAATCCCACGTACATTGATGCGTTCCCGTTTCGAAAACCAACCGAAGAGGAATTTGCCCACGATTTTCTCTGGCGTGTTCACAAGCAGGCGCCCGCCAAAGGCCATATCAAAGTCTTTATCCGGTCGCACTATGAGGATATCCTTATCCAGCGTGTCCATCAATGGATCGATGATGAAAGGGTCCGTGCCCGTATGGAGGCCATCAATGCATGGGAACAGAGCCTCCAAAGAGATAACAACACGACCGTGTTGAAATTTTACATGCATATCTCCCCGGAAAAACAGAAAGAAAAATTACGGGAGCGCCTGGAAAATCCCCGCAAACAATGGAAGCACAATGATGCTGACTGGAAGGAGGCCGAGTTGTGGGCGGATTACCGCCAATGCTACGAGTACGCGATCCGCGAAAGTGCCATCCCCTGGATCATCGCCCCCTGCGACCGGAGGTGGTACCGGGATTATTTTATCGCCGAACGGGTATTGCAGGTGATGGAGTCTTTCGACATGAAGCTTCCCACGCTGGCCACCCAGGCCGGGAAAACCTGAATTTTCGATTAAAAAGGCTGATTCTTAGGCAAAAAGCCGGTTGCAGGTGCCGTCCGTATAGGCAGGAATCCTGACCTTTGCAGGAACGGTTCACCGCTATCCACAAGGATACCATTTTGCTTGACGTATGAAAGATTTTCTCAAATACACGCTGGCCAGTTGCCTTGGCGTTTTTATCGCCGGTTTTCTATTCCTCTTTGTCATCATCGGCCTCGGCTTTATGGTGGCAGCGGCTGCCGGTGGCGGGTCGAAAGCCGTGATCGCAAAGGAAAGTGTCCTGACCCTGGACTTTACGCAACGTTTTCCGGAACACACCAACAACGTGGCTGCCAGGTCTTTTTCCATTGATGAATATGATGTGCCGGGCATTCATGATATAGCAGGTCTCATCCGCCATGCGGCAGAGGATGACAAGATCAGCGGCATCCTGATTGAAAACGGTATGTCCACCCTCGGAAGCAGCTCCGCCAGGATCATCCTCGATGCCCTGAATGAATTCAAGGAGTCTGACAAATTCCTCGCGGCCTATGGCGACTATTACACCCAGCAGGGCTATTATCTGGCCAGTCCCGCTGACCATATCACCCTCCACCCGGTTGGCACGATTGATTTCCGCGGCTTTGCCAGCTACGTTCCCTTCTTTAAGGGATTATTGGATAAGATCGGCCTGGATATGCAAATCTATTATGCCGGCAATTTCAAAAGCGCGACGGAACCGTTCCGCCGGACGGAAATGAGCCCGGAAAACAAATTACAGACGCGCGAATACCTGCAGGATACGTATTCGATGTTTCTCGAGGATATCGCTGCGGTCCGCCACATCCCGGCAGATTCCCTTAAGGCTATCGCCTGGGATTTCCGGATCAAAAAAGCGGAAGATGCCTTGTCCCTCAAACTGGTGGATGAAATCGGTGCCAGGGCGGATTGCGAGGCATGGATGAATGAGAAAATGGGAAAAGGCCATGAAGACAAGATCCAATATGTGTCGATCGAGGAATATGCGAGCGCCAACCCACCACATGCCGCTCATCTGAATGCCAAGGATAAGATCGCCGTGGTCTACGCGGAGGGCGATATCGTCAGCGGACATGACGAATACGGGGTCATCGATGATGCCCGCTATGTCAAACTGCTGAAAGAAATTCGCCGCCAGGAGGACATCAAAGCTGTCGTCCTGCGGATCAACAGCCCGGGCGGAAGCATCCTCAGCGCTGAAAACATCTATCGTCAGCTCATTGGCTTGAAAGCCGACGGTAAAAAACTGGTCATCTCCATGGGCGATCTCGCCGCTTCCGGAGGCTATTATCTTTCCGCCATGGCAGACAGCATCTATGCTCAACCCAATACGCTCACCGGCAGTATCGGCGTCTTCTCCATGCTGCCCAATCCATCCAAAGCCCTGGATGAAAAACTGGGCGTGCGGTTTGACACCGTACGCACAGGACCTTATAGCGCTGATTTCACGATTATGTTTCCCTGGACGGAACGGGAACACCAGTATCTTCAAAATCGAACGGATGCCTATTATGAACTGTTCCTCAACAAGGTCGCTGAAGGTCGTCACATGACGCATGAGGCCGTCCAGGCGGTGGCACAGGGCAGAATATGGTCAGGCAGAAAAGCGCTTGAACTGGGACTCGTCGATAAGTTGGGAACCCTTGAAGACGCGATCGAGTCCGCCGCGCACCTGGCCGGAATCGAGGAATACCGGGTCAAAGAATATCCCATCTTGCAAAACCCGTTTCAAAAATTCATCATGGACCTGGTCGAACCGAAACACGGTAGCGCAGCTGCCCTGTTCAATACTGCATTGCCGCAATACCTGCTCATGTGGGAAGCCATGCAATCCGGTGAACCCCAGGCCCGTCTGCCCTACGGATTGGACCTGACGGACTGAGCTGCCGCATATCCTGTCCTTACCCGGCCAGGCCCATCTCGTGGGTTTACCTGACGGCGGATGGTTACACAAAGTATAGCGCCTTTGGGTCAACCAGGCGGGACCTGCTGCTGTTATAGAGCGTATAATCATCAAACCAATGTATTTCGCATGAAAAAACGCTCGTTCACACTATTGCTCCTGGCAGGCCTGAGTCTTACCGCCCTCGCCGGAACACCAACAGATGGCTACCATAAAGTGGATGCCGCCTACTCCACCATTACCTGGAACGCTAAAAAGGTAACAGGGCAACATCATGGCACCATCAGCATCAAAGATGGTACGTTACAGATTCAAAAAGGGAAGCTCGTCGGCGGCTCCTTTACGATTGACATGAACTCCATCAAAGTCCAGGATCTCCAGGGTGAATACGCCGGGAAACTCGAAAGACATCTGAAATCGGATGATTTTTTCAATGCTGAATCTTTTCCGCAGGCGACCCTCATCATTCTCGAAACCAAAGACCGCGGTAACGGGAACCTGGATGTCAAAGCCAATCTGACCATCCGGGGAATCACGAAACAAATTGAATTTCCGGCGGTGCTTTCCCTCGAAGGAAAGAAATTCAAGGCCAGCGCCAATATCAGTATCGACCGTTCCCAGTTTGAGGTGAAATACGGGTCGGGAAAATTTTACGAAAACCTTGGAGACAAGACGATCTATGACAATTTTGATCTGGCGGTTTCCCTCGTGACACAAGGGTAATCTGGTTGACTCCTCAGCACACTATGGGACGGAGTTAATGAATGGTTTTCATGAGAGGGCCTTTCTGCCGGCAGAAAGGCCTCTTTTTTTTTATACCTGGATGATATCCTGCATGGTATAGACCCCGTTTGGCTTGTTGACAATCCACTGCGCCGCCATCACCGCCCCCGCCGCAAAGATGCTCCTGTCAAAAGCCTCATGACTGAGACTGATTTTCTCTAAACCGGAACTCCATGTCACCTCATGAAATCCTTTCACTTCCCCTTCGCGGATCGCTTGCACGGGGATGAGATTCGCCGGCCGGTCGGGTTGGGCAGGATGCAGGGTGATCCCGGTGTATTGCGGCTGTTGCCGGATGATGCCTTCGATCAGCGCATAGGCTGTGCCGCTGGGTGCGTCCTTTTTATGAACGTGATGAATCTCCCGCAGGGACGGTTTGAACTCCGGGTACGCCTCGAGCATGGCCGCCAGCCTCGAGTTCAGGGCAAAGACGATATTCATCCCGATGCTGAAATTGGAAGCATAGAGAAATTTCCCTTTTCGCTGTTGGCAAAAAGAGATGATCTCGCCAAGGTGATATTCGTGCCACCCGGTAGTGCCGGAAACTACAGGAATCTGCAGTTCAATGCACTTGCGGATGACCCCCGGCGCAGCATCCGCCGTGGTAAATTCGATGGCGACATCGCATTGCCTGAGCACAGATTCCTGGTCCTCTGTGAGCCGGTAAAACGGCTTTCCGGACCAGCCGGACCGCTGCTCAAGGAGCGCCAGGATCGATTGCCCCATACGTCCCATTCCGATGACCCCGATCTTTCCCATGATAATATATATTAAACTGAATTTCAAGTAGTTAAAAAAATGCCGGACGCATATAAAAAAACCCGCCTCCCTATGGGAAAGCGGGTAAGAACACACTATGAGAACACCCTAAAAACGTATCAAGAATT
>CAZTXO010000014.1:63695-68914 GCA_964617515.1 uncultured Saprospiraceae bacterium | reverse complement strand
TATATCTCAACCTCGATGTCGCACCACTCGAAACGGCGGATCTCAACATTTCCATATGCAACGGCGATACGGTAACGATCAATGGCATTGATTACTTTGCCTCCGGAGATTACCTCCTTGATACCATTCCAGCCGCGGTGGGTTGCGATTCTATCCGGATGTTACACTTGTCAGTTGATTTCTTTATTAATCAGACGGTTACCGCCGCAATCTGCCAGGGAGATACCTTGACGATCAATGGAATGGATTATACGACCCAGGGAGTTTTCCTGGTTGACACCTTCCCGGATCCCTCGGGATGCGATACGATTAAATTCCTCGATCTGACCGTTAACCCATTACCGGTAGTCAGTGCAGGAGCTGATAAAATCCTGGATTGTGCTGTACAATCCGTTGTACTGGATGGTGCTGCGCCCAATGGAGGTTCCGTGTTGTGGACCGGGCCGGGCATAAATGCAGGCAATCAAAATCAATTGACGCCGACCGTCGACCAGGCCGGGACGTATATATTGACCATTACCTCCGCGCAAAACTGCCAGGCTTCGGACACGGTGGAAGTCACACTTGATCCGCAGACGGTCGTAGCTGATGCAGGACCGAATGCCTTCCTCAGTTGTGATATCCTGAGTGTTACCCTCAATGGAAGTCCCGTTGGACCCAATCTGATCTACCAATGGACCGGCCCGGATATTAATGCCAGCAATGAACATCTTCCAAATCCAACGATTACGATTGGTGGCGTATATACCCTGGTGGTCACCAATACGGCCACGATGTGTGTGTCGCAGCCCGATACGGTGTTCATTGCGGATATCACTACAAATGTCGTGGCGATCATCCAGGATCCAGGGTCACTGACCTGCTTCAGTACCTTTCTGGATCTTGAAACCACCGGCTCCACCTCCGGACCCAATATTGTTTACATCTGGTATAATGACCAGGGCGATCCGATAGGCAGTACGCCGAGCATCATGATCAGCGCTGGGGGCATGTTCACCTTTACGGTGCTGGATACGATCAGTGGGTGTTTTGACAATGATTCTGTTTTTGTGGAGGATCTCACCACATATCCACCCGTGAATGCAGGCCAGGATCAAATCCTGGATTGTAATAACCTGACCGCCATTCTGAATGAAGGAGCCGTCAATAATCTTCCCAACCTGGAATTCCAGTGGACAGGCCCGGCAGGAGGCATATTGTCGGATCCATCACAGTTGTCGGTGACGGTGGGGATCCCGGGTATCTATTACCTTATGGCGACGGATACCATTACGGGATGTGAAAACTCCGATTCTGTGACCGTTATAGATCAATTGCAATTACCAGTCACCGAAATCAATCTGGCTTCCGGCATTACCTGTATTGACAGCAGTGCCACCTTGACCATTGGATCATCCTCTTCAGGTCCACCCTACGTCAATGCCTGGACGGGTCCCGGCTTCAATGGAATAGGGGGCAATATGATTGAACCGACCATTCCCGGAACGTACTATCTCCAGATAACGAACCAGCAGACGGGCTGCTTCTCCCGGGATACGGTAACGCTTGTGCCGCCAGTTCCGCCAAGTGACCTTTTGGCGGATATCGATATTCCGGTTTGCCAGGGGGATTCATCCGGAGCCGTCCAGATATTACAAGTCACGAATGGAACACCACCGTTTATGTATTCGCTCAATGGTGGGATTTCCCAATCCTCACCACAATACCTCAATTTGCCGGCTGGAAACTACTCTGTTGAAGTAACGGATGCGAATGGTTGTACGTACGAGGAGGCTTTCAATATTCCAGAAGGACAATTATTGACAATTGATATTGGTCCGGACCTGGAGCTCGAATTGGGGGATAGTGCCATATTGAATCCAATTGTAAGCCTTCCGTGGTCTCAGACTGATTCGCTGGTCTGGGATGCCTTACCAGGGCACCTTTCCTGCACCCATTGCATCAATCCTACTGTATATGCGCTGCAAAGCCAAATCATCACAGCCACCGTTTATGCGGGGGGATGTATAGCGGAGGATATGCTCTTCCTCGATGTGGATGTGGATGCCAATATCTATGTACCTAACGTCTTCACTCCCAATGGGGACGGAATCAATGATTTTGTTACTGTCTTCGCGGATGATCGGGTTGAAAGGGTGGTCTACCTCGAGATCTTTGACCGTTGGGGCAACCAGGTATTTGTAGGCACGGATTTTGAACCTAATGATCCTTTATTGGGGTGGGACGGTACATTTAAGGATAAACCGATGAATCCTGCCGTATTTGCCTATATCGCCAAAGTCCAGTTGATCAATGGAGTTCAATTGTCCACCCATGGAGATATCACCCTGCTCCGTTAGCCTGGTTTTTTAACACGCTGATATTACAATTTATACTCATTTGATTTTGAGCTGGATAGGCCTATCCGGCCGGGCCCGGACGCCCCAGTTGATCCCTAATTCCCCTTTCTGGTACGGTATTTGCCTTTTCTCCTGCAGGTATTAGGCATTTTTCCTTTTGACAAGTGCCATTGCCAAAGTCGAACCTTCTTGAGAATGATAATTGAACACCTAAAGTGTTGATTTTCAGCACTTAAAATCATTTATCAACAGTTTTTACCAAGCCATGAACTTAAAGAACCGACTGAACATCATCTCAAGTGTCCTCCTCCTGCTGCTGGGTTTTAGCCTCCAGGTCAGGGCGGAAGGGACAAAGGAGTTGTCCCCTACGGCAAGCGATTCAGCCATGCTGCATACCAATGCCTCCGGTTTTGGAGATTTTGCCTCCTACGTAAGTTTTGGGACCAGTTCCAGCCTGAATGTCCGTATTGAAAACTTCATGACGGACTCCCTTTATATCGGTCTGTCCGCGGAAGCGGACGACTTCGGGGCCCTCAATAGTCCCTACCAGTTCAGGATCCTGGATCCCACAGGTGCTGTGGCCTTTGGGCCCTTTACCATTGGCGTTCTCAATCAGAATGCCGGCACCTGGGCCCTGGCCGCTAATGGGCCGGATGTAAATGGCATGGGCGGGTATAGCACCAATACGGGTTTATACCCCTGGTCACGTTTCAAGCCCACCATGAACGGGGATTATGTACTTCAATTTGATGATGGAACCCCCTTCAATATTGTTAACATCCTTTGGTATGACTTTACCGTCAGAAGTGGCGGCGTACCCCAAACCGGGCGACTCTGGTCCAGGAACTGGGCATTGCGGACGCCCCCCATCATGGCCAACACACCACCTGAATGCCAGTTCGACCGGCCATTCAACGGGGTTTTCTATTCCTATACCATGGACGGATTCGTCTCCAGGATTGATTTCAACGGTTCTGATTTCCAGGGGTTGTCGTTTACCGTTTCTTTTGGAAACATGGGTCCCGGTACTTCCGGTGATGTCATGACGGACAGACGCTCCCTGAAAGGAGTCAATGGTACTGCCAATAACGCGGAACACATGATTTTTGTCAATGATCCGGACAACTCTGAATTTCCATCTTCTTCTGCCCAATGTGGAAATGTCAGTCTGATTGGCGTGGAGTGCATCAACCAGGACAGCTTTTGTATCAATGTCGGCGTCACTAAGCCCGGTCAGGTAGAAGTCATCCTTGATTTTGTAAACAACGGTATCTATGACCCGGATACTACGGACGTCATTATAGCTAAGTTTTTTGCTACCGGGGATACGGTTTGTATTCCCTGGAACGGACTAAAAGGGGATGGCAGCCCCCTTGGCTTTGGGGAACAGGTGCCCACGATTATCCGGTACGCCCAAGGGGTTCAGCACTATGCTTCTTTTGACGTGGAATTTCTGAAAAGTGGGTATTGTGTCCAGACCATCAGGCCGATGTGTGCCGGGGTGGCGACGGATCTGCTCTATTGGGATGATTCGCAGATCACGGATGACATCGTCACGGTCTCCATCAATGAAGGCGATCCGGGCACCGGGCAGCCTAAAGTGCAGTTGAATGGTTGTACTTGTGGAATGGGCGGATGCCGAACCTGGGATAATTTCCAGATCGGAGATCCTCCTCCACCGGGCGGAACCTGCGTCGGCACACCCTACGGCTATGGCGAAAATAATACACTCAACACCTGGTGGTTTGCCAGCACGATCGTATTGGATAGTATCTTCCTGCCATTTGCCCAGGTGGTCATCACAGGAGACAGTGCGATCTGTAATGGAGACAGCACCATATTTACAGCGAATGTTTCTCCGGACACTGTGAACTACCTGTATTCGTGGTCAGGTCCCGGAGGTTTTTCCGCCAGTACCCAGACGACCGGTTATATTTCTTTGGCCGGGATATACTCGGTCACCATCACGGATACCGTCACCAATTGCTCCGCGATTGACTCAGCGCTGCTCATCGTCTATAACAATCCTACCACCACGGTTTCCTTCACCTGTCTCGGCCCCAACCAGCAAAATGCCAACATCGACCTATCCGTGAGCGGAGGTCAGGCACCTTATTCCTATCTCTGGAATACGGGTGCCATGACACAGGATTTAATGAATGTGCCGCCTGGCACCTATACGGTCATCGTCACGGACGCCAATGGCTGTATGGCTTTTGATACGGTAACGGTGCAGGGCTGTTGTACCCTGGTCGTCACCTGTCCTCCATCGAATGGTGGCACGTTCGCCTGCGTCACGAATGTACCCCCCGCGAATACGGGTGTAGTTACGGTCAACCAATACTGCGACAATTTCAACATCACTTCCTCCCAAACCAATAATGGGGGATCGGGATGTGCGGCTAATCCATTGGTGATCACGAGGACATACCTCATCCAGGATAATGCGGGCAATAGTCAGACCTGCGTTCAAACATTTACCGTAATCGATAACGTGGTCCCGGCCATCACCTGTCCCGCCAATACTACCATACAGTGTACCGCGAGCACCCTTCCGGGAACAACCGGAAGTGCCACTGCTACAGACAACTGTGATGCCACACCCACCATCACCTTTAGTGATGTCACCGTAGGCGGCTTATGTCCGCAGGAAAGAACCATCACCCGTACATGGACAGCCACCGATGATTGTGGAAATTCGGCTACCTGTGTGCAAACGATCTTTGTGGATGATAGTATGGCCCCTGCCATTACCTGTCCGCCTAATACAACGATATCCTGCACCGCCAGTACATTACCGGGCAATACGGGTACAGCCACCGCTACAGATAATTGCGATGCAACTCCGGCCATTACGTCCTCGGATGTGACGGTGGCAGG
>CAZTXO010000014.1:19381-63595 GCA_964617515.1 uncultured Saprospiraceae bacterium | reverse complement strand
GATGTGACGATTGCCGGCTCCTGCCCGCTGCTACTGACGATCAACCGGACGTGGACGGCTTCAGACGGATGCGGCAATAGCAGTACCTGCCTGCAGACCATTGTTTTGATTGATACCGGAGTTCCGTCAATCACTTGTCCGCCAAATCTGACGATCCAGTGTACCGCCAGTACCTTGCCGCCAGGTACAGGATCTCCAACGGGTTCGGACAATTGCGATGCCGCCCTCAATTTTACCTTCACCGATGTTACGGTCGCCGGGACTTGTCCTCAGGAACGAACCATAACCCGAACCTGGAGAGCTACTGATGACTGTGGCAACTCAAGTACATGTGTCCAGATCATCGTCGTGGATGACAGTCTTGCTCCGACGATCAGTTGTCCTCCGAATATTACCATTCAGTGTTCCGCCAGTACGGCTCCAGGCACAACCGGTAATGCCACCGCCAGCGATAATTGTGATGCCACGCCAACAATATCCTTCAGCGATTCATTTTCACCTGGTGGTTGTCCGCAGGAAGGCACCATCACACGGACCTGGACCGCGTCAGATGACTGTGGTAATTCCAGTACCTGCATCCAAACCATCTTTATCGATGACAGTGTGCCACCCTCTCTGAGTTGTCCGCCTAATATCACGATTCAGTGTACGGCAAGCACAGCACCCGGTACCACCGGTACCGCTACCGCTACAGATAATTGCGCTATAACAGCTACCCTTACCTTCACGGATATTATTGCTGGGGGAGGATGCCCGCAGGAAAGTACGATTACGCGTACCTGGCGGGCCACGGATGATTGCGGCAATTCCAGCACTTGTGTTCAGATCATCGTGATTGATGACAGCCAGGCACCTGCTATTACCTGTCCACAAAACATTACGATTCAATGTACAGCCAACACTTTACCCGCCAATACCGGTTCTGCAACAGCTTCGGATAACTGCGACGCGACACCCGCGATCACCTTTACGGACGTGACAGTTGCTGGTACCTGTCCACAGGAAAGAACGATCACCCGGACCTGGAGAGCCACCGATGATTGTGGCAATTCAAGCACTTGTGCCCAGATTATCGTGGTAGATGACAGTGTAGGTCCTACGCTGACCTGCCCCGCTAATATCACAATACAGTGTGGCGCCATCACGCTGCCTGCCAGTACCGGCAGTGCGACGGCCACCGATAATTGTGATGCAACGCCCACCATCTCCTTTGCTGACGTCACCACCGGAGGAGCATGCCCACAGGAAAGTACCATCACCCGTACCTGGACTGCCATAGACGATTGTGGAAACAGCAGTCAATGTGTGCAAACGGTCGTCGTAGATGACAGTACGCCGCCCGTGATTTCTTGTCCACCCAATATTACCATCCAATGTACGGCCAGCACCGCGCCCGGAACAACCGGCAGTGCCACCGCCACCGATTGCGATGCCACACCTACCATCACCTTTACGGACCAGGTGGCGCCAGGAGCATGTCCTCAGGAAAGTACGATCACCCGAACCTGGAGAGCCACGGACGATTGTGGCAATTCCAGTACGTGTGCCCAAACCATTTTTGTCGATGACAGTACGGTACCGTCTATCACATGTCCGCCCAACATCACCATTCAATGTACCGCCAGCACCTTACCGAACAATACAGGTACGCCTTCTGCGACAGATAACTGTGACGGCACACCTAATTTGACCTTCAGCGATGTTACTGTCGGTGGCGCTTGCCCGCAGGAAAGGACCATCACCCGTACCTGGGTAGCCACCGATGATTGCGGCAACTCCAGCAGTTGTACGCAGCTCATTGTCGTCGATGACAGTACCCCGCCGGTCCTCACGTGTCCGCCCAACGTAACGATTCAATGCAGCGCCAGCACCATGCCGGCCAATACGGGCAATCCAACGGCTGTGGATAACTGCGACGCAATTCCAACGAATACATTTGTAGACGCGATCATTCCAGGATCATGTCCGCAAGCCATGACGATCAACCGTACGTGGACCTCCACTGACGATTGTGGCAATACCGCTACCTGTCTGCAGGTGATATCCGTGATTGACAATACTCCGCCCGTCGCGCTCTGCCAGAATATCACGGTTGATTTTGGGGGCGGCACGACGGTCACCATTACTCCTTCCCAGGTCAATAACGGAAGCACTGATAACTGCGGCCCGGTTACCCTCAGCCTGTCTCAGACAACGTTTAATTGTGAAGATTTCATTCAGACGAATTCTATACCGGTTACCCTTACCGTAACCGATGCCTGTGGAAACTCTTCCACCTGTGTCGCCCAGGTATTCGGTATGGGCGGATTGTTGAATATTACCTGCCCAACGGATATCACAATCAACCTTGGACCCGGCGAATGCACCGCTATTGTGGATTATATTGTAACCGCCGAGGCTATTTGCGGGGGTACTCCCACCCTTACCCAGACGGACAATAGTGGACTTACCTCGGGAGATTTCTTCCCGATCGGTACAACCCAGCAGTGCTGGACCGCCTCTAATAACTCCTCATCCGCCACTTGCTGCTTCAATATCATCGTGGTGGAATATGATATTCCGGTCGTTCTGGCTTGTAACGATACGGTCAATGTGAGTGTGGACAACAATTGCGAAGCCCACATTTTCGTGGATATGATCCTGGAAGGGGATCAGTACGGATGTTACAATGATTTCATCATCTCCATTGATACGATAGGTTCGGATACCGGCTGGATCGTATTTGATGCCGAACCCTACATCGGCGGATGCTATACCGTCACCATTACAGATATTGAAACCGGTAATTCCTGCTGGGGAGTGGCTTGCATTGAAGACAAGATTCCACCGCAGATTATCTGCGCATGTCCCGTCGGGGATCCGGAGGCGGATACCTGCTCCATTTCCTGCCTGGAAGTGGCTCAGTTAGCCGCAGGCAACATCCCGCCCAACCTTTATCCAACCATCATTGACAATTGCGGATATGATCTTGAAGTGACCAATATTGACGTGGACGACCAGGGTTGCGGCAACGGTACGGTCATCGTGAGTTGGAAAGTGACCGATCATGCCGGCTTCACCGCTACCTGTGATCAACAATTCAATATTCTGCCGCTTTCCCCGGACAGCCTGCTCTTCCCGCCTAATTATGTGGGACCATGCGGATCCAGCAGTGATCCGGATGTCACCGGATGGCCAACGATCGGCGGATATGATCTGACCGATGACGCAGGCCTCTGTAACCTGTTCGTCGGATACTGGGACAAAGCCCTGGAAGATTGCGGGGGCGGTCAGAAGATCCTTCGCACCTGGACAGTGCTGGATTGGTGTACCCAGCAGATCATCGAGCACAAACAGATCATTAAACTTTCCGATACGGAAGGACCGGTCCTGAGTTGTCCGAATGACTTTACGGTTGGCACGGACTTCTGGTATTGCTATGCCAGTGTCAGTGTTCCAAAACCACAGGCATACGACAATTGCAGTGATATCGTCAATTTCAGTCTTGAATCTGCCGATGGGGTGATTGTCCAATTTGGAAACAACTTTGTCATCAACGGTCTCCCGATCGGGCCACACCTCGTGACCTGGATCGTTACGGATCTTTGTGGCAACAGCACGTCATGCTCCTTTACGATTACCGTGGTGGACAATGTGGTCCCTGTGGCCAATTGCGACCATCATACCATTGTCTCCCTGACCAATGACGGTCCGCATGGCATCACCCTGGTGCCGGCGGAAGTATTCGACGATGGTAGTTATGATAATTGCGGTCCGGTTACCTTCAGGGCCCGCCGCATGACCAGTTGTATTGACTTTGACTGGACCACCAATGGCGGCTGCGTAGATGATATCCCCAATGGGTTTGTCAACAGCTCCGACCTGGGCACCTCGCACAAACCATGTGTTCCTTTTGCCTGCTGCGATGTACCAAGGACCGGCTCCCTGGGAGAACCCATCATGGTCGAACTCGAGGTAACAGACCAGTACGGCAACCGGAATTACTGTATGGTCGAGGTGGATGTACAGGATAAACTGGCGCCATACATCGAATGTCCCCCGGATATCACAGTCAGTTGTGATTTCTGGTTCCCTGCTGAGGAAGGGACCTACCGCGATGCTGCCGGCAATCAAAATGGACATCTCGATGAGGATCCGTTGAGTCCGATATTCGGCGATATGTATGACGCACTGACCTATAACGATGATCAATCCGTGCGCCAACCAATCTTCATCGACGATCCGGGCAATACCCAGTATCCGCAGCCTCATTACTGGGGAATCGACGGATGGGCAGATGATAACTGCGTAGCTGACCTCGAAGTCAGGACGAAGATTTATAATGATTGCACTGGGGATAATCTGCCGGGCAATCCGCCTCCGGGCGCCATCAAGCTCGTTGAACGCAGGTTTATCGCACGCGATAACCAGGAAGGGTTCAATCCCGCCACCTGCACACAGCGCATCTGGGTGGTGGATTACGATCCATTCTATATTGCCGACCGCGATTGTTACAATTCTGACCCGAACGACGGCGTTCGTTGGCCTTGCGATATTCTCATAACCAATTGCCCGGATGACCTGGGCAATACCGGCGAGCCGATTATCTACAGCGATGCCTGCAACCTGATCGGTGTTACCTATGAGGACACCCGGTTTGAAATAGCAGACGGCGCATGCTTCAAGATTCTCCGGGAGTGGAAGGTGATCGACTGGTGCCAGTACAATCCTGTCACCGGCTATGGGCTCTGGAGCTACACACAAGTGATCAAAGTGCACGATGATGACGCGCCTGTTTTCCTCAACTGCCCGCAGAATCCGGTCATCCTTTGTGTGGCGGATGAAGGCGTGCGTCTGCCCGCAACGAACCAGGCATTTCTCGGTGAGCATGATCCCAATGCAAGCAGTTGCAGTGTCCATGTGACGATGAAACAACGCATCCGCGAGTCCTGTAACGGCACCGTCAAATATGATGTCAAGGTATATCCTTTCAATGGCAACAGCTTCCTGCAGGTAGTGCCCCTGACGGAGGTATCCCTGGATGATAATCATGAGGCCGACCTGGTCTTCAATACCGAGGAAAGCGCCATTCAGTCTATTCGCCGGGATGGTCTGCCTTACAATAGTCCCTTCTGCGGGGATTATCACAAGATCTTGTGGAGCGTGGAGGATGGTTGTGGCAACTGGGGACATTGCGAATACCTCTTCCGCCTGGAAGACTGTAAGCAGCCCAGCCCTGTATGTATCCAGGGCCTGAGCACAGTCGTCATGCCTGTCGGATGCCAGGTAACCTTATGGGCCAAAGACTTCAATGCGTCCAGCTTTGATGATTGCACGCCCGCCAAAGACCTGCTTTTCAGCTTCAGCGGTGATGCCTATGAGCCCAGCAGGACCTTCAATTCCACCAATATCCCCGCCTTCGGCGTCGAATTGTCGATTCAGATCTGGGTCGCGGACGGTGGTACGGATGACAATTGCAATAGCACGATCAGTTGGGATGAACGCAATAAAGATTACTGTACGACAACGATTGTCTTCACCGATAACAGCGGTAACTGCGACGTGTCCGGAAACATCCTTTACGAAGGGGAAATCCTGACCTACCAGGACGATCCGATCGAAGCAGTCAAGGTCTCCCTGGACAAAAATGCCGAGACGGTTTACAGCATGACGACGGCGGATAACGGCCGATATATCCTGGTGGTGCCTGAAGAAGACGGACAACGGTATAATGTTGTGCCCAAACGCCTGGATGAACCGCGCAACGGGGTCAGCACGCTGGACCTGGTCCGCATTCAAAAGCACCTGCTGGGTATCGAATTATTTGACTCCCCCTATCAGTATATCGCTGCGGATGCCACCAATAACAAGCAAGTCAGCGCGATTGACCTGATTGAAATCCGTAAACTCATCCTGGGTATCTATTCCGCCTTCCCCAGCAATACCAGCTGGCGTTTTGTGGATAAGCACTTCCAGTTTGCCGATCCGACCCATCCTTGGCCATTTGAAGAAGCGATCAATATCCAGTATGACGGCCACTCCGTATCTGGCCTCGATTTTATCGGGGTGAAAGTAGGGGACGTCAACAATTCGGTGCAGGCCAATGCCACACAAATCCTGCCGCGAAACGGCAAGCGGGTGCTGACCGTCACGGCGGATGCCGATCAGGATGTCAAAGCGGGCCAAATCGTTGAACTGACCTTAACCATGCCTGAGCGTGTTGCCGGGTTCCAATGGACACTGGAGGCTCAGGGGCTCGAATATACCGGAGTACGGAGTGATGAGATGGTCATCGATGATCAAAATATCGGTCTGCCGGAACATGGCGTATTGACGATGAGCTGGAATGAAACGGATCCTTCCCGGTTACATCAACAGGGGGATGCATCCTTTACGCTACAATTCAAAGCGACGGCATCCGGTAAGTTGTCTGACATGATCCGGCTGTCCAGCAAGGTAACCCACGCGGAAGCTTATTCCAAGGATGAAGAGGTACTGGATGTACACCTTGCTTTTGGAGCTCACGTTTCGTCCACGGAATTCGCCTTGTATCAGAATGAACCCAATCCCTGGACCGGAACGACAACGATCAGTTTCGATCTGCCCGAAAGCGGTCATGTGAAACTCTCCATGTTCGATGTTACCGGTCAGTTGATCAAGGTGTATGAGGGTGAATACAAAGCTGGCCGTGGCTCGATACAGGTACTCCGCAAGGACATTCCGACCCAGGGGGTATTGTACTATCGTCTCGACAGTGGCAACTACAGCGCGACCAAGAAAATGGTCCGGCTGGAGTAAGACATAAAAGATTTGGTAAAAACTTGATTCTGTGAGGAGCCTCGGCGGTTAACCGGGGCTCCTTCGTTTTTGGATCGCCCGGATCGGTGTACCTTTGTACCGGGTATGTATGACATTATCCTGAGTTTTATCACCGCCTTTCTGCTGGTCTACCTCGCGATCCCCAGTATCATCAATATTGCCCGGGTCAAGCATCTCTATGACGTGCCGGATGAGCGTAAATCCCATGTGGAAGTGGTGCCAACGCTTGGAGGGGTCGCGATTTTCGCGGGGGTCATTTTCAGCATTATCCTCTGGACGCCGTTTGATGTCTTTGGAGACCTGCAGTATATCCTCTGCTCATTTATCATTCTCTTCCTGATCGGGGCGAAAGACGATATCCTGCCCATGTCCCCTTACCGGAAAATGCTGGGCCAGATCTTCGCCTGCTTTATCCTGGTTTTCAAGGCACAGGTGCGGCTGACCAGCCTGTACGGCATTTTTGGCGTCTATGCGATCCCCGAGATCCCTTCCATTCTGCTGTCCATGTTTACGATTCTGGTGATCATCAACGCCTTCAACCTGATCGACGGGATCAATGGCCTGACGGGAAGCCTTGCCACGCTGATTTCCGTGACCCTGGGGACCTGGTTCTTCCTGGTGGACCGGACAGACCTGGCTATCATCGCTTTTTCGCTGGCAGGGGCTACGATTGCGTTTTTACGCTATAATATCACTCCGGCCAGGATTTTCATGGGGGATACCGGGTCGATGCTTATCGGGGTCATTTCAGCGATCCTGGTGATCGAATTTATCGAGGTTCACACCCAGATCCAGGGATCGCCCTACGCATTCCGGGCTGTACCGGCTGTTGCCGTCGGCATTCTTATTTTGCCGCTGTTTGATACGTTACGGGTATTTGTCCTTCGGATTTTCCGGAAAAAGTCGCCGCTGCATCCCGACCGGAGCCATATTCACCATTTATTGCTCGATACGGGCTTGACCCATATGCAGGCGACCATGGTGCTGATCCTGGTCAACCTCGCCTTCATCTTTTTTGTCGTGTATTTTCAGTCGCTGGGCAATCTGCGACTCTTAATCCTCATCTTGCTGATGGCCACGGTCCTGTCCGCTATTCCGCATTATATCCTGCGCGGCAAAAAGCAGGTCAACCCATTTTAAGCAGCTAAAAAGGAAACCACTCAGGCTTCCTGCCGTCTGAGCCGGATCACCTTGATCCAATCCAGCACCCGGATGACCGGGTAGATGGGATCAAATTCGAATTTCCGCCAGGCGAAGTTAGGCCTGCCCCCATGCTTGTGATGATTGTTGTGCAGCCCCTCTCCGAGCATGAGCAGATCCACCGGGAACAGGTTCCGGGAGGTGTCTTTCATCTTGAAATTGATATACCCGATGCTGTGGGCAAACCAATTGATGATCACGCCATGGAACGGGCCCATCACGGCATGAACCAGGATCAGGGGAAACAACCACCACGGCGCACTCAGGGCTATATAAATGAGAATATAGATGATGATCCAAAGAAAGCGGATGACATTGTTGGAGGCAAACTTGTCAAAAGAAGCCCAATCCGGCAGATCTTTCAGGAACCTGGATTCGATATTGACTTTGTGATTGACGATATTGTTATAGTTGACCCGTGTCCGCCACATCATGCTGAAAAAATTAGCGTCATACCGCGGGGAATGCGGATCCAGTTCCGTATCCGCGTAAGCATGATGCATCCGGTGCAGGATGCCATAGGCCCGGGGGCTGAGATAGGACGAACCCTGAAAGAAAAAAGAAAGGATGTAGAAGAATTTTTCCCATCCCTTTTTCATGGTAAACATCCGGTGCGCGGCGTACCGGTGATGAAAAAAAGTCTGCGTAAAAAGGGAGAGGTACCAATGGGCCCCCAGAATGGCCAAAACCAACATAATTACTTTACTTGCTTGGTGATCAATGCTTATGAGGTGCAAAGATACCGCATGGGAAGCAAATGGCCAATGATTAGGCGCAGCTTTAGTATCTTCATTGCCTTACCAACGTAAATGAAGAACAAAAAGTTTTTTTTACAGCTTTCCTATGAACCGAAGAACTTTATTGCAATCGGGTTGTTACGCGCTCGGTCTCAGTGCCTTTCCTTCCTGGATACGCCTTATTAATCCAGCCCAGACGGAAATGATCCTCATGCGCCGCAATGTTGGCTTTTTCAAGGAATCAGGTGGCACCATCGGATGGCTGATGGATCCGGGCGGTATCGCCGTCGTTGATTCTCAATTTCCCGAGGCGGCAGACCATTTCCTGGACCTCCTGTTCAAAGGAAATTTCAGACCCATCGATTACCTGATCAATACCCATCATCATCCGGACCATACCGCCGGCAATATAGCTTTCAAAGGCATTGCCAGCCATGTCCTGGCGCATGAAAATTCGAAGGTCAACCAGATGAATGTCGCGAAGCGGAATAATACGGAGGATCAGCAACTCTATCCGGACATCACCTTCACCACACGCTGGCAGGGTCAGGTTGGAGATGAGTCGATTGATGTCCAGCATATGGGCCCTGCGCATACCAACGGGGATGCCATCATCCATTTTCAGCAGGCCAATATCGCGCATCTCGGGGATCTCGTTTTTAACCGCCGCTATCCGTTTATCGACCGGTCCGCCGGTGCCAATATCGAAAACTGGGTCAATATCCTCGGGTCACTTCAATCGTATTTTGACCAGGATACGCGGTTTATCTGGGGCCATACCCGGGAAGGATTTGATGTTACCGGCTCGAAAGAGGACATCGCGGCTTTTGCCGATTATCTTTCTGCCCTGCTTGATTTTGTCGGGCTCGAAATCCGCAACGGCAAATCGAAGGAGGAGATCCTATTGGCTACCGCTATCCCCGGTGCTCCCGAATGGACCGGTGACGGCATCCAGCGAAGCCTCACGGCAGCCTACGATGAGTTAATGACCAGGCAATAAGACTTGGAGCAAGCGCAGAACGCAGTGTGCAGAATGCAAGGTGAAAAGTGAAGCGGGAAGCGTGAAATCGACTGGGAGCACAAATGATCATTCAATTGCTAGATTATCACATTATCACATTGCCATATTACCACGTTGCCACATTAACACATGCTTTTCACCACTGATCTGACTTTCGCTTATTCGAAGGGACACCAGATGCGTTTTCCCGACATCCGGTGCGAAAGCCATGAGCACCTGCTTATCCTGGGACCTTCCGGAGCAGGAAAGACCACCTTGCTGCACCTGCTGGGCGGAATCCTTTCTCCTTCCAGCGGTGAGATCCATATCGGGGATACGGCCATGCACCGGTTGAAAGGGCATTCCCTGGATGCTTTCAGGGGACAAAAGATCGGAATCGTATTTCAGCGTCCGCATTTCATTCCGTCTATGCATGCTATGGAAAATTTATTGCTGACGCAACACCTGAGCGGAAGAAAAACCAGTAAGCCGATGGCAACCGCATTACTAAAACGATTAGGCATAGAACACCGGGCGTATACACGTCCTTTCTCGATGAGTGTCGGCGAACAACAACGGCTGGCCATCGCCCGCGCCCTCATCAATCATCCGGAAGTGATCCTGGCCGACGAACCTTCGTCAGCATTGGATGATGACAACTGTATCAACATGATCCGTTTACTTCAGGAGGTTGCAGATGAAAATAATGCTTCTTTGATAATTGTCACGCATGACAGCCGGATCAGTGAGATAATCGAAAAGAAAATGGAGCTAAAGGCCTCATAAAGTAATCATGAAACGGATTTTTGATGACCAATTACTAAAAAAGAAGGTGTCTGTATCCAAAATGGATATCTGCAAAAATCTTCGAAATCAGTGTTGAAATAAGAGATCTTCCGGTGGAAATGACACAATACAGCATTTTGCTGACGCACAAACGTAGGCAAAGCCTTCGTTCAACAAGTAAATACTAAAAAGGAAATGACGATCCTCAGGTTGAGTTGGCGAAATATTTTGGCGAAGCCCTTGAGCACGCTACTCAGTGTCTTACTGTTTTCGCTGGGAATTGGCCTGATCACGTTTTTGGCTTTGTTTAATCATCAGCTGAAGCAGGGACTTGACCGTAACCTGGCACATATTGACCTGGTCATCGGGGCCAAAGGAAGTCCGCTCCAGTTGATCCTCAACAGCATGTACCACATCGATGCCCCGACGGGCAATATCAGCCTGGCGGACGCAGCCCCCTTTCTTAATCCGCAACACCCTGTTATCGCGCAGGCTATACCTTTATCTCTGGGGGATAGTTATGGGGCGTATCGTATCGTGGGCACACTTCCTTCTCTATTGACCATGTACGGTGCTCGTTCCCTGGCAGGAGAGATCTACCGGGAGGACTTTGACGTCCTGGCCGGATCAGTCGTGGCAGACAGACTTCACCTCCATATCGGGGATACCTTTTATTCCACCCATGGTTTGCTGGACAATCCGGAAATGACCCATGATCATGGTACCCCGTTTACTGTACGGGGCATTCTGGAGTCAACAGGCACAGTCCTGGATCAACTGATCCTGTGTACACCCGGAAGCATCTGGAAAGTGCACGCGCATGATACGACTTCAGATTCAATCGCCCATGATCATGCTGATGGTGAGCATATCCATTATCCTGCATCCGTGCACCAGGTCGATGCGGCCCTGCTAAAAAGGGTGTCGGACAGCATCGGCAGTACCCTCACGGGTAATACGGAAAAGGAAATCACGAGCATCCTGATCACCTTCCGGAATAAAACCAGCCTGCAAGCACTCAACTTTCTGCGTAATATCAACGCTAATACGAATCTCATGGCAGCTTCCCCGGCGCTCGAGCTGAACCGGTTGTATGCCATGCTGGGCAATGGTACGGATGCACTGCGATACCTCGCATTTCTCATTGCTTTCGTTTCCGCCATCAGTATTTTCATTTCGCTTTACACCTCGCTCCGGGAGAGAAAGTATGAAATGGCGATCATGCGGGTTAGTGGCGCTGGCCCATGGTTTCTTTTCCGGATGATTCTCTTTGAAGGCCTGTTCATATCGGCCATAGGCGTAATCCTGGGACTCCTGGCCGGGCACGCAGGCATGCAGCTGGCAGGAGAAGTTTTTGAGAAGACCTACCGGTACGCTTTTTCGGGTTGGTTATGGATCCAGGTTGAATGGTTCGTTGTGGCGGGAGCCCTCGTCCTCGGGGTATTGGCAGCTATTCTCCCGGCCATCCGCGGCGCTGGTATCAATCTGCACCAGGTCCTGGCGGAAGGTTGAGTTGGTATATTGTACGACACTTTTTTATAAGGGTGTTTGATTACCTTCAGCCTTTCTCCCGCTCTTCTATTCAGGTGAAATAAGCACATCACCCATTCATACCACCATCCATGAAAAGAAAAGATTTCCTGCGCGGTGTCGGGATCGCCGGTCTCGGATCGATGATGACGCCCGGGACAGTGGCTTCCTCCACTGGAATGACAGAAGGACCTGTTCCGCCAAATTGTATCCTGATCCCCTCGGAGACTGCGGGTCCGTTCCCGCTGGATCTCACGGAAAACCAGACTTTTTTCAGACAAGACGTTCGTGAAGACAGAACCGGGGTCCGCCATGACCTCCGGCTAAAAATTATCGGCAGCGCCAACTGTGAACCGATGCCGAATTGCCGGGTCAATATCTGGCATTGCGACAAGGATGGCAATTATTCAGGATACGGATCGGAAACAGGCCTGACGTATCTCCGCGGGTATCAATGGACAGATGCTAACGGAGAGGTCCGTTTTACCACTGTTTTTCCCGGCTGGTATACCGGCCGGATCTGCCATATCCACTTCCAGGTTTGGGTGAGCTCGGTTTATGCCGCCATTTCCCAACTGACCTATCCGCTGGCAGAGAAGAATGCCATCTACGCAGCCAATCCTTCGCTTTATATCAAAGGGGCAGATCCGTTGAACTTTAACCAGGATAACATCTTCTCAGACGGATACGCGTATCAATTGGCCTCCCTCACCGCCAATCCGGATACAGGCGGATATGATTCCTACCTTGAAATCACCATCCAGGGAACAGGTACCACCGCCTTGCGTGAAGCAGAACCGGAGACAGGAGGTCTTTTCAAGCTGTTGCAAAATCTGCCCAACCCATTCAGCGGAATAACATCCATTCCGTTTATCCTCCATACATCAGCCGATATAACCCTCGAGATCTGGGATCTTTCGGGAAGCAAACGGACTGAAATCCATCAGTATGGACTTGCCCCGGGAAAACACGAGATCGGCATGGACATACGCGCCCTCGGACTGCCACAGGCAACCTACGTTTATCAGCTGGTGGTTAAGACTGCCGGTGGCATTTTCAGGCAGGCAAAAGTGATGACCTCCCTTTAAAAAAGAAACCGCCTTTTGGCGGTTTCTTTTTTAGGTCTTGCCAGCCCGTTGCATCGGGTTTTGGGTTTCCTCGTACTTGTGTTTTTTAAACACCTCAAACCTCGTGGGCAGTTGTTTGACGGGCCAGTTGTTGTTGCTGACATTGATATCAGCCGTTTCCTTGTACGGATCCACGACGATTCCGGTGACTTCCTTGTTTTTGACAAATACCTTGGTAAACCGGTTCTCATTCTTCCGCCAGATCTCCACCGGGATGCGTTCGATTTCTTTTGAACCATCGGCGTACGTCCATTCCAGGATCACCGGCATCACCAGTCCGCCTTTATTGCTGAAATAGAGCTGGTAATAATTGTTGTCTCCGAATTTTTCCTTTTTCTCTTTGTCCGTAAAGGGCTGATCGTACAACCACATCTTTTCGGTCAGGACACTGTCTCTCGTTTGCCAGGGTTTATAGCTATAGTAAAAGTCACGGAGCGTGGTGTCTTCATCCACGGCAAATGGCACGCCGGATTCAATGTTGCGCATCTGGGCAATGTGCTTCCGGCCGGGTTTCGCCCGGATCGTATCCGTGATTTCCTTGCGTTCGGGATTATTTTCCAGGTCCACTTTATACCACTTGATACTGTCCAGGGAGATATCCACCGCGTCTGTCGAATAAAACCAGCCGCGCCAAAACCAGTCCAGGTCCACGCCACTCGCATCTTCCATCGTCCGGAAAAAATCAGCCGGTGTCGGATGCTTGAACGCCCAGCGATGGCAATATTCCCGGAAGGCGTAGTCAAACTTGTCCCTGCCCATCACCGTCTCCCGTAAGATGTTGAGCGCACAGGAAGGCTTGATATAGGCATTGGCAAAGTAATTGACAATGTTCTCGCTGTTGGTCATGATCGGTTCCAGCCTGTCTTTAGGTTGCGCCATGTAGCCGGTGATGAGTTCGGCAGGCCCGGACCAATGTGGGTAATTCGGATCCCACTCCGCCTCCGCGACAAACTGCATGAAGGAATTGATCCCTTCATCAAACCATGCCCATTGCCGTTCATCGCTGTTGATGATCATCGGGAAATACGTATGACCAACCTCATGGATGATCGTGGAGATGGCGTTGTATTTTTCATGTTCCGCATAGGTGCCGTCCTCTTCCGCGCGTCCCGGATTAAAGCAGATCATCGGGTATTCCATGCCATTGGCGGCTTCGACCGAAATGGCGCTGGGATACGGGTAAGGGATGGCATACTTGGAGTAGGTTTTCAGCGTATGCGCCACCGCCTTGGTCGAAAACCGGCTATAGATCGGATAGGCCTCTTTGGCATAATAGCTCATACACATGGCCCGCTTACCGTCTTCGTTATAGTGCGCCATGGCATCCCAGATAAACTTGCGGCTCGAGGTCCAGGCAAAGTCCCGGACATTGTCCGCCTTATAGATCCACGTCTTGGTGCCCTTTACCTGTTTATGGCCCTCCGCTTTCCGGGCTTCGTCGAGGGTCACGATTTCTACGGGAGCGGAAGCTTTTTGAGCCTGCTGCCAGCGTTCCTGTTGCGCCGGTGTCAGTACTTGTGGATAATTAAGGCATTCGCCGGTAGCTCCGACTATATGATCCTCCGGCACCGTGATTTTAACCAGGAAGTTGCCAAACGTCAGGGCAAATTCGCCCCGGCCGACAAATTGTTTGTTTTGCCATCCCTGGTCATCCGTATAGGCGCACAGCCTGGGATACCATTGCACAATCGTGTACAGGGAATTACCGTCTTTTTCAAAATATTCATACCCGCCTCGTCCCCAACTCGTGGTGTTGAACCGATTGATGAGGTTATAATACCAGCTGATACTGAACGTAAAGGTTTGCCCGGGCTCAATCGGCCTGGGCAGCTCAACCCGCATCATGGTCTGGTTGATCATATACCGCAGGGAATCCCCGTTGGCATCCGTAACAAACAGGATCTTGTCCCCGTATTCATTGAGTTCCCGCCAGGGCTCGAGTTGCCGCAGCGCCTGCTCGCTCATGATATCGCTGATCTTGCTGCCTTCCATCCGGTGTTTGTCTGAAGCAGTGCTATGCTCATTTTCGTCCAGTTGCAGCCAGAGATAACGGAGGGCCGTCGGGGCATTGTTGTGATAGGTGATCGTTTCCCGTCCGCTGAGCCGGTTGGCTTTTTCATCCAGGCTGCAGTCGATGTCATAATCGACCTGCTGCTGCCAATAGTCCCTGCCGGGGCTGCCGTCCATATTCCGGTAGGTATTGGGCGTTGGCAGGAGCGTGCCCAGCTGCTCGAATTTCGTACCATGGTTTGGGGCGACCTGGCTGATACCGGCGGCCACGAGGCCAGCCCAAAAAATAAGTGTTGTGAGTGATTTCATTTCGCGTAAAGATTACATCGGCTTCTTCTGGATCGAATGTAAAAAGGGGGTGCGGGATATAGCGGCATATTTAGACCATCGGGGGGTTTTTACAGACTGCGACAGGCTCATGTACGGTGATGGAGGGATTTATGTCAATAGTGCTACCTTTCCCGGACGATGGGGCATTGGTCATTTTTCGGGGCATTCCTTTTACTGCTGCAGGCCTGTCAAAAGGGCCCGCCGCCTCCAGCCGGAGGAGCAATGGTTGATACCGCAACTGTTTCGACCGTGGTCCCGGATTATGATACAAGCCGTTGGACAGAACTTACACCGGCGGATGGCCTGCTGTTGGATCTCCGGTATGCCACGGCCAATAATTTTGTTCAGGCCCCGGTTTACCCGTGTGGACGGTGTTTTCTCCAGCCCGCTGCGGCGAGCGCGCTGGAAAAAGTGGTCCTGGAGCTGAAAACAAAAGGGTATCGATTGAAGCTGTTGGATTGTTACCGTCCGGCACCCGCACAGCAAAAACTCTGGGACAAAGTACCCAATCCGGACTATGTGGCTCCACCTGCGGAAGGGTCCATGCATACGCGGGGCGTGGCTGTCGACCTGACCGTTATCGACACATCGGGCCGGGAGATTGACATGGGCACTCCCTATGATTTCTTTGGACCGGAGGCCCACCAGGATTACCTGGCCCTGCCGGAATCGGTCCTGTTTAACCGGCTTTTACTGCGAAATGCCATGGAAGCTGCCGGATTTCAGGCCATCCGCACCGAATGGTGGCATTTTTCCCTCAGGGATGCCATGCCACCACTGGAAAATTGGCAATGGCCCTGCAAATGATTTGTAAGTACCGGGACCTGACGCCCCGGCATTACTCACTTTTACCATATTTTTAGCCCTCCTTTTACGTTAGAGGAATAGTTTATCAGACGATGAGTACAAGCGCAACCTATAGTTCGGATGTCCAGGCGATAGACGCCCTGGCCCAGAAATACAACCAGCTCAAAAATGAAATCGCCAAGGTGATTGTGGGGCAGGATGAAGTAGTCAAAGCCGTCTTGATCTCCCTTTTTTCAAATGGCCACAGCTTGCTGGTAGGTGTGCCGGGGCTGGCCAAGACCTTGCTGGTGAGCACGATTGCCGAGGTGCTGGATCTCGAATTCAAGCGGATCCAGTTCACACCCGACCTCATGCCTTCCGATATCACCGGTACGGAGATCCTGGACGAAGGGCGGCATTTCAAGTTCAACCGTGGCCCGATATTCGCCAACATCATCCTCGCGGACGAAATCAACCGGACCCCACCCAAAACCCAGGCAGCCCTGCTGGAAGCCATGCAGGAACGATCGGTAACCGTCAGTGGCGACAGGCACCTGCTTCCTTCTCCTTTTTTCGTTTTGGCGACCCAAAACCCGATTGAGCAGGAGGGCACCTATCCGCTTCCGGAGGCTCAGCTCGACCGGTTTATGTTCAATATTCCCCTCGATTATCCCTCCTACGACGAAGAGATCCGCGTGGTCAAAACCACTACGTCCCTTCAGGAAACCACCCTGCGACACATCCTCAATGCAGGCGAGATTATCCATTTCCAGCAATTGGTCCGCAAGATCCCTGTCGCGGACAATGTGCTCGAATATGCCGTTTCCCTCGCCACCAAGACCCGTCCCGGTACCAGCCGGGCCACCGAACAGGTCAACCAGTACATCTCCTGGGGAGCCGGTCCGCGCGCCTCTCAATACCTGGTGCTGGGGGCGAAGTGCCATGCGGCTATCCGGGGTAAATACTCACCGGATATCGAAGATGTCCGGGCGATTGCCAAGTATGTGCTGCGCCACCGTATCGTCCGCAATTATAAAGCAGAAGCAGAAGGGATCAACGAGGAACGCGTCATCGAAGGATTGCTTTGATTTTACGATCTTTAGTTCGTAGAAAATCCAACGTATGAAAGCATTCCTTAAAAAAACCGGGATCTGGATTGGCCTCTTCCTGGTCGCGATCATTCTCCTTTCCTTTCTCTTCCCCGGAACCATCCGGGTCAAACGCAGCATCGAAGTCAACGCTCCCATGGACCGTGTTTTCGACCAGGTCAATGACCTGCGTAACTGGGAAAAATGGTCCCCCTGGAAGCGCAAGGATCCCACGATGGTCATGACCTTCAGCAATCCGCCGGTCGGGCAAAATGCTTTCTACAAATGGGAGTCAGCGGACAAGCGCATGGGCAAAGGAACGCTGACCCTGTCGAAAGTGACCAATTTTGAAGAAATCGTGACAGCCATTGACATGGAAGATCATGGAAAATCCACGGCTACGTTCCAGTTCACCCATAAAGGCGACGCCATCCTGGTGACCTGGTCGATGGAACAGAAAATCGGGGTCATGCCCTGGAGCCGGTATATGGCGCTGGCCATTAAAAGCGCGCTCAGGCATCAGTTTGACGACGGGCTCAAGGGGATCAAGTTTTATACAGAGAAGAGTTAAGGGTATCTCTCCAGCCTGTTTCCCGCTGCAAATTCCTGGCCTGACCGATTTCGTTACGGCAGAAATTTTCCATCTTTATTGGACACAACCCATCCCTTATGCAATCGATCAACTGGTTATCTGTTTTGCTGGCATCCCTGGTTCCGATAGCCCTCGGATTTATCTGGTATCATGAAAAAGTATTTGGAAAAGCCTGGATGGATTCCCTGGGGATGACCCGGGAAGATGCCAAAAAGACAAACATGGCCTTGGTTTTCACCACTACGTTTATCCTCTCGGTCCTGATCGCCTGGTACCTTTTATATGATGTGGATGGTCCGGGGCAGGAAGGAACATTTGATTCCTTTGGCCATGGGGCTTTGCATGGATTCCTGCTGGGCTTCCTGGTAGCAGCACCTGTCTTGATGATCAACGGGGTATTTGAAAGGAAGAAGTGGAAGATACTGCTGATCAATTCCGGGTATTGGATCCTCAGCCTGGTGCTGATGGGCGGCATCCTCGATGTGATGAATCACTCGCCGTTTGGAGATACCCTCCCGTAACAGGTCAGGGCGCGGTTTTCCTCAACATACCGGGCCTGCTTTTCGAAAAGAAGGTTCCGTGAAAATTCCGGTGTTTGCGTTCCTCCTTTTGTACCTCCTCCGGCAGATGCATGAATTCCCGGCACGCATCGGAACAACATCCCTCATACGCAGTGGCGCAATCCGGGCATTGGATAAACAGCAAATGGCAGGCTTCGTTGGCGCAGTTGGTATGGTGATCGCTGGGTGCGCCACATTGATGGCAACGGGCGATGACGTCATCTGATATTCGTTCGCCCAGGCGCTCATCAAAGACAAAATTTTTGCCGGTAAACTTATTGGTAAGCCCCTGCTGCGCTGCCTGGCGGGTATATTCAATGATGCCCCCGTTGAGCTGGTAGACGTGTTGATACCCGCGGAATTTCATGTAAGCCGACGCCTTTTCGCATCGGATACCGCCGGTACAATAAAGGATAATCGGTTTGTCTTTTTTATCGCTGAGCATTTCAGCCACCATCGGCAGTCCCTCCCGGAAGGTCTCCATGGGGGGGAGGAGGGCATCGATAAAATGGCCGACCTCGCTCTCATAATGGTTTCGCATGTCCACGACAATCGTCTCCGGATCATCCGTCATGCGGTTAAATTCAGCGGCATTGAGATGGTCACCGCTTTGGGTGACATCAAATCCTTCCTCCTCGATACCGTCAGCCACAATTTTATCCCTGACCTTGATGATCAGGGCAAAGAAGGACTTACCATCATCCTCCACCGCCTGATTGAGGCGGATGCCCTTCAGGAAGGGGATGGTATCCAAATAGTGGCGCAGCGCCTCAAACCGACGGGTAGGCACAGCTATCTGGGCATTGATTCCTTCGGAGGCGACATAGACCCGTCCGAGCACCTCGAGCTCACTGAACCGATGGTAGAGGGTATTTCGGAACTCTTCGGGATGATCCAGGTGCGTATAGGCGTAGAAGGAAAGCGTGGTCCTTGGCCGGTTTTCTTCCCGGATCCGGTCCTTTAATTCCTTCCGGTTGACCCGGTTATGCAACGCTTTGGTCATGACGTCACGCATTGATAGGGACAAAGATAAGGTGCGGGTCGGGGAGGGATATTGGCTGAATTTTATTTGGATTATTTCTATATATATTACTCCGTGAGTCGCAGGTGAATCGATATAGATTTTTTATAAAATTAAGATAATCAGAGCATTAAAAATAATTATTTATTTTTTATATAAATGATTGATTAATAAATAAATATAATAAATTATAGGATAATCCTCCCAATAAAAAATGGCAAAACGAACTATTTAGGATATAAAATCATTTAATCTTGGCAAAAACAGGCATATTCAGTAAGTATTATTCAGGATTGTCTGCATTCGTTTAAATTTGCGGCGTTTTTTAGTTCATAGACCGGATTCTTGACCGGGATAAGGATATAAGAAGCTCCAAAATCCGCTCATTTTTAAAATCAGGAGAGGTTATGGCCACTCAGAATAGTAAGAAGTCGAAAAAGGCAACGTCCAAGGCAAAGTCGGCCAAAGTTGCCGCCGCCAAAAAACCAGTGAAGAAGGCTGCTGTGAAAGCGAAAACGGCTGTGAAAGCGAAGCCCAAGGCAAAGTCGGCCCCCGGGAAGGCATCCGCCAAGGCCAAGCCCGCTGTCAAGGCCAAACCAGCCCCTAAAAAACCGGTCAAAAAAGCCGTTGTCAAGGCAGGGAAGGCGCCCAAAAGTGGAGTCGCCAGTAAGTCCTCCAAGGCAACCACCAAGGTAACAACCAAGGTAACGGCTAAAGTGCAGGGCAAACCGGCCCCTAAAAAGCCCCAGGCCAAGACGGGAAGTGCTAAGCCTAAGGTAGTTGCCAAGCCTGTGATGACCAAGCCTGTGATGGCTAAGCCCGTTATCGCCAAGGCGAAGCCAAAGGTGCAAGCCGTCAAGCCCGCCGTGGTTGGTAAAACCGGGCCGGCCACAGGTTCGAAATCCTCAGACCTGTCTCATAAGCCGTCTGTCAGTACCCCTGTGCCCCAGGGAAAGATCGTGCAGGTGGCCAAACCCAAAATTGTACACACCCCTGCCAAGCCCTTGGCGGAGTCAAGATTGAAACCATTGGAGAAAATGTCAGACAGAAAAGAACACAAGCCCGTCATGCCTATGGTAGCGGAAGAACCACAGAAAACCCGCTACAGTGACAAGGAACTGGAGGAATTTGATCAACTCATCGATCAGAAGCTGATCGTAGCCCGGGAGCAGCTCGAGTTTTACCTGAAGCAACTGGAAGATATGGCCGAAAACCCGGATAATAAGATCAAAGGGCTGGACGATGGACTGAGTTCGCTGGAAAGTGAGCGGGTAAGTTCGCTGGCATCCCGTCAGCAAAAATTGATACAGCACCTGGAAAATGCCAAGATCCGGATCAAAAATAAAGTTTATGGGATCTGCCGGGAGACAGGCAAACTGATTTCCAAAGAACGTTTGCGTGCCGTTCCGCATGCCACGTTATCCATCGAGGCTAAACAGGCGCAAAATTAAACCACGTACTGCACAGGTTCTGTTGACGGTTTTTCTGGTCCTCCTGCTGGACCAGGTTCTCAAGATTTGGGTTAAAACCCATATGGAATACGGGGAAGAGTTTAGAATCCTGGGCTTGTCCTGGGCCCGGATCCATTTTGTGGAAAATGAAGGCATGGCCTTTGGTCTGTCGCTCGGAACCGACTGGGGAAAACTGGCATTAAGTGTTTTCCGGCTGGTAGCGGTTGGTTTCCTGGTCTACATCATCCGGAGCCTGATCGTCTCCAGGGAGACCTTTGGCGTCATCTTATCCTTCTCCCTCATCCTGTCAGGCGCTTTGGGCAATATCATTGACAGCGCCATTTACGGCTTGATTTTTTCCGCCACCCCCTATCACGGAGGCCTGGCCACCTTGTTCCCGGAGCAGGGAGGTTATGCTCCGTTCCTCTATGGCAAGGTGGTGGATATGTTGTATTTCCCGATGATCGACACGACTTTGCCCGGCTGGGTACCGTTTTGGGGAGGGCAGCATTTCCAGTTCTTCAGACCGGTGTTCAATATCTCCGATGCGGCAATTTCCACCGGCGTGATCAGCCTGCTGGTATTTCATCGAAGAATATTCAGATCGAAGCATGCCGCTTCAACCGCCGGTCAGGACCATCAGGAGGCTAACGTTTAAGCCCTGGAAGCAGAAAGAAAGGGAGGTAAAATTTGGGATGGGAAAAAAGGGTAGAGGTTGCGCTTAGATGGGTCACGCTTTGCCCATGAATCGGTTGATCGCTTTGACCGCATTACTGACCCGGTTGTAATCGATGGTGTAATGCATATATTTTCCGTCCTTATCGGCCATCAGGACGCCGGCGTTTTTGAGGATCCGCAAGTGCTGGGAAGCTATCGATTGCTCGATCTTAAGGGTGTTGTAAATCTGGTTGACCTGGATGTTTTTATTCTGGTCGAGAAATTCCAGAATTTTCAGACGGAGCGGGTGAGCGAGCGCGCGCATAAGTTCCGTAGACACCGTTAGCTTCTCTTGCTGAAAGGTGACCTTAGTCCTTTTCATACATTTCCTTATTTTGAGTTAAACCTTAGCAACAAATTTGCAAAGAAGGTTTGAGGTTTACAAGTGATATTATAAAAAAAATCAATTTGTAAACCTTTGGCAATCACCCCCGGACACGTAAGTGATTGATTATGAAGAAAATGCAGAAAAAAGGGGGGAATAAAATATTTTTTAATCTTCACAGAATCAGACGCTTAAAAGCGCTGATTAAAGCAGAGATTTAGCCCGCCAGTTCCTCGACCAGCTTGGAGATCTGGTTAAGGCGGTCCTTATCAAGGGAATAATAGATAAACTTTCCCTGGCGCTCGGTCAGTACGACCCCGGCCCTTCGAAGGATGGCAAGGTGCTGGGAGGCTACGGACTGTTCCAGGCGCAGTTTAATGTAAATGTCGGTTACGGTCATCGTAGCGTGCTCTTCCAGCAGATCAATCACCCGTTGCCGGAGCTTGTGATTGACCGCCCGAAGGACCAGCACAGCTTTTCTGAGGTCAGCGTAATTCAGTTCGATTTCGCTGGTCCCCTTTCTCAAACTAACAATTTCAGTCTTCTTTTTCATCATGAGCGAGATTATTCGGATTCATGTATGGTGTGTGCATAAATTATACCATATGAATTTTAACAATCTCTAAGTCCTTTATAATCAATGTTTTAAGTTAAATAATTCCCTTATATTCAATCCGATTACCATATTTAACCGCTTTTTAGACCCTCTTTTCTTCGATTTGCTGCCGGATCAGACTGTTTTTTTCGATTGCGTGATGTTGGGCGGCTTCAGGTAGGAGGGCACAAAATGCAGGGGATCGACCGTCTCCCGGCGGCACAGGGATGCCCAGGCCGGTTTTACCAAATGCCGCGCACTGCAACCTACTTCTTCATCCACCAGCACATCCGTGCCGGGTCCGGCAAAGGGGCGAACCTTGAATGCCCCGTCCCCGCATACCAATAAGCTGCCGGGATTCTGAGTGGCCATTTTCAACAAGGACTGATCTACGATGGCTGCCGTGTCTTCCCACCACTGCTGACCGGCAGGCGAAAACAAAGCGGTGTAAACTTCATTTCGCCGGGCATCCAGCATGGGGAGGACATAAGACGCGTCCGGATGTTTTTCTGCTCCCGCCAGGGCGAGTGCGAGGAGGGTGGGTACCTGGACAAGCGGAATTTTCAGGCCATACGCGATTCCTTTTCCTGTTGACCCGCCAACACGCAGACCGGTGTAAGAGCCCGGCCCGGAACTCACGGCGACCGCTCCCAGTTCATCCATCCGGATACCAAGCCGGGTCATCAAAGCTTCGATCGACGGAACCAGGAGCGCCGTATGATTCATTCCCTCCGACAAGTCACGATAGTCCAGGAGCCGGTCATCCTGGCTCAGGGCTACCGAACAAACCTTGGTGGCTGTCTCAATATGAAGAATATACATATAAGCTTTCCGATGTATCTGTCGGTTGCTAACGTAACGAAAAACCGGGTATTTAGTTCAGGAAGGAACTGGCCGACATTACTCACCCAGTATTTTCCTGTACCGTGCGGGATCATTGAGGATGGCTATCGCTTCTGCCAGTTCAGGATCGTTTTTGAGCTGATGACGGACGAGTCCGGTTTCGAAATAATACCGGCCAAGCATTTCCTTTTCGATGGCCCGCAGGATTTCTTTTTCATGGTGTCGGACCTGGGACGCTTTCTCCTGTTCTACGAGGGCCTTGAGTTTGTCCAACTCAGCCGTGACATTCGGCGAATACGATTCACCGGCGGAGACTTCCCTGAGTTTCTGTAACAGGGCATCCGTTTCTGTTTCGAGCGTGAAGTCGCTTTTGTCGAGGAAAGCGCTGAAAGAGGCGAAATCGGAATAGGTAAAGTGCTCCAAAGGGGCTATGCTATCGCGCCCGACACATTGTTGCGTGACGAAATTGAAGATGACATCCTGGTCTTCCAGTTTTTTCACGACCAGGGGTTGTTGTTCCGCCTTCATGGGCACATCCGGCTGCACGCCTCCGCCATCCAGGACGGTACGGCCTGCGCGGGTCTTAAACTTGGCGCGCTTTTCATCGGGGATATGGACGCGCTCCCCGTTTTTGTATTCGACGGACTGGATGCAGCGCCCGCTGGGGATATAATACTTGGAAGTGGTGAGTTTGATCTTGGCATTATAGCCGATGTCAAATGTATTTTGCACCAAACCCTTTCCATAGGAAAGCTGGCCCAGGATCACGCCCCGGTCCAGGTCCTGCATGACACCGGAAACAATTTCAGAAGCAGAAGCAGAATTTTCATCGATCAACACCACGAGTTCAATACCGCTGTCAACGGGTTCGCCGGGTGTTTTGTACTCCTGGTCCGCTTCGACCACTTTACCCCTCGTAGTGACAACGGTTTCTCCGGATGGAATGAACACATTGCATACGTTGATGGCTTCGCGCAACAGACCTCCGCCGTTGCCCCGGAGATCGAGGATCAATCCTTTCAGGCCTGGATTGTTTGTTTTCAGATCGCGCAGGGCATTGGCTACATTTTTTCCCGCATCCCGGGTGAACGTCGTCAGGGAGATATAGCCGATATCTGCAGCCACGATCCCTGAGTAGGGTACGTTTTTTCCATCCATGCCCCCGCGGGTGATCTTGATATTCATGATATCCGGCTTACCCGGCCGCACAATATCCATATCCAGTTCGCTGCCGGGAGTCCCGCTGATGATGTCCATCACATCCTGGGCGGTGCGCTTCTCCGTGTTTTCCCCATTGACCGTCCGGATTTCATCCCCAACCTTCAGTCCGGCCGTATGGGCGGGCGATAGTTCGATGATACCGGTGATGACCAGCTTATCACCGATTTTTTTCACTTTCAGGCCGGAAGAGGCTTCTCCCTCCTCGTTGCGGAACCGGAACCCTTCGATCTGGGATTCGGAGAAGTAATTGGTAAACGGATCGAGGGTCGCCAGCATGGCATCGATTCCCACCTTCATGATCTGGTTCGGATCGATCTCATCCACATAGTTGGCATTGAGCTCCTTATACAGGTTGGAGAAGATCTCCAGGTTTTTGATAATATCAAAATAGCGGCCCTTTTGTAACTCAGTGGCCGCCAGGCTGACAATCGTGACCAGCACAATGGCGCTGGCATAGATGTACGTACGCTTCATTTTCATCACTTGCTTACAACAAAAATAGGGGTTTGAAAAGTATGGCCGGGCCTAAGAAAAATCGAAGCCGGCGGGCGTCAGTGCAGCAGGGTCATGGCCTCGACGGCAAAAATGGTGGCCAGGAGCGGATCGTTTTCTTTGTTGATCCCGCCCAGCGGATTGAGGTAATAACCATTAAACTGTTGCTCCCGGATCAGGGCCTGACGAAGGTTTTTTTTCCAGGGTCCTTCGATCCGCGCCCGGATCATCGCTTCCGCACGGACAGCCCAGTGGTAATAGCGCATCCCAATATACCACTGCTCCGGGTCCCTGGGGGAAAGACCTTCGACCACATCAATCCGCTGATGGGATGCCAGCCATTGGCGTGCCTCCCGAAATGCGCTTGTACTGTCCAGGCCTAACGCATGGAGTGCCAATAACCCGTCACACGTAGCCGTAGCATAACTTGGATAATGGATCCCGGCGCCTTCCACGTTCACAGGCTGGGACTTGTTAGCGGCTAGCGTGACGGAGGAGTAAATGAATCCGCCATCATAGGGCAACGTATGACGGGAGGTGCACCCTTCGTACAATCGCGGGTCCTTCGTCGACCGCTGCACACCCTGTAAAAACAGGGACACTCCATTTAACCTTCTTTGGCGCTCTTCCCTGGTCATTTTCTTATCCGCTCTCTTATCCGTCAATGCTTCCAACACCCTTCGTGTATGGGACAGGTCTATATGGCCGTGTTTTCCAGGGGCGATACCGGGTTCCCCGTATCCCCAGGCGCCGTAGGCAAGATCGTTTGGATCGATTCCCCGCTGTTCAGTGTATTGTTCGTCCCACAGATGCTGTTCGATCAGGTTTTGCAATGCAGTGTCTTGCTGTAGTACAATCAGTATCCGCAGGGCGTAGGCCGCGCTGTAATTGGGGTAATTGAGGTGCGCCATCGAATCCGGCCCTATCGTCAGGGAATGGTACATATCCCGGCGGATAAATTCGACAGCCCGTTGAACAGAGGCCGCAGGTCTCGGACAGATAGTTTCCGGGACCTGCAGCAGGTAATAAAGGATATAGGGCGTCAGGGCTGAACCATCCGCCAATATGGTATGCGTTGTGCTGTGCCACCCGCCATCCGCCGATTGCTGGTGCCAAAGCCACTGAGCGGATTTTTCGAAGGCCTTGTCCAACCTTTGCTCACCGGAAAGACAGGAGGAAAAGAGCAAAAGCATCAGCCCTGCAACGAAGGGAGGAGAAGCTATTATCGCCCGCTGTTCCATGCTTGTATGACGGCCGCTGTACAAAAGACCGGGCTGGTGATGCAGTGCTGACCGCTCCAGCTCCCGTCAGGATTTTGAGCTGCTTTGAATTTTGATTCAATCCCCTGCCTCCATTGTTGCCATTTGTCCTGGCCTTGCTGCCAGAGCGCTTCACTGGTGAGCATGTAGGAAAGATATTCTTCTCCGCCATTATTTCCAAAGCCATCCCAGATCTCGTCACGTTGCAGTGCTTTGGTGGAGACCTGGTTGACTGTGTAGGATTGGGCAAGCCGGTCAGCCTTATCCTTGTCGATGCCTTTGCCCTGGAGAGCCTTGCTCAGCTTGATGGTGCCTGGTTCGCCAAAGGTGATTTCGGACAGCGTAGTGGGAGACAGGACCTCTTCCACGAGCCTCGCCTCCATAGCGGTGGCGCGCTGGGCACTCGCGGCAGCGTACAAAGGAACGCCGGCTGCATCATCCGCCCGTACGCCTTCCGCACCGATGTTTTGTGCCTGGTATTGCCTGGAATCATCGATACGTTTTTGATCTACGGTATACCGGCCCTGGGCGCGTTCAAGTGCATTGTTGGCCATGGCAGATTGAAGCACAGGGGCCCATCCGCCACCGGCCCAGCCACCATCCGCGTTTTGGCTGTTCTCGATGAGATGGATACAGACCGCTGCAGCGGCATCGATTTTGTTTTCCAGGGCTGCATCTTTTATTTCTTCCCGGACGGCTGTCAAAAACTGAAGAGCCATGGAGGCATCGATGTGGATTCCGAGTTTGACCTGAGGTTGTGTTCCGGTCAGGGAAGTGATGCGGCCATTATCAGGCCGGGAATCAATATCCTTCAGCAGGCGGTCCAGTGCTTTCAGTATTTGTTTTTGGTATGGGTTGCTGTCCAGCGGACCGCCGGCTTTCATCAGCGCCATGGCGGCGAAAGATGTCGTGGCGGGATCTGTTTGAACGGCATGGGGGTCCCGCACATTTTGATAGGCATGGGATCCGGAACCCCAGCCACCATCAGGCGATTGAGCTTCCAGCAACCATGCGAGGCCATGTTGATTCCAGGGCGCATCCGGTTGACCGGTGACCGGATCAGGATCTGTATACGTGGTAGAAACATGCTCAGGAACAAGCATAAAGAGACTGGTGGCAGTGATGAGCACTGCCATGAAAAGTGTATTCATGACAAGATGATTTTTTAGACGGTTAGCGAAAATTCTTCCTGGCCGGGAAACAGGATAAGGATGCAGATGAAAATGCGTTTACATAAAATCATTTTCCCGGTTAACAAAAAATTAACGCTGTGCTTCCTTCTCTTTTACTGCGCCAAATCCAGGCCTCCACCCATACACGGCCGCGGCTATCTGATCGCTATGCCTTACCTTCCGTCCATGAAACTCAAATTCAATTCCCCGGTTATCCTGGGCTTTTCCCTGCTCTGCGTGGCTGTATTCTTCCTCGACAAAGCCATGGCAGGACACCTGATGCCCTATTTCACCTTAGGCCAGGTCAGTGTCAATCAGCCGGTGAGCCTCCTGACCCTGTTCACGCATGTACTCGGACACGCCAATCTTGAACATCTGATGGGTAACCTGACCTTCATCCTGCTCCTGGGCCCGATCATGGAGGAGAAGTACGGGGATGCACGTACGTTGTTTATGATCGTGATCACGGCATTGATCACAGGCTTGCTCAATGTTTTTCTTTTCAGGACCGGATTGATGGGTGCCAGCGGTATTGTTTTTATGCTGATCCTGCTGGTCAGTTTTACCAATTCCAAAAGCGGGGAGATACCCATCACTTTTATCCTCGTGGCGATCCTGTTTGTCGGTAAGGAAATCATCCAAAGCCTCGGGCACGACCAGGTGTCCCAGTTCGCCCATATCATCGGCGGAGCCTGCGGAAGTATCTTTGGATTTATCAACCGGCCCCGGTAATCGATTCGTTGATAGATTTTAGCTCGCCTTTGATCGGAGAGAATTCCGGGATCAGAGGCAGAATTCTAAATTGGGACGTTTTTTATGAATCGCTATTTCCTTACCCATCTCGATACGCACCATGAAAGTTTTGTTGACTTATGCAACCGCAGGCCTGGTTTGGCTGACGGGCTGCACCTCTGCTGATAAACCCGCCCACAACATGGAATACCCGGTAACCACCAAGTCCGACCAGGTGGACACCTATTTTGGCGAACAGGTCCCCGACCCGTATCGCTGGCTCGAAAATGATACAGCTGCAGCTACAGCTCAGTGGGTTGAGGCGCAAAACAAAGTGACGTTTGCTTTCCTGGATAAGATATCCTGGAGAGCAGATCTCAAAAAACGACTGGAATCGCTGGTGAATTATGAACGGATCTCCGCTCCCTTCCGGGAAGGCCCGTTTGAATATTTTTATAAAAACACCGGGCTGCAAAATCACAGCATCCTCTACCGGAGACCAAAGGATCAACCACAGGCCGAGCCGGACGTATACCTGGATCCCAATACGTTTTCAAAGGATGGTACCGTGGGATTGAGCGATATCAGTTTTACCAAAGATGGGAGTTTGTCAGCCCACCAGATCACCGAAGGGGGTTCTGACTGGCGTAAGGTCATCATCATGAATGCCCTGAAAAAGGAGATCATCGAAGACACGCTTCGGCATGTCAAGTTTAGCGGTACGTCCTGGTATAAAAATGAGGGATTCTACTACAGCAGTTATGACCAGCCAAAAGACGGAAGCGAGCTTTCGGCCAGAACCCAGCATCATAAATTATTTTACCACAAGCTCGGCACCCCGCAAGCGAGCGATGTCCTGGTGTTTGGGGGTCCGCAACAGCCCAATCGCTACATCGGTGGTTTTGTCACGGAGGACATGAACTATCTCGTCATTTCTGCTGCCGAAAATACCAGCGGCAATCAATTGTATGTCAAAGACCTGAACCTGCCAGGCAGTCCGCTGGTCCAGATCAGCGATGATTATTTTACGGAAATCAATTATGTGGAAAATGAAGGCCCTCGATTCCTCTTGTCCACCAATATCGATGCCCCCAATTACCGGGTTGTCGCGGTCGATCTGCGGCATCCGGAGAAGGCAAACTGGCAGGAGGTCATTCCGGAATCGGAGCATGTATTGATCGCCGGGTCGGGCGGTGGAAAAATATTTGCCCAATACCTGATCGACGCGAAATCAGCCGTCCGGCAATTTGATCTCCAGGGTAAACTCGAGCGGGACGTGGAACTCCCGGGCATCGGATCCGTCGCCGGATTTGGGGCGAAGCGCGATGAAAAGGACCTGTACTATTCCTTTACCTCGTTTACACAACCTGCCACGATCTACCATTATGACATGACCTCCGGCAAGTCTGATTTATATATCCGGCCCAAAGTGGATTATCACCCGGACGATTATGAGACCAAGCAAATCTTTTATACAAGCAAGGATGGTACCAAGGTCCCCATGTTTATCGTCTACAAAAAAGGGCTGGAACTCAACGGCAGGAATCCCACGATGCTCTATGCTTATGGCGGATTTAATATCAGCCTGACGCCTTCTTTCAGTGCCATGCGCCTGGCCTGGCTGGAGCAAGGCGGAATCTTTGCCCAACCCAATCTGCGCGGAGGTGGCGAATACGGGGAAAAATGGCATGAGGCCGGGACGAAGATGAAAAAGCAGAATGTATTTGATGATTTCATCGCCGCGGCGGAGTACCTGATCCATGAACAATACACCTCCTCGCCTTACCTGGCCATCTTTGGCGGATCCAACGGCGGTTTATTAGTGGGAGCCACCATGACACAACGGCCAGACCTGGCCAGGGTAGCACTGCCGGCAGTTGGCGTGCTGGATATGTTGCGTTACCACACGTTTACGGCAGGGGCTGGCTGGTCTGCGGACTATGGCACGGCAGAAGAGTCTAAAGAAATGTTCGAGTACCTGAGGAAATACAGCCCGTTACATGCGTTGAAAGAAGGGACTTCCTACCCGGCAACACTGATCACGACGGCCGATCATGATGACCGTGTCGTCCCGGCCCATTCATTCAAATTTGCCGCCCGGCTCCAGGCTTGTCAGGCCGGTGATGCGCCCACCCTTATCCGTATCCAGACCAAAGCAGGCCACGGAAGTGTGTCGACGACACAACAAATTGAATTACAAACAGATCTGTATGCTTTTACATGGGCCAATATGGGTGTGACCCCGGCCTTTACTGTCAAGAATTAGTCCTTTGCCCCGGCTGGTCCGGGGCATTTTTCTGATTTCCTTTCCCTATCTTAGCCGCACTTATTTAACAAACGAGATGGAAAGCCAAAACTACGGTCGTAAGGGAAGTTGTTTTCTTCAGTTTCTGCTGCTGCTGATCCTCATTATCCTCTGCCTCATTTGGGTATACTATAAGAATTTCAAGCTCAGTTTCTGAGCCCGTTTCTCCATTTATAATACCGGCGACTCAAACTGGACTAAGGCGCTAAACTTGTCCAGCCGCTCCTGTAACTGATCAGGACTGATATTTTTCAGCGCTTCCGTTCCGAATTTTTCCACGCAGAAGGAAGCCAGCGCCGATCCGCAGATGATGGCTTGTTTGAGGATTTCAAAATTGAGTTTGTTCCGGCTTGCCAGGAAACCCATCAATCCGCCGGCAAAGGTGTCTCCCGCCCCGGTCGGATCCTGCACTTCCTGCAGCGGAAGCGCAGGCGCGAAAAACACCTGGCCCTCTCCGAAAAGCAAAGCGCCGTGCTCGCCTTTTTTTATGACCAGGTATTTGGGTCCAAGCCGGCGTATACCCTCGCTGGCTTTCATCAGGGAATACTCACCGGAAAGTTGCCTCGCCTCTTCATCGTTGATGATCAACAAATCGATTTGGGTCAGGACCTGGAGCAGTTCCTCCAACGCATGATCCATCCAGTAATTCATTGTATCCAGGGCGAGTACTTTGGGGTGCTGATGGAGTTGGCTGATCACCCGCTGCTGCACCGACGGAGTCAGATTGCCCAGCATGACTAATTCACTGTTGCGGTATTCTATGGGCAGCACAGGGTCAAATTCAGCCAGGACATTGAGGTCGGTGACGAGCGTATCCCGGGCATTGAGGTTGTGATGATAGCGGCCTGCCCAGAAAAAGGATTTTCCGCCTTCGATCACCTGGATGCCTCGCGTATCCACCCCTCGTTGTTGCAGCGCAAGCAATTCTTCCTTCGGAAAATCCTCGCCGATAACCGATACCATCCGGATTGCATCGGTGAAATACGAAGCGGCCCAGGCAATGTACGTGGCGGCGCCACCGACAATTTTTTCAGCACGGCCAAACGGGGTCTCGATATCATCAAAAGCAACCGTGCCAACAACCAGTAAACTCATACGCGACAGGAATCAGGCGGGCAAAGGTAGTGATTTTGTTACCGTACATCCGGGCGTTGCGCCCAGTCTCCTTTGTTGCCAAAGAGCAGGCTCCCGCCGAGTCGCAGGATATAAAGGCTGTACAGGCACTGAAGAGGAATAAAGTACCTCAGCAAGGTTCGTTTGTTAAAAAACAAAGCGGCCTGTTGCAGCAAAAGATAATCGGAAGCCCATTTAAAGAATAACAGGTGGAGAAACGGCCAGCTGGAAATAAAACTGAGGAGGGCTCCCAGCGCCGCTAACACCAGGAATACATGATAAGCGCCCACGAAGCCCCAGATCAACGAAATCGCCGGATGCCGTAACCCTTTGTTTTTTCCCGCCCAACGGGCGCGTTGTTTCAGCAAGGCTTTCCAATCCGGAGCAGGATCGGTAGTGACGATCGCCGTTAAAGATTTGACAAACATTATCTGGTCCGGGTAACGGTCGCGCATTTTTTCGATGAGGAACATATCATCCCCGGACGCATAGCGGTAATTGTCCGCATACCCTTGTACTGCCTCAAAAGCACTTTTCCGAAAAGCCATGTTGGCGCCACTGGCGATAGCATGCAAACGGGACTGAATACCCGAGCCGGTTATCAGCATCAACGCGAGGTATTCCATTTCCTGCATGCGCCCCAGATTATTTTTCCCTGCCGTGAGCATGACAGGTCCTGTTGCAAATACGGCCCGGGAGATGTCCAACTGGCCAGTGATTGTCCTGATCCATGCGGGTGAATGGGTGCAATCGGCATCTGTCACCAGGATCGTATCATACATGGCGCGAGTCACGCCTAAGGCGATGGCCGATTTTTTATACGCCGGGGGATGGATAAAATCGGGATGGTCCCGCAGCGACAGGAGACGAATACGCGGGTCCTGCACCTGTCGGACGATGGAAGCTGTATCATCATCCGAATGGTCATCGATGACGAGGATATCTATCCGGTCCGGGGGATAATCTTGCTCAACCAATCCTTTCAGGCAACGCTCGATTGTGCCCGATTCATTCCGTGCGACGACAAGGATAGACACACCTTTCGCCTGGCCCGGGAGTCCGGGGACGCTTTTGATTTTTCTCCAGTAGAGGATGTATTGTGCCTGCAACGCCACATAGACCAGGGAAAGTCCCAAAGCGATCATCCAGAGGGTCATGCGGCAGGCTTTAGGCCATTATCAGAACAGCTCTTTATAGGGATTGTCCTTCGAACGGGGCTCTTCTTTTTCCAGGGGCGGCAGATCCAGCTGTTCCTCTCGTTCGGGACGGATCACTTCTTCAAAATCCACATATTCCCCCTGACGGCGGGATTGTTCCGCTTGCTGAAGCCTGCTCACCTTGCGGTCGACGATTGCTTTGCTGAACAGGATGCCGCTGAGGATAGGAAAGCCCACCACGCTGAGGATGATGGCCAGGATGCCCACCAAAGGACTGCGTTGTAACAGCCCCAGCATAAAGCGCAGGTAATTGAGGATAGTACGGTAATGAATGATCAGCGCGAGGAGGATCAATACCGGGGCGATGAGGGATAACAGGCGAAAGATGCCCCGTGCCACAAAAAAGAGGAGTACCAGGATGCCGACCATAATCAGGAATCCAAGGATTCCGTTGAACCGCAGGCTAAAACCCTGGGGGAGGTTGGGTGATTGTTTCATTTCGTTTGTCGTAATCCGTAAATCGTCATAAATCTGCTGACTGTCATCACCTGTGTAGGCGGCTATTTCTGGCCCCAGGCGGATTTTCACCAGGGTTAGGCGCCCACGCTTGATTTAAATTGCATGTCGTACAATTTACGGTACTTCCCGCTTTCCTGCCGGAGTAATTCATCATGGGAACCCATTTCCGCGACTTTGCCTTTGTCAAGTACCAGGATGCGATCGGCGTGACGGATGGTGGACAGTCGATGAGCAATGATGATGGAGGTCCGCTTTTCGATTAGTTTTTCGATCGCATACTGGATGATGCCTTCCGTCTCCGTGTCGATGGAGGAAGTAGCTTCATCCAGGATCAGAATTTCCGGATCATAGACCAGGGCGCGCACAAAGGAGACGAGTTGCCGCTGCCCCATGGATAGATTTCCCCCGCGTTCCGCTACCTGGAAATCATAACCGCCGGGCAACCGCTCGATAAACGGATGGGCCCCGATGACTTTAGCTGCTTCCATCATGCGGTCGCGGGTGATGGTGGGATTGCGAAGGGAAATATTATCCCAGATGCTCCCCGAAAAAAGAAATACATCCTGCAGGACGATGGCCAGTTTGTCCCGTAGGGCTTCCAGCCGGTAATCGCGTATATCCACCCCATCGATGCGGATATGACCGGACCGGATTTCATAAAAGCGGTTGAGGAGATTGATGATCGTCGACTTTCCGGATCCGGTACTGCCGACAATGGCCAGGGTCTGACCGGAGGGAATCCGGAAGGAAACATCCATCAGAACATCATTATCACCATCATAGGCAAAATGAACATGTTCAAATTCAACTTCCCCTTTCTTTTGTGTATCAATGGCCTTGGGCGCCAGGGTTTCCTCCGTCATCTCCCGGCTGTCGAGGATGTTAAAAACACGTTCTGCGGCGACCATACCCATCTGCAGCGTATTGAATTTGTCAGCCAGCCAGCGCATTGGGCGAAAGAGCATATTGACATAGACCGGAAAGGCGATCAGGGCGCCCATGGAAACAGAGCCGCTGACGACGTTGCGTGCACCCCACCATACCATCATGCCCAGCGCGATAGCCGCAATGATTTCCACGACGGGGAAAAAGACAGCGTAGTACAGGATGGAATCGAGATTCGCTTTCGTATAGTCCCGGTTGATGGATTTGAATTTTCCACGCTCCTGGTCTTCCGCGTTGAAGATCTGCACGACAGCCATTCCGCTGATCCGTTCCTGGAGAAAGGCATTGAGGCGTGCGATCTGTGCCCGCACCTGCTGGAAAGAAGTTTTCACTTTTTGCTTAAAGATCCAGGTGGCGACCACGATCAGCGGGATCGTCAGCAGGCAGATCAGGGTGAGCCTCGGGCTCGTATAAAACATGACACTCACCACCACCAGGATGCTCAATAAGTCAGCAACGATCGTGATCACCCCTTCTGAAAATACGGTTTTGATGGTTTCAATGTCATTGATGGTCCGTGTCGTCAGGTTGCCGATCGGGGTCTTGTCAAAATAGGACAATCGGAGGTTGGTGATTTTATTGAAAACATCTACCCGCAGGTCGCGGATGACACTATGCCCGAGGAGATTGGTCAGGTAGATGAAGGTGTATTGAAACAACCCGGTGAGCAACAACACCCCCGCGAAAAGTAGGCACATCCAGCCCAACTGGTCGGGTTTCGGGAGGATGATGTAGTCATCGACAATGCGGTTGATCAGGTAGGGCTGCAGGGTATTGAGCGGCGCGAGTGCGATAGCCAGCAAGGCACTGAGGAAGAGGAGTTTACGATAGGGCATGGCCAGTGTAAACAACCTGCGGAGCAGATGCCAGTCAAGGGCCTGCTTTTCTTTTGGTGCGTTCTGGCTCAAGGTGCGGTGTAATTTTATGCTAACCTACATTAAATAGGGCAACTGCCGAAAAGGTTGCCGGAGCTTATATTTTGCCCTCATCCGCAAAACTATAATAACTCCCTTCCCCGATGATGATGTGATCGAGGACCTTAATATCCATAAAACTTCCGGCCGCTTTTACTTTTTCCGTCAGGCGAAGGTCTTCATTCGACGGAGAGGGGGACCCGGAAGGGTGGTTGTGCGACAGGATGACGGAACTCGCCCTCCGTTCCAGCGCTTTCTGGAAGATGATTTTCGGATCCACCACCATGGCAGACATGCCGCCCACGTGAATTTCCTCAATGCTGATCACCTTGGACCGGCGATCGAGCAGGATGATCGTAAATTGTTCCTGCAGGAGATCGCGCATCCGGGGATGGAGCAGATCATAGGCATCCCGGCTGGAGGTGATCTGTTCTTTTTGCACGGCACTTTCCGTCATGCGTCTTCGACCGAGTTCGAGGGCGGCGGCAATGGTCACCGCTTTGGCTTCGCCGACCCCTTTTATTTTCATCAGGTCATGGACGGAGCGTTTGGCGAGCGAGGCGACGCTTTGATCATGCTGGCTCAGCAATTCTTTGGCCAGATCGAGCGCCGACCGGTTCCGCGTGCCGTTGCGCATAAGGATGGCGATGAGTTCTGCTTCAGAAAGGGATTTGGATCCCAGGCGGAGCAGTTTCTCCCTGGGCTGGTCAGAGACAGACCAGTGTTTGATCGACTGGTGCATAACGGGTGAAGTTTGAACTAAAGCTAATGAAAAACAGCGATGTTTTGACATCGCCGTTTTTCATTATTGTAATGCTTTTCGCAGGTCTTCCTCGAGATCTTCGTAAGTCTCGATCCCTACGCTGAGCCGGATGAGGGAATCCGTCAGTCTGGAAGCCAGTCGTTGTTCACGGGGAATGGAAGCATGGGTCATCGAGGCCGGGTGCCCGATGAGGGATTCAACGCCGCCAAGAGATTCGGCGAGGGAAAACAGCTTGGTACCGCTCAGCACTTTCGTCGCAGCAGGCATACTGTCGTCTTTCAGGTCAAAAGAGATCATGGCACCGAAGCCCCGCATCTGCGTTTTCGCCAATTGATGCTGGGGATGGTCCGGAAGACCCGGATACATAACACGACCCACTTTGGGATGCGCCCGCAGGAATTGAGCCAGCTTAAAGGCGTTTTCACAGGCGCGGTCCATGCGGATATGCAGGGTCTTGATGCCTCGCAATACGAGGAAACAATCCTGCGGTCCGGGGACAGCACCGCTGGCATTTTGTAAAAAGCGTAACCGTTCAGCGATCGCGGCATCGTTGGTGACGAGGCCACCCATGATCACGTCGCTATGACCGGCGATATACTTGGTGATGCTGTGATGAACGATGGTAGCCCCCAGGTTGAGCGGATTTTGCAGGTAGGGTGAAGCGAACGTGTTATCCACACAAACCGGAATGTTATGCTCACGGGCAATCTCGCATATGGCTTGTATGTCCAGGATCTGCAGCGTTGGGTTAGTGGGCGTTTCCATCCAGATCAGTTTTGTTCCCGCATGGATGGATTTTCGAAGCAAGTCCAGGTCGGTCATAGGGATATAATTGCTCCGGATACCCATGGGTCCGTATACGCGGACTAATTGCCGGTAAGAACCTCCATACAGGTCGTTCGTACATAAGACTTCATCGCCTGTCTGTAATAATTTGATAACCGCATCCATGGCCGCCAGTCCGCTGCTGTAACAGATCGCATATTGGCCGCCTTCCAGCGCAGCCAGGCTGGCCTGGAGGGCATCTCGCGTTGGGTTTTGCGTACGCGCATATTCATAGCCCTTGTGATCCCCGGGAGCGGCCTGAACGTAGGTAGAGGTTTGGTAGATCGGCGTCATGATGGCGCCGGTGGTGGGATCAGGCGCTACGCCGGCATGGACGGCACGAGTGCCGAAGCCTTGGTTTTCATGCTTGCTCATGAAGGCAAAGGTATAAAAGGCCCGGAGGATCATACGCGGATCGCATCCGCAAGACGCGAACTCCTCCCAGCCGCGTCTTTACACAATATTCCCCTTGATGGCCTTGGCCACTGCTTCGGATTTGGAGTGGACATGCAGTTTTTCATAGATGCTCCGTATATGCCCGCGGACCGTATCTAAACTGATGAAGAGGTGATCGGCGATGAGTTGATAGCTCATGCCTTTCACCAGGCAGGCCAATACTTCCTTTTCCCGCTCGGAAAGTTCAAAAGAATTGTTTTTGGGAAGCTCCGGCCTGTTGGCGAGCATCTTCAACACTTTGATGGCAATCGATGGGCTCATTGGCGCGCCCCCTTCATAGATTTCCCGGATGGATTCCAGAATGCCCGCGGGTGGTGTGTTTTTGAGGATGTAGCCGGAGGCACCCGCCAATATGGATTTAAATATTTTTTCATTCTCCTCAAAAATGGTTTGCATCATGATTTTCAGGTGGGGAAACTCAGCATGGAGTATGCCTACGGCGACAATGCCGTTCATCCCGGGCATCTCAATGTCCATGAGCACGATATCCGGTTTTTTTTCAGTGACCCGCGCGATGAGGTCGGTGCAATCCTCATAGGCCCCAACGCATTGAAACCCCGGTGAACCGTTAATCAGTTGATAGAGTCCGGCCCGGAAATGATGATTGTCTTCAAAGATGATTACTTTGATCATATAGGTTTGTTTAGACAGCAAAGCGCAATTGAATCGTCGTCCCATGACCGGCACGGGACTGAATGGTGAGCTGGGCCGCGATCTCGGATGCACGTCGCCGCATGTTTTTTAATCCGTTTCCATCCGTCTTGGCCCCCGGATCAAATCCCAGGCCATTGTCCCGGATCATCATGATTAATTCATCGCCCTCCTCCCGGATGGAGAAATGGGCCTTGCTGGCCTGGGAATACTTGGCCATATTATTAGCCGCTTCTTTAAAGATGAGGTATAGATTTTTACGCACATCCATCGGGAGTTTGATGGCCGTCAGGTCATCCGGCGCCTCAAATTCAAAAGGAATTTTTTTGGCACCCAGGATCTGGTAGGCAAAACTGCGCATGCGTAACAGGATGTTTTCAAATTGATCATTCTCCGGGTTGATGGTCCAGACGATGTCAGCCATGGCATCCAGCATTTTTCTGGAACTGTCCCCAATGGTATCGAGCAACGGAATTACTTCCCTGGATTGTTGTTTGGCCATTTCCGAGAAGATCGAAATACTGCTCAGCGTGCTGCCCACATCATCATGCAGGTCGCTGGCAATTTTATTGCGCAACGTTTGCAGGCGCAACTGTTGCCTGGTTACATAATACGTGTAAAAGAAAATGGAGAACAGGCAGAGCAGGACGAACCCAAGGAGTAAGAGATTTTTCATGGTGCGCTGTTTATGCAGGGCCAACTCCTGCAACTCCCTTTCCTTGGCGAGCAGCGCCATTTCCTGTTGGTTCTGATCAAGAGTTGCTTGCTGCGCCAAGTTGTGCGCTTCATTTTTTTCGATGACCGCCTGCTGAAGCCTTCTATGCGTTTCTAGTGAATTTACTTTTTCAAGGCTGAGCTGATGGGTATGAAACAGGCTGAGTTTGTCGGCAGCCAGCCGGTTCAGGGTTTCCTGCTTTAATTGGAGTTCGAGGCTATGTAGTTGTGATTCATTCGTCAGCCGCAGGATTTCCTTGTCTTTCTTTTCCGTTTCGTATTGATGTTGCAGGTGCATGATCTTTTCCTGGTTGCTTTTATGCACCAGGCTGTCCCTGCATTGGGCATAGAGCCTGAAGTGCGCATAGGCCGCATGGATATCGCCCGACAAACTGTCCAGGCGCGCAAAATCGAGATAATTGTTGCAGAGATTTTCCATAAGTCCTAATTCCTGATTCAGCGCGATAGCCTGTTCATAATGTTCCCTGGCCTTGTCATACCGGGCAAGCCGGGTATACAGGAAGCCGAAATTGGCATGATCTGTGGCCACGGCTGGCCTGAGATCGTTTTCCAGATTATAGGGATGCGCGCGCTCCAGGTATTCCAGGGCCAGGGCATACGCTCCAAGGGTCGTGTAGATCTGGGAGAGATTGCCGGCTATTTCAGCCATCGATGAGGGATACCCCTTTTCCTCCAGGATTTGTAAGGCGTCCTTAAAGTATTGAAGTGCCAGATCATATTGTCCCAGGATTTTATAAATGGAACCAAGATTTTGCAGCGTACCGACGATGCATTCTTTTATGTTCTCTTCCCGGCACAGGGCATTGGCCGATTGATAATAGCGGATGGCTTTCGCGTACTCCCCCTGGTATTTATAAAACAGTCCCAGGTTGTTTTGCGAATAGGCAATGTCTTTTTTGACGCCCAGTTTTTCATCGACCTCTAAGGCCAGTAAAAAATGACTGAGGGCCTGGGCCATATTCCCGAGTTGGTAGTAGATAATGCCCAGGTTGGTATACGCAGCTGATTTACCCCGTTGATCGGATTCGTCCCGGTAGGTTAAGGCTTTGGCATTTAATTCAATGCCGGCTTTGAAATCCCCTTTATCAACCACCACCATGCCCATATTGCTATAGGCATCCGCTCTGAACTTAGGAAGGGTCATGAATTCGGCCGCGGCAAGTGCTTTCGAAAATTCATCATACGCTTCATCCAGGAAGCCTTGGTAATACAATAGCAGGCCCTTATAGGTGTGACAGTAATAATCCAGGGAGGGATCGGTGGATGTGCCTCCCCGCCGGCAAATTTCCGTGATACAGACTTCTGCGGAATCGAATTCGGCGCGATCAAGATACCTGGTGGTGGTGGCTACTAATGTGTTTAGGTCCTGTATGCCCGTGGAATCAGTCATTTGAATCGGCCCGGAAGGGGTAGACTGGCAGTAGGCATGATCGCATACGGACATGCAGAGACTGCAGAGTATAGTGAATCCGGTAATTCTGTAAGGCCAGCTCATACGGTCCGGGCGGAATGGCTTTGATGAAAGGATCGAAAGCCGCCGTAACGGTGTAAGCGTGAATTGGCAGCGATCATACCCAAGCTACAAAATTTATCCTGCCCGCTGACAAGTGCCGGATTCCCCGGCAGATAAAAGTTAGGGGGAGGTATAAGATGGTGAAAGCCAGCATAACGGAAAGACAGCTTTATACAAATCCACTTTATTGTTTGATCAGCTTCCAGGATGGGTGGTGGCTTGGTGAGATGACTTCCAGCACATACATGCCCGGAGCTAAGGCACTGATATCTATAGCGGATGTGTGGCATGTCTCATCCATGGCTACTTGCCCGGAGATGGAAGTGATCCGGATATGCAATGGCACCTTATTCGCGATCCCTTGGGGCAGCTGCAAAATATCATGGGCAGGGTTGGGCAGGATCAAGGCCAAAGGGTCATCTTCGCTTCGCGGCTGATCGGTCGAAACCATCAATCCATCCCAGCGTGCAATATTCGAAGTACCGGGCACCCCGCCTACCGCAGGGAAGTTTCCGCCGATATACAATTCATCCTCATCTGCCGCGAGCGCTAAAACACCCAACCAGGTAGAAAGGTCATCATCCAATAAGCCGGGTTCACCCAGCGCATTCCATGCCTCCCCATCCCACTGGGCAATACAACCGGTGTTATCTATCCCGGTATGGTTGAACACACCGCCGACGAAACAACCATTTTGATACGGCAGGATCTCATACGCCCCTTCACCGTAAATACAATTGCTCAGGCCATTGCCCAGCCCGTTCCACCGGGTGCCATCCCAGCGGGCTATACCGCACATCCATTGGCCGACAGGTCCTCCATCGCCGCCGGCATACACATTTCCACCGTCCACCGCGAGGGTGATGACACCCATATCGCCCCAGAATCCACGGCCTACCGCATTCCAGTGGACGCCATCCCATCGGGCGATACCCTGTGTACTGTCGATACCGCCAATGCTGAGAAAATCCCCACCCGCATAGAGGTTTTGGCCATCACTGGCTAACGCCCACAGGCCGAAATTGAAACTGACGATACCCAGACCGACGGAGTGCCAGGATGTTCCGTCAAAGCGGGCTATGTGATCTGCCTCCGGGTCGCCTAAGGCATCGGTAAAACGTCCCCCTATGTATAATTCACCCTGGTGGAATTCGATGGCATTGACCGTATGATTCACACCGCCGCCTATGGCTTGCCATGCACTGCCATCCCACCTGGCCAGGTGATCTGCGTCCGGATTGCCGCCGGCATTCACAAATGCGCCACCGATATACACCTCCTGGTTATACACCCTGACGACCTGGACATAATCCCCTAACCGGGTCCCGACCGGTTGCCACGTCTCTCCATTCCACCTGGCCAGGTAGTCAGCATCGGGATGACCACCGGCATCGGTAAAGATTCCGGCTGCATATACATGCCCATCTGCTATATAAAGATCGTTGACCCGGCCATTAAGCCCTTCTCCGACAGACTGCCAGGCGCCAATGGAGCCCTGCGCACACAGGAAAACGGGCCAATACAATAACAGCAATAGGCAGAAGAGCGGATAATTCGGTTTTGGAGCGGTTTGCATGGTGCATGGATTTACAGGTAAACCTACCGTCATCCGCCAGGCACGGCAATAGCATGAATATGTCCTCCGCCGGCAGACGATTAGCATATCCATGCGGTCAAAGGGCATGGCATTTCTGGAGAGTTTTGACTGATGCGTTTTTCTTTCCCCGGAATTCGTTCAAAACTGGCTGCAGGGCTTTTGGGCATTGCGTTTGCCGGATGCCTGGGCATCCATTCCTTATCCGCCCAACCGCTAACCTGGAATGAACTGGGCCCTGGGCTGTATGGACCTATCCATGCGATCACAATCAATGGCAATGACGTGTATGTGGGAGGCAGTTTCTTAAACGCCGGGGACAATCCCGATGCGGATTACATCGCGCGCTGGGATGGATGTGCATGGCATGCGCTGGGGCCGGGATTGAATGGAGAAGTAAAAGCGATTCTGGTCAGTGGTAGTGATGTATATGTGGGTGGGAGTTTTACACAGCCGTTTAGTTATATCGCCCGTTGGGATGGCGTTCAGTGGAACGCTGTAGGCTCCATTCCGGGAAATACCGTAAATGCCCTTGTAAAACAGGGCGGCAATATTATAGCGGGCGGCGGAGAATGGAATTCTGGATTTGTTGCGCAATGGAATGGCGCTGCCTGGACAACTATAGGACCGAGCTTCAATGGACAGGTTAATGATCTCGTGGTGAGTGATGGCGCTCTTTTTGCAGGTGGGCGATTTACCGATGTTGGCGGCAATCCGGATGCGGATGGGGTGATTAAATGGGCAGATAATGCATGGCAGAATCTGGGTTTGGGCATATACGCTGATATTTATATTGGTGCGTTTGATTTGGAGCCATATGCAGGTGATCTCTACGTGGGGGGCATTTTTGCCAGTGCCGGTGGGAATTCATCAGCCCATAAAGTCGTCAAATGGGACGGTGTAAACTGGATGAATATCGGAGCCGGACTGATTGGTTTTTTGGGTCTTCATGCCCTGACGATATACAATGGATCGCTGTATACAACGGTGGGTGCGGGGTATGCTAATAATGATGGGATTTACCGGTGGGATTTTTCTTCGGAAACCTGGCAAGTTTTCCAGGTGATGGAATTAGGGCCGGATGATCCTTTGCTTGTATTGACCGCAGAAGGATCAAGCCTGTATGTCGGAGGCTATAGCGGAATGTTCATTGAAGGTATCGAGTATATAGGACCGGCCCGGTATGGCCTTCCTGTGTATCCGGGCATCGTCACGAGTACAGAGGATCATGGACCTGGGTCACTACGGGAGCGGATTGCCTGCGCTTCCAATGGAGATACGATCACCTTCCTGTTGCCGCCATCCAGTCAAATTATCCTGACTTCGGGTGAAATCAGGTTAGAAAAAAACGTAACACTGATGGGCCCGGGAATTACGGATCTCATGATTTCCGGCAATAATACCTCGCGCATTTTTCATCTGCTTCAGGATAAAAACGCTACGGTCAAAAATATGGCGTTGAAAAATGGAGCATTTGTGAACCACGGAGGGGCCATTCTGAACCAGGGAAATTTAGTACTGGATAATGTTTTATTACAAAACAATTATCAAAATGGGTCCCCGAAAGCATTAACGCTGGCGCCCGGCTCCATGTTGACAATTAAGAATTTGGTCCAGTGTAAACTGTAGCGGTTAGACGTGCACCTCTTTTCGTTTCAGTACTGCTTCCGCGGCGCTCATAATATGGGCAGGGGATAAGCCATACTTCGCCAGTAATTGTTCCGGTACTCCACTTTCTCCGAATCGGTCCTCGACCGCCACATATTCCTGCGGTACAGGGTGTTTCCGCACCAGGAGTTGCGCGACGGAATCTCCAAGCCCGCCATGACGTTGATGTTCTTCAGCGGTGACGACACAACCGGTTTTGGAAACGGAATCGAGGATGATCTCTTCATCAAGGGGTTTGATCGTGTGGATGTTGATCAGCTCGGCGGAGATGCCCTGTTCGGACAGTCGTACGACCGCATCCATGGCGTATGCCACCAGGTGACCCGTGGCGAGAATAGTCACATCGCTTCCTTCCTGCATCAGTATGCCTTTGCCGATGATGAAAGGCATGTTATCCGGCATGAAAATGGGCCATGACGGACGGCCAAAACGGAGGTATACCGGACCATGGTGATCGGCAATGGCGATGGTCGCAGCCTTGGTCTGGTTATAGTCGCAGGGATTGATGACGGTCATGCCTGGCAGCATTTTCATCAGGCCGATATCCTCCAGTATCTGGTGGGTTGCTCCGTCTTCACCCAGCGTGAGCCCCGCATGAGAGGCGCATATTTTTACATTCTTGTGTGAATACGCGATGGACTGCCGGATCTGATCATACACGCGCCCGGTGGAAAAATTGGCAAA
>CAZTXO010000014.1:0-19281 GCA_964617515.1 uncultured Saprospiraceae bacterium | reverse complement strand
GCCAGCGCCTTTTCTTTTTGCTCATCGTTCGGAGCAACCCCATGCCAGTGATGGGTGCCCATCATGTAATCAACGCCAAAGCCCATCACGGTTCGCATCAGGATCACGACCGGTTGTCCTTTGCCGCTGAGCCGTTTGGCTTGCTCCAGCGTGTCGATCACGTCTTCCATGACATTGCCATCCACATGCAGCACGATCCAGCCAAAGGAAGCCCATTTCGCTTCCAGGTCCCCGAGGTTCATCACCTCGCGTGTTGGCCCGTCAATCTGCTGGCCATTCCAGTCCACCGTGCAGATCAGGTTGTCCACCTTGTGATGCGCGGCGGACATCATCGCTTCCCAGACTTGCCCTTCCTCAAGTTCTCCATCACCAGTCAACACATAGACCAGGCTGGGATCATCATCAATCTTTTTTCCAATGGCAGCCCCGATAGCCACCGACAATCCCTGGCCAAGCGAACCAGAGGCCACCCGGACACCCGGTAACCCTTCGTGGGTGGTGGGATGTCCCTGCAATCTTGAATTGATATGCCGGAAAGTGCTCAACTCATAGACCGGAAAATAACCGGACCTGGCCAGCACGCTGTACCACACGGGGGAGATGTGACCATTGGACAGGAAGAAGAGATCCTCGCCTTTCCCTTCCATGGTGAAGGGGCGTTTGTGATGGAGGATGTGAAAGTACAAGGCGACCATAAATTCGGTGCATCCTAGCGACCCGCCCGGATGTCCGCTTTGGCATTGATGGACCATGCGGATGATATCACGTCGTACCTGGCTGGCGATGCGTTTCAGTTCATGAAGGTCGGGCATGCGGGAGGTTGGTTGAAAGTGAATAGCGAAAAGTGATGGCGGAAGATAAGGAGTGGAAAAAGATGACTAAAAAGAAGAAGGCAATCCAGTGACAGAGTGCCTTCTTCCTAGCGTGTATCCCGCCTCGGGGCGGGACGATCAAAGTCGCGTGGTGATTACTTTACAGCATCAGCCAGGGCGGAGCCGGCTTTGAATTTAGCCGTCTTCTTTGCTTTGATTTTGATCGTTTCACCGGTAGCCGGGTTGCGGCCCGTGCGGGCAGCACGTTTGCTGGTGGAGAAAGTGCCGAAGCCGGGCAGGGTCACCTTGTCCCCTTTCTTCAGGGACTTGGTGATGGCCTCCAGAGTGGCATCCAACGCGCGTCCAGCATCAGCTTTGCTCAGATCAGCGCCACCGGCAATAGCATCGATTAATTCGCCTTTGTTCATTATCAGCTTTATTAAAGTGAAGGAATAAATTAAAATCGGGCGTAAATGTAGGCTGTGGTTATATTAAAAACAAATTTTATACGTGAAAAAAGGACTGGAAGGCCTGATTTTATTGACTTTTTCAGCCCCGGCAGGGCTGAAACCCCTATTTTTACGGCCATGAAGAACATCCCTGCCTTCCTTTTCCTTGTATTGACGGTACTTTTAGCCCCGTCCTGCAGTAAAAAATCCGGCTGCCCGGCTGAAACAGCCCAGTCTGAAGTACGGAAGGATGGCTCCTATAAAACCACCAAAACCAAGTCCGGACTACTCCCGAAATCCAAGCACTACAACAAAAAGCACGGCACCTATAAAAAGAAAAAGGTCAAGCATAAGATTTAGTCACGGAGCAGGTATGAGGACCTTCCCTACGCATTCACTTTTTTATCCACGGCATTGCCGATCGTGTACAGGGAAACCAGGGTAAAGAAGAGGGCGAACCCGGGAAAAACCACAAGCCACCATGCTTCAAAATGATTGCGGGACTGCGCCAGCAGCCTGCCCCAGTTGATCTCTTCCGTCGGCAACCCGATGCCGAGAAAGGAAAGGGAGGATTCGGCGAGAATCGCGGTAGCGACCCCGAAAATGAAGGAGACCATCACCGGCCTGAAGGCAAACGGGATGACCTGTTTTACGAGGATGTGCCACGAGGAAAAATTGGCCAGCCGGGCGGCTTTGATGTAATTCGTCTCCTTCATCCTGAATACTTCCGCTCTCATATAGCGCGCGACGGCGGGCCAGCGAAGCATGGCAATGATAAGCATGATCATCAGCCATCCTTTCATCGGCAGGATCGCTATCAGGATAAGGATGAGAAACATGGCCGGAAAACCATCGATGACACTCACCAGGCCCATCACACCCTGATCTACCGGTAAGGGCACCTGTCTCCGCGCCTTTTTGCCGGAATGCAGGATCCACAGTAATCCTCCCGCCAGCAGCAAAAAGCCGGTTATACATCGCCATATCCATGGCCATGGAAATAGAAATACCCAGACCACCAGGACGGCCAACACCAGGAGCAGGACCAACATGATCCGGGAGATTCTTTTTTCCGTGTTGCCCCAATACGCCGCAACGGCACCGAGCGGAAGACCGATCAGCAAGGCCAGGATCATGGAACCTAAACCGATCAATAAACTCACACGGCAACCCCGGATCATCCCTGCCAACACATCTCTGCCAATCGCATCCGTGCCCAACCAGTGACGCATGCGCAAGGGAATATCCTGCCGCCCCAAAGGGCTCAGGCTGGTGCCGGGTGCGAGGTCGATGGTCGTATGACTGTACGGAATGGGTGCCCGCCATATGGATTCGAACCGCGTCAGGTGCCAGCTTACCGGGGCCATGGCCGGATGCTTGTTGGAAAGCACAGCCTCCGTCATCCCGGAGAAAAGGGGAAAGTAAGCCTGGCCCTCGAGCTTGCAGTAATATGGTTTTTCATTCGCGATCCAGGGGCCCAATATGGCCAGGAAAATCACCGACATCAGCAGGCGATAAGACCAACGGGCTCCGCTCGAGGAACGCCAACCGGGTAAAACCTCTGGCTGTCTGTCCATGGTCATAGCGATTTTACTCTTGGATCCACTGCCCGGTAGACAATATCGGTGACGACATAAGCCAACACCGTCACGGTGGCCCCCAGCATGAGGATTGGGAACGCGACCGGCCAGTCCCGCGCCAGGAGGCTGTTATACATCAGCCGTCCCATGCCCGGAATACTGAAAATCACTTCGATAATCAGGGATCCGGAAAGTAAGGCAGGTATCGCGTTGCCCATCAGGGTGATGATCGGAAACAGGGCATTACGGATGATATGGCGACGGAGGATCGATTGCTCCCTGATCCCCATCATCCGCAACGAGACGACATACCCTTGTTTCCGTTCATGCAGCACGGATTGTTTCATCTGGCGGGAGACATAGGCGAGTGAGCCGAGCGAAAGGCAGGTGACCGGCAATAGCAAATGCCGGAGGATGATGCCGGATTTGGTCAACAGCGAACCGGCACTTTCGTAAGGTCCTAACCCTCCTGAAGGCAAAAGGGAAAGCCATTCCCCGGAAGAAAAAAACAAGATCAGCAAGGTGGCCAGCCAGAAGGAAGGCACTGCAAACAAAGCGAATAATGCCAGGCTGACAATCCGTTCCCGCCATTGCCCATCATGCATACCGCTCCAGATTCCGATGAGGCATCCAAGGCCCATAGCCAGTAAAAATGCCAGGCCGTTGAGCAGAAGCGTCCACCGTAGAGCCTCCGTGATTTTCGACCAGGCATTGCGCCCGTCAATGAGGGAGGGAATCGGTTGAAAGGCCAGAAAAGAACTCATCCACCGATGATATTGATTGTTCCTGCCGTTCCATCGCACCACAGGAAGGAAATCCGGAAAGGACAAAGGCTTTGCCTGTATTAATGTTTCAGCTTTTTGAACCAGCAGGACACCCATACCCGCCAGGACAGAGTCATGGGCGATCTCAGTTTGGGATTGTTGCTCCAGCTTTTTCAATTGCTCCAGTACCCTCGACAGGTCCGGAGTTTGCATTGCCTGGTGGATTTGGCGGCAATAGTTTTCCCGGAGATTGGTGGAAGGCAATTCGTTGCATGAATAATGCAGGACGGATCGTAGTGCTGCATGCAGGCGCAATGCCGCTTGTCCCTGACGGGATATTTCGATCCATTGCCGGACGGCTTCCCGGTCCTCTGCAGGCTGCAGGCGATAAAGGGAATCCGGGATATATCCGCCGCGAATGGAAAAATAAAACCAGGGCAGATCCAATCCGCGTTTGTGCGCGATGCTGGCGTACCATTCTCTTTGCTTTTCCGGGCGCGCATCGGTGGTGAAACCGCCCTCCTCAATGCTGAGATAATCCAGGATCTCATCCCCCGGTACTTGTTTGCTCAGCCAGAAAGCGGCAATGGATATGACCCATAGCCAAATCAATGCGTAGAACAATTTTCGGACGATGGATGGGATCATGGGCAAGTTCCTTATCCGGCAGGTTTCATCAGGTTTTCAAAGTAACCCGGCCTCCTGGACGAGGTGATCAGTTCTACACGCCTGGAAGCGATGATCCTTTCCAGCGGAACATACAAGAAGATGGAAGGCTGGGCTTCGTATATGATTTCCTGAAACCGTCGATAAGCGCTGTTGCGGCTTTCAGGCGTGCTGGCGGTCCTGATTTCGACAATCGCGGAGTCCAATGCCGGACTATGAAAGCCGCTCCGGTTAGACCCACCGGGCCGGTCACTCGTGGAATGCCATATCGGAAAGGGGTCATCTGCATTGGGATAAGCAGGTAAGCGTATCGGGGTTATCTCAAAGTGACGTTGCTTGATATCCTGGGTCATCTGGCTGGGGTCGACGATCTTGATCTGAATATCAAAACCAGCTTTGGCGGCATTGGATTTGACGATGTTGGCGATCGTGTTTCCCTCTTCCTTGTTGGTGATTTCGATGTTGAGCTGAAGCTCCTCCAGTTTCCCTCCGATCTTTTTATCGGGTATGCCATTGCCGTTTGTATCCGACCAGCCGGCCTCCCTGATCAGGGCCATGGAGCGGTTCAGATCCTGTTGAATCGGTTGCAGGTCACTGTCGAAATAGGGCTTCTGTGGGTGGATCGGTCCCACTGTCCTGCTGGCCAGGCCTTTCATGACATTGTCCAGGATGCCTTTGTAATCAATCGAATAGGCGAGCGCCTGTCGAATACGGCGGTCGGCAAGGATAGAGTCACGCGTATTGAGTTCGAGATAATTGACTTGCATGAGTTGCGGCGTCAGGAATTGAAATTCATTTTTCCATTTGGCGTCCTCCCGCAGACTGACAAAATCAGCCGCCGGTACTTCGGCCATCAGGTCGATTTCGCCAGCCTTCATGGCAGCCTCCGCCGCCGCCGCATCGAGGATGATGCGGTAATGAATTTCTTCCGGGTAGGCATGGAGCAACATCGGGCGATCCTTGATCTGATCACCCCACCAGGCAGATTTGCGTTTCAGATGAATGTATTCGCCCGTGGTCCAGCCGGCCAATTCATAGGGACCGGAACCGGTCACGATTTCACGCAGGTATTTTGGGGATTCAAATGCGATAGCAAATTTTTTCAGCAGGGTATCCTGTTCAGGTGTCCAGCGGGTGGCCGTGTCACGCAACTGCTCCAGGCTGAATTCGGACATGATTTGTTCCGGGTCGTATACATGGGATGGATAGATATTAAAATTGACCACGGTCTCCAGGCCCAGGATATACGAACTGTCCACATACACGGAAACCTTTTTGGGATCCGACGGGTCCGGGGATATGCCGTGGATGAAATCCAGGAAGGAAGTGTAGCTTGGGACAAGCACATATGGGTTGTAAACAGTCTTCACCGTAAAGAGGTAATCCTCCGCTGTTACCGGCTTACCGTCTGCCCATACGGCCTCGGGACGAAACTGAAGATGGTAGACTTTGTCATGCTGGTAAGGACCGGAAGTGACGACTGACGGCTGGGGGATCTCTTCAATTAACAGCGGGGATAATGTCAGCGATACCGGATCATACTCCGCAGCGGGAAGCATGATCAGGGATTCGATTTGAACAGCATAGGCGCTTTTGGAATAAATCGGATGAAGGCAATCCGGTTCATTGGGTAGGCGGATCCGGACTGTGAGCGAGGAGCCTTGCCTGTCCGTTTGGCATCCTTGCCACACGATGGAAAACAGAGCAAAAGCCATGACGATGACTGCATATCCCTTCTTGTTCATGTATCAAAGATAACGAGGGGAATGCGTATTGATCCCGGCAGGTCGATTGGCTCCGGTGACGGAATTCGCCCCGGTGGTGAACTTATTCGCTGGTATTTGTTCTTGTAGGCATGAAGGGACATATATTGATTGCAGGTGGTTCAGGTTTCATAGGCACAGCGATCAGCCGGGAGGCGCAGTCACGTGGTTACACGGTGACCATTCTTAGTCGTTCTCCGGGAACCGGGCGAATCCTGTGGAATCCCTCCAAAGGCTTGATCGATCTGAAGGAGGAAGCAACATTTGATGCGGTCATCAATCTTGCCGGCAGCGATATCGCAGGAGGCCGGTGGACAAAAGGCAGGAAAAACGAAATCCTTCGCAGCCGGCTGGATAGTTGCCAAACGCTTGAAGCGTATTTGAGGACCGGCAAAATCCAAACAGCCGTATACATCGGCGCTTCTGCCATCGGGATTTATGGTGATCGGGGAGCCGTCAAGGTGGAGGATGAAACACCGATAACGGCTACTCCGGACTGGATAATCAGCACGGTGCAACAATGGGAAGGAGCGCACGCCGGTATCGGCTCATTGGGCATCCGCACGGCCATCATCCGTATTGGCCTGGTACTGAGCAAAAAGGGCGGCATGCTGACCAGAATCCTGCCAATAGCCTCGTTGGGGATTTTGCCGTATTTCGGAGACGGAAGGCAATATTGGCCGTGGATTCACCTGGAGGACCTCGTACAAATCATGCTGGAGGTTGTGGAAAAGAAAGAGAGACAGGGCATCTACCTGGCTGTAGCGCCTCAACCGGTGACGTGTAAAAACCTGATCCAGGTCCTGAATAAACAATTTTCCCTACCCCGGCTGATCGTCCCCGTGCCGGTTAAGCTATTGTCCCTGCTCCTGGGAAAAATGCATCGGATGCTGGTTTCCGGTTGTAACGGATTTCCAAAGCGACTGATGCTGGAAGGATTCCGTTTCCGGTTTGAACAGGTGGAAGACGCGATGAAAAACCTGATGGGTAAAGGCTAAGGTTCAAAAACGTCTATTTCTTTGCTGCGCTTTACGAAGTTGGTAAACTTCCCTTTGAAGCGGGTGGCTTTCACGATATGATTGTCGATCCAATGATAATTGCCTCCGCGTGGTTTGCCCAACAGTAATCCATGATACTTGAATCCGCATTTCCTTAACCAGGTCTCTGTGATGTCCCGGTGTGCCTCTGTGCGGGAGGAAAAAAAAGTGATGATATGCCCCTCTTCATACCATTGATTGATGATCTCCAGGGCATCCGGGTAATAGGCGCAATCCACCATGCGCTCCGGTTCTTCATTAGGGATGTCATCACAGATCGTCCCATCGATATCGATGAGATAATTCTTGACATTCTCAGGCAGGACGGGGCTTAGTTTTTCCCCTTTGGCATTAAACGCCTGGTGTAACGGTGTATTCTCTTCCATAAAAAAGCCATATAACCCAACGCTTGCCGGTTGGAGAGGCAAAAACCAATCCAATTGGATTTTCCCCGGCAAATCTTCGTACATACAACACTTAAAAATCAATATAATTCACGGGATCCACCGGTTTTCCCTGGAGCCAGAGTTCAAAGTGGAGGTGGGGACCGCTGGTCAGTTTCCCTGTATTTCCGATGATCGCTATGGCCTCCCCGGCACGGACGAAAGCCCCGTTTTTCTTCAGGAGGCTGGCATTATGCTTATAAAAGGAAACCATGTCATTTCCGTGCTGGACGCCGATCGTATAGCCCGTTTCCAGGGTCCAGTCCGCCATGATGACATGACCATCCCAGATCGATTTGACGGGCGTGTCATGGGGTGCCAGAATATCAACGCCAAGATGGTCCGTTTCCGGGTCAAATTTGCTGCTGATGACACCGGAAATCGGGGGCATCAGGTAGCGGTAATCCGCCGGGGTCAGCACCTGATTTCCGGAAACAAACCTGGGTTCAGCGGTTTTCACCGGGTTTACCGGGGAAGGAATGGTTATTTCCTGCTCCGGACTGCCTGTTTCAGGCTGAGATGGGGATTCGGATGCTTTGGGAGGAGTCTTAGTTTTGGGGGCAGCAGTGCTGTCCGTCAGGCTTATCAGTTTGCTAAAGTGCTCATAATAAAGCTTGTAGCTCTCCAGTTCGGACTCCAGGGTGGTTATTTTACGGGTCAGCCGGATATATTCCGGATGTTGACTGGGCTCGCCATACCCCGGCACCAGTCGTTTTAAAGGGGTAAAGAATATCAGTACAACCATCAGTCCCATGACCAGCAGGACTACGGACGAAAGGAGGATATACAGGTTAAGCAGGGTCAGCCGGTACGAGCCGACTTCCTCAAGGGTCTCGTCCTTACGTAAAACCAGGCGGTAGATGGTATGCCAGTTGCGTTTCCGGGTCTTGACCTGTTCTATCATCCCTGCGGGTCGGATACGGTTTTTTTGAAATAAATTTGCCCCGGATTCAGTTTATAGCTTGATTTCTGTCAGGAAATCCGCTTATCAGCCTCATTTCCAAAGGACATTATACCATAGATAACGTGAAAAACACCTTTTTGATCATTTTGACACTCGGCCTGGTCAGTGGATGTGTGACGCAGAAGAGCCGGAATGAGCAGTCAAAAGTAGGGCAATTATGGCATAACATGAACGCCAAGTACAATGGGTGGTTCAATGCCAATGAGTTGCTGGAAGCCAGTGTCCTGAAGTTGGAAGACCAACATGAAGACAACTATAACGAAATCCTGCCGATCTATAAGTATGTCGCCGTCGAAAACGCGGATGCCGTCAAAGGAGATCTGGACGAAGCCATTAAAAAGGTCTCGGTCGTCGTCCGACTCCATGAATACAGTGACTGGGCAGATGATTGTTATCTCCTGATCGGGAAGGCGGATTATCTCAAACGAGACTATGAGGCCGCCGAAAACGCGTTTGAGTTTTATATGGATGAATTCCTCCCCAGTGGAAAACAGGCAAACCTCAAAGAACGTAAGCATAAGAGCCCGGCTGCTGCCGAGGCCAAGCGAAAATCTGATGCCCGGGAAGCCAATAAACGCCAGAAGGAATTGCAGAAGGCACGTAAAAAGGCGGAGAAGGAACGCAAAAAGTACAATAAAGAACTGCGCCAGCGTAAAAAGAAAGGAAAGCCAACGGATGACCTTGTTCGGCCCGGAACGATAAAGGCGCCTGATGGCACTACTACGGTTCCCACCCCGGAAGTTAAAAAGTATGAACCGACAAAAGCGGAACAGCGAGCCAAGCTGAAAGCTGAGGGTGAAAACACCGGGCTGTTTCTGCATGAATCCGTCTATGACGAGGCCATCCTCTGGCTCGCCAAAACCTATATCGAGCGGGAAAACTGGACTTCCGCCGACTACCAGTTCCGGCGCCTCGAATCAGATGATATCCTGCCGCCGAAAGTCTATGAAGAGCTTCCGGTCGCCAGGGCGTATTATCACCTCCAACGCGAAAATTATCCTCAGGTCATTCCCTTCCTCGAACAGGCCATCGAGCGCGCCGGCAAGCGAAACAATAAAGCCCGATATGCTTATATCATCGCCCAGCTTTATACGAGGGCCGGCAATACAGACAAGGCTGCTGAATTTTATCAGCAGGCACTTGACTTTGCCACTGACTACGAGATGGAATTCAATACCCAGTTGAGCATCCTGCGGGCGAAAGTGCAAAATCACTCCCTTTCGAGGACGGATGCCCAGGCCAGCCTGGAAAAGATGACCCGGGATGCCAAGAATATCCCTTACCTCGGGCGCATTTATTATTTCATGGGGACGATGGCCATGGAAGACAATGATATACCCGGGGCAATCGGGTACCTGGAGAAAAGCGTGGAAACCGTCGGCAAGGATAAATTCCAGGAAGTGGAAAGTCAATACCTGCTGGCCACCCTCTACATGAAGCAAAAACAGTATGTCGAAGCCGACGCCGCCTATAAAGCCTGTGCGGCCATCATGAAACCGACAGACGAACGCTATAAAGGGGTTAAAAAACTGGCCGATAACCTGACCGATATCGCCATCAACCTCAACAACATCGCCCTTCAGGATAGCCTGCTCCGGCTTTCGTTCAAGACCGATGAGGAATTGAAGGCCCTGGCTAAGGAGATCAAGAAAGCCCGACAGAAAGAGGCGGAAGAAGCGGCTGCCAAGAGCAAATATCTTGGCAACGCAGATAAAAAAGTAACACCGGCCAATCCGGCCATCGCCGGCAGAACGGGTACCCTCCCGCCGGCAACGGCACAGGCCGGCGGTCAGGCAGAAGATGTCTTCTGGGCATACGATCAAAAAAACCTGAAAAAATCAAAACGGGAATTTGAGCGCACCTGGGGTGATATCCCTTTGTCGGATTACTGGCGGGTCAGTTCCAAAGCCTCGCAGTTTACAGCCGCCGCTGAGGAAGTCGCGCATACGGGCGAAGCGGAAATCGGCATTTATGAAAGTGAAATTGAGGATTATTTCAGGGACGTGCCGAAAACGGATTCTGCCAGGGCGCTTTGTCATAACCAGATACGCAAATCCATGTTGCTGCTGGGGCAGTTATACCGGGACCGGCTGGAAGATTTCAATAGTTCGATTTCGATCCTGGAGTCCATTTTGGAAAAATATCCGGAGGCTCCGGAAAAACTGGAGATCTATTACCAGTTGTACCTTTCTTCGCTCTCCGCCGGCGACCATGATCGTGCGGAAAAATACAAGCGACTCATCATCGAGCAATTTCCCAATTCCCGTTTCGCCAAAGTGCTTTCCGATCCCAATTTTGCGGCCAGCCAGCAATCGGAGAAAGACCGCCTCGAACAATATTATGACGAGACTTTCTCCGTATTTGAAACAGGCAATCACGAGGAGGTCCTCAACCGCGTCAGAGATGTGGAAGACAAGTTTGGTGTCAACAACCTGCTCATGGGAAAATTTGAGTTGCTCAAAGCCATGAGCCTTGGTGCTACCGCCGGTAAAGATGCCTATGTGGAAGCCCTGAAATACATCGTGGCCCGCTATCCAAACAGTGATGAAGAGAAGAAAGCCAATGACATGCTCCTCTTGCTCGGGGATGGGGCTGCTGCCAGGACCTATGGAGAAACCGGATTGTCAGAGGCGAAATTCGTGGTGGAGGACAACGCCCTGCACTTCGTCATCGTCTACGTCCAAAACCAAAATGAAGTCAGCGTCAACGACGCCAAGGTAGCGGTCTCGGATTTTAACAAGAAGTATTTCCAGCTGGATAATCTGAAAATGGCCAGCCTGGTGTTTGATCCTGCCAGGAATGAATCGCTGATCCTGGTCCGGTCCTTTACTTCGAAGGACAAAGCCATGAAATATTACGAGACAGCCGTCCGCAACCCAAATGATTTCCTGCCGAAGAACGCGATTTTCCAGGTGTACCCGATCACCCAAAAGAATTACCGGGAAGTGATCAAGGCGAGGGAGCTCAATTCGTATAAAGCCTTTTTTGAAGCGAATTATTAAAAAAAAAGGGCCGCGAAAGCGGCTTTTTTTATTCGAATTCGACCAGGATCGCGCCTTTATCCACTGCCTGTCCTTTGGTCACGAGGATATTTTTGACAATGGACGGTTGAGGGGCTGTGATGACATTTTCCATTTTCATGGCTTCCAGGATAAGCAGCGGTGAGCCTTTATCCACGGCCTCGCCAGGCTCCACTTTCACCCCCGTGACCATGCCGGGCATCGGAGCTTCCAGGTGCTTCAGTTTTTTATTTTCAACCGCATTGAGCCCCATGCGTTCAATCAGCAGATCCAGGTCCCGGAGAAGCCTGACCTGCTTGATTTCCCCATCCACTTTCAGGAGACAGGTGCGGGAGGCCAGGTCGAATTCCATGACGGTGATCCGGTGGCTCCGGCCGGCATCCAGGAGATGGTATTCGTCTGGTCCCGTTTCAATACAGTCCAGGGTATTCCAGGTCTCCGGGGCGCATGGAAAGCGTTGGCCTTCCACTTCAATGGTGAGGGTGGGAGCGGGTTGAGTCATGCGATCGTATTTGGTTTTTGTCTTCCTACTTTTTCCAGGAAGATGACTTCGTAAATCGTCGAGGTAATGTAGATGAAAAGAAACGACCAGACAAATGTGCGGTCAGCCGGCTTAAATCCTTTCACATAACCTACTATCAGTGCAAGGCACAGGAAAAGTTTCAGGAAAACGGCGATCATGACGAGTTGAATATACAAGCGGGTCAGGGAACTCCGGGCGATCACACGGGCGGCGGCATACAAAGTGATGCAGAAAAGCATCATGGCCGCCATCGAGGCAAGGATGAATCCCCAATGGGCCCGCAGCGTGTCGATCCATTGGAGCAGCAACCAGTTGAACAAGAGCTGAAGCAAAAGGGTGATGGTCAGCCCGGTAATAAATCGCTTAGGATTCATGGGTGCGACTCAGTTCTTTGAACAGGCGGTAGAAAAACCCGCCGGCGAAAAGCAGGATAAGCAGGATGGTAAAATACGAATGATCTTCCTGCAGGAGCCACCGATCCACTTTCCCGCCCAGCCAGGCGGCTATTCCCAGAAGGACAAACAATTGCAGCGCGAGGCCGCTGTATTTCAGGAACGCGTAGGATGTCGGATGCTTCCGCGTCAAGACATGGCCGCTTTGGATTTGCCCAGGCTGTTGAGGTCGATCACATCTTCCTCTTCCAGCGGAACGCGTTTGGCCCCGGTAACGGAGGAGCCCATTTTGCATTTCACATTAAATAAGGAGCCGGGCTGAACGATCAGTTTCTGGGTCGAGACATCTCCCTCGATTTTGGCGGTCTCTTTCACATGAAGCACGTCTGTGACGGTCAGCATGCCCTCAAACCGGCCTTCGATCACCGCATTTTCACATTGAATATCGCCCGTGATATGACCGGAGGGTCCGATGATCACTTTGCCTTTGCAGATCAGCGTCCCCTTCATCACGCCGTCAATCCGGATATCCTTTTCGGCGTGGAGGGTGCCTTCGATCTGTGTGCCTTGCACCAGGCTGTTGCTGGAGGTGGTAGAAGGGGTGGTGATGACACCGTTGCCCTTGTTTTGCTCATTTTTGGTACTGCCAAACATCCCTGAGAAAAATTAAAGTCGTGAAGAATAAATCAGCATGTCATGGAGACGATAATTCAAAAGGGGAGCCTTTAAAGTTAAAAACTAAAAATTAAAAGCTAAAAGGTTTTTACACACTTTTAGCTTTTAACGTAAAATTTATATTGGTTCGTTTCTAGAATTTCGGGCAGTAGACCCCACGGCTCTGAGGACCGCAGACGAGGTAGACCATGGAGAACTCGAAACCACCGTTTCCGCGGCTTTCCTTGCTGAGGCTGGACACGTTGATATCATAGCTGAAACCAATACCCCAGTTTTCATAGTCAAACCGGGTGGAAAGAATCAGGGCGTCCACCAGGAGCGGCTTTTCAAAATGGCGCGCCAGGCGGATCCAGCCACCAAACTGGAAGGATTGGTCGGAGGTGTTTTCCAGGTTAAACCGGAAGCTGTTTCCGGCATTGATTTCCAGGGAAGGTCCCTGGTGGAAGAATACGGCTCCCGGGATCAGGGATACGGAACGATTCATCGGGAATTCGCCACCGGCATGGAGCACGATCTTGGTATAATATTTCTCCACGTTGTCCGGGCGGAAGAAGGAAAGGTTGGCCTGGTTGAGGTGATTGATGGCGGCCCCCATGTAATAGTTAGTTTTCTTCTTGATCACAGAAAACCACAGCACACCAAGTCCGACATCACCAAAGAGGAAGTTATCCGGAAAGTCGAAGGTTTCACCGGAGGGGAGATTCGGATCGTATTCACCGTTATTGACCTGCAGAGGCCATTGGGCATTGGTGAAATCAAGGCTGCGCTGGGAAACGCCGGCCTCGGCACCGATGACCAGGTAATTGGCTTTATGGCGGTCACCACCGACTCTGCGGCTGTAAGCGCCGGAAAGTTTCAGGGTCAGGGTCTGGAAATCCAGGGATCCTGCTACGTCGCTCCAAATGTTTCCGCCGAAACCGAAATAATCATAGCGTCCGACCGGCATCTTCTGATCATAGGAAACACTGTAGGTGTTGTAAGCATTCTTGCCCAGGACCGAGGCCCACTGGTTTCGGTAATTACCCACGATACGGGTATTGCAATTCATGACGCCGGTCAGGGCCGGGTTGAGTGTCATGGGCGACATGTAGAATTGGGAAAAGTGGATGTCTTGTCCACGAACAACGTCGATCGAAAAGATGGCGATCACGCTGATGAAAAGTGTGAGTCTCTTGATCATAGCCTCGAATCGGTAAAAGTCCTGTATAGACAGAAAGTTAGTTAATAAAAAAAAAGATATATAACACCTTGAAAAATAAGCAAGAAATCCCCAGAGGAAGGAATCAGCCCATTTCTTGGCGTGAAATATACGGAATTGCTCTCATCCAGACCATAGATCCTATGGAAATATTCACGACCGTCCGTATACCATTTGGATAGATACCCGAAAACCGGAAGAGCTGCCTGAAAGTAAAAAGGCCATCGGTACCGATGGCCTTTTATGCATTGAATGGATGTAATGATTACATGCCGTGGTTGTGGTTGGCAAATGCCTGGATACCAATACTGAGTCCGTATTGGGAAAAATCGAAGGCATCGCCGTCATTGTTGTAGCTCTGGAAATACAGGGCGGGCTCAATCGCAACACCATCATTCAGGAACCAGGAATAACCAACAGCGGCACCAAAACTGGTTCCTCCGCCTTCGTTCAATTCAAAGTTAGCGCCGGCCTGGATGAAGATCGGGTCGGTGATATAGTACCTGACGAAAGGACCAACAGATGCTTGTGTGTCAAATCCTTCACCCAGGTCAAAAAGGCTTAAGCCAAGACCGATCGCCAGGTCGTCGGCAAAAAAGTAACCCAGGTTGGGATTCAGCTGCCAGGTGGTCGTGGCATCAACGTCTTTAGGCTTGACGATATCCAGAGAAGCGGATCCGCCGATCATCCAGGCTGCCTTTCCAACGGTCTGGGCGTTCAGATTGAACAGGAAGCCTATCAGGAGGGCTGCCGTAAGGGTAAGTTTGGTAAACATTTTCATACGTTTTGCTTTTTTAACAGGTTTGAGAATAGGCAAGTATAGTGAATATTTTACATATATCCCTACCCGGCTACCCGGGATTCTTGGAATGAAAAAGCCATTCCGGTCCGGAATGGCTTTTTTGCCGCTTTGCTGCCGTAGCATCATGGACATTCAAGCGCCTCTGTTTCCAGGTGAATTCCGCCACCCGAAGCAGACCACTCGCCGGTGATGACAGGACCCGGATTTCCGGATGTCCATACCAGGGTGATGGTAATCGTATCACAGGCGACGGCACTTCCCTCCAGGGTGATCACCCGGTTGGTGCTGTGCCCAGGTGTTTTCTGATAGATATCCAGATCGGCACCGTCTACGGTCACTTCCACATCCCCGATGACTCCATTGGTGAGGCCCCCCTGGATCTTCAGGTGTTCAATATCTTCCGCGGCTACAAAGGTAAATACCGCTTCCCGGGAGGAATCACAGGAAATGGCTTCTCCCGTAAACAAAGCCTCGCAGGCCGTGGAATCTGCCATATCGGGATCGCCCTCCACGAATAGTGTGTCGGAGGCGACCAGCCACCCGGTGTTTTCATACGGGCACGAGGAAGGTTTGCCAGTCCGGGTATATTTTGCCCGCACCAGGTACCAGCCCGGTTGTTCCGGTATAAACAGTACACTGACCATGCCGCTGTCCGGGGTCATCGGCTTGCCGCCATTTTCCCAGCCCGAGCCATCCGGACCACTGACCTGTACCTGGACATGGCCGCAATCCGCATCATTTCCAAGGTCAAACACGATAATTACGGAATCACCCACCTGGGCAGGATTTTGACTGTAGCTGAAAGATTGTGGATCCCGTGAACTCAGTTGAAGGTCTGATGTACCCAGGGAGTCATCTTTTTGACAGGAGGTAAAGTAAAGGGAACTGCAAAAGAGGGAGAACATAAGTAAGAATGGGAAATGGCTTCTCATTGTGAACATATTTATAGGTTAGTAAATAAATCCAGATCCAGTCCGGGGTGACATGGAGAGATGAGAAGGATGAAACGAAAAGTATGGGAGAGATAGGGGAGGGGCGTGTGGGTAAAGGTAAGCCTCTGCGGATTCTAACGCAAAAGGAAATCCGCTTATTTTTTATATCAGGAAAAAATGGATCTATATCCTATTGTCCATGAACAGGAACTGATAAATATTCAGGTAACCGGTGATACCGGAGGCTATTATTGGCCCGGGAAGGCCTGGATGCCGATGCCTAATCCAAATACAGTAAAATCGGAGGTTTCTCCTTCGCCATTATTGAGGGAAAAGAACAAATTGGGCTCGACGGCCATATCGGAACTGATAAACCAGGAATAACCCACGGCAGCCGTAAACAGTGTTCCTCCGCCCTTATCCAGGTCCAGGTCCAGCCCCACTTTGAGGTAGATGGGATCTGTGAAATAATAGCGGACAAAAGGGCCGAGGCCGAAGGAACTGTCAGATTCTCCATCATAGCTGGTGCTGTTGAAATTGATGCTCAGACCAACGCCCCAGTCATCGGCCACAAAATAACCCATCGTCGGGTTCAGGTTGAGATAGGTCGTGGAGGCGTCCGCGTTTTTAATTTTCTGACTGGAAAATCCGGCAGATCCACCGATCATCCAGGTACCGGCATTGACTGTTTGGGCAGAAAGGTTGAAACTTATGCCCATCGCAAGTGTCAAAATGACGAGTTGAAATCTGTTTTTCATCATCGTAAGGTTTATGAAAGATTACGCTGGCAACATTATCCTGAATGGCTCAAATTCCAAAGGATGTTGAATAGGGAGCAGGATGATATTGATCATTGACCGGTTACGCGTGAGGTATCAACGCACGGTCATCTCATCCGCGATCAGGACGTGATTAAAGAGCTGGATGCATTCCTTCAGCTTCAATTCACAGACTTCCTTTTCTATAGCATCCGCATGCGTCTGGAGGAGATTATGTCGGAAAAACGGGTCCTTTTTCCAGTTATAAAAACCTAAGTCCCGTTGTCCGTTGAATTGATATGCGTATTCGTAACCAATGTATTGATATACACCCTCCAAATAATTTACCGCGTATTTTTCGGTGGTTGGATCAAAGAGGTTGTTACCAAAAGAGAAATATGCATCAGGATAGTGTAAGAGGTGCATGACGGATGGCAGGATATCAATCTGGTTGGCAATCGACGGATCAATCCCTATCAATGAACTATCCGGGGAATAAAAAGCAATAGGGATCTGGTAATCCTCTACGGATTGAATGCCTTTCTTCCGTTTTGGCTCCATCTTCTTCCTGGGTTCCCTCGTTTTAGGGTCCTTCAAAACAGGAGCCGTGTGATCAGCCGTGATGACAAAAATGGTATTGGCAAACCAGGGTGCTCTTTTAGCGGATTCAAAAAAACGGGACAACGCATAATCGGCATAGCGGATGCAGGAATAAAACGGATGGCCGTCCTCGTTGAAAGTGGACTTGTATTGCTCAGGTATGGTAAAGGGATGATGTGTATTTAAGGTGAATACGACAGAGAAGAAGGGTTCACGCGTATTGGCCAGTTTTTGCGCCATAAATTGGAGGAAGGGCTCATCCCAGATGCCCCAGTCCCCGTCATATTCGCTGTCATCCGGAAATTCATTTCTCCCGTAGTACTGATCAAAACCAGCAAGGCTGCAATAAGCGTCAAATCCCATGGTCCCATTATTGCCTCCATGAAAAAAGGAAGTGATGTAACCATAGGGTTTGAGCAGGGATGGAAAGGAAGTAATGGTGTTGGAGCTATACGGTGAAAAAATGAACGGGTCATCCTGCCATGAAGGAATGGAAGAGAGAATGGCCGGGATACCCTGGACGGATTCTTTGGCATTGGCGAATCCATTCGGAAAAACCAAGCTCTGGGTAAAAAGGGAGTCAAGAAAAGGGGTTTGTTTGTTTCCGCTGAAAAACCCGAGGTATTTTTTGGACAGGCTTTCCACGATAATGATTACCACATTCTTTTTCACCAGGGCATCACCTTCAACAGGGAAATGGATGCCAGCCTGGCATTGGATGAGTTGCTCTGGCGGAACATAATTCACTTCCTTCAGTCTCTTCTTGTCCATGGTTTTGATCATCGTAAAGGGAGTGTTGAGGATGGCCGGGATGTAGGAGACCTCTGTCATTTCAGAAGCATGAATAATATCCAATGGTTTCATTTGAAATCCACCGCGGATCCCGATGATGGCGATAGCGATTCCGGCAAAGAAGAGGATCAGCACTTCCCGGAAAGACAATAAGGCAGGATGGTATGCGGATCTGAAGCGTGAACCGTATTGGTAGGCTTTAAATAAAAATCCAATTTGCAGAAGAAAGAACAAAGCCAGGTACCAATATTGGTGGAACAACGTGGGGAGCAGGGTAAAGAACTCATGGCCTTTCTTTCCATTGATAAAAAGAAGGGCATCGAATTGCATGCGTTTGTGAATAAAAGGGAAATAGGCGATATCAATAACGTTGGCGAGCAGGCATAGGCCATTGGTGGCCAGGAAAAGAGCAAACATGCTTTTTTTAAAAATGGGATTTAGGGCAAAAGGAAAAGGCGTGAGGAACAGGACAATGAAGGCCAGGTTGGTGAGGATGATGGCGGAAAGGTCAAAGCGTAATCCGCCAGCAAATAGCCGGAGGGCGGAGATCCAGGAGGTTAGGCTGAGTTCGTCCTGGTTGACCAATATAAACAACACACGGTTGAAGAAGTAGAGCAACAATAAAACGGAAACCAGGAAACCCAAGCGAAACATTGGGCTTAGTGTTCTTTTCATGCGTCCGTGATTAAGACCTGGCTTGACCTATGTATCTGTGAAATACGGATGGCTAAAATAAAAAATCCCGACCGATAGGTCAGGCTTTTCACCCTCGCCGGAGTTTCGGCGAATGAAGGTGGAGGATCAGGGTTGCCTTCGTCGATGGGACTTCTACTCCTGAAAGATTCGAACCCAGGACTCTCCCACCGTTTGACGGGATGCCCTGGCCAGTTGAACGATTCAAAAAATAAAAAAGGCCCGACGTAAGTCGGGCCTGAAAGTGGAGGATCAGGGATTCGAACCCAGGACCCCCTGCGTGCAAGGCAGGTGCTCTAGCCAGCTGAGCTAATCCCCCATTGATCGCCGAAGCCTTGGCGAAGGCGATCGGCGGAACAGTAGGCCGAAGCCTTGGCGAAGGCGATCGGCGGAACAGTAGGCCGAAGCCTTGGCGAAG
>CAZTXO010000013.1:0-69498 GCA_964617515.1 uncultured Saprospiraceae bacterium | reverse complement strand
CAGAATAATCAGAAGGTCCTTTCGGGCGATCATGATCGCTCCGACTGCCGGGATGATGAGAAAAGAAAACACCGGAATGACACCGCTGGTCCTGACAGCCAGCACAATGGCCAAACCGATGCTGATATAAAACAGAAAATTCCAGAACCGAAATCCGCGCAACGCTCCCTGCGTTGCTGTATCACCGGGCGATTCAAAGCGCATGGTGAGTGCATTGAATTTTTGGTAAAAAAGGGCATGGGCGATGCCGATCACCAGGAAAACACTCCCCAGGATAATAATCTGGTTCCAGTCGGTAGCCAGGATATTGCCAAACAAAACCTCCTGGATATCCGAGTCTCCGTGGGGCGTTTTGGAGATCAGCATCACCGTCGCGGCGGATGCCACGGCATAGATGATCCCGATGACCGCTTCCAGTTTCAGCCGTCTGTCCCGGATTTGGATCAATGACATCAGGAAAGCGCCGAGAAGGGCGAAGGTGATCGGGATGATTGTCTTCCCGTACCCTATGTAATCCGAAAAGGCAACGCCAAGTGAGGCGATTTGCCCAAGGGCCAGGTCCACAAATACAATTCCTCTCCGTACCACGTGTACGCCGAGGTAGGACAGGAGTAATCCGGTCAGGACACTCAGGAGGAAGGCCTGCAGGATAAAATCGAGTTGAAACATGTCAAACATAACCGTCAGGATATAACAAGGGACATTCGTTGATTCAGGGTTTCAGGGCGCCGGCCAATAAACGGATATTGTAATCGAACAGATCGAAGTAGGTTTTGACAGGGTCGAAGGCGCCGACCGAAGTGGCCAGCACCACGGTTTTTGCGCCCGTTTGTTTGGTGACGACATCCGATGAAGAAGAAGTGAAATAAGGGGAAGTGATGATCACCCGGATATGATTATCCTTCACTTCTTTGATAATCTTGACCAGTTGGGAAGGGGTCGGCGGAATCCCGGGCTTGGGTTCCAGGAAGTCGACAATCTGCAAACCAAAACGGTTTTCAAAGTAACACCACTCGTTGTGATAGGCGATGACTTTGCTCCCATGAAAGGGCGCCATGAGGGTATTCCAGGTTTTTAAGCGGATGTCAATCTGCTCATTGAACGATTTCAGGTTCGCTTCAAAAATGGCCTTATGCTCCGGGGAGACCCGGCTGAGACCGCTGCAAATATTACGGGCGATGATCTTGCCATTGAGCGGATCAAGCCAATAATGCGGATTCCCATACAGATGGATGTCTCCTTCCGCCCGGTTGATGCTGGAGGGAACCTGCATCAGGCTGACACCGATTGAAGCATCGACATACCCGGCCGAACCTTTCTGAATTTTACCATTGCGGGAACTCGCCAACAAGGAAGGTGACCACCCGCTCTCGAGATCGAGGCCCAGGGTCACAAATAGATCGGCCCCGGACAGCTTAATGATGTAACTGGGCTTCGGATCGACAAAATGCGGATTTTGAAAACCGGTAGCGATGCCGAAAACGTCCACTTTGTCACCCCCGATCCATTCCGTGATACTGCGCAGGTCCTGGGTCGTGGTGACGACATGGATCACACTGCCGCGCACTAATGGAAGGAGGAGCATCTGCAGGGCGATGAGGAAAAGATATTTTGCTTTCATGTGGATGCAAACTTGAATAGGTGATAAAGAATCAATACATGTGGGCCCCATGGGACCCGATGACGAATATCCAGCGCAGAAAAGCCTGGCTGAAGCGGTGATCCCCGGCAAATGCCTCCACCGGGGTATTGACATGCGTGTACTTCAACCCGAGCTCGATCTTCTGAAATTCGGTGGCATTCCATCCCAGGGTAAGAGAACCGGATTGCTGGACATAATTTTTCGCAAACGGAGCTTGTGTGTAATCATACCGGCCGGTGACAAACAGTCGTTTCGCCACCTGAACACTCAGCATCGAATACCCACCAATCGCGTTGGTCGTGCCGGTGTCTGAACGTGCGTGACTATAGTAGAATTCATTTTGAAAAACGAGCGACCGGTAGGTGTTATATTGAAGTGGCTTCCATTTATAGGTCAAATCAGCCGCGAGCATCCGGGATATCCGGCCAAACTCGTTCTCTCCGCGAAGGCCCGTGAATCCCAATTCGAGCGTGGCGTTGTCCGTCAGATCCCAGAAGTTTTTCAGGTGCGCCAGCCAGAGAAACCTGTTTCCCGGGCTGCGCCGGAAACTTGGATTGGTTGCCACCGCAGTTCCTTCGAAAGTTAGCTCCTGGAAAAAGGCGCGATTCGGGAGCAGCCAGCTCAGGGAAAAGCCGTCTCCTTTCAGGCCCTCTTCGCCAAAAAATTGTGCATAGGCATCCGGCGCGTCGATAAAAGGCAGGGCATGCGGATGGACAAGATTCATCCTGCCGATGTTCTGCCTGAACCGTCCCGCTTTCAACTGGAGGTGTGCCGGTAAGGAAAGGGTCGTCAGGTACCCTTCTTCCACTTCGCTTTCAAATTCACCCGTGGCCGCATCCTGTCCTACGGCATAGAAAAAGGAAGCTTTGATGTAAGGATCCACCGTGGATTCAAAGGAGAATTCAACCTCATGGAGCACGGCATCCCATGGATGGCTGCCATAGCTTCTGTACTGACCCTGGAAATCGCCGATGACGCTGATATTGGGATTGGCACTGGCAGCGGATGTATTGGTGCTGGTCTGTTGGGATGGAGTCATGGATTCCATGATTTGCTGCATCTCTATGGAATCCCGGACAAGGCTGTCCACCTGGGCCTGTGCACCGGCAGTGCTGACAAACAGAAGAATCGTAATCAGTTTAATAAGTTGCATAGCCTGAAAAATGTTGCTTGTCCTGGCAAGATGGTGTGGACAAGAATGAAACAGAAAAAAAAGGTCTCAGGAAATCAGGCTAAGGATGGCGGTCCGCGCAACAGCTGGCATGCGAACTCTGGCAGATCAATACCAAGGAAAGGAAAGGAAAAAGTATTGGTGCCATCTGCAGGAGAAATGATGACCACCTTCTCCGGTGTGGGCACCGGGGACAGCGGGATGGTCATATCGCAGAGGAAACAGTGATGCTCGACCTGGTGGAAGTGCACGGATTGGTGGTCCTGGCAATGCGGCGGCGCAGGGTGCACCCATTGATGCACTTCTTTTTCCACGAATGGAAAAAGAAAAACCACCAGGGTGAACATAGCCAGTATGCGCTTGACCAGGGTCATCCCTTCAAAGGTAAGGATACAGATTGTTAATAAATTGTTTTTATAGGAGGGCAGGAAATGAAAAAGGCACCAGGATGTCCCGATGCCTTTACGTGTAGCGGGGGCTCCCGATAGTTATCGGGATGAACCTACGTCCGCCTCAGGCGGATATGAGCCCTTATTTCTCCTTTAGTAATTCATCCCTTATCCATTTTCGGCCTTGCCCTCCTTTTAGCATCCGTTCACGCTGCATAGCCTCCTGCTTGCTATTAAAATTTTCCAGGTGAATAATTTTCCAGGGCCTGAATCGGGAGGCCCATCCTTTGGAGGCCAATTCATTGTGAGCCAGTATCCTATTGGTAAGATTAGAGGTATAACCTATATAAATTTTACCATGGTCCGGAGAATGTAAAACATATACTGTATACATGGTTTTTATCCTTAGGCAATAAAAAAAGGCACCAGGATGTCCCGATGCCTTTACGTGTAGCGGGGGCAGGACTTGAACCTACGACCTTCGGGTTATGAGCCCGACGAGCTACCAACTGCTCCACCCCGCGATGTTTCTTTGATCCGCCTTGCTTTCAGGCGGGACGCAAATGTAGTTAATTTTCCTTCTAAAGCAAGAAAACAGCCGAAATCAGCGGGTTGTTTCGCGTCATTCCGGCAAGAACTGCCTTACCTCCTATTCTTGCGCCTTATCCGGCGCTAATCCACCCCAATCCTCGCGCAAGCGCACAATCTCATCATTGATCCACTGCTGTGATTGCCGCAGCAGTGTCCAGGCATTGTCTCCCTGGATGACCTCCCCTACGGACAACCGGACATACGTCCTCGGCTTGGCGAGATTTTTGAAGTAATGCACCCCCATCGTCTCCGAATGATCCCAATAATCATGCAGGCTTTTATATTCAATGACAAAGGGAATGACCGGCACCTGCAACTCGGCAGCCATGTCAAATGACCCCTTTTGAAACGTAGCCGTAAGCGGCAGGGCATTGGTCTTTCCTTCCGGGTAGATCATGACGGATTTGCCCTCTTTGAGCGCCTGGTAGATAGCCTCCTTGGTTGCGCTACGGCTGGTCCGGCTCTCCTTGTTGACAAAAATGATCCCGGACAACTCCGCACCTTTCCCGAGAAATGGATAATTCCGCACATCGGCCCGGCTGACCGGATTGGCTTCCAGGTAAGCAAGGCACACGAAAGGATCCAGGGATGACCGGTGATTTCCCACAAAGAGATAATTACGATCAGCAGGGAACTTTCCCCGTACCTCGATTTTGTAATTCAGGATCCACACAAACGTCCTTGACCACATCCGCCGCACCCGGAGACGCATTTTATACCGGTTGCCGGGCAATATCCCGATGACGATGACCGTCAGGGTTGTCAGTATGGTCACGAGCGTGATGAAAATCAACCGCGTATACCCTCTTATTTTATTTCCAAGCATCGTGTAAGGAAAATCCGGTTCATCATGGCAGCAGATCCTGCCTTCAAAAATATACGTGAAAGTCGCCGTAATTACTCAATGGTCCATGCGTTCAACAATGACCGCGGAAGCTCCGCCTCCTCCGTTGCATAAGGTGGCTAATCCATATTGCCTTCCCTCCCCGTGCAGGTTATGGATCAGGGTCGTCAGGATCCGGGCGCCGGAGGCTCCCAGGGGATGTCCAAGGGAGCAGGCGCCGCCATGGACATTCACTTTCCCGTGATCCACCTCTAATACCTTTTCAAAAGCCAGTGTCACCACGGCAAACGCTTCATTCACCTCATAGAGATCCACCTGGTCTTTGGTCAGCCCTGCCCGCTTGAGCGCTTTCGGGGCGGCCAGGGTGGGCGAAGTGGTAAACCAGAAAGGATCTTGTTCGGCATCGGCATAAGACACCACGCGGGCAATCGGTTTTAGCCCGTATTTTTTGACTGCTTCCTCGCTGGCCAGGACGAGCGCTGCGCCACCATCATTGAGGGTAGACGCATTGGCGGCTGTTACTGTCCCATCCGGACTAAAAGCGGGGCGGAGTGAAGGAATTTTACTGAAATCAACTTTAAAGCACTCTTCATCCTGTTCAACAACAAGTGCAGGCCCCTTTTTCTGCGGGATCTCCACCGGCACGATTTCCTTTTTGAACGTTCCGTCTTTGGTGGCCGCCTGGGAGCGTTGATAAGAGTCAATCGTAAAAGCATCCTGCTGCTCCCGGGTGATCCCGTATTTCTCCGCCGTCTTATCCGCACTGACGCCCATGGCTGTCTGATGATAGGCATCCGTCAGTCCATCCTTGGCAAGCCCATCCACAAATTCTCCGTTGCCGTATTTGTAACCCCACCGCGCGCCCGGCACATAAAAAGGAATATTAGACATGCTCTCCATTCCGCCCGCCACGATGATGTCCGCCTGCCCCAACTGAATCGCCTGGGCGCCAAACATCACGGATTTGAGCCCGGACGAACATACTTTATTCACGGTGGTACAGGGCACTTCAAAAGGCAACCCGGCACCGAGGGCAGCCTGACGGGCGGGCGCCTGGCCCAGATTGGCGGATACCACATTTCCCATAAAGACCTCCTCGACCTGCTCCGGTAAAACCTGCGCCGCTGTCAGTGCACCGGCTATTGCCCTGGATCCCAAGGCGGTGGCCGAAAGGCCGGATAATGACCCGCCAAAACTCCCGATCGGTGTCCTGACGGCAGAAACGATATAGACTGCTTTCATAATTTTCAACCCAGATGGTCTGGCAAAACTAAACAATAGGCTCTAACAAGGGTTGCAGCGTTTGAAAGCTGCCTCCCGGGAAAATCTGAAAATATCCTATGTTTGCAGTCCCTTTCGAGGGAAAAGTTCCAATAAAGTGCTCTGGCAGAAAGAGAAAGATCCTCCCGGGGTCGCTTCCTTCCCGCTCATCCGTACTTTATCCTGTTCCTTCCGCGAAAGAAGGGACAAGTATAATTCCGGGGCTATAGCGCAGCTGGCTAGCGCGTTTGCATGGCATGCAAGAGGTCGTGGGTTCGACTCCCACTAGCTCCACGTTCTTACCGGAAAAGTGCAGGTCTGCCTGCACTTTTTTTTTGAATAAATCTTTTACCTTTACACCGCGTTTGAGGCGTATCGTTCAGCGACTCTGATCTAAGGTCTTGTTACTTTTTTGCTGCTTACTCTTCAATCCAAAACTCAACAACAACTTTTTTTTATAAATGAAACTTTTTGTCGCTAAACTACCTCAGAACGTCACGTCTGAACGTCTCCGGGCTATGTTTGAATCCTATGGCCAGGTCCTGGACGCCAAGATCATCCTCGACCGGGAAACGGGCAAATCCAAATGCTATGGTTTTGTAGAAATGGCCACTGATGAATCAGGCAAAGCCGCCATCGAAAACCTCAACGGCATCCAAATGGAAGGAAGGGAAATCCTCGTCAAAGAATCCGATCCCGCTCCCGCCAAGGATTTCAACCGGGGACCCAAGCCCGGTGGATTCCGTCCTAACTACAACAGCTATGGCGGTGGCGAACGCCGTTCCGGCGGACCTCGCCCTGACCGGTGGGGTGACAACCGGGACAAAGGCAACAGCCGTTTCCAGGATAACGATCGTCCCCGTCGGCGGTATGACGACGACTTTGATGATAAACCACGCCGTAAGCGGATCTAATCCTGCTCCGGGTCGGTCTGGCTGATAGGCTGGTCCGCTAAAACTATACCCTGCAGGGGTGAGGTGTACAGCTTCACCCCTTTCTATTTCCCCTTCCCCTGTACCAGGATAAGCAAGGTGTAAAAAAGGATCTTGATATCCAGGCTGAGGGACATGTTTTCAATATAGAGGATGTCATATTTCAGCCGTTGCAGCATCTGTTCGATATTGCTGGCATAACCGTATTTGACTTGCCCCCAGGAGGTGATCCCCGGCCGGACTTTCAACAAATGCTTATAATGCGGCGCCTGCTGCATAATCTGATCAATAAAATATTTCCGCTCCGGTCTCGGCCCCACCAGCGACATTTCACCGATCAATACATTCCATAACTGGGGCAATTCATCGAGCCGCCATTTCCGCATGACAGCGCCCCAGGGTGTGCATCGCTCATCCCCGTCAAAGGAGAGCATCGGCTGGTTTTTTTCCGCCCCCTGGTACATGGACCTGAATTTGTGGATCATAAAAGGCTTGCCGTTGAGCCCGATCCGCTCCTGCGAATAAAATACCGGTCCTTTCGAAGAAAGCCTGACCCGGAGGGCAATATAGGCCAGCACAGGGGACAGCAGGATCAGGCCCAGCAGGCTGACCACAATATCCATCAACCGCTTGACAAGTTTTTCCCAATTGGACATCAATCCCTGGCGGATCTCGATCAGAACAGCGCCATAGAGGTAGTTCATCTTGACCGTCCCGAGCAGAATGTCGTACATATCCGGGATGATTTTGACCAGTACCTCTTCATTATAATCAAAAAGGATGTCCAGGATTCCTTTCAGTTTATTGTGCTCCGAGGTTTCTATGGCGATCAGTGCCTCTTCCACTTCATACTGCGGGATGATCTCCCCCAATTGATCCACGGTCCCCAGCTTTGGCAGCTTCCCGGCCAGGGTCTGCGCGCCATTGGCTTCACTTTCGATGTACCCGATCAGCCGGTTACCCAGGCTTTTTTTCCGGGACGTGATGTCTTCGTACAGTTCCAGGGCTTTTTGATTGCCGCCGATGATGATGGTCGCGTACGTCACCTTGCCCGCCCGCAGCTGGTGACTGGCGATCGTCAGAATGACCATACGGACACCGGCCGTTAGGGTAAAATGCAACCCGAACAGGCGAAGAAAAGAATGGACATAATCGGAAATATCATCCGCCTGGTCATCCAGCAGCAGGGTGAAGAAAATAATAATGACACCGCTGAGCGACAGAAAAAAAGTGCGGACCAGTGTCGTCAGGCGCGACAGCCGGTAGATATCCTGGTACCGGTCAAAGATCCAATAGAAGATGATCCAGGCCAACGGCACTATCACCAGGCCATACCAGAAATTGTGATCATCGATGACCCCGTGGTCGAACGACTTGCCCTCGCCCAGGGCCCGGAAGTAATAAAACAAAGCCCAGGCGACCATCGCGGACACGAGGTCCGCGCAGGCATATAAAAACATATGGAATCGCCTTCGCTGCTTCATGAAATCAGAGGTGGACCACTTTGATATTATCAAAGTAGAGGCGGAGTTCGGGTTGCGTGGAGGAAGGCGGGTAGATGGACTTGAATAAAATCTTATAGGCCGGAAGCGCGGATGCCTTGAGGAGATCCGTCAGTTCGATATACAGCATGTTCCACGTATCGGTGGGTTTGACGAGGTAGAAAAAGTTGGCATAACTCTCCCCCGTGATGCTCGTCGCCAGCAGCCCGATGCTGAACTCCGTATCATTCTTGTACCGGAATTCCAGGTAGGCCGCTTTTCCATCTACCGGCAGATCGGTCATGTCAAGGACGTGCCCTACCTCGATGAAATTGTTCGTTGCTGTCAACACGATTTCCCCGGCATATTGTCCTTCGTATACGTCTGCCTGGGAGCGGACCAGGTTGGTCCCATCCAGAGTATCGCGGTTGTTGGTGAATGGATTGTTTAATTCGAAATCAACCAGCAGGCTGAAACGCGCTCCCTCCAGGTACCCGGTGGCGGGCTTGACGAGGTGCTCGGATCCCGGAGAGACCTCCAGGTCAACTGTATAGGCCGAAAACAGGGGATAAATGATCGCATCATTGAGTATCCCATTGTTGCGGATACCGGGTCTGAACCGGAAAGTGACATGTCCTTCATCCAGGTACTGGATATCGACAGGCGGGGAAAAGGCACCCAACTGGCTGCTGTTGGCGTAGACCCACACTTCGGTGATCCGGTTATCGGCGGTTCCCTGTCCCGGCTGTGCCTGGAATTGAAATGGTTCGAGATGAAGGGTGGCGGGCGTGGGCTCCTCCGGGTCAAAAATGGCGCACCCCGACAGGTACAAAACCGGCATGAGGACAAGGAAAAGACGGGAAAAAGCCGATCTATGTTTCATAGCGGGTGATTTGTTCCATAATCCGGTGTGCGACATCTACTGCACGCGCGGCCTGGCTGAAAGTAACCCCTGCCTCAGAACGTCCCAGGATGGCTTCATGAAATTCCTTTAATTCTTCTTCGATGGCATTGTGTTTCTGCACATCCGGATTATCAGCAGCAATCCACCGGGCACCATCCGGGAGATCCATTTTCATGGACATGAGATCGGTAGGTTCCTCGTGGAGGAGTTTAACCACCTGCACTTCATGGTTCAGAAAATCGATGGCCATGTATTGGTCCCGTTGAAAGAGGCGCAATTTCCGCATTTGCTTCAGGCTGATGCGGCTGGCGGTAAGGTTGGCTACCGCATGATTTTTGAACGTGATGCGGGCATTGCAGATATCCGCAGACTGCCCCGCCACCCCAACCCCGTTGGCTTCGATGTGATCGATGTCCGACTGGACCATGGTGAGCACGATATCGATGTCGTGGATCATCAGGTCCATCACGACGGGCACATCCAGCCCCCGGATATTGAAAGGGGCCAACCGGTGTGCCTCGATAAACAACGGACTATGAATCCCCATTTTCCGCGCGGCCATATACGCCGGATTGTATCTTTCCACATGTCCGACCCTGCCGACAAGACCTTTTTCCTTCAGCAACTGATCGAGGAGGTAACTGCTGTCCGGATGATCCGTCAACGGCTTTTCAATAAAGAGATGTTTGCCGGCATCAATGGCCTGGATGGCCAGATCATAGTGTGTCACCGTTGGGGTGACGATACAGAGCGCGTCCACCGCAGCCAACAATGCTTCATAGGAATCAAAAGCAGTCAAAGCATACTTCTCCCGGATCTCGTCAACGCGCCTGGGATCGGCATCATAGAATCCGGCGAGGGAAAACCCATCAATGCGCTGCAGGCATTCGATATGATAGCGGCCAAGATGGCCCGCACCGGCAAGTCCGATCCTGATCATCCGTTTTCTAAAAATCCTTTTGCCTGGCGCAGCGCTTCCTGCAACCCTTGCGGATTCGTTCCGCCGGCGGAAGCAAAGAAAGGCTGTCCGCCGCCCCCTCCCTGTATCGAAGCCGCCAGGGTCTTGACTATTTGCCCTGCATGGAGTTTACGGTTTTTCACCAGGGATTCGCTGATATATAGCATCAGTTGCGCCTTGTCATCCGATCTGGACCCGAAAAGAACAAAAGCTTCGTCCCCCAATTCCTGACCTACCTGGTAGATCAGCGATTTGAGGAGCTTCTGATCCGTGATCGGTACTTCAGCACTGATAAATTTGACTTTTCCCACATCGGTGGCCTGCGCGATCAGTTGCTTCCTGATCTCCCCTGCTTTCTGCACCTCCATTTCCTCCAGCTGGGAGCGCAGCGATTTGATCTCCTGCTGGAGATCCCGAATGGATTTGAGCACATCCGGCGGATGTTTGAGCTCCTGGCGGATCAGCTGCAACTGCGCAAACTGGTCCTGGACAAAAGCTTCTGCAGCTTCCGCAGTGATCGCTTCCATACGCCTCACTCCAGCGGCAATGGCAGATTCCGAAAGGATTTTAAAAAACCCAATCCGCCCGGTGGAAGGAACATGACATCCGCCGCACAGTTCGATGGAAAAATGCGGATCAAATGTGATCATTCTTACCTGCTCACCATATTTCTCCCCAAAGAGCATACGGGCCCCCGCTTCTTCCGCCTTGCGGATCGGGATATCCCGGTCTTCTTTCCGGGAAATGTCTTCCCGTATTTTCCGGTTGACGATCGCTTCGATCCGGCTGAGCTCGTCCGGCGTCACCCTGGCAAAATGCGAAAAGTCAAAACGGAGATAATGGTCATCCAGCAATGAACCCCTTTGCTGCACATGCTCCCCCAGCACTTCCCGGAGCGCGGCATGTAATAAATGCGTCGCGGAATGATTGTTTTCAATCAACCGGCGGCGATGTGCATTGATTCGCGTGGTGACGGGTGCTTTTTTATCAGAGGGCAATGTCCTGGTGATATGGATCGGCAAATCATTCTCCTTGATCATATCCACAACCGGTATCCGTTCATCACCAAATTCCAGGAAACCCTGGTCGCCCACCTGGCCGCCACCCTCCGGATAGAAGGTGGTGCGATCCAGGACTAACTGGTATTGAACGCCATCCCGGTCTTCGATCATCCGGTATTTTATCAACCGGGCATTGCTCAGTTCATCCTGGTCATACCCGGCAAACGCGGGGCTCGTGCCGGAGGAATAGACCTCGATCCAGTCCCCGGTTGTCCTGGTCGCATCGGATCTTGAGCGTTGCTTTTGTTCCGCGAGGGCTTTTTCAAAACCCGCTTCATCCACTACCCATCCCTTTTCTGCGGCCATCAGGCGTGTGAGGTCAGCCGGAAACCCATACGTATCGTAGAGTTCAAACACATCCTGACCCGAAATTACCTGATCGACAGCCTTCAGGGTTTCAAAACGTTTTATTCCGGATTCAAGCGTACGGAGGAAGGATACCTCTTCCTGCTCAATCACTTTCCGGACAAAATCCGCCTGCTCCCGGTAGGCAGGAAACACATCACTGAAAAACGTCGAAAGCAAGGGTACGAGGCGGTGCATAAAGGGCTCCCGCACGTGCAGAAATGTATAATAATACCGAACAGCCCTTCGGAGGATTCGGCGCAATACATATCCTGCACCCGTATTGGACGGCATCTCACCATCCGCAATCCCGAAACTGACCGCGCGCACATGATCCGCCATGACACGCATGGCGATGTCGGACATAGATTGGCCGGTATAATCGTACGTATAGGGTATGCCGGTCGCCTGCTCCACATATTGGATCATGGGCGAGAAGATGTCCGTATCATAATTGGAGGACTTTCCCTGTATGACACGCACCAGGCGCTCAAACCCCATCCCGGTATCGACATGCTTGGCAGGCAACGGTTCGAGCGACCCATCCGCTTTCCGGTTAAACTGAATAAAAACGAGGTTCCAGATTTCGATGACACTGGGATGATCCGCGTTGACCAGGGAAGCCCCCGGCAGGGCCGCTCTTTCATGCTCCGGGCGTAAGTCAACGTGAATTTCCGAACACGGTCCGCAGGGCCCGGTATCCCCCATTTCCCAAAAATTGTCCTTTTTACCAAAAGGCAGTATGCGCTCGGCCGGTAAATACGCCAGCCATAATGCTCTGGCTTCGTCGTCTTCCGGAAGCCCATCCTCCGCATCGCCCCCGAATACACTGGCATAGATCCGGTCGACCGGCAGGGAGAGACGCTCGGTGAGCAGCTCCCACGCCCAGGCGATCGCTTCTTTCTTAAAATAATCGCCAAAGGACCAGTTGCCCAGCATCTCAAACATCGTGTGATGATATCCGTCACGTCCGACTTCTTCGAGGTCGTTGTGCTTACCGCTGACGCGCAGGCATTTCTGCGTATCCGCGATCCGGGGATATGCCGGGGGTTTGTGGCCAAGAAAGTAATCCTTGAACGGGTTCATGCCCGCATTGGTAAACATGAGGGTTGGATCATCCTTGTTGACCATCGGCGCCGAAGGGACGATGGTATGCCCTTTCTCTTCGAAAAAGTTCAAAAAAACGGAGCGGATTTCCCTCGCTGTTTTGGTCATAACCTGTTTTTATTGGTCATTATACAATTTAAGATAAATGATAATATGTTTATCTGCCTCACGATGTGTATATATTGCAGATAAAAATGATATATAATAAATCGTTAAATATTTTGTGAACAGAGTATCAAACAGTACCTTCGTTACCAATCCTCCCTTGGCATATCCGGAACGCCGTCTTTCAGGCGGGCTCAAAATTAGTTAAATCAGGTTACTTAATGGCAGGAAAGAAGTACGTATACAACGAAAGCACACTCACTTTTGAAGAATACAAAACGCCGGGTAAGTTCAGGTTGCTGACCCTTGCCGGCTATCTCTGTGCTACCGTCGTGACGGCGCTTCTGTTCTTTTTCCTGCACAATACTTATTTCCCCAGCCAGAAGGAACTGGCCCTCATGCGGGAAATTGACCAGATGAAATTCCAGTTCGAGTCCCTCAATGAGCAGGTGGATAAAATGTCGGGAGAGCTTTCCATCATTCATGAGCGGGATGCGGGCATCCACCGTTTTATGCTCGGCATGGAACCGATCGATGATAATGTCTGGTCAGGTGGTGTCGGTGGTGCCGACAAATACGCTTCCCTGGTCAAATATCCGAATACGGGCGAGCTGTTGATCAAGACCAAAGAGAAGGTCGACAAGCTGATGTTGCAGCTCAAGATCCAGAAGAACTCTCTCGATACGATTCTCGCCAATGCCAACGCGAAAGCAAATATGATCGCCAGCATCCCGAGTATCAAACCGGTCCGGATCGATCTGCTCAAAAAGAATCTTAACGCCATGTCGGGCTATGGTCTGAGGCTCCATCCGGTCCATAAAGTGGTTCGCCTCCATGCCGGGATAGACTTTACCGCACCGGAAGGCACCCCCGTCCAGGCAACAGGGGATGGAAAAGTCGTTAAAGCTGAACATGAACGTATCGGGTACGGAAACCATGTCATCATTGATCATGGCTACGGATACACTTCGCTCTACGGGCATATGCTCTCCTACTCCGTCAAAGTCGGCGATGTGGTGCACAAAGGCCAGACGATCGGCTATGTCGGGGATACAGGCACATCCACGGCGCCTCACCTGCATTATGAAGTCCGGTACAAAGGCAACGCCGTGGATCCGGTCATCTATTGCATGGATGACCTGACACCCGTTGAATACCAGCAACTCGTCCAACGTGCCGGATTGGAGAACCAATCCTTCGACTAGGCCGCTTCTTCTTTACCCTTTTCACTTCTTTCCCCGCCTTTGATAAGCAGGCTGAACAGCCTCAAAATGAATCATTAAGAGGCTACCTATTAGACTTTTTCTTATATTTATCTTTGTAATGTGTTATGAATCACTTGATTTGAACACTTTACCGGCTCAGATCAATCGAAACGAACCAACTGAAGGCTTTGACAAAGGATGGCATGCCGTCTCCTTTCAAAAGCAGCTTCTATGAAAACGATTGACACACAAAACCTGGACAAACTCTATTACACGATCGGAGAGGTGGCCGAGATGTTCGGTGTATCCAGATCGCTTCTCCGGTATTGGGAGCATGAGTTTGCTTACCTGACCCCGCGGAAAAACCGCAAAGGGGACCGGTTATTTACCAAAGAGAATATCCAGCAGATCCAGATCATCTACAACCTGGTCAAGGAGCGCGGTTTCACCCTGGAAGGCGCCAAACAGGAACTGAAGAAAGAAAAATCGACCCTGACGGAACAAGCGGACCTGATGGGCAAATTAAAAAACATCCATCAGCGCCTCAAAGACCTGGAGGAGAAACTCTCCGGCTGATGCCTACTTCCGGTAATGCTCCATTTGGATGGATTCACCACAGTAGGCTTGTTCCCGGGGATCATTCGTTGCTATAATCAGGGTTTGCCGGCGATCCAGTTGGTCCAGCAAATTGAAAAACCACGTCTTACCCTGCGCATCCAGGTTCGTGCCGGGTTCGTCCAAAAGCAGGAGCGGCCGATTATCCAATAAGGCGAGGCCCAGTTTAACCCGCTGTTTCATACCCGAACTAAAGGCTTTGATCCGGTGGTCCGGATGAAAGGGATAATCCAGTCGATCGACCCACTCCCGGTAATCCGAAAAGGCGGTCAGTGTCCCCACTTTCTGATGAAAGGTAAACAGCTCGGGCAGGGTCAGCTCTTCAATTACGGTATTATAGGGAGCGACCAGGAAAAGATAACGGAACACCATGCTATCCGGGATCACCTGTCCATGGAGTTTATAACGGATGGTTCCCGCACTGGCAAGGGTGCCGCCAGAAAGAATTTTGAGCAGGGTTGACTTACCGGAACCGTTGGCACCGGTGATGGAAACTCTGGCCCCGGAGGGGATTTCCCGGCTTATATTGGAAAAGACTGTCTTTTGGTTAAAGGCTTTACTCAGCCTTTGTATAGACAGTTCCATTGACTGAATTATGGGCCCTGAACCCGCGCATGATCCCGCGCTCCGACTGATCGACAAAATCGAGCACGAGTTTCTTTTCCAGGCTGTCCGCAATGGTTTCTTTGATGACGGCCACCGCCTGGGTGATGTTGTACCCACGGACAAACAGGACCCGGTAAATATCCTGGATGGCATGGATCTGTTCCTGGGTAAAGCCTCTCCGTTTGAGTCCGGTCACATTCACGCCGACAAAGGAGAGCGGCTCGCGTGCTGCCTTGACAAAAGGCGGAATATCCTTACGCACCAAGGAACCTCCTCCAACCATGACATGATCGCCGATCTTGACAAATTGGTGCACGGCGACAAGTCCGCCCACCACCACGTGGTGACCCACGTGGATATGCCCGGCGAGATTGACATTGTTCGCCAGGATACTGTTGGCACCGATGATGCAGTCGTGCGCCACATGGACATAGGCCATCAGCAGGCAATTATCCCCGATCGAAGTCTTGAAGCTGGCCTTGGTGCCCCGGTTGATCGTGCAATATTCACGGATGGTGACATTATTTCCGATCTCCAGGGTGGAACTTTCGCCTTCAAATTTCAGGTCCTGGGGAGCCGCACCGACCACAGCGCCGGGATAGATGCTGCAATGGTTGCCCATCCGTGTCCCATTGAGGATACTGGCATTGGCCCCGATCCTGCATCCGTTGCCGATCACGACATCTTCTTCGATCGTCGTGAACGGGCCGATTTCGACATTGCGACCGATTTTGGCATTGCGATGGATATTATTCATGTTGAGGTTCATTGCGCACGATTTGTGCGGTTAATTCTCCTTCCGACACCAGCCGGCTGCCGACGAAGGCGGAACCGTACATGTGGCAAATACCCCGGCGGACGGGTGAAAGGAGCTGCATTTTCAATATGAGTTGGTCGCCCGGGACCACTTTGCTTTTAAATTTAGTATTGTCAATTTTCAGGAAAAGCGTACCCCAGTTTTCAGGGTCCGGCACCTTGGAGAGTACAAAAACCCCTCCAACTTGAGCGAGCGCTTCTACCTGGAGCACACCCGGAAAGATCGAATTTTCAGGGAAATGCCCCTGGAACAAGGCTTCGTTGTACGTAATGTTCTTGACGCCGACGATACTGTTATCGGTCATCTCTACGATTTTATCGACCAGCAGGAAAGGATAGCGGTGTGGCAGCATCCGCCGGATGTCTTCGACGTCGAAGATCGGCGGCTGATCCGGGTCGATCCTCGGCCGGCCTTTCAGTTTCCGTTGCTCAATGAGTTTTTTCTTCAACAGCTTGGTAAACTCGATATTGGCCGTATGCCCCGGTTTACGCGCGACAATTTTTCCTTTGATCGGCCTCCCAAGCAGTGTGAGATCGCCGATGACATCGAGCAACTTGTGCCGGGCAGGCTCATTTTCAAATTTCAGGGAAGTCGTATTCAGGATTCCGGTCTTCTCCACCTTGATGCTTTGCTTCCCCAGTTTTTTGGCAAGCCGATCCAGTTCGTCCTGGTCCATCAGCCGGTCCGCAATGACCACGGCATTGTCCAGATCACCTCCGCGAATGAGATTTTGATCGAATAATTTTTCCAGTTCATTGATGAACACAAAGGTCCTGCAGGGAGCGATCTGGCTCGTATACTCCTCCATGTTTTGCAGGCTGGCGTACTGATGACCGAGTATCTGGCTGTTGAAATCAATCATCGCCGTGATCTCAAACTTATCCCCGGGCAGGGCCAACAGTTCCGTGCCGGTCACCTCATCCTTAAACGAAATCGGCTCTTCGATCTCAAAATATTCCCGCTCGGAATCCTGCTCCACGGTGCCGGCCTTTTGAATCCCTTCGACAAAGTGAAGCGCGCTGCCATCCATGATCGGGATCTCCGGACCATCGACTTTGATCAGGACATTGTCCACGCCGGTGCCGGTAAGTGCAGACAGTACGTGCTCGACAGTGCTGATTTGCGCTTCCCCGTTGCGAATGGTTGTGCCCCGGTTGGTGGAAACCACCTGATTGACATCGGCTGTCAACACAGGCTGGTCTTTCATATCGACCCGCATAAAGCGTATACCGTGGTTCGGTTCGGCGGGTTCAAATTCGATGATGACGGATTTGCCGGTATGAAGACCTACCCCTTCCTGCCTGAACGACCTGGCTAACGTTTTTTGCTTCATGCGTCGTTCTTTTTTAATTCAGCCAGTTGTTTTTCCAATTCCTCGATACGCTTCATAAAGGCGGGTAACTGTTTAAAGACCGCATAGGATTTCAGATAATCGCCATACGGGATCGCCGGGTATCCAAAGATCTTCGATCCGGCGGGGTACTTACCTGTATGAACGCCACTTTGCGCCTGGATCTCGATCCGGTCCGCCAGGTGCAGATGCCCGGCAATTCCGACCTGCCCGCCGATCCTGGCCTGTTTGCCAATAGTGGAACTGCCGGCAATGCCTGCCTGCGCAGCGATGACCGAGTCTTCGCCGATAGTCACATTATGGGCCACCTGGACGAGGTTGTCAATTTTGGTGCCACGGCTGATTCGCGTGACCGCGATGGTGCCACGATCGATCACGGTATTCGCCCCGATCTCGACATCCTCCTCGAGGATCACCACGCCCACGTGGATGATCTTGGAATAGCGGCCTTCGCCATCCGGTTTATAGCCAAACCCGTCGCATCCGATGACGGCGTTGGCATGGATGATGCACCGGTCACCGATGACCGTATTGGGGTAGATCCGGACCCCGGGATAGATGATGACGCCCTCCCCGATTTTCGTCCCATGGCCAATAAAGGCTTGGGGGTAGACGACCGAATTTTTACCGAGACTGACTTCCTTTTCGATAACCGCAAACGCTCCGACCGCGACGTCTGCTCCCGCATCAAAATTTTCCCCGATTGACGCATGAGGGGATATACCGGGAGCAGGAACACCGTTTTTACCAAATTTCTCCAGCAAGGTCATCATGGCTCCATAGACGTTGTCTACCCGGATCAGGGAGGGCCTGATGTCCATTTTAGGCTTGAAATCACGGGAAACAATGAGGACGCTGGCCTCCGTCGTATAGGCGAAGTCCTCGTACTTGGGGTTAGCCAGAAAAGTCACTGTACCCGGAAGTCCTGCATCAATCTGAGAAGGCCCGTAGATCTTCTTTTCCCCATCGCCTATCAGTTCACCCTGGAGCAGCTCGCACAGTTGCGCGGCATTGATTACCATGGCGCAAAATTAACATTCATCGGCCATCCGCACCACTATGCCGCCCAGAATGTCCCCTAAATCTTCAAAATTGAAGGAGCTATATATAGATTGAAATCTGATATATCAGCTTCTCTGCCTAATTTTGGGCCATGGCCAAAGTGAAAAAACCAAATAAAAAGACCGGAAAGCCCGGGGAAAAACAAAAAAAATTCCGTTTACAGCGCCTCGAAGCCGCGGACTGGAAATATGTTCTGGGCGTCCTGGTCCTGACCCTGATCGCCTTCCTGCCGTCGATCGGTAACGATTTTGTCAATTGGGATGATGATTACAACCTGGGTAACAACACCAATACGGCGCTGCTCAACTGGGATAATATCGTCAAGATCTTTACCGAACCCGTCATCGGGAACTACAACCCGCTTCCCATTTTCACCTTCGCCATTGAGCGGCATTTTTTCGGGCTCAACCCCACCGTCTATCATGTCAACAACCTGATCCTTCACCTGCTCTGTGTCTTTTTTGTCTACCGGATATTCCGGGGACTCAATCTGACCACCCTGGCTTCCGGGATCGGTGCCCTGCTTTTCGGCATCCACCCCATGCGCGTGGAGTCCGTCGCCTGGGTGACGGAGCGCAAAGACGTACTCTTCGGTATCTTCTTCCTGAGCGCCCTCTGGTATTATATCCAGTACCTGCGGACCGGTATGATCCGGAAATATTTTTACATCGCCCTGGTGCTCTTTGTCATTGCCCTCTTTGCCAAAATCCAGGCAGTCAGCTTACCGCTGGCCATGCTGGCAGTTGACTATTATTTCAAGCGACCGTTGAAGTGGAACCTGATCTTGGAAAAATGGCTGTTTTTCCTGGCCTCCCTGGCCATCGGCCTGGTGGGGATCTATTTCCTGAAGGACCAGGGCTCCATCAACGATACGACGACCTATTCCTTTATTGACCGCCTCTTTGTGGGGGCATTTTCGCTTGGCGTATACCTGGTCAAATTTGTTTTCCCGTATGTCATGTCTCCCTTATATCCCTATCCGGCCACGCTGCCCTGGGAAGTTTACCTGGGTCCGCTTGCCGTCCTGGCCGTGGCTGGGTTCATGTATTACGGGTATAAAAAAGAATGGAGGCCCTATGTGTTTGGCATGCTATTCTTTATCGTCAATGTCATGTTCGTTCTCCAGGTATTGGGTGCGGGGCAGGGATACCTGGCAGACCGCTTTACCTATATCCCCTATGCCGGTCTCATGTTTATGGTCGTGGCAGGCCTGGATGAGCTGATGAAAAAGAATGCAGCCTCCGGAAAATACATGCTGTATGGCGTATCGGGCATGATGCTGATCTATATGGTCATGACATTCCAGCAGAATAAGATCTGGAAAAACAGTGACACGTTATGGACCCATGTCATGAAACATTATACCAAAACCGTGCTTCCTTTCCGAAACCGGGCTAACTACCTGCGTGACCAGGGAAGGCTGGAGGAGGCGCTGGCGGATTACAACAGTGCCATCGCACTCAAACCTGATGGTGCTTTGTATAATTCGCGGGCCAAACTGTATTTCAACCAGCAAAAATTTCCCCAGGCCATGGAAGACTACAACCGGGCCATCTCCATGGACAGCACCGTCGGGGAGTATTATATCAACCGGGGCGCCGTCTTCGCCTTGTCCAATCAAATGGAAGCAGCGCTGAATGACTTTAATAAAGGCATTCAGCTCGATCCAAAACATGCTAACGGCTACAAAAACCGGTCGTTGATTTTCCAGTCTTTTCAGCTATGGGACAAATCCCTGGAAGACGTGACGACCTATCTGACCATGCACCCGGAAGATGCCGATCTCTGGTATGAAAGCGGCCGTCTGAAGAATATTCTCAACCGGCCCAATGAGGCCTTGCCGGACCTGGATCGGGCGATTCAGCTGAATAATAAACAGGGTTTATATTTTTATGAAAAATTGAAATCATTCCTCATTCAGGGGCAAAAGGCCAGCGCGCAGCAACTGGTTCCGGTGATCCAAAAATTCGGGATTACCATCGAACCGGAAGTACAGGCGAAGCTGAACTGATACTGCCCTGACAGGACCTCGCGATCACCAGTCTGACCATGCTGACCCGGCTCATCATCCGCAATTACGCCATTATCCCGGCCCTGGACATTGCCTTCCGGCCCGGGCTGACGATCATCACCGGTGAGACAGGCGCGGGCAAATCCATCTTGCTCGGCGCCCTCGGGCTTGCCCTCGGCAAACGAGCTGAAACCAGGGTCCTCCCGGACGATGCCGAGAAATGTGTCGTCGAAGCCCACTTTCAACTCGAAGACGACGCACTCAGGCATGTATTTGATCAGGAAGCACTGGACTATGATACCCACCTGATCTGCCGGCGCGAAATCGGATCGGGAGGTCGCAGCCGCTCCTTCATCAACGATACACCAGTCTCTCTCAAACTCCTTCAGGAAATCACCGCGCAACTGCTGGAACTGCATCACCAGCATGACAACCTGGCCCTCCAGGCTAAGGAATACCAGGTCAGGGTGCTGGACACCTTCAGCGGGTCCGCCAAAGACATGGTGACCTATGCCGGATTGTTCAGTGAATGGAACATGTTGAAATCCACCCTCGAAAAAACGAGGGAAGCTGACAGTGCCTCGGCCCGCAAAAAAGAATTCCTCCGGTTTCAATTAAATGAACTGGCGCAGGCCAAACTCACCCCGGGGGAGATCGCTGACCTGGAAGCAACGCAAAATGCACTGGAGCACGCCGAGTCCATCGAGCAGGTGCTCACCCAGGTACGGGGAGCCCTGCAAGCCGGGCCGCATGCCGTGTTGAATCAATTAGCGGCTCTCTCCCGGCAGGTAGCGGCAGTGGCTGACTTTTTTTCTCCCCTGACGGAAATCAGAAAAAGAATTGAATCTGTCAGGCTGGAACTGGAAGATCTTGCCATCGAGGCAGAACGGATGGAAGGGCCGGGCGGGCACGACCCGGCAAAATTGAACCGTACCCAATCCAGGCTGAATCAACTATACACCCTGATCAAGAAATACCAATGCCAGGATGAAGCACAATTGATTGCCCTCCACATAGCCCTGGAGAGCGAGCTCGCCTCCCTTGCTTCCGCCGGTGAAACGATAGCCGGCCTGGAAAAGAAATTGGAAGAAGTATACCGGAAACTGCTGGAAGCCGGTGAAAAACTGAGTGCCCGGCGAAAAGCAGGCGCTAAAAAGCTGGTGCCCAAAGTCGACGCCCTGTTGCATGAATTAGGCATGCCCAACGCAAGATTTGACGTTCGCCTGGAAGCCGTCTCCGCACCAACCGCTTCGGGTATGGATGAAGTGCAATTCCTCTTTTCCGCCAACAAAGGGATGTCCCTGCAACCGCTGCAAAGTGTCGCTTCCGGCGGTGAACTTTCCAGGCTCAGCCTGGCGATGAAATCCATCTACGCGGGTGAAGCCCATCTCCCCTCTATCATTTTTGATGAGATCGATACGGGTATCTCCGGAGAAGTAGCCTGGCGGATGGGCCAGTTGATCCTCACCATGTCCAAAGGGCATCAGATCCTGATGATCACCCACTCACCCCAGATCGCCGCGCATGCAGACCACCAATATCATGTATCGAAAATCACGTCCGGGAAAAAGGACATCTCGGACATCCGGCAACTCAGCCCGGACCAGCGTGTGCAGGAAATCGCGAAGATGCTGAGCGGGGACCCGCCATCCAAGGCAGCCGTTTCAAATGCTGAAAGCCTGATCTCTTCGGTCAGCAAGAAATAAACGGCGGAAATTTCCCGCTGATCAGACGGTCTTGACCTGGTGTAATGGTTCCGGCGCGATGACGGATTCCGCATGCATCGCATGGCGGGGAAGCTCGATAAAGAAAGTGGTGCCCACACCCTTCTCCGTCTCAAAATAAATGCGCCCGTCAAAGGACTGAATGATATCCGAACAGATGGCCAGTCCCAGTCCCATACCGGAGCTCTTGGTGGTGAAATTGGGGTAAAACACTTTGTCCCGCATGTGCTCATCGATACCCACGCCGTTGTCATGAATGGAGATCGTGATCCAGTCGTCAGAGTAGGTCAGTTTGATGTGAATCAGGCCTCGCCGTGTTTTCGGAATGGATTGTATCGCATTTTTCACGACGTTGTTGAGGACCCGGATGACCTGGCTTTTGTCGGCAAAAACAAAAAGATCATTGATTGGCACCTGGAGTTGGATGTCCATGTCTTCCCGCTTGCGGAAAAGATCATGGACCGAAGCTACCACATCATTGATGACAAAGACTTCATTCATCGCCTGGGGCATCTTGGCATAACTGGAGAACTCCGAAGCAATATGCGTCAGGTTATCGATTTGCTCGATCAGGGTTTTACTGACACGCCGGATCAGGGCGGGTAAATCTGCTTCCTCTCCTCGGGTCACGGCATTCTGGAGGTATTGGATGCTGAGCTTCATCGGCGTCAGCGGGTTCTTGATTTCATGCGCGACCTGTTTGGCCATTTCGCGCCAGGCGGTATCCCGTTCCGTCTGTGCCAGCAGCATAGCGCTTTCATCCAGCTTGGTCACCATGGCATTGTAATCCCGGATGAGTTCTCCGACCTCATCATCGATCGACCAGGAGATGGTTTCGTTTTTCTTTCCGAGACGGATCTTTTTGAGTTTCTCACTCAGTTGGGCCAGGGGCCTGGTGATCGACCGGCTCATGAAGACCGCCATCGTAATGGCGATCAGGAAGATAAAGACATAGGCATTGAGCAGGGTCATGAAGAAAGCGGATCCGATATCGCCTCCCTCTACACCGGAGGGAAACAATTCGGTCAGTTCGATATAGCCCGACTGCTGACCATCTTTATGCACGGAAACGAATCCGACATCAGAAAGGCGGTGCATGAGCCCTTCATCTTCCTGCGTCCCGGACAGGTAATAATCACGGGATCCGGCGTCCAGGATCATTTTGGGCAGGAAGGCCATCTTGACCGGGAGATGATTTCCGCTGCCGGGTTCATCCTGCGGATGGATGAGGTTCCCTTCCGGGTCATACATTTGGTTGGAGGTGCTGTTGGCCAGGGCGATCCGGGAGGCATGGCGCATATCAAGTTTCCAGGACCTGACTTCGGGCGAGAGGGATTGCCGGATCGATCCCGCGATGGTGCGGAGGCGCTCATCGTAGCGTCTCAATTCATCAGCCCGGCTGTTGGTGCGTATGTAATACACCGTGAGGAGGCCCACGATGATAAACGTGAGGATGATGATAATGACGACAGCGATCTGGATCTTGTTGCGCAGCGATGGGCGCGGTGAAATCGTCAGCTCCATATTCTTCGGCAGGAAACCGAATACCGCATTGAGGCCGGCCAGGATGAAGAGCAGAAAACTGAAGACCGTAAAGCTCAGTGAAAACAAGGAGACGACCTGGCGCAAACCCTCCACTTTTTTCCCGATCAGGATCACCCGGTTGCCCGCATCGCGCATGGCGATATCCGTGCGGTCATCACCTGTGGTAATCTCATAGAATTCACCACGCCGCATATCCGCATAGCGGTTGAGGACAAGCGGATAATCATACTGGTGGGCATAAACAAGCTGCCCTTCTTCATAGACACCCAGGCTGTACTTGCTGGGCAGCTGCGGCAACCATTCAATGATCTCTTCTTCGGCGGTCTGCCGGATCCCGAAACTCGACGTGGCGTTTTCAATAAAATCGGTTCGGGAAATCTTTTCAAAATCCTTTTGATACTTGTACAGCACGAGGGCTGTCATGGAAGAAATCGTGACCAGCCAACTCATCACCCAGATCACCGATTTATTCCCTTGCTCAATGTAGAGGTCCAGCAGCGTCATCAGGATGAACACGCCCAGATAGAAACCGACGAAATGCAGATCGATATTGATGAGCCGGATCAACGGGAGACTCAATACGCCCGCAAACAACAAGGCGATCATCCGCTCATAAAAATTGGTCGTATAAAAAATCGCCCGGGTGACGATCTGGAAGGAAAAGGTAAACACCCCCATGACGATCAGGCCGCAGGCGAGAATGGACAGCAGGTGATGGATGTCAAAGAGCGAGATTTCCCCCAGGTCAACCCTGAAGTTGCTCTGCCCCACGACTTGCTTGAGGATCCAGGCGGTCAACCCGCACATCATGATGACGACCAGATAATGGCTGGTGGTCATCAGGCGATCCGGCCATCGACGGGTGGATGCCAGCAAAACCGGGGCTGCACTACCGGGCTTTAAGTCGCGGCTGTAAATCCTGCTGGCCAGGCTGCAGAGCCATAAAAACAGTGAACTGTCGATCAGCAGATCGGCTGTCGAATAGGGAAAACGGATATTTTGAATGATCGGGCTTAAGAGTGACAACTGGTCAAAAAAATCATGGTACGGCACAAACAATGAAGCCATGCGAAGGCCCAGTACGCCGCCTATCTGCAAAAGGAGCTTATTGAGGTAAGACACTTTTTCCTCGGGACGGCTGGTGACATAATGGATCCAGGCCATGCCAAGACCCCAGCAGGTCACGAGGCATAAGATAAAGATCAGGCATTGCGTCATGAAAGAAAACTCGCGTGTCAGCAACTGGATGTGCGCGATGGGTGAGCCGTCAATACTCCGGATCAGGGTAGCTTCCTTGGGAGAGGGATAGCCAAACCGGTACGGGGTCACCCCAATGCTGTACGCCTGGTCCTGAATGGGAAGGATGGGAATTTTGAAGTAAACCTGGAGGAGATCCTGCCCGTCCGCGATCTCCGTCTTCTTCACGTAATAATCCTGCCGGTGATCCGGGTAGACGCACGGGATGGTAGAAAATTCCCGGTATGCGGGATTGATGACCAGGCCGGGTTTTGACCAGAATATGAGGCTATCCTTATGGTAGAGGTAAATGGTAAAAGGTTGCTCGTTCAGTTTTTCGATCTGGTGAACGAGATCATTGGAAAAAATACGGTCCGCCTTGCGCATGGAGCGTATCTGGTGAATCCAGTCTCCTTCACGTAACTGGTGCACAGCCTCTGTCTCCTGCACCTGGATCGATTCTTCGATCTGTTGGGCAAAATGGGTCCGATCATAGGACAAATGATCAAAGCCGATCACCGCCAGGAGCAGGAGCAGGCTTGTCCCCGCCAGGGCCAGGTGCTGATATACTTTGTCCCGGAGCCACATAAAATCACATAAAGATAATATATAATAAGTAAATACCTATATATCATCCGGTTAAAGAAATCCGGTCCGGGAGTATGAAGAATGCTCCGGTTTGACGGATAGCCGGAGAACCACAGAAGCCGTAGATTCGTTACTAAACTGCACTTGTGCTGGATCTATCGCTTCCTGAAGAGGAGGAGGAAAGTCCGGACAGCGGAAGGCACCACGCCATCTAACGGATGGGGCCCTGTCAAACGATGGGGTACAGCCAGTGTCACAGAAACTATACCGTCTCTACCTTGTAGAGATAAGGGTGAAAACGTGCGGTAAGAGCGCACGCATGATGGAAGTAATTCCATCGTGGGATAAACCTCGTGGGCTGAAATGCCATGTATACTTCAATAAGAACGGTCCCCGGATCGGTTCTTCCCGGTTGCCTGCCGGGGCACGTAAGTCGTTGAAGGGGGTAGGCAGATAGAGCCGTGGCAGTGATGCCCGGCCCAGATCAATGATAGATACTCCCGGCTTTTTGGCGGGAGGACAGAATCCGGCTTATACGGCACAAGTGTTTTTTAAAAACAAAAGCCGAAAAGAAATTCTTTTCGGCTTTTTCATTTTCAATTCGTCCAGGGATTAATTCGTGGACTCGGCGGCAACCGTCGTTTTATTGGGTGTAAAGATGAGGGTAAACCGGAGTGTATTGTCAAGCGGACTGCGCTGATTGGAGGTCGGTACGAGGTAAGAAACGTTCAGGCCGAAGATATTGTATTTCAGTCCCAGGCCTGCCGTCAGAAACTGGCGATTGCCTTTGGTGGCATGTTCGTAGTAATAGCCGGCACGGAAGGCGAATTGCTTGTTGTACCAGTACTCGGCGCCAAATGAATAACTCAATTCGCGCATTTCTTCCTTAAAGCCCCCGGGCGCATCACCGAAGGAACCGAAGATGCCTTCAAAGAGCGATTTCTCCCGAAAATCGGGTTTGCCGTTGTTATTCTTATCATAGTCCGGGTCATCCGGGCTGATCGGTGTCGGCACAAGCAATTTGTTAATGTCGAGTGCGAACGTCAATTGATTGTAATCATCAAAATTCATATCAAGCGCGCCACCGATACCCAGGTTGCCGGGCATGAAATCCTTGAATTCGGATTTGGTATAGGAAATTTTAGAACCGATGTTGGTAATGGCGGCACCCAGGCGAAGCGTACTTTTCTGAGCGATATTGACGGGTTTCTGATATGTGAAGGAGATATCGACAGCGCCGGCCGTGGCAGCGACGATATCAATATTGTCGATCATCTGACCACCGGCCAGGTTGGAGTAGATAAATTTACCGGTCAGGCCTGCGCTGAAGTTTTCCGAAAGCTTCCGGGCATAGGTGAAGGCAATCTCAAATTCGTTTGGCTTTCCCTGTCCAAGGGAAAGGCCATTGATATCTGTAAACTGAAGGTCCCCGAGAGCAAAGTAGCGGAGGGAAGCACCCAGGGTCTGGTTGTCCCCTATCTTTTTGAACCCGGACAGATAAGCCAGGTAGACATCCTGCAGACCAAGGGATCTTAACCAGGGCGAATAACTGGCTGAGATTCCCATATCGGAATCGATGAAGGCCAGTTTGGAGGCATTGTGGTGGATGGAATTGGCATCCGCGGAAAGTCCGATGCCGACATCCCCCATGGCAGCCGACCGGGCATCCGGAACAATGCGGAGGAACGGAACAGCTGAAATAATGGCATTAGGGCAATCTTCCGTAGCCGGGTCACAATACTGACCGAAGGCCGGGCTGCTGAAAAGCACCGCCAATGCAAAAAGTGAAACGTATTTCATGCAATATGTATTTAGTAGGTGAGGCAAAGATACTGGAATTGAAATCAACGGATAATAACTAGTTTACCGGGTTCGCTCTCAGCCACTTCCGTGAGATTCCCGGTCGTGAAGACAGCTCTTAACCGGTACACGTAAACTCCCGGGCTCAACGGGGCGCTGGTATCGCTTTCCGCATTCCATTCCACCTGGTCGACGCGGTAACCGCCGGAAACAAACGGATCCGGGGTCAGGCGCCTGACCCATTGGCCATTCATCCCGTAGATATCGATCTGTAATTCCAGACTCGCGTCCGGACGATTGTGTTCAAACGCGAAACGGGTGAACTGATCCATTGGGTTCGGGTAATTGGTCACATGCGTGACGAGGGCTTTTTCATCCGCTACCACCACAAATTCCAGGGAGTCGACCGCCGGGTTATTGGCCAGGTCCCACGCGGATAATGTCAGGGTATGCCTGCCCGGAGCGAGATCTTTCAGCGGATACCGGACGATCCCCCGCGTATGGTCATCCAGGGCAGCCTGGTAATAATCATTTAAGATAAGGCTGTTACGGTCATCCCCATCGAGGATGGCCTCAATGTCATGCCCTATGCTGGTACCGGACACGTTGATGCCGTTGTCATCCATGAGCACCGCGTAGATATCCGGATTGGCATCCGTTATACCACCGGATACAAAACTGGCATTGTTCATATACAGGGCGACTGATGGTGGTGTATCATCCGATAAACCATCTTCCGAAACACCGCCGACGATAAACGTCTTGAAAAATCCCGCAGCATCGGTCTCCCCGTTTTCCGCATACAAACTCATCTTACCTGGTCCGTAGCTGAAATCAATATCTTTTGGCAAAACAAATTCCAGGGTCCAGGTGCCTGCCGTGACGGTGGCCGTTCCTTTAAATAACTGGCGGGTCTGTGTCACGAAATTCCGCTTGATACTCTCCTCATCATTGGCCAGGGTCTGGCGGACCTGCGCTTTATCAAACAAGGTCAGGGTGATCCGCCCATTAAAGGAGGTCAATACCTGGTCATGGTCATCCAGGATCCGGCCGCTGATCACTGCCGTTTCCAAAGCACTCAGGGTGTCCGGAATGGCGGGATTGACAGGAGCGCCCTGGATGTCCGTGACATTTACTTTATACCGCGGGATCGCCAGCTGAAGCGATGGATCACCGAGCAGGGTAAATTTCCGGGCATTGTTATCAAGCGTGTCGATCGCGTTGCCATTCTTGGCCCTCCGCAGCACTTCCCCGATGCTTGGATAAATCCCCGGACCATCCGGCGTGTATACAATGCTCAGCACTTCATCGGTCAAGCGTTCGTTCGAACCGGAGAATACAGCGCGAACGGTAGTCATGAGGGCAATGGCCCCGCCTTTGGGATTGATCAGGAGATGTTCGCCGGTGCTGGTAAATCCAGGTTCATCATACCCCGCAAACGAACACGTAGCGGTAATAAAGAGCGGCAGATTATCAAAGTTGGTATAGGATTGTGCCTGGTTAATGCCCAGTACCCGCTCCTGTGTCCAGCCATTCGGGCCGCCATGCCCCATATAGGTTACCGTGAGGGCTCCCTTTTGCATGTTGAGATCAATCGCTTTATTGACATCCGGATAGCGGTCGCCGCCTGGCGTGGATTGTTGCGGGTAAGCGTCGAGGTATATTTTTTCCTCGTTAAAAACCGGATGCCTGGTATCGGTTTTAACGGCCAGTTTGTCCGCCTGGTCCACATGGACATTGGAATCCTCATCATCTGCTGCGAGGACAACCCGGTTCTTCCAATCGTGCAGGGTGGCCGGAGCCGTGTCATAATGAATGATCTTGTCCACGATCTCCATGGCCTCCTCGCCGGTGCTCACCGGAAAGCGGCCAACCGCGATATCGATTGCCCCGATGAGGTTGTCCCCTTCATCATCGTCCAGCAAAGCGAAAAAGTCATCCGAAGGAAAAGAACGGATCGGGTCGAGGGATTCTTCCGTTTCAAAGGCCGGAATAAAATTCTGATACGGGACGTCTTCCGCATGATGTAAAAAATCATAGGTGGCGTCACCCATCAGGAGCAGGTATTGGAAGGCGGGATCCCGTTTGTACATCATCCGGGCCATATCCCGGATGGCGGAAGGATCTTTGGATCCACCGCCAAATTCATTAAACACCTTGCTCGCCGGTATTGCTTCGACGATGAGCTGATCATGATCCCGGCGGTGTTGGGCCAGGGTCAGTGCCGCCGGCTCAAATTCATCATGATAGAGAATGATCAGGTCAGCGCGCTGCAGGGCATGAAGGTTTTGATTAGGGACAGCTTCTTCATATTCGGGAATCAGCGGATCGGCATCCGGCTTAAAGCAAACAAATAAAGCGGGAATTGTACGGCCCGCATTATCAAAAATAAACTTTGCGCCATCCTCGAAGGAAAACGCCTGAAGCACCGGATGCAGGGGATCCGTTACATCCCAGATTTGCCCGTCGGACGGAAACCCGCTGATGCTGTATTGGGGCACCCCTTTATACCGGGTTCTCGGATCTGTGATCCACAATGGATTTCCCGTTTTGTATGCATTTTGCCGCCAGGCGTTGACTTCGATAAAATCAATCCATGCCCGTGCGTCTACCCCGCTGGCTGCCGGATATTGTACATCGACCAGGGTGATCGGCTGACCCGGCACGAATTTATCTTTGATAAAACCATCATTGGCGTAGGAAGCTTCGAAATTGCCAAGGCTCACGCCGCCGATATTCTTGATAAACGTTTTGTCGTTGAAGTGAACGTAAAAGGATGAAATGTTGCCGGCACGGATAGCGAACCGTGCGGTGAAATGAACGGTGTCAGCGGATACCAGGTCAGCAAAATCAAACCGGCTGGTGTAATTCAGCGTCTTTTGCACGGACATCTCATCCCCATACCATTCCTGGCCCGAACCCGGAGGGCGGAACCGGCCGAGCAGGTTTACTTTCTCTTCTTCCAGTCGCTGGAAATACAGGCTTGAGCCGGATACATAGTTTGCCCCTGAGCCATTCGGACGGGTGGTCATCGGTTGCCTCGGCGCCCCATTGACAATCACATAGTAGTGGTTTTTGGCATCATAGATGTTCTTATCCATGTGGTAGATATGCTCCGTGGAATCATACACCCACCAGTCAGGGCCTTCTGCATAAAACAGGAAATAATCCCCCGGATTGATCTGGCCGTCTTCCATGCCAAATCCCATCGAACTCACCTGCTCGAGGTCATCAATCCGCGGAGCCCGGCTCCATTGCGGTATACGGCCACCCCCATTGCCGAAAACAGCCACCTGGCCCGGGGAAATCGAAGAGAGATCCAGGTGCAGTTTATCTTTCAGGAAATTATAATCAATCTTATAGACTCCGGGAGCATTGACCGCGATCCGGTGAATGATCCCGTTGGCCAGAACGGAATTTTCCTTAAAGGGAGGGCCGCTTCTCGGATCCTGCTGGGCATGCAGGAGGTGTGCAGAAAACAACCCAAATAAGAAAAGGAGGGTAATAATTCGATTCATACCGTATGCGGACCAGTCTTGGGGCTAAAAATCGGTAATTAAAACGGTATGAGGATCGTTGTATTGCCGCAGGAGGACAATATTTTGCCAATGCAGGACATACCCGCAATATTCGCTCTCTTCCGGAACGATAGGCGGCTTCATCCCCTGCCCGGCATGGTGAAAAGACCCTATACTTGCATACGATTGAATGCCAACCTGCAGCTTCCATATCACCCATTTTGCCCGACCCGGGCTTACACCCGGTCCGGGGCTCTTGCTCTTTTTCCTGCCTTTGCTATGCCTTCTGGGACATCCCCTGGCCCAAGGCCAGGATCCGGTTTTTTCGCAATATTATTTGTCCCCGTTGCAGCTCAACCCCGGCCTCAGCGGACTGACCGATGATCCCCGTTTTAGCGCCAATTACCGCAATCAATACCCGGGATTCAACCATGCGTACACCTCGTATGCCCTTTCTTATGATCAGTTTTTTCCCAGGATGCACTCCGGTTTGGGCTTTTGGCTCCTGGCGGATGATGCGGGGGATGGTATCTTAAAGACGATCAAGGGCGCGGGGATTTTTTCTTACCAAATCCAATTAAACGACAATCTATTTGCCAAGATGGGCGCTGAGGTGGGGATTGTTCAATCCACGCTGCACTGGGACCGCCTTCGCTTTGGCGACCAGATCGATGACTATCTCGGCACGGTGAGCCCGGGTGGCATTCCCTTTCCCACCGAGGAAACGGCCCCCCAGGATAATGCTGTTTTGTACCCGGACCTCGGCCTTGGCGGTGTCCTGTACGGAGGCATGCTTTACGCGGGGCTGGCCGTGAGACATCTCAATACGCCTGATCCCGATTTCCTCGAAAACCAGAGCGCCCTTACCCCGCGGATTCCGATGCGGTGGACCCTGCATGCCGGCGCCTCCTGGCCCGTATTTTCGAACCTTTTTAAACGGAGCGTCGACATGACCCTGAGCCCCTCTTTTTTATTCGTCAAACAGGGCCCTTTTTCCCAGTTTAACGGAAGCCTGACCTTCGACGCGGGGCTTGCCTCTTTCGGGGTCCAATACCGGCTTTCTTCCGGGCAGTCAGAAGCATTAATTGGCACTATTGGCCTCAGAACCAAAAATTTACGCATAGGATATAGTTATGATGCGACCATTTCGGGATTCGAAGGCACAGGGGGCACGCATGAAATCGGCCTGGTCTATCTCCTGGATGACGGTTATACGGAATCCCGTTACAATGATTGCCTCCGGATTTTCCGGTAAATCCCTGCCCAAAGGCATGCTTTTTGCACTGTTGGAGACGATTTATTCCAAACAATATTTACCCCGGGGTATCGTTTCAGAAAATGTATATTTGTCCCTCTTTTCACAAATACGTGTATAATCGAATGAAGAATTGGTTAACCATCAGTCTTTCCGCTTTGGTTTTATTGGCGCTCGCATCCTGTCACAAAAGCGAACGGTCCTCTGTCACGGGCTGGAAGTATAATGACCAGGAATGGGGAGGATTTGAAAAAGGCGAATACGGGGAAATGGAAATCGGCCCCGGCCTGGTACCCATCGAAGGAGGTACGTTCACCATGGGTCTTACCGACCAGGACGTCACCTATGAATGGAACAATGTGCCGCGGCGCGTGACGGTTTCTTCTTTCCTGATGGATGAAACGGAAGTTTCCAATTCCCATTATCGTGAATTCGAATATTGGACACGCCGCGTTTTCGGTGAATCCTACCCACAGGAGGTGCTCAGCATCCTTCCGGATACACTGGTCTGGAGAGAAGAACTGGCCTTCAATGAACCCCTGGTGGAAACCTATTTCCGCCATCCGAGTTATGCCGATTACCCGGTGGTGGGTGTCAATTGGGATCAAGCCAATAAATTTTGTGCGTGGCGGACCGACCGGGTCAACGAAATGTTGCTGGTGGAAAAGGGTATCCTCAACCTGACCGTGGATCAGAAAGACTCCGATAATTTTAATACCGAATCCTACCTCTTCGGTCAATATACCGGCAGTGTCAAAAAGAACCTTCCGGATCTGAAGACCGGCGGCGAGCGTCCCGTTCGTTTTGAAGACGGAATCCTGCTTCCGGCTTATCGTCTGCCGACGGAGGCTGAGTGGGAATATGCCGCGCTGGCCTTGCAGGGCAACAGCCTCTCCAAAAAGGATGAATTGATTTCTGACCGCCGGATCTATCCGTGGGACGGTTCCGGTGCCAGGAGCAAACTTCATGACAAGACCCAGGGTGAAATGCTGGCCAACTTTAAAGAATACCATGGCAACTACATGGGCACGGCCGGGAAACCCAATGACAATGCTCCCTTCCCCGCTCCGGTTAAAGCATTCTACCCGAATGATTTTGGCCTGTACAACATGGCCGGCAACGTCAGCGAATGGACCCTGGATGTCTACCGCCCGATGACCAGCTCAACCCTCCGGGATGTGGAAAATCATGACCTCAACCCATTCCGTGGTAATGTATTTAAAAACAGGGTCGTGGATGAGAACGGACGTCCCGTGGAAAAAGACAGCCTCGGCCGGATCCGCTACGCCATTGTGGAGGATTCTGTTGCCTTCCTGCGTGACAACTATAAAAAAGCGAATAATATCGAATTCAAAGATGATGATGATGAAGCCGTCTACTACGGGTATGGCGAATCCTCCCTCATCAACGATTCAAGCAGGGTCATCAAAGGGGGCTCATGGGCTGATCGTCTCTATTGGCTTTCGCCGGGCACCCGCCGTTTCAAGGATCAAACCAAAGCGGACAAGACCCTTGGCTTCCGTTGCACCATGCACCAGATCGGTGGTTCCAAACCCGGTGGTGAAATCGGCGGCCATGATTTTGGCGGAGGTAAATCCAAAACACAAAGAAGATATAAATAAGGCCAGGCTGACCTTATGCAAAAATGCTCCTGCACATCACAGGAGCATTTTTATTTTTACAGGCAGTGTATATGGATCTCTCCAGTTTATATGCGTTGTATCGCCGGCATCCGGTCATTTCGACGGACTCGCGTCACATCTCCCCCGGCTGCATTTTTGTTGCCCTCAAAGGCGAACAGCATGACGGGCATGCTTTTGCCTCCCGGGCTTTGGAAGCGGGCGCCGCACTGGCGGTAGTCGCTGACCCGTCTCTCCGTGGAGAAAAATATTTCCTTGTGGACGATACGCTGACGGCCCTGCAGGAATTGGGAAGATGGCATCGAAAACAATTCACCATTCCTGTTCTCGCCATCACAGGAAGTAACGGCAAGACTACGACCAAGGAACTTATCACCGCCGTATTGGCGAGGAAGTATAAAGTGCATGCCACCCGGGGTAATCTCAACAATCATATTGGCGTTCCGCTGACCTTGTTGGCCATGCCCCCGGATACGGAATTCCTGATCTGTGAAATGGGTGCCAATCATGTGGGCGAAATCGCCTTCCTGTGCACGCTGGCGGAACCCACACATGGCCTGATCACGAATATCGGAAGAGCACACCTGGAAGGTTTCGGTTCTTTTGAGGGGGTCAAAAAAGCAAAGGGAGAATTATTCGATTTCCTCCGGTCAAGCGGCGGTCATTCGTTTGTCAATCTCGATGATCCTTCCCTGGCAGCGATCAGCGGAAGCCTGAAACAGCAAACCACCTATGGCCTGAAAGAGGAAAGTCCTGCCCAGGTACACTTCCGGTTTTCAGCACAGGCAGATCAATATGGTTTCTCCCTGCAGGACCGGCACAGTGAACTGGTGATTCATTCGGGTCTCTTTGGTGCTTACAACGCGTCCAATGTTTTGGCCGCCTATACTGTTGGCAAACACTTCGGCGTAGACGACCACAACATGCTCCATGCGCTTTCTTCCTTTACCTCCGGCGCTAACCGGTCAGAGGTGATACACCAGTACGGATGCACCATCATCAAGGATGCGTATAATGCTAATCCATCCAGTATGGAGCTGGCGTTAAACGCTTTTGCGCAACAGTTCAGCGAAGGATGCGTGGTCCTCGGAGACATGAAAGAACTGGGCGATGAAAGCCTGGATGCCCATAAAAATATCATCCACCTGACGCGGGCTTTGAACATCCGACGTGTATACCTCGTGGGGTCCGGGTTCCGATCGGCCCTGGAGGACCTCGGCTTACAGGATGACCGCTTCCATCCGGCTGAAACGATAGAGGTCCTTAAAAGCATCTGGGACTGGAAGGAAATCCCGGGTAAGACCGTCTTGTTGAAAGGGTCGAGATCGATGCGCCTGGAGCGCCTCCTGGAGGACTGAGGTCAGCCCATGACTGACTTGATGATCACATCGCTGTAATCCTCTTCGCACGCCCGGCGATAATCGGTATAGGAACAGGGGATTTTCCTGCCGGATTTGCCGGCGATCCACCATCTCCCGGATTGCTCGCTTTTATAAAACTGGATCACCTGGTCATGATCTTTAGCCTGCACAAAATATTGCGTGAGGGGGCTTTTCTCCGGATCCTCGCGGAGCATACTGCCCTCCAGCAGGTACCAGATCATCTGCGCGATAGAGTTGGCCAGCATACCGGAAGTATCGGATTCCGGCACATATCCGTACACACCGAGTGAAAACAGGTGTTGGGCGGCCCCGGCGTACCGGAATAACTGGCATGCTTCGATGACAGACAAGCCGCTGCCGGACATTCCGGTCATGTGACCCGCTTCGGCTGCGCTCATGCTGTCGCAATGAAAGAGCACAGCGTCGGAATCCCGTATGCAGGGTTCGGCAAGGCTGAGGTCCTCCCGAAGATCACTGAGCCGCAGGTGGCCTTCCACCCGCAAGTGTGATTCCTGGACGAGGTGACGTTGCGTCCCGATATATTGAAACAAAGGACCAGGCTGCTGGTGGCGCAGGTGGATGTCATCATCCAGGTTTGACTCCCGGATGATGCTCGCCATGCGGACATCCTCTACCTGGAATCGCATAAAGCTTACCGGGGCTCCCAGGAAGAGAACAACGGCACCGCTTTCCCGGATTTCCCGCAGCACAGGTTTGATGACTTCCGGATCCCTTTGATTGAAGTTGCCGCAATCCACGATCGTCAGCGCGGAGAGCGGCGTGTTGCTGAACTGATAGAGATTCTTCTTAATCCGTTGGGACACCATCCGGTCAAAACTGATGACCAGGATATCCCCGCTGGCATAGGGCAACTCCTCGTCATGTAAAAACTTGACCTGGTGCCAAAGGGAGTTTTTGCTGAGCCGGTCCGGGCGGATTGCGGTCTTTTCATCCGGGATAAACCAATGCGCGATCATACCCCAAATATATTAAATTTTTATTTAATATGTTAAAATTCTTATTTTGGCCTTGTTTTGGATGGGAAAAAGTGGAATCGGGCAGTCCCCGTACAGGGGGTCCCGAACTGGGAAAAAAACAATACATTTGTTTTGCACAAAATTTTATTTCTTATAAACCTTATCCACTATGACACGACTCTACAAGGTCTTACTGTCTAGTCTCCCCATATTATTTGCCCTACCGATCATTGCCCAGGAAGCGACTGGTTCCTTTTCATCCCCGGTCATACCGGATGAAATGACGGTCAACCCGGAGCAGAATAAGTTATGGAGGACCGGACAGTCAAGATATTCCGCCAAGCCCAGGAGCATGTGGGAACTTGGCATCCACGCGGGCCCCGCTTTCATCTCCGGGGACGTGGAAGCCCCGTTTCCCGCGGGATACGGATTTGGCCTGCACTTGCGCAAAGCCATCAATTACACCCTTTCCTGGCGCGTGGATGTCACCTATCAATCCTCAAAAGGATACGATGCCCGCAGCTTCAATTTCCTGGAAGCGGAAAGAACCTATCAGCAGAATTACCTGGACGAGCCCGGGCTCACCGCTTATACAGATGAGACCACGAATGCGGACAACATTCACCGCAATTACAAATCCAATATCCTCGATATCTCTTTCGAAGGGATTCTCAATATTGGCAATATTCTCTTTCACAACCCTTCCAATAAATGGAATTTCTACGGTGTCCTGGGGGGCGGACTTGACCTTCCGAAAACACACGTGGACCTGTTGCATGACGGGCAGCCCTATGATTTTAGCGGCGTCATCAGCGGATTGGATCTGAATACCAGTTCCGGCCGTAATGAAGCCCGGAAAAGACTCAAAGACCTGCTCGATGGCGACTTTGAGACGCCTGGCGGGGTTGAAAAAGATATCATCACCATTGGCAATAACAAGACGGTGATCCCCCATGTCCATGTCGGCGTGGGCCTTTCCCGGAAGCTCTCCAAGCGGATCAACATTGGATTCGAACACAGGATCATGCTCAGCGACAACGATCTGCTCGATGCGTTTGAAGACCGCACGGACCTGGATGAATCCACCAGTAATGACATTGCACATTACAGTTCCCTTCGCCTGGGCATCAACCTGGGTTCTTTTGAAAAACGCATTGAGCCGCTTTATTGGGTCAATCCGCTGGATGGACCGCTCAACGATATTGCCGACCTCAAGCAACGGCCAAAATTTGACCTCACCGATACCGATGGGGACGGCGTGATCGATATGACCGACCAGGAAATCAATACGCCTGCCGGTTGCGCCGTGGATACCCGTGGGGTCACCCTGGACAGTGACGGTGACGGCGTCGTGGATTGCAAAGACCAGGAGCCCTATTCCCCTCCCGGGTTTGAGGTAGATGCCAAAGGGGTAGCCCAGAACGCTGAACCTTACCTCACGGAAGATGAAGTGGTCGACCTGATCAATCAACGGACTGCGGCCCTGGATGCCAACCTGAACTGGTTCCTGCCCATGATCCATTTTGACCTGGACAAATATTACATCAAACCGGAGTTTTACGGCGCGCTGCACAATATCGCCGCAGTCATGAAATCGCACCCGGACATCAAGGTGGTCGCCACGGGTTATGCCGACAACCGGAACCCAAGTGACTACAATAACGTATTGTCTTACAACCGGGCAAATGAAACGGTCAATTACCTGGTGAACAATTATGGACTTCCGCGTACCCGATTCATCGTCAATTATGGCGGTGAAGAATCTCCTTTAGCCAAAGGGCTCAAGGATACGCACAACACCAACCGCGAACAGGAAATCGGGCACTATGTCAACCGCCGGGTGGAATTTCGCGTAGCTACCTCGACGGACACTGAAATGAGCCGTCCGGCAGGCCCGGAAGCGGGTCAAAATACGCCTGGTTCATCCCGGCCGGGCAGTAAATATTCCGGCAACTTTAACTCGGGATATTAATCACTTCCATTTGTATAGGGTTATTTGAGATAGATTTTTTGTGTATCAAAAGCTCCTGGCCATACGGGCTCAGGGGCTTTTGAGTTTTTAGCCCGGGAGCCTAACATTAGTCCCTGCTATATCTTTACTTTTACAGCGCTAATTATCAATACAATCCAAATGGCTGAAATCATTCGCATGCCCCGGCTGAGCGATACCATGGAAGAAGGGAATATCGTCGGCTGGCTCAAAAAAGTGGGCGACAAGGTGTCCCCGGGCGATGTATTAGCAGAAGTGGAAACGGATAAAGCCACGATGGAACTGGAGAGCTTCCATGAAGGCTACCTGCTCTACATTGGCGTCAAGGAAGGTCCTGCGCCGGTCAACGCCATTCTGGCGGTGATCGGAGCTAAAGAGGAAGACTATCGAATCGCCTTGGAAGCCGAGTCGAAAACCGAAACACGGCAACCCGGTAAGCAGCCCACCGATAAACCTGTGGTCACCAACGGAAAAGAAACCACTCCTGTCCCTGAAATAACGCCGGAACCGGTGCTCTCCACGGAAGAAACACGCGTGAAAACATCTCCCCTCGCAAGATCCATGGCCTCTAAAGCAGGTATCGACCTGACGCGCGTGACCGGCAGCGGTGATGGAGGCCGAATCATCAAGCGGGATATCGAGCAACTGGTGGCCTCCGGAACCGAACCGGCACCTTCTCAAAAAATACCTGCTGTGCCCCAATTCGGTGAAGTGCCCCTCTCGCAAATGCGGAAGACCATTGCCCGAAGGCTGGTGGAAAGCAAATTCTCCGCACCCCACTTCTATCTCACGATAAAGATCCAAATGGACCGGGCCACCGAGGCGCGTGAATTATTGCTCGACCAGACCGGCGCCAAGATCTCCTTCAATGATCTCGTCATTAAAGCCTGTGCCGTCGCCTTGCGGCAACACCCGATGGTCAATGCTTCCTGGCTCGGAGATAAGATCAGGATCAACAAAGACATCAATATCGGGGTCGCTGTGGCGGTAGACGAAGGGCTGCTGGTCCCTGTATTGTTCAAGGCCGATCAGATGGGCCTCAGCGAGATCAATACACTGGTGGCTTCCCTTGCCGAAAAAGCAAGGAATAAAAAATTACAACCCCAGGAAATGCAGGGAAATACCTTCTCGGTGTCAAACCTCGGTATGTTTGGCATCGATGAATTCACCGCCATCATCAATCCACCGGATTCCGCAATCCTGGCTATCGGAACCATCGCCGATGAGCTGTTTATGACGGATGGCGTCGTCCGGCAACGCCGGATGATGAAAGTAACCATGTCCTGCGATCATCGTGTCATTGACGGGGCCACAGGAGCTAAATTTCTTCAAACCTTCAAACAATACCTGGAGAACCCGCTGGCCATGTTACTGTAAGCGATCCCCCTCGATAATCATTCCTTCTTTCAAACGACCCGGACTATGGCACAGAATTCCTCCCAGTATCTTGAACAGGCGATCCGCGCGATCAGCCAGTTGCCTGGCATCGGGAGGAAAAGCGCATTGCGCATCGCCCTGCACCTGCTCCGGCATAAAAGCACTACCCTGCCCGACCTGATGGATGGCCTCAATGGCATCCGCCACCATATCCGCCATTGTATCACCTGTCATAATCTCTCCGATGGCGAACGATGTGCGATCTGCCTGGATGCCTCCCGTCACCAACATACCATCTGCGTGGTGGAATCGGAACGGGATGTCATGGCCATCGAAGATACCGGTCAATACCATGGATTATATCATATCCTTGGCGGCATCATATCCCCGATTGATGGCGTGGGACCGCAGGATCTGCAGATCGACAGTTTACTGACGCGGCTGAAGGACGGGGAGGTAACCGAACTGATCATGGCGATCAGCCCAACCATCGAAGGAGAAACCACGATTTATTATCTGACAAAATTGCTCCATCCTTATCCGGTGAAAGTAAGTGTCATTGCCCGGGGTGTTGCTTTTGGCGGCGAACTTGAATATGCAGATGGCCTGACCCTGGGAAGATCCATTGTTGCCCGCACCCACCTCGAATTGCCCGAGAACGCCTAATCTGCCTGCGGATTGAGAGTCTCCGTCATCATCGTCAGCTACAACGTTTACCCCTTCCTGGACAATTGCCTTCGCTCTGTCCGGCAAGCCCTGCAAGGGATCGACGGAGAGATCTGGGTGGTCGATAATGCTTCTGTAGATCGTACGCCTCAACTTCTCCACGAATACTTTCCTGAAGTTCGCCTGATCGCCAATCCGGATAATAAAGGTTTTGCCAAAGCAAACAACCAGGCACTATCCCTGGCAACGGGTGAATTCGTCCTGTTACTCAACCCTGACACCGTCTTGTCCGAAGACACGATCTCCTCCTGCATCGCCTTCATGGATCAACATGCGGAAGCGGGTGCAGTGGGTGTGCGCATGCTGGACGGCAGCGGTCGCTACTTACCCGAGTCCAAGCGAGGGCTGCCGACACTCCTGGCTTCGTTTATGAAGATGACCGGTCTTTACCGGGTATTTCCCCACTCCCGCCTGTGGAACCGGTACTACCAGGGGCATGTGCGGGAAAACCAGACTGCTGAAATCGAAGTATTAACCGGTGCCTTCATGTTTGTGCGAAAAAAGGCTCTGGATAAAGCTGGATGGCTGGATGAAGATTTTTTCATGTATGGAGAAGACATTGACCTCTCCTACCGACTGACCAAAGCGGGATTCCGGATTTATTACCTGCCGGTGACTCAGATCATACACTACAAGGGAGAATCCACCAAAAAAACGACGCTCAACTACCTGATGACCTTTTACCAGGCCATGCTGATTTTTATCCGCAAGCACCCGGAGTTTAAAGGACAGCAGGGACTGATCCACCTGGCGATTTACCTCCACGGGGGAACCCAATTAGTTCGGCAAGCTTTGTCCCGGGCATGGCCTGCCGGGATGGATACGCTCCTGCTTTTCGGATCATTTTACGGGATCAGCCGTTTATGGGCAAGCTATTATTTTCATGATCCTGCTTATTTCCGCTCGTCATTCTACACATTCAACATTCCGCTGTATACGGCGATCGGCATCCTGTCCATGTATGTCTACGGGGCGTACGATCGCCCGATGGAAAGGAAGCGTTCGTGGATCGGATTTTTCTCCGGTATGCTGTTGCTTATCATCCTGTATGCATTCCTTCCCGTCTATCTTCGGACCTCCCGGATGGTCATTGGATCAGGAGCGATGGCTTTCCTGTTTTTCATCGGGCTTACGCGGGCTATGCTTCCGCCATGGAAAAAAAGCGTCGAAGGCACAACGCGGCAAGCGACCCGTAAAGCGATTATCGTGGCTGGTAATCCTGAATCAGACCGGATAAAGGAACTCATCAATCGATCCAGGGATCAAATCGAGATCATCGGCACCGTAACGCCGGATGCTAAAACGGCCGGTTCAGCTCCGGACGTTTTAGGCCCTCTTTCAAAAATCGATGAAATCATCCGGGTTCACCAGGTCCGCGAAGTCATCTTCTCCGCGCAGGACGTTCCCTTTTCCGCATTTACCGCGGCCATTTCGAAACTCGGACCCGGCTTACGATTTATGCTTGCCGCGAGTACCACGATGAATATCGTCGGCAGTATGAACCGGGATACAGAAGGTGAATCCTATGGATTACGTATCCATTTTCGGCTGTCGGATGCAGCTTCACGCCGGTCAAAACGGTTGTTTGACCTGCTATTGGCCCTCTTGTGCATACCCCTGATCCCGCTGCTGGCAATCTTGGTTCCGGGGCCAGCCGTATTTCTTAAAAACCTGTGGAAAGTGCTGACGGGCCAGATGACCTGGGTCTCTTATCATCCCGGGGACAGGTCCCGGGAAGCACTACCTGCGCTTCGGGCAGGTGTATTGGCACCCGCCTATCCTTCAGGTCCGGAGGATACCGCCCACAAACTTGAACACATTCATTATGTTTATGCACGGGACTATCATTGGACAACTGATCTCGCTATTGTGGCTTCCCAATGGCGGAGACTGGGACAAACGCTGACCTTTTATGGACCATAACCTTATCCGCCGCCTCAGGGACAGGGCAAGCGAATTGTTGCCGACGGTGACCGGGATTCGACGAGACCTGCATCAACACCCCGAACTTTCCTTCCAGGAAGTCCGCACCAGTGAAAAAATAAAATCCCAATTGAAAGCCCTGGGCATTCCCTTCACAGCGGATTGGGCTGGCCATGGAATCGTAGCGGAAATCCGGGGCGATGCTGACGGTCCTTTGGTCATGTTGCGCGCTGACATGGATGCCTTGCCGATCCGGGAGGCCAATGACGTACCCTATAAGTCTGTGCATGAAGGAATCATGCATGCCTGCGGCCACGATGTTCACACCGCCGCACTCCTGGGAGCCGCCACCCTATTGCAGGAAACCCGCGAGCACTTGCAGGGCTGTGTCAAATTAATTTTCCAGCCAGGCGAAGAAAAATTACCGGGCGGTGCTTCGCTGATGATACAGCAGGGACTTCTGGAAAAAGAAAAGCCAAAATGGATCGCCGCGCAGCATGTTTTTCCTTCCCTGCCTGCGGGCCATGTTGGCTTCAGAAGCGGTTTATATATGGCCTCGGCGGATGAGTTGTATATCACCATCCGCGGCAAAGGAGGGCATGCGGCCACCCCGCATCTGTGCATAGATCCGGTCCCGGTCGCCGCCCGCATCGTGACGGCGCTGCAGGAATTGATCAGCCGGCAGATTGATCCGCTGTCTCCCGCCGTACTGACGATCGGTCGGATGTATACGGATGGGGGTGCCACCAATGTTATCCCGGAAAGCGTAGTGCTGGAAGGCACGCTTCGGGCAATGGATGAAGCCTGGCGTTTCCACACGCATCGTCGACTGGTCCATCTGGTCGAATCCATTTGTCATGGCTCCGGGACGGAAGCTGAAGTCCGTATCGAAGTGGGATACCCCTGCCTGATCAATGATGATCATGTTACCGCAGGTTGCCGGCAGGCAGCCATCGATTACCTGGGGGCCGAATATGTACATGAACTTCCACAACGGATGACTTCCGAAGATTTTGCCTTTTACTCGCAACACGTACCGGCTACCTTTTACCGGCTCGGCACGGGATGGCCTGACCGGGTCAATCCTCCGGTCCACTCCAATAAGTTTGACATCCAGGAATCCGCCCTGGAAACCGGGATGGGCCTGATGGCCTTTTTGGTCCTGTCGGGCCGGGTTTAATGGATTTCCTGCCAGGATTACCCCACGCATTGCTCCTGCCCGGATCGCCAGGCAAAGGCAAGCAATTGAATTTCAGCACCTAATAGATGACATCCCGTATGAGGGAATGATGTTCTTCCTGGGCAGGGAAAGAACATATATTTTTTTTCATAAATTATAAACTATTTACTATCAATATGCTATTTTTGATGAAAATTCATCATATCTTAACCAAAACGAACCCGATTCCCTATGTCCAAAGTCCTGATTGTCGATGATGAGCGCAGCATCCGCCATACCCTGCGGGATATCCTTGAGTTTGAAAAATATGAAGTGGATGAGGCATCCGACGGCATGGAAGCCCTGGTGAAAATCAAACAGTCCCCGTATGATGTCATCATCCTGGATATCAAAATGCCCAAGATGGATGGCATGGATGCCCTGGATCGGATTCAGGAGATTGCCCGTGAAACCCCGGTTGTCATGATTTCCGGTCATGCCTCCATCGATACCGCCGTGGAGGCGGTCAAAAAAGGGGCATTTGATTTTATTTCCAAGCCACCGGATCTCAACCGGCTCCTCATCACGCTGCGGAACGCCATGGACAAGTCCGAATTGATCTCCGAACGCAAAGTGCTTCAGACCAAGGTCAGCAACAACCGTTCGCAACCCATCATCGGGCAATCAAAGTGCATCAGCCAGATCATGTCCACGATCGACCTGGTGGCCCCCACCGAAGCACGTGTGCTGATCACGGGACAAAACGGCACCGGCAAAGAATTGGTGGCCCACTGGATCCACCAGAAGAGTCACCGCAAGGATCACCCACTGATCGAAGTGAATTGTGCCGCCATTCCTTCCGAACTGATCGAAAGTGAGTTGTTCGGGCATGAAAAAGGCGCTTTTACCTCTGCCATAAAAACGCGTACCGGAAAATTTGAACTGGCCAATGGCGGAACGATTTTCCTGGATGAGATCGGCGACATGAGCCTCTCTGCCCAGGCTAAAGTATTGAGAGCGCTCCAGGAAAATAAAATTGTCCGCGTCGGAGGTGACAAGCAAATCCGGGTAGATGTCCGTGTCATCGCGGCCACCAACAAGGATCTGCGCAAACTGATAGACGCAGGCCGGTTCAGGGAAGACTTATATCACCGGCTGGCGGTCATCATCATTGATGTTCCACCGCTGAAGGATCGCATGGATGATATCCCGCTGTTGATTCACCATTTCTGCAATGAGATCTGTAAAGATTATGGGATTCCGGAAAGGACTTTTGACGCCAAGGCCATTAAGAAATTGCAGTCCCTTCCCTGGACGGGCAATATCCGTGAACTGAAGAATGTCGTCGAGCGGCTGATCATCCTCGGCGGAAAAACGATTTCTGCACAGGATATTGACCGGTTTGTGCTGCCGACTGCTCAATCCGCCCTGGAAATGCGGGATGTCCTGGCCCGGTTTTCCGACCTGAAAGATCTTCAGCGTTATATAGAGCAGGAATTTGTCAATTACCAGGCTTCGATCGATTAACCAAACCGGCGCCACCCTCGGCTCGTGACGTCATTGCCTGATTCACCACAACCCGTTTGATATGACAGAAGGATTGCCTCCACGCCTGATGAAACAATGGACCCAGATCAAGGCGGAAAACGCCTGGACCATGTTTAAAGTCATCGCTGAATTTGTGGATGGTTTCGAGTCCCTCAACCGTATCGGTCCGTGCATTTCCATCTTTGGGAGCGCCCGCACGAAGCCCGATATGCCCTATTACCAGCTTGCCGTAAAGATCGCCCAGAAACTGACGGATGCCGGTTTCGGGATTATCACCGGGGGCGGTCCGGGCATTATGGAAGCGGCCAATAAAGGCGCCAGCTTACAGGGAGGGATTTCCGTAGGACTTAATATCGACCTGCCTTTCGAGCAATCCCATAATGTTTATATCGATGAGGATAAAAATCTGAATCACCGGTATTTCTTTGTCCGGAAAGTCATGTTTGTCAAGTACGCCCAGGGATTTGTAGTACTTCCGGGCGGATTCGGGACCATGGACGAAATATTTGAAGTGCTGACCCTGATTCAAACCAAAAAAATCACCCCCGTGCCTGTTATCCTGGTAGGCAGCACTTTCTGGTCCGGGCTTAAACAGTGGATGCTCGATGTCATGTGCCGGCAGGAAAACAACATTCATGCGCAGGACCTGGACATGCTCCCGATCCTGGACGACCCGGATGATATCGTCGCCTACATCAATGAATTCTATTCCGAACGGGAGGACCTGCTGAGTCCCAACTATACGTTATAAAAAAAAGAGATGCACGCGGTGCATCTCTTTTTTTTCAGCTTTACTTGGCGACGAAGCTGACTTTGAGGTTTTCCCAAAGCAGGGAAACGACATGGTCCGAAATCTCGAATTTCATGCGCTCATTAAACGCCTGGGATTTTTCCGGCACGGCGGTGATCCGCAGGACATCTTTGGCCTGATCATATTTGAAGGCCCCCCATTGGTCCCAAACCGAATTGAAGATGAATGTCCATTCTTTTTCACCAGGGATGGTAAACAATCCATATTTCCCGGCAGGCAGTTTTTGTCCATTGACCATGAGGTCAGCAGAGGTTTCAAAGACAGTTGCTTCGTTGGCTCCCGTTCTCCATACTTTGCCATAGGGAACAAGGCTGCCCCAGACGGTACGGCCTTTGACGGCCGGAGAGGAATAGTTGATCGAGACCATCGCGGCACCCAGGGTGGCATGGGCCTCAGCCGGCGGGCTGGGACGCGTCGATTTATCCTCCTGCCCGGACATTTTGCAGAAAGGCAGTGCAACGATCGTGCACAGGAGGCTGACGACAAGAATACTTTTCATGTGTTTGATTTGTTTTTATGATGATCGTCAAAAATACGGGAAAAGCAAAGGACTTCCAATATCTTTAACCGTGAGCCCTTCTTTCCGAACAGAGGTCCAAAAACTCAAAACGCACCACTTGCGTTTTGACCCGGAGGGCCTGGCACGTAAGAAAGAAGCTTTATCGGCCCTGGAAAAATCGGCCCTGCCAATCCGGCAAGACCTCTTTGTTTATCACGAACTCCTGCTGTTCCTCCGCGCTTATCCCGCCGATGAAAAAGAATTCCATCAATGCGGGCGGGCGCTGCAGCGCATCGCCGCTCGTTTACGGACACGGCGTAAAAATCCGGACAAACTATTGGAGAACACCGGCATGCCATTTACCGATACCATCGGCCAGTTTTCGCATGATGGTGTCCGATGGCTCAACGCGCATCCGGATCTTCGTGCAAGCCTCGATTCTTTTGAGGATTCCCCTTTATCCCTCAACGATGTTTTACGCCTGACGCTTCCGTCCGTCGAGCAGGCCAGGACAACCGCCGGCATGACCAATGGGGAACTGCTGAAGAGCCTTCATATTCCGTCTTCCCAATGGCTGGCTTTTATCCTGGACCAACTGAGCCGGCTGGATGATCAGCCCTTGATCAAGGATCATCTTTTTGACCGCCTCGCAGTCTTTGTGCGGCTGCATCCCCTTCATGCGCGTTTCTCAAAAGCCATGAATTTCCTGGAACAGGCACCCCTGTATTTTCATCATGCCCTGGTCAAGAAATTTGATTTCCTTGATTTGATCCGTCAACCCCTGCCACAACAAGCCATCCATTCGCCGGATGCCATCCGGATTATCAAAAATGCCATGGCGCTGACCGCACGGGAAACGGATCCGACCACCTTCATGACTGAATCGTCCTTGAAGTTGTATTACCTGGACAGGGGAATCACCGTCGCCATCTACGACATGGTCCCTTCCAGGCAATTGCCCCTGGAATCCTATGTTGGCTTTACGGCCTTCAAAAATGGTTATCCCTGCGCTTACGGCGGGGCCTGGGTCTTTGGCGAGATGGCTATCTTCGGCATGAATATTTTTGAAAGCTACCGGGGCGGCGAATCCGGGTATGTCATGGGACAATTGCTCCGCGTGTATCGCCAGGTATTTGGTCTTCGTTACGTTGAAGTGGAGCCGTACCAGTTTGGCCTGGACAATCCGGATGGCATTACCTCAGGTGCTTTCTGGTTCTATTACCGTTTTGGATTCAGACCACTGGACAAACGGCTCCGGCAGAAAGCCGCATCCGAGTCGAAGAAAATTGCCGCCAGGAAAGGATACCGGACCAGCGAGAAAACGCTTATCGAATTTACCGGCAGCAACCTGGGTTTACTGCTGGAAGGACAGGTACCTCCAAAAGTTACAGATGTCTTTGCCCGGATCAGCCGCATGATCCACAAGCAATTTAAAGGCAACCGTAGCCAGGCTGAAGCCGAATGCCTGGAAAAACTCCTCCGTAAAACCGGCCTTGCTGGAAAGCTCACTCCTGAAGAATTGACTGTAGGCAAAGAAACAGGACTTCTCGCGGAAGCATGCCCGATAACAGAACCCGCTGGACTAAAGCATCTGGCTGACATGATCCGGTATAAACCAGTGGATGTATACCTCTATCAACACGCGCTGGTGAAATTTCTGCGCGCCTTGCCGGCGAAGTGAGTTCAGGCCTTGGTCAGCTTAAAGGAATCCCAATCCACGCCAATCCGGAAGGTCTGGTAGAGCCTCCCATTCTTCAAATGCCCGCCATAATGTCTTGTGGCCGAATGCAGCGCCCCGGAAGGGTATGCCACCATGCGATTGAATCGGTACCCAACCCGGTCGGTTTCGATCCATTTTGACCGGATTTTGGACTCTGTTTCAAATTGATACTGCAGATCACCCAGGCGTTTCCCGAGACGGCGGGCATCCCGCGGCATCGGCGGGTCGCAAAGACCCGTTTGCTTATGCATCCAGAGGGAGGTACCGCAATCAACGGGCAGTCCCGGCGTCAGGTAGATCAACACTGTAATGTCGTTATAGGGTTCGTCGGAATGAACGCCTGGAACTTCTTTTGATTTTCCACCGGACAATCCCTGATAGAACACCCCGTTTTCTTCCACCGGATCCGTGTCCCATCGCGTAATCCGGATACCAAGAATCGTTTCCAGTTTCTTTTTGATGCCCGGGGGGTGATAGACCGTGGTGCTGCGCATGCCGGTGACATGTTCCGGCTCGTAATACGTGGCATGGAGCGCCGCCTGATAAACTTCTTCCGGGTCCCCGTAGAAATCGTCTTTCGAAAGCAAAAAGCGGGAATACTTTAATTTTTCCATCAGGGTGAATTTGAATGACGTGGATCCACCAAAAGCGAATAACGATCCGGGAAGATGATCCAATCCTGTCGGATCACAAGAGGCGTGAAAAATGGAATGTGTAAATATAGAAAAGTAAACCGTTAATTGAAAAACCCGGCCTGGAGACCCAGCCGCAGGTACCCGCGATAATAGGGATACAACGCTGCCTGGTATAACACGCGATCTTCCAGCAGGCCCTGGATATCCTCCATGCGAAGGAATATTTTCATGAAATTAATTTTCATGCCCACGGCCGCATCGATCCGGATATACTCCGGCATATCCGTTTTGCCGGTCAGATGATAGACACCATTCACCGGGAAATAGGTGATACCGGGAAAAGCGCTGTAATAGGTGATATCCGTCCCGGGCATCAGGGTTACTTTTTTCCGGAATAAGTTGATCCTGCCATAAAGACTCGCGGTAAACATCGTTTTGGGCAGGGCCAGTTCGGGTTTTACATCCGGCTGCCAGACGGCTTTGCCTTTTAGGCCGAACCAACGGAAATCAAAACCTTTGGATACGGATACCTGGCGCAGGGAAAAAGAGCCCGGGCGTTGAACCGGCATGGCCAGTGAGTCAAAATATATGTACTGGTCATAGACCAGCCAACGGACTCCGGCCTGGAGGTCCTGTTTCTCCAGGATCCACTTTACGCTAATGTCATTCACAAATGGATTTTTGAGCCCGGTGGCGTACACCGGCAACTGGTTGACGTAGATTTTCTCTTCCGTCATATACGGCCGGCGGGACTGGATGGACCACTCGCCTTCCAGGTGACCCAAAGGTCCGACCATAAGATCCCCATGGGCTTCAAAGGAATAAATACCGTCCGCCTGACCCAATCCCAGGGAAAACTTGCCCTTCAGTTTCAGCGCCTCTATCCATTGAAAATCTCCGCTGGCTTCCAGGTACAACTCATGAATGATCCTGTTATCGGGTTCCTGTTCTAACCGGATATGCCGGTAACGGAGCGAGGCATCGATGACCGAATGCGCCCTGGTCCAGGGCAAGGTGAGCCCGGCACTTTCACTATGCTCTTCAACATAGGTATACTGCCGGATACCGCGATCCTCCAGGAGGAAATCAGGACCGTAGTAGGAACGGATTTTAGAGGCCCCCGGATCCGCATATTTAAAGATTCCGGTTTCATACCTGGCTTTGATCCAGAAGTCGATTCCAAGCGATGCCGAGTCTGGTGCGAGATGAAACACCTGACGCGTCATAAAGGATCTGTGCTTATGATTGGTCAGCCCTTCTGTGATCCAAACCGGTATGCTGAGATCGGGATAGAGCGGATCGCCGATCAGGGCGGTGGAGGTGATTCCACCATTTTCTTCCGCGGCCGCCGCATTCGCGATGAGGTTGTAAAAGGCATCATACTTACCGCTCGCGGCATGATGCCATACACCAATTCCTAATCCTGTATTTTTTTGATGCTGATGCGCAAACTCCCCAAGCTGGTTGATCCGGTTATACTGGACACTCAGGCTGATGCCTTTGGCGAAGCTCCTGCCGAACTCCAGCGAGAGATAGGTGTCCTCCTGCCCGGACTGGGAGTATTTGATTTTTGCGACAGGCACCAACTGATGGTAATACCGGAAGGTTGATTCATGAATAAAGTAGGGGTCGTATTGAAACCAACCGGTATGAAAACCAAATGGTTCCTGTGTCCCTGCCACCAGGGAACGCGTTGCCGAACCCAGGTTACCAAGGTACCCCTGTCCAAAACCCGGGGGCTGATGCCGGAGATCTTCCCACTGGAACGTGTCCGTCTCGCTATAGATCGTTTGTTCATCCTCTGCCAGCACATACTTCATCGCAACCGGGGTATCCAAAGGCATGACGCCATTGGTGATGGTATCCTCGCGGGTGCTACCGATGGTTTGTGAAAGATCCTTTTGCTGGGCGATAGCCCATGCCGGGAAAAACAAACAGCAGATAAGGAGCAGGGTGAGATTCCGGAAATTCGGGTTCATGTACGATGGATAACGCACTGGGCCGGGTCCCTATTCCTTGTTGAGGATCGCCGGGTTGATCCCCATCGAACTGAATCCGCCGTCATGGTAGAGGTTCTGCATCGTGACGGCCTTGGTATAATCTGAAAAAAGAACGGCACAGTAACGGGCACAATCCTGGGCGGTGGCATTTCCGAGTGGGGCCATAGACTCCGCATACCCGAAGAAATCATCAAAACCTTTTACGCCGCTTCCGGCGGTAGTCCGGGTTGGCGATTGGGAAATGGTATTGACCCGGACCTTTTTCCGGACACCAAAATGATAGCCAAAACTGCGGGCAAAAGATTCCAGCAGTGCTTTGGCATCCGCCATTTCATTGTAATCGGGAAAGACACGTTGGGCGGCGATGTAGCTTAATGCCAGGATAGAACCCCCTTCAGCCATGGCATCCAACTGGTACAACACCTGCATCATCCGGTGAAAAGACATGGCACTGATGTCCATGGTCTTGTGCATCCATTCATAATTGAGGTCCGTGTAAGTCTTCCCCTTGCGCACGTTGAGTGACATGCCGACGGAATGCAAAACGAAATCGAATGGCCCCCCCAGAATATCCCTGGATTTGACGAAGAGGTTCTGGAGTTCTTCTGTCGACGTGGCGTCAGCGGCGATCACCTCGGACTGCAGTTCCTCGCCCAACTGCTGTATCGATCCAAAACGCATGGCGACGGGGGCATTGGTCATCGTGATTTTGGCGCCTTCAGCGACACATTGCCTGGCCACATGGGTGGCAATCGAACTTTCATCCAGCGCGCCAAAGATCACGCCACGCTTTCCCTGCAGTAATTGATGATTCATGATAACCCTGGTTAATTAACGGTTGCCCTTCTTTTAAATCCCCGGTCCTCTTTTGAGAACGCTTGCCATGGTCGCGCCGATCTGCGCGGGAGACTCTACTACATGCACACCGCATGCGGCGAGGATTTCCATTTTAGCGGCAGCGGTATCGGCTTTGCCACCGATAATGGCGCCGGCATGGCCCATTTTTCGGCCTTTGGGAGCGGTACGCCCTGCGATAAAACCAACGACCGGTTTGGTGCCATGCGCCTGGATCCAGTACGCTGCATCCGATTCCATACTGCCCCCGATTTCCCCGATCATGATGATCCCGTCCGTATCCGGGTCTTCCATTAACAACTGGACGGCTTCCAGTGTGGTGGTTCCGCAAATCGGATCACCGCCGATCCCAATGCAGGTGGACTGACCCATGCCGGCCTTGGTGACCTGGTCGACGGCTTCATAGGTGAGCGTGCCGGACCTGGATACAATCCCGATTCTTCCTGGCTGATGGATGAATCCAGGCATGATACCGACTTTGGCTTCCCCGGGAGTAATGATGCCGGGACAATTGGGCCCGATCAACCGGCTTCCCGTTTTGCGGATATAATCCTTGACTTTGATCATGTCCTGGACCGGGATCCCTTCTGTAATGCAGACGATGACCCGGATCCCTGCTTCTGCCGCTTCGAGTATGGCATCGGGGGCAAAGGCGGGAGGAACGAAGATGATGGATACATTTGCCCCGGTCGCTTCCACGGCCTGTTGCACGGTGTTGAATACAGGACGCTCCAGATGTTGTTGTCCGCCTTTCCCGGGCGTAACGCCACCCACGACATGGGTGCCGTATTCGATCATTTGCCCGGCATGAAACGTGCCTTCTGTTCCGGTAAAACCCTGGACCAGGACACGACTGTCTTTTCCAACCAGTACGCTCATACTTTACATTTACCCTTTATCCCATGGATAGAACAAAGGAATACAGATTCATGATTCGATTATTGAAATAAGAAGACGTCTTCATCCGGGCGATGCATCAGGTATTTTTCCCTGGCAAATTTCTCCTTATTGTTCATCAGGTCTCGATGCGCGGTTTCCGCCTTGGCCAGCTCTTCCTGGTATTCTTCAATGGAAGATTCCAACTGTTCGACCGTGTGCCGGAGATTCCACTGGGTGAAGACATTATGCCGGTCAAAAAACAGCATCCAGAGGACGAAAAGGCTTGCCGACACAGAGTATTTATTGAGCCAGCCGGCAGCGATCATCGAAGCGATGGCCTGCCGCAGATAAATAAGCTTCTTCATGTAGTTTGAGACCTGATACCGGCACGAAAGATAAGCATTATCCATGGTACCTGCCAAATGCATCCGGGGACAGGGAAAAGGATCAATTCCGGGTCCTGTATTGGAAAGAAAGGAGGCTATTCGCGGATGCAGGGACTTATCCTCTCCCACCGCCAGGGGCTCCGGATTATCCAACGAATACGATACCCATATGGGGACAATTCCGAGGCAGATAAGGCATATCCTAACAGGAAAAATCGTGCAACAAGGGCCTGGAAAGTGCCTTAACGTCCCAGCAGGGATCTGCCCGGATAGAATGCCGAATCACCGAGCATATCCGATATCCGGAGCAGCTGATTGTATTTGGCGACCCGGTCCGAACGGGACAGCGATCCGGTCTTGATCTGCCCGGTATTGAGCGCTACGGCCAGGTCGGCAATGGTTACGTCTTCTGTTTCACCGCTACGGTGACTGATGATGGAGGTAAAACCATTACGGGTGGCCAGGTGGACGGCATCAATGGTTTCCGATAATGTCCCGATTTGATTCAATTTGATGAGAATACTGTTGGCACTCTGCCGTTCGATCCCCAGGCTCAACCGGTCGACATTCGTCACAAAGAGATCATCTCCCACCAACTGGACACGATGTCCGATGGCTGCCGTCAGTTTTGACCAACCGGTCCAGTCATCTTCGTGCAAACCGTCCTCAATGGAGAATATCGGGTACTTCTCGCTCCAGTTTTTCCAATATTCCACCATTTCCTCGGAAGATTTTTTCATTCCGCTGGATTTGCGGAAAACATACATGCGCTCCTCTTCCTGGTAAAACTCAGAAGCCGCGGCATCCAGGGCAATGACGATGTCATCGCCGGGTTTGTAGCCCGCATTTTCAATGGCCTTCAGGACCGTTTCGATGGCCTCTTCATTGGATTTGATATTGGGGGCAAAACCGCCTTCATCCCCCACATTGGTGGAGTACCCGGCCTGATGCAATACTTTCTTCAGATGGTGAAACACTTCCGCCCCCATGCGCAAGGCATCGCGAAAATGATCCGCCCCTACGGGCATGATCATAAACTCCTGGAAGTCGATGCTGTTGTCGGCATGCGATCCTCCATTGAGAATGTTCATCATGGGCACGGGAAGGATATGGGCATTCACGCCGCCGATATACCGGAACAAAGGTTGACGATGTTCAGCGGCTGCGGCTTTGGCGACCGCGAGGCTGACCCCCAGCATGGCATTGGCGCCGATACCGGATTTATTCAGGTTGGGATCAAGATCGATCATCGCCTGATCTATTTCCAGTTGTTCGGACACATCGAGGCCGAGAATCGTTTCCGCGATTTTTTCCTCCACATTCTTACAGGCGTCCAGCACCCCTTTACCGAGGTAACGTGTGGGATCGCCATCCCGCAATTCCACCGCTTCGTGCTTGCCGGTCGACGCACCGGACGGTACAGCAGCCCGGCCCTGCACACCGGATTCGGTCATGACTTCCACTTCTACGGTTGGGTTGCCCCGGCTGTCCAGGATCTCGCGGGCGATGATATCAATGATTGCGCTCATGTACAGTTGATGCGTTTAAGGGTTGATTTGTTTAATGGAAGCAGCGGATCAAGAATTACGAATTATGAATTACGAATTACGAATTACGAACCATGAATTGTGAATGATGACGGTGAGGCATCGTTTACCTGTTGAGTCTTCAGGTCTTATTTCCTAATTTTTATGGGTCATCAGGGCAATGAAGCTGTCAAACAGGTAACGGGAGTCATGCGGTCCGGGGGAGGATTCCGGGTGATACTGTACGGAAAATGCTGGTCTGCCCTTGATCCGCAACCCTTCGATCGTCTGATCATTGAGGTTGACGTGGGTGACCTCGATTTTGTCGCGGTGCGTTTCGATAGACCCGGGCGAGACGCCGAAACCATGGTTTTGGCTGGTAATCTCGCAACGGCCGGTTTCAAGGTGAAGGACCGGGTGATTGATACCGCGATGGCCATGGTGCATCTTATAGGTCGAAATGCCCTGGGATAAGGCCAGCAATTGATGTCCAAGGCAAATGCCGAATACCGGCAGCCCGGATTGCACCACCTGGTTGATCATGGCGTGCGTATACGTCATGGCCGCAGGATCCCCGGGTCCATTCGACAGAAATACCCCATGGGGCCTGAAAGACATCACTTCTTCATAGGTTGCCTTGGCAGGAAAGACTTTGACATGGCAGCCCCGGTCTGTCAGGCAACGGAGAATGTTCGATTTGATCCCATAGTCCAGTGCGGAGACACGGAAGGGTGCTGCGGGATCTCCTACTTCGTAGGCTTCGGTCGTAGAGACGACCGAACCCAGCTCGAGGCCTTCCATGGAAGGCACGGCTTTCAGTTTCTTTTTCAGGGACTCGATATCGGTGTCTTCGCTGGAAATGATGGCATTCATCGCGCCTTTGCTGCGTATGTGCTTGACAATTGCCCTCGTGTCCACCCCATAAATGCACATACGTCCCTGCTCTTCAAAATAGGCCTGGATGGACTTGTCCGCCATGGCCCGGCTGTATTCATCGATAAAGGTTTTGCAGACCAGGGCATTGATCTGCATGTGATGACTTTCCACTTCTTCGCGCTTCGTCCCGTAATTGCCGATATGGACGTGGGTAGTGACGAGGATCTGGCCGAAGTAAGAGGGATCGGTAAAAATTTCCTGGTATCCGGTCATGCCGGTATTAAAGCAAATCTCACCGGTGGCCGTGCCGGGTTTGCCGGCAGCCTTGCCTTCATAATACGTCCCGTCTTCAAGTAAGAGGATGGCTTTGGGGGCTAAAGCATCTGATCCCATATCGGGATGCAAAGGTAATAAAAAAGCCAGGCTTAGGGTGTGGACAGAAAGGGGAATAAACACGAAAGCCGGGCGAACCCGGCTTCCTGCTTTTATTATTCCTCCTCTGAGGCGGCGGCAGCCGCAGCAGCGGCGGCGGCTGGTGCAGCTGCTTTCGTCTTACCGCTTCCCCGGCGCGTGCGACGGGTTTTGGTGACAGCGGCGCTCTTTTCACTTCTGCGGCGTTTCGGGTTTGTATAGATTTCGTTGAAATCGACGAATTCGATCATCGCCATTTCTGCCCCGTCCCCGCGGCGGAATCCGGTACGGATGACACGGGTATAGCCACCCGGCCGGTTAGCCACCCTGGGTCCAATGGCAGAGAACAACTCCGTAACCGCTTCCTTATGATCCAGGTAAGAAAAGACCACCCGGCGACTGTGCGTCGTATTGTTTTTGGCTTTGGTGATCAGGGGTTCGATGTGCCTTTTCAGTGCTTTGGCTTTTGCCACCGTGGTAAAAATCCGCTTGTGTGTAATCAGGGCGATACTGAGGTTCATCAATAGCGCGGCGCGGTGTCCGGCTTTACGTCCGAGGTGATTGATGGTCTTACCGTGTCTCATGCCATTTTTAGGTTTTGGTTAAAGAATTGGTTTGCTTCGCAGCACCGGGATTATGTATCCTGCACAGTTACTGCAATAAAATGATGTGGTGGGCACTGCCCGCCGTTACGATTTATTCTTCGTCGAGTTTATATTTCGAAAGATCCATTCCGAAGGTGAGCCCCTTCATCTGGAGCAGTTCCTCAATTTCCACGAGCGACTTCTTGCCGAAATTCCTGAACTTCAACAATTCATGCGTATCAAACTTCACTAATTCGGCCAGCGTATTGATCTTGGCAGCTTTGAGGCAATTGTAGGCGCGAACGGACAGATCCAGGTCTTCGAGGGACGTCTTGAGCAATTTGCGCATGCTCAGGATGTGCTCGTTGACAATCCCGTCTTCCTTACCCACCTTGTCATCGAAGGTGATATGCTCGTCCGTGATCAGCATCAGGTGCTGGATCATGATACGGCTTGCTTCCTTGATGGCCTCTTCCGGGTGTATCGTCCCATCCGTTTCCACTTCAATGCTCAGTTTCTCGTAGTCGGTGCGTTGCCCGACACGGGTATTGGAGACATGGTAAGCGACCTTTTTGATGGGCGTATAGATAGCGTCCACCGGGATAACGCCGATCGGCGCGTTTTCGGGCATATTGTCTTCTGCCGGCACATACCCTCTTCCTTTGGTGATGGTCATCTCCAGTTCGAGATTGACGGATGGCTCCATCCGGCAGATCAGCAGATCGGGGTTCATCACTTTAAAGACATTCGTTTTGGATTCGATGTCTTTGGCGCGGAATTCTTCCTGGCCGCTGATCGTGATATAGATCTGGTGTTCGTTGGCTTTATCGCCTTTGATATTGGATTTGAGGCGGATCTGTTTGATGTTGAGGATGATGTCCAGGACGTCTTCGACCACGCCCGGGATGCTCGAAAACTCATGATCGACACCGGCGATGCGGATGGCGGAAACGGCGTATCCTTCCAGGGAGGAGAGGAGGATGCGGCGGAGTGAATTACCAATGGTCTGGCCAAAGCCCGGTTCGAGGGGTTTGAATTCAAAGAGACCATGAAAATCAGTGGCCTTTTGTAATAATATTTTGTCCGGTTTTTGAAAATTCAGGATGCTCATGACGCTATGGACTAAAAGATGAATGTAAAAGATCGATCTAAAACAAACCTGGCGGGCGATCGGTTGTCGCCCCCGGGTTACTTGGAGTACAACTCGACGATCAGCTGTTCGTTGATCCGTTCGGGAATATCATCGCGTTCCGGGTAGGTAAGGAATTTGCCTTCCATACGGTCGGGATTCCATTCCAGCCAGGGGAATTTGCGGATGTCTGTTTTAGCCGCTACATTATCATGGATAAGTTCGATATGCTGTGATTTGCCGCGCACGGCCACCACGTCACCCGGTTTCAATTGATAGGAGGGCACATAGGTCAGATCGCCATTGACCAGGACATGTTTGTGGGAAACAAGCTGGCGGGCGGAGCGGCGTGTCTTGGCGATACCGAGGCGATAGATGGTATTGTCCAGCCTGGATTCCAGCAACTGGAGCAACACCGTACCTGTAACACCGCTTTTAGAGCTGGCTTTTTCGAAGATGTTACGGAATTGGCGCTCGAGCACACCATAGGTGTATTTTGCTTTTTGCTTTTCCAGCAACTGGAGGGCATACTCCGATTTCTGACGACGACGCTTGGAGTTCCCATGCTGGCCCGGGCGGTATTTTTTCCGCTCGAAGCTCTTGTCGAAGCCATAGATCATCTCGCCTAAGGCCCTGGCTTTTTTGGTGGTTGGTCCTGTATATCTTGCCATATGTGTATCTATATGTTTAAGCGACGCTTAAACAAGATGATTATACTCTTCTTCTTTTTGGTGGACGGCAGCCGTTGTGCGGAACCGGTGTCAAATCCTGGATGCGGGATACGCGCACCCCTATGGCATCGATCGCCCGGATGGCGGCTTCTCTTCCGGAGCCGGGTCCTTTGACAAAAACTTCGGCCGAGCGCATGCCTGCATCAAACGCTTCCTGGGCAGCGCTGGAAGCGGCAACCTGGGCGGCGTAAGGGGTGTTTTTCTTCGAACCTTTAAACCCTGCTTTGCCGGCAGAAGACCAGGAGACCACATCTCCGGCCCGGTTGGTTACGGTCACAATGATATTATTGAAGGTAGCCTGGATAAACGCCTTGCCTTCGGATTCCACCTTGACTTTGCGCTTTTTCGCTACTTTTTTGACTGTCTTGGCCATGCTTTGGATCGTTTACGCAGCGCGACACGTTCGTGCCACGCCTATGCTGTTACTTGGTTGCTTTCTTTTTGTTGGCTACGGTCTTCCGCTTCCCTTTCCGGGTGCGCGCATTCGTCTTGGTCCGCTGGCCCCTGACCGGCAAGCCTTTACGATGACGCAGGCCACGGTAGCAGGCGATGTCCATCAGGCGCTTGATCTGCAACTGCACTTCGGACCGCAATTCCCCTTCCACCTTATACTGCTCCTGGATGACGCGGGAGATATGCATCACGTTGTCATCGGTCCAATCCTGGACTTTGACATTCTCATCAATCTTGAGGTGTTCAAGGATGTTTTTGGCGCGGCTGCTCCCGATACCGAAGATGTATTGGAGGCCGATGACACCGCGTTTATTTCTGGGAAGGTCTACCCCTGCTATACGAGCCATACGTTATTGATCTTTGATTATCCCTGGCGTTGTTTAAACTTCGGATTCTTCTTGTTGATGATGTAGAGTTTCCCCTTCCTCCGGACGATCTTGCAGTCGACGGATCTTTTCTTAATTGAAGCTCTTACTTTCATTTTTTCCTGATTTGGGCGGCCTTAGCCGGCATTATTTATACCTGTAGGTGATTCTTCCCCGGGACAAATCGTACGGGGACATTTCCACCGACACCTTATCCCCCGGGAGGATTCGTATATAGTTCATCCGCATCTTTCCAGAGATCGTGGCGATGAGCATATGGTCATTTTCCAACCGAACTCTGAACATGGCATTTGACAGGGCTTCCTCAATGATTCCATCTTGTTTGATGACCTGCTGTTTAGCCATTTTTTGATTTTGGAGTGCAAATATCTAGTTTTTTATCCATATTCCGGACAAATTGACATTATTTTTTATGGCTTCATCCACCCCGGAATGGTCTGAAAGTACCTGAGCCTCAGCCTTCCGCACCGCTACGGTATGTTCGTAATGGGCGGATGGCTTCAAATCCCGGGTATGGAGGGTCCATCCGTCCTTTTTCATGACCACTTCCCGGCTTCCCAGGTTGATCATGGGCTCAATCGCGATGGTCAGTCCCTCATGGAGGACAGGGCCCTTGCCCCGTTTGCCGTAATTGGGCACTTCCGGGGGCTCATGGAGTTGCCGGCCGATACCGTGGCCCACCATTTCCCGGATCACCCCGAAGCCGTGGACGGTCTCCGCGTGGTGCTGGACGGCGTACCCGATGTCGCCGAGGCGGTTGCCCGCCACTGCCTGCCGGATTGCCAGATCCAGGCATTCCCGGGTCACCACCAGGAGGTTCATGACTTCGGCCGGGATCTCCCCGACCGCAAAGGTGAAGGCAGAATCCCCGAAAAAACCGTCCTTTTTGACCCCGCAATCCACGGACAGGACATCCCCTTCTTTTATTTCACGCTGATCCGGGATACCATGGACGATCACTTCATTGAAAGAAACGCACAGGGACGCCGGAAAATCGAAGACGGTCCCTGGGTATCCTTTGAAAGCGGGCTCGGCTCCATGGTCGCGAATAAACGTTTCGGCAAGGGTATCCAGTTGGAGACCGGTGACCCCGGGCCGGATATGGCGGGCCACTTCGGCCAGGGTGTGGCTGACGAGGAGGCAATTTTGCCTGAGGATTTCGATCTCTTCTTCGGACTTGTACTGAAAGCGTGTCAGCAGGGACATTCAGGTAGGCTCAGACGATTGGAATTACATATTAGCGCCAATCTGCATACCTGTTCCGCTCCTGCCTTTCAGTTTGCCTGATTTGACCAGCCCATCATATTTGCGCATGAGGAGGTGGCTTTCAATCTGGGCCAGGGTATCCAGCACCACCCCTACCAGGATGAGGAGGGAAGTACCGCCAAAAAACAGGGCAAAGCTCTGGTTGACCCCGAGGCCAAAGGCCATCTTGGGCAGAATGGTGATCAGGCCAAGGAAGATAGCTCCGGGTAGCGTCACACGGGTGGTAATCGTATCGATAAACTCGGCGGTCTCTTTTCCGGGTTTGATACCGGGAATGAAGGCATTTTGCCGCTTGAGGTATTCCGAATATTGCTGTGGATTGACCACGAGCGCCGTATAAACATAGGTGAAAACGACAACAAGGACAAAAGACAGAACGGCGGTAGCGGTTGAAAATGGATCATTGAGTGCCGCCAGGAGGCTGCCTCCACCGGAACCATTACTGCCCATCAGGTATTGGGCGACGGTCATCGGCAAAAAGATGATGGCCTGGGCAAAAATGATCGGCATCACCCCGGCGGCATTCACCTTGAGCGGAATGTAGTCCCGGTTACCGGATTGTGGAATATTGGTGTTGCCCCTGCCGACCATGCGTTTGGCAAACTGCAACGGAATGCGGCGCACGCCCTGCACAATGACGATACATAACATGGTGACGCAGAAAAAGGCAAGCAACTCGAATACAAAGACCAGCAATCCGCCGGCATTGACCTGGGCATTGAATTCAAAAATGATAGCCTGGGGCAGACGGGCGATGATCCCCACCATGATGATCATGGATATACCATTGCCGATCCCCTTGTCCGTGATCCGTTCCCCCAGCCACATGGCGAGGATGGTACCCGTCGAGAGGATGACGATGCTGGAAAACCAAAACAGGCCCGGAGAAATATTGGGGGAAACGGCGCCAATGCCTTTGATATAGGTCAGGTAGGCGCCTCCTTGTACGAGGGTGATGGCCACCGTCAGGAGCCTGGTGAGCTGTGTCAGTTTCTTGCGGCCGGATTCCCCTTCCTTTTGCTGCAGGCGCTGGAAATAGGGAACGGCAAAACCGAGGAGCTGGATAATGATCGAAGAAGTGATATACGGCATGATCCCCAGGGCGAAAATGGCCGCATTGTTGAAAGCACCACCCGTGAACGTATTGATCAATCCCAACAGGTCATTGGTGTTCCTCCGGTTGGCGAAGGTGTTGAGAACTGACGGAACCACCCCGGGAAGCACTATATAAGTGCCGAGTCGGTATACGGCGATCATGGCCAGGGTGAAAAGAATACGGTTACGTAATTCTTTTATTTTCCAGATATGCTCGAGGGTGGTGATAAACTTCTTCATTCGGAGTGTATGATAGGCTTACACGATAGTGATGCTGCCGCCGGCGGCTTCGATGGCTTTGCGGGCCCCTTCACTGGCGGCATGCGCAGTGACCTTCACCTGGGCCTGGATACTGCCGCGGCCCAGCACTTTCACCCGGTCCGTGCCCGAGATGAAATTGTGTTGTTTCAGCGCCTCCAGCGTCCAGTCCTTTACCTTGTATTTATCCGTCATCGCCTGCACCTGATCGAGGTTGAGGGCGATGTAGGTTTCCCGGTTAGGGTTTTTAAATCCTTTCTTCGGAAGGCGCATCTGCAAGGGCATTTGTCCCCCTTCGTGATGTCTTTTTTCTTTAAAGCCGGACCTCGATTTAGCTCCCTTGTGGCCGCGGGTGGATGTACCGCCCTTACCGGAACCTTGTCCCCGTCCTTTCCTCGTATTCTCCTTTACCGAACCGGATGCAGGAGTAAGTTGATGCAGATCCATGCTGATATGCGATTGAATTCTTTAAGCAATTGGTTCAATGGTGATGAGATGCGTGACCTTGGCGATCATGCCCTTCACCTGTACACTGTCGTCCACGATGTTGGACTGGTTGATGCGGCCCAGGCCTAACGCCCTGAGCGTGTCCTTTTGGCGCTGCGGCCTTTTGATCTGGCTCTTGACCTGTGTTATTTTAATCTTTCCCATGGCCCCGTGTATTATTCGTTTACTTCCGTTTTTGGTTGTGGGGTGTGCCCGAAGACCTTATCCACCTGCACGTCACGGTGCTTGGCAATCGTTTGCGGACTGCGAAGCAACATCAGCGCGTTGATCGTCGCCTTCACCACATTGTGCGGATTGGATGATCCCATGGATTTGGCCAATACGTTATGGACGCCGGCGCTTTCCAGGACCGCGCGCATGGCTCCCCCGGCGATAACGCCTGTACCATCCGATGCGGGCTTGATCAAAACGCGTCCCGCGCCGTATTTACCCAACTGGGGATGCGGGATGGTCCCTTTGAAGATGGGCACCTTCACGAGATTTTTCTTGGCATCGTCAATCGCCTTGGCGATCGCTTCGCTGACATCGCGCGCCTTGCCTAATCCCTGGCCTACCGTGCCCTGGCCGTCTCCGACCACCACGATTGCGGCAAATGAAAATGTCCGTCCTCCCTTGGTGACTTTGGCGACCCGGTTGAGGGCAACCATTTTGTCCTTCAGTTCGGTTTCGGATGCTTTAACTCTGACGGTTGTTTCTTTCACGTTCGAAATAGGTTGATAGGTATGGATTAGAATTTCAGTCCGGCTTCCCTGGCGCCATCCGCAAGGGCTTTGACACGGCCATGGAAGAGATAGCCTCCACGGTCAAAAACAACATCCGAAATCTGCAGGGCCTGTGCTCTCGACCCGATCAGCTGGCCAACATGCTTGGCGATTTCCGTTTTATTGCTCCCGGTGACGCCTTCATCAGTGGATGAAGCGGCAGCCAGCGTGATGCCCTGTCTGTCGTCGATGAGCTGGCAATAGATCTGTTTGTTACTTCGGAAGACGGAGAGGCGCGGACGATTGGCCGTCCCTTCCATCTTCTTGCGGATACGATGATGTATGCGCTTGCGTCTTGCAACTTTCGTAAGTGCCATAGCTGATAAATTATGACCGGTTATTTTTTACCGGAGGTCTTTCCGGCTTTTCTTCTTAAAATTTCATTCTGGTACTTGATCCCCTTTCCTTTGTATGGTTCGGGCTTCCTGTACGAGCGGATCTTCGCGGCAATCTGGCCCAGCAACTGCTTGTCCGTAGAGGACAGGATGATCATCGGGTTAGAGCCCTTTTCGGTTTTGGTCTCTACCTTGATTTCTTCCGGGACGTAGAAATAAATCGGGTGCGAATAGCCCACGATGATTTCCAGGAGGTTGCCGGTATTGGACACCCGGTAACCAACCCCGACAAGTTCGAGCGTCCTTGAATAACCGGTGGTGACACCGGAGATCATGTTGCTCACCAGTGCGCGGGATAATCCATGCAGGGACTTGTGACGGTTCTGATCCGTCGGACGGGCAAACGTCATGGTTCCGTCCTCCATGCCAATCGTAATATCCGGATCGATTTGCTCCTGGAGCGTTCCTTTAGGCCCTTTGACGGTCACCAGGTTGCCCTTGCTGACCTGGATATCCACCCCTTTGGGCAAGCTGATCGGTAAATTTCCTACGCGCGACACTTGGTTATAGTTTAAATGTGTAAGTGTTTATTTGTTCAGGCGTCAATAGCACTACCCGGTTTTCCTTAATAAACGTAGCACAGGCATTCTCCGCCCAAATTCTGTTTCCTGGCTTCCTTATCCGTCATCAATCCGTGTGACGTGGAGATGATGGCTACCCCGAGACCATTGATAATCCGGGGCAACTCGCCATGGGACACGAACTTCCGGAGGCCCGGCCGGCTCATGCGACCCAACTCCCGGATGACCGGTTCTTTGGTATCCGGATCGTACTTGATGGCGATGTTGATGACCGCTTCCTTTCCTTCACCCTGGAAGGTATATTTCAGGATATAGCCCTGGTCATACAGGATCTCCGTGATCTTACGCTTCAGCTTGGAGCTGGGGATGCTCACCACACGGTGACGAGCCTGCTGGGCATTGCGGATGCGGGTGAGGTAATCGGCTATCGGATCTGTTGTGGCCATGAATGAAACGCTGCTATGTTTGATATAATGTTATTCCTTTACGTATACTACTACCAGCTGGCTTTGGTTACGCCCGGCAGTTTGCCGCCCAGGGCCATGTCCCTGAACTTCACCCTGCATAAACCGAAACGGCGCATGTAGCCCTTGGGGCGGCCCGTCAGTTTGCACCGGTTGTGCAGCCGTTTCTTGGAGGAGTTGCGCGGCAGCTTGTCCAGCTCATCCCACTTGCCTTCCGCCTTTAATTGTTTGCGCAGATCTGCGTATTTAGCGACCATCCTGGCCCGCTTTGCTTCTCTCGCGATCAATGAAGTCCTTGCCATGTGCCGGGTAGATTAATTTTTCTGATTTTTAAATGGAATGCCCAGTTCCTTGAGCAGGGCAAAAGCTTCCGCGTCCGTCTGTGCGGTGGTGACGATGGTGATATCCATGCCGTTGATCTTGGTGATTTTGTCCAGGTCGATCTCCGGGAAGATGATTTGTTCGGTGACGCCCATGGAGAAATTGCCGCGGCCGTCAAAACTTTTATCATTGATGCCCTGGAAGTCGCGCACGCGCGGGAGGGCTACCGTGATCAGCCTGTCCAGGAATTCAAACATACGTTCCCGGCGCAGGGTGACGCGCACCCCGATCGGCATATTCTCTCTCAGTTTGAAATTGGAGATGGCTTTCCGGGAGATGGTCGCCACGGCCTTCTGACCGGCAATCGTGGACATTTCGGTCTGGAACACATCCACCAGTTTCTTATCCTGTGTGGCGCCGCCGACTCCCTGGTTGATACAGATTTTCACCAGCCTGGGAATCTGCATATCCGTGGAATAGCCAAACTGCTCGCGAAGCTTGGGAGCCACAACGGTATCGTAGTATTGCTTTAATCGCGGTGTATAGCTCATCACTTAATGATTTCTCCTGATTTTTTAGAATAGCGCACGGACTTGCCGTTCTCTTCCCGGCGGCCGATGCGGGTGGGTTCGCCCGATTTGGGGTCCACCAGCATGACATTGGACATGTGGATGGGTGCCGGCATGTCGATGATGCCTCCCTGGGTATTTTGCGTCGGTTTGCGGTGCTTCTTGACCATGTTGATATCCTCCACGATCACGCGCTGCTTTTCCAGCAGGACCTGGATGACATTGCCGGTTTTACCTTTATCGGCTCCGGCGATGACGATCACCTTGTCTCCCTTTTTGAAATTGGACTTCGACGTCGCTGTTTTTTTTGTGCTCATGGCTTTGACCTGACTACTCTGTCTGAATTAAATTACTTCCGGGGCCAGGGAAACGATCCGCATATAATCTTTCTCCCGCAGTTCCCGGGCTACGGGGCCGAAAATCCGCGTGCCGCGGGGTTCATCCTGCGCGTTGAGCAGGACGACCGCGTTATCATCAAAACGGATATAGGATCCGTCTTTCCGGCGGATTTCCTTTTTGGTTCTGACCACAACGGCTTTGGAAACCAATCCCTTTTTCAAACCGCCCGGTGCGGCGTCCTTGACGGAGACGACGATTTTGTCCCCTACAGACGCATAGCGCCTGTGCGACCCGCCCAACACCCGGATGCAGAGCACTTCCTTGGCTCCGCTGTTGTCTGCTACATTGAGTCTTGATTCCTGCTGTATCATGTCTTATTCCTGATTCGCTGATGATAAATCCTGTCTAACGTCTTACTTGGCCTTCTCCACGATCTCCACCAGGCGCCACCGTTTCAGGGCGCTCAGCGGGCGGGATTCGACGATCCGCACGACATCCCCGATGCCGCACGCATTGTTTTCATCATGCGCGTGAAACTTTTTGGAGCGCTTGACGAATTTGCCATAGATCGGGTGACGGAGTTTCCGCTCCACCACGACCGTGATGGTCTTGTCATTTTTATTGCTGGTCACCACGCCCACCCGTTGCTTTTTGAGGGAGTGGCCGCTGGTATTGAGGACTTCGTTACCCATTTCTTCTGCGTAATCTGATTTTTGATCTTTTTGCCGTTTGTTCAGGGGTCATGGCCGCGAGCTCGCGCTTGCGGATTTCCGTTTTGATCCGGGCGATATCGCGACGGGTGGACCGGAGGTTGACCGGATTGTCCAGGCCTTTGATGGCATGGTCAAAGCGCAGTTTTTGGTACTGGGCATTGATCTGGTTTAGTTCCGTCCGGAGGTCGCCGTCGGACATCTCATGGATCTCGATATAATTCTTCTTCGCCATGGCTGCTGCTGATTAGGATTCGATATAATCGTGTCTGACCACGACTTTGGTTTTAATCGGGAGTTTTTGGGCGGCCAGTTCGAGCGATTCGCGGGCGACCTGCGGGGTCACGCCATCCAGTTCGAACATAATCCGGCCCGGCTGCACCAGGGCTACCCAATGGTCCACGGCTCCCTTTCCTTTACCCATCCGCACTTCCTGCGGCTTTTTGGTAATCGGCTTGTCCGGGAAAACACGGATCCAGACCACCCCTTCCCGTTTCATGTGACGTGTCATGGCCACACGGGCGGATTCGATCTGCCGGCTGGTTAATCGTCCCAGTTCCAGGGACTTAAGCGCATAACTACCGAAAGAAATATCACTTCCTTTCCAGGCAACGCCACGGTTCCGGCCTTTGTGCTGCTTCCTGTATGTGGTCCGTTTTGGCTGTAACATGGTTTAATTTTTTCCCGTTATGGTCATTTTCGAGAAAAGTGGTGCAAAGGTACGCTTTTTCACTACTTCCCTCTTTTCAAATTCGGTCCTTATTTTTTGCGTGGGCCGCCTCCGCGACCGCCGCGATCACGGCCTCCGCCGCCTCCGCCGCGTCCGCCCCGATCACCTCTGTCCCCTCCTCTATCGCCACGTGCTCCCCTGTCCCGGAAATCGGAACCGCCTTCACCACGGCCTCTTCCGCCTTCACCACGTTCCATTCCGGCACGACGGTTTCTGACACCCTGGTCAGCACCGGCATTGAGGGTCAGTTCACGCTTGCCGTAGACTTCGCCTTTGCAAATCCAGCACTTGATGCCGATTTTTCCATAGACCGTCTGAGCTTCACGGATGGAATAATCGATATCGGCGCGGAACGTATGCAGCGGCGTACGGCCATCTTTGTACTCTTCCGACCTGGCCATTTCAGCGCCATTGAGGCGGCCGCTGATGCGGACCTTAATGCCCTCCGCGCCTGAACGCATGGTGGACTGGATCGCCATCTTGATCGCCCGGCGGTAATTGATCCGCGCTTCGATCTGCTTGGCGATGGACTCCGCCACGATATTGGCGTCCAGTTCGGGTTTCCGGATTTCCATGATGTTGATCTGCACTTCCATCTTGGTGAGTTTTTTCAACTCCTCGCGGATGCGATCTACTTCCTGGCCACCCTTACCGATGATAATCCCCGGCCTGGAGGTCTGAATGGTCACCGTGACGCGCTTGAGGGTACGTTCGATCACCATGTGGGCGATCCCCCCTTTTTCAATACGCGCCTGGAGATAGTTGCGGATTTTTTCATCCTGCACCACCTTTTCCGCGATGTCATTGCCGCCAAACCAGTTGGACTCCCATCCGCGGATGATGCCCAGCCTGTTGCCAATCGGATTTGTTTTTTGTCCCATATTTATTTTTCTGCCCCTCTTGCCCCCTGGGGGTAAAAAGGAATGATTGCTTATTTATTCTTCTTCGTCGCCTCCTTCCATTTCGCCATCGTAGGGAATGCGATTCTCGATCACGACGGTGACATGGTTACTGTGTTTGCGGATCCGGTGCGCCCGTCCCTGGGGAGCAGGGCGAATACGCTTGAGGTGGCCGGCATCGTCTACCAGGAGTTTCTTGATAAACAGGTCATGCTCATCCACATCCTGTGCCCCGCCGGTTTTGTTTTCCCAGTTGGTGACAGCGGACAGGAGCAGTTTCTCCAGCCAGCCTGCTGCTTCCTTGTTGGTATACTTCAGGATATTGACCGCGTCCTCCACTTTCTTTCCCCGCACGAGGTCGGCCACCAGGCGCATCTTGCGCGCGGAGAGTGGACAGTTTCTGAGTTTGGCAACAGCTTCCATGTATGATTTCCTTTTTTACAGCGTCTTCAATTGATTATTTCCTGTTTCCGGCGTGTCCGCGGAAGGTCCGGGTCGGCGCGAACTCGCCAAGTTTGTGACCGACCATGTTTTCGGTGACGAAGACAGGAATAAACGTTTTTCCGTTATGCACAGCAATCGTATGGCCCACCATATCCGGCACGATCATCGACGCGCGGGACCAGGTCTTGATGACGGATTTCTTATTGGTTGAATTGGCCTTGTCGATTTTCGCCATCAACTTATTGAACACGTACGGGCCTTTTTTTACTGATCTAGCCATATCTGGTTGTTACTTACTGCTTAGACAATATTTTTTGACTTTCTCCTCGAAATGATCAGCCTGGAGGAATTGGCCCGCGGGTTGCGGGTCTTTTCGCCCTTGGCCATGATCCCCTTACGGGACCTCGGGTGACCTCCGGATGCTTTTCCTTCGCCACCACCCATTGGATGGTCGACAGGGTTCATGGCAACCCCTCTGACGCGCGGACGGCGACCGGTCCAGCGCTTGGCGCCGGCCTTCCCGAATACGGTCAGTGAATTGTCCGGATTGGATACGGCTCCCATGGTGGCTTTGCAATTGAGCAACACGCGGCGCACTTCACCGGAAGGCAATTTGATCACGGCAAAACGGTCTTCGCGGCCCATCATGGTCGCGGAGGAACCGGCACTGCGGACAATCGCCGCACCCTGGCCGGGATACAATTCGATATTGTGGATGGCAGATCCCAGGGGCACATCCTTCAGGAAGAGGGCATGTCCTGCATCCGGGGTAGCCTGGCTGCCGGACATGACCTTATCGCCCACTTTAATACCCTGTGGCGCGATGATATACCGCTTCTCCCCGTCGGTGTATTCGATGAGCGAGATGAAGGCGGTGCGGTTGGGATCGTACTCGATCGTCTTGACGATACCGGTGATATTCTCCTTATCACGTTTCCAGTCGATGATCCGGTAGCGGCGCTTGTGCCCTCCGCCTTTCTGGCGCATGGTCATTTTACCGTCCGCATTGCGGCCACCGGATTTTTTGATCGGCTCCAGCAATGACTTCTCCGGCGTACTCGTCGTCAGTTCCTGGTAGGCATTCCCTACCCGGAAGCGGGTACCTGGACTAATGGGTTTAAATTTCTTAACAGCCATGATAGGTTAAATCTATGCTTGCTTGTGCTTTTATTCCTGGTTATACATCGCCAAAGAAGTCGATGGTTTCCCCTTTCTGCAGGGTGACCACCGCTTTCTTATAGGATGCTTTGCGGCCATGCAACACGCCTTTCTTGGTATTGCGCGATTTGCGCTTACCCGGAATGATCATCGTGTTGATACTGTCCACATTGACGGTATAGAGTTTTTCGACGGCGTTTTTGATCTCGATCTTATTGGCGCCTTTGTCCACGATAAAACTGTATTGGTTCTTGCCCTCGGAGAGCAGGTCCGCTTTCTCCGTGATCAACGGCTTGACGAGGATGATTTTGTCGCTCATGTTCCTTTGCGTTTTA
>CAZTXO010000012.1:0-72814 GCA_964617515.1 uncultured Saprospiraceae bacterium | reverse complement strand
CCCAGGCAAAGATGGCCTGGAAGATGAGCAACAGGATGAGAAAGAAAATCACCGAGCCCAACACCGGGTGCATCACCCAACGATCGATCCGGTCCGTGAGTTTTATGCCGGCGCCTCCTTCTTCCAGGTGCAGGGCTTTACGGATGATGGGCGTGAACCGTCCGTAACGCGATAAGGTCTCACTGATTTGGGATTGGACGGGATTGAATCCTTGCAGGTCGCATTGCTGACGGATCTCGGCCTTCAATTCGGGGGTCAGGTGTTCCAGCCATTCCGCGTGATGGATCGTCAGCAATTTGCCGTAAGGGGTCGGAAAAAAGATTTTATCCTGGAAATGCTCCACCAACCGGAGCTCTTCATCGGAAAGTTTATTGTATGAATCAATCCGCATGATTGGATTGCGTAACAGGGCGGCTATCTGCAATTTGAGGGCCGTGATACCCAAACCCGTTTTTCCGGAAATGGGCACCACGGGGATCTTCAGGTGGTCTTCGAGTATCTGGGCTTTGACCGTGACCCCGGCCAGGTCGATCATGTTGAGGGCAAGGATGATCGGATAACCCAGATCCCGGAGTTGCGTGAGGAGCAACATCTGTTTTTCCAACTGGCTGACATCCGCCACATAGACGATGAGATCCGGTTGTTTTGGTTCCGCCAGGAACTGCCTGACGACAATACGCTCATCCTTGGAGGATGGATACATCGAATAGGCTCCGGGCAAATCGAGGATGGTCGCCTCCTGCCCGGGCGGCAGGCTGATCTCCCCCGTTTTACGGTCAACCGTTACCCCCGGGTAATTGCCAACTTTCTGATTGAGCCCGGTCAGGAGGTTAAATAAAGTAGACTTGCCGGAATTGGGATTGCCGGCCAGGATCACGTATTTCTTATCTGCCAATGGGAGTGAAATCATGCGCCCTCGACGATGATCGTTTGGGCTTCATCCCGTCTCAGGGCGATTTTGAAGCGGTTATTTATTCTGTATATTAGGGTGTTACCCAAGGCATTACGCCTTACCATCTCAATTTGTGCATGAGGTAAAATGCCCATGGACATCAACTTGCCTGCGATCACCATATCCTCGAATCTGAGGATCCTGCTGGATTCATTCGGATGCATTTGAACCGCAGGCCGTCCGGTATTCACCATGGTTAGTAGAAAAAAGAATTGAAAAGCGAAGATAGTAAGGCATCCAGTTATATGTTTGAAACCGGTTGCGGTTATCCCATACCTCGAAAACAAATCACTTATGTTTAAAGTCTACCTGCAATTGGGTTTTGATCATATCGCTGACATCAAAGGCTACGATCATATCCTCTTTATCATCGCGCTCTGCGCGGCATACACGGCTACCCAATGGAAGCAGGTCCTTATCCTAGTGACTGCTTTTACCATAGGACACACCACGACGCTTGCATTGGCGGCCCTACGTATCATTCATTTGCCCCCGGGCCTGATTGAGGTCCTCATCCCGGTGACCATCCTGCTGACGGCGGCGCGCAATCTCCGGAAAAACCCACCGGAAGCACGCACCTGGAAAACTTCTTATGCATTGCCATTGGTGTTTGGCCTCATCCATGGCCTTGGATTTTCCAATTACTTCAAAAGCCTGTTAGGTCAGGAAGCGGACATTGTACTGCCCTTGTTTGCTTTTAATGTCGGGGTCGAACTGGGTCAAATAGGGATCGTCATCGTCATCCTGCTGGTCAATGGAATTGCTCTTTCCGGCCTCCGGTTGTCGCAGAAAAAATGGACGCTTGGGATCAGCCTGTCGGCTGCCTTGCTGTCCGCCTGGATGATCGTGCAGCGGATAATGATACTCTTTTCCTAATTTGGTCATTGAACCTGATGAGGAAGCACTATGGATACGATAAAGTTTACGGAGGTCATTCAGAAAGGATACACATTTGAAGGGGAATCTATCATCCTGGGCGCTGCGATCCTGGAAGGAGAAACCCTTCGGGAGTGTTTTGTCCGCGTCCCGCTGGCTACGCTCAACCGTCATGGATTGATCGCGGGCGCGACTGGCACCGGTAAAACCAAAACGCTCCAGGTCCTGGCGGAACAGCTCAGCGCAAATGGGGTGCCGACCCTGGTCATGGACATCAAAGGAGACCTCAGCGGTGTTGCGGCAAAGGGAAGCGTCAACCCAAAAATCACGAGTCGCCACGATCAGATCGGGCTGCCCTATATACCGGGTGCCAGCCCTGTGGAATTCCTGTCACTTTCCGGCGAGCCGGGGGCCAGGTTGCGGGCCACCGTCCTGGAGTTTGGCCCGGTGCTCTTCTCCAAAATGCTGGACCTCAACGAGACCCAGCAAGGGGTGATCACGGTCCTCTATAAGTTTTGTGAAGACCACGAATTACCTCTCCTCGACCTGGAAGATCTGAAACGGGTGATTCAGTACATCTCTACCGATGGCAAGGCGGCCTTTGAATCCGAATACGGAAATATCATGACCACCTCCACCGGTACGATCATGCGTAAACTGGTAGAGCTCGAACAGCAAGGCGCTGCTGATTTTTTTGGAGAACCTTCATTTGATGTCCAGGATCTGCTGCGGGTCAACCCGGATGGCCAGGGATACGTTCATATCCTGCGGCTGACGGATATACAGGACCGGCCCAAATTGTTCTCCACGTTTATGCTGCAGCTATTAGCGGAAGTGTATGCCACCTTTCCCGAAGAAGGGGATGTCAAAAAACCCAAACTGGTCCTGTTTATTGACGAGGCCCATCTCATTTTTGACCAGGCTTCACCGGCCCTGCTGGACCAGATCGAGGTCATCATCAAACTGATCCGGTCCAAGGGAATCGGCATCTTCTTCGTCACGCAAAACCCGACCGATATACCGGATGCCGTCCTCAGCCAGCTCGGCCTCAAGATCCAGCATGCCCTGCGTGCCTTTACCGCCAAAGACCGCAAGAGCATCGTACAGGCAGCCGAAAATTTTCCCGAATCTGCCTTCTATAAAGTCGATCAGCTCCTGACAGAATTGGGCATCGGCGAAGCTCTGGTGACGGCCCTGAATGAAAAAGGGATACCTACCCCACTCGTCCGGTGCATGCTGCGCGCACCCCAATCCCGGATGGATGTTTTGACCCCTGAGGAAGTCAATACGTTGATAAGTCAATCCCATCTCACGGCTAAATACAGCGAGGCAATTGACCGTGAGAGTGCTTATGAAATCCTGAATGCGAAAATCGAGGATGCCCGGCTGGATAGTCACAGGGAAGTCATCCAGGAACAACATACCCGGGCGCGAAAGGAAAAAACGACTATGGAAAAAGTACTCGGCAGCACGACGACCCGTCAAATCGGCAGAACGGTGGCACGTGAATTGACCCGGGGACTGTTAGGCGTGCTCGGGGTTAAGACCACTACCCGGAGATCGCCCCGGCGAAGGACTGGCTGGTTTTAATGATCGAAATATTTGCGCGCATTGCGATAGACATTCGGACCGAGCTCTTTCGCATTCACGCCCGGTGTTTCGAGCGTGGCATCCCGGTATAACTCGATTTCCCATCGTTCATTGCGCACTTCCCCGATAGCCGTGGAATGAAGCAGTTTGTACGCGTTTTTGGCGAGGCTGGGGTTATAAAACAGGAAACGGACATTTGCCTGGTGGGTTGCCGGAAAGGTGCTGTAAAACCAGATTTCATAGGGCGGCGCACTCGGTTCATCTTCGATCGAGATGATATCATCCGGTCTTCCATATTTCAGGAAGATATGCCCGCGGTCCGTTTCAAATCCGTAGCCGAATCCGGACCGGTAATTGTCATCCACGGCATGAGCGACCTTCATATAAGCGTGATAGGCTATGTCAGCGGACTTGCCTGCCGTGTTCGTCCAGTACCGGTGGATAAAATACCGTTTGGCTTTGGCGCTGCCTTTCTGCAACAGCATGTTCATCACATCATTGTCGATACTGCTGATGATGGGCGCCATGGCCCGCATGCAATATTCGAGCGAGTCCTCAGGGATGGCATCCACAAAACTTCCCTCGACCTGCAGGGCGGAAGATTCCATATAGAGCGAATCAGCCCGGGGATTGAGCCTGGAGAAACGAATCTCCGCGGAAGCTTTTTCCTGCCGGTTCCCATCAAACAGTTTCGCTTCCAGCACATAAGGACCGGATATGAGCGTGTTGATCTGCAGCAAAAAAAGCTGGGGTGACACCGGTTCCTTTTTGACTTTCCGGTAACTCACAATGGCAGGTGGTACATCCCCCTGCAATGGTTTCACCGTGTATTGCATATAAGGCTGTCCTTCCAATAGATCCGTATGATACGTCTCATGGTACAGGTAAAGCATCTGCAGGGCCGGATAAAAAAAACGGAAGGGCAATGGCTCGAGCGACATCCCGCTTTTATTGAGCGTCGGTGTTCCCGGCTGTTCCGGCCGGATAGCGGCGACCAGTTGCAGGTCGGAGAGTTGGATGGAAGCGATATCGGAGGGCACATCGATATCCTGCCGGACTTCCATGGTGCTTAAGGAATCGAGAATATCACTGGCTTCCAGGGAAACACTGTACTGACCGGGCGGGATGGAAAAGCGGCGAACATCCAGGATGTCCTTTGCCGGATGCCCGGCCGCGGACAATTTGTACCGGTTGCCGGCAACCACTTCCCCGGCAGCGTTTTTCACCATGAGAATGTACGTGATCCCATATTCTTTTTGCCCGAGCGAATCACTGGCCAAAGAACGACCGACCACATACAGGGAAACTTCGATATAAGGTTCCTCCCCGGCAACATAGCGACATACCTCCATGCTGATATCGGGCGTAGCCCGCAGCACTACTGGCCATAAGAGCCATGCAAACAACCATACCTTACTGCGTTTCCTTTTCATGCCGGTTCATATAAAACATGAATTCACTTTGCGGGCCTGCCTTGTACTGTATCACCATGCTGTCCGGCGTGGCGGCGAGGATGATAAAGTCCTTTTGCTGGTCCATCCGGATCACCTGGTCCTGATACACATAGGGCCCGGTCTCTTCTGAACCCGTGATATTGACTGCCATCTTTCCGTCTTCACGGATCGTGATATAGCCTCCACGTAGATAGGGTGTTTCCTGGCCGTTTCGCTCCGCCCGGGAGATATCCCATTTTCCGTAAAGCGATTCCACCTGGATACGGTCACTCCGGCGGCACTGCAGGCCGGTGATGAGAGACAAGATCAACAGGAAGATAGTGCCCCGGGATCGGTGTGAATGGATCCATGTACCCGAATGTCCGCCCGGAGACAATTGTTGAAAACCCATGTATCGTTATGGGGTGTTAGTAGTTACGCTGCTTCAAGGGTCAGGATCGTGATTTCAGGCAAAATGCCAACCCGGCCCGGATAGCCAAGATAGCCCAATCCCCGGTTGACATACAAATATTGGCCCGCTTTTTCATACAAACCGGCCCATTGGGGATAGACGTACTGAATAGGGCTCCATTTGAGATAACCCGGTATCTCCACGCCAAACTGGAAACCATGCGTATGGCCGGATAGCGTAAGATGAATATCCGGGTGATGCGGTGTCACCTGGTCTGTCCAATGGGAAGGATCGTGAGACAACAGCACATTGAAGGTATCGGATTGCATCCCCGCTGTCGCTTTGCTTAGATCCCCGTATTTCGGAAACCTGGGATTGGCGCTGTAATTTTCGACACCAATCACGTTGAGGCGGGCAGTCTTATGAGAAACGGAACGGTGCTCGTTTAACAGCAGGTCCCACCCCATGATTTCATGCATGCGTTTCAGTTCCCTGAAATTCTCTGCTTTTTGTTCATGGCTGTCCCAGTGATGATAATCCCCGTAATCGTGGTTGCCCAGGATCGAATAAACCCCCAGGGGTGCTTTGAGACGGCTGAACATCTCCACAAAAGGTTCCATCTCTTTAGCGGCTGAATTGACCAGGTCGCCGGTGAAAAAGATGATGTCCGGTTTTTCTTCGAGGATGATTTCAATACTTCGCTCGACCGGCTCTTTAAATAAAAAGCTTCCGGAATGGATGTCGGATATCTGGGCAATTTTTAGACCGGCAAGCTCGGGGTGAAGATTCTTGACCGGTATTTTGGCTTTATGAAGTTTGTACCGGTATGGATTACGGGCCATGCCGTACGTCAGGCTGAAAAACGGAATCGCCCCGAGGATCAGGGCACCATAGGTCATGATCATCGACCGATCCGTGCTCAACTTCGGTTGTTTAAACCCTAAATTGAGCGCACCAAACAATAAACGGCGGATATCGTCCACCAGGATGACGGCAGCCATCAGCAGTTTGGCAAAATACAGGATGAAGATCATGGCCCGCAGAATGGCCTGCAGCGCTTTTGGCCAATTGTCCGCCCACCCCATCATCACACCGGATATATAGGTGATGCTCAGCAGCGGGATGAGCCAGTAAAGGATATAAATACTCAGCCGCAGACTGCGGGCTGTCGGCCCGACCAACTGTCGGACCACCTGGAAGGCAAGGATATCAATGAGCAGGAAAAGGATCGACAGGATAACAATCCGGTTGAGCATAGGATGTTCAGATATGACCCCAATAACACGAAAAAGGCCCAAGATGTTACAATCCGGGGCCTCCTTACCGGCTTTTTAGCCCAAACAAGTTGATCGCATTACGCAATTTTACAGGATGGACAGATTTATCCTTGTGACGGGGGCCTCCTCCGGGATTGGCTTCCAGGCTTGTACAGCACTCCTGGCCCAGGGGTACCGGGTGCTGGCCGGCGTGCGGACAACAGCCGACGCGGAGCGCCTGCAGGCCCGGTTCGGTTCCAGCCTCCATCCAATCCTGCTCGATGTGACCCGTGATGACCAGGTCGTCAAAGCCCGGGAGGACGCGGAGAAGATCATCGGCCATGGAAGCCTGGTCGCCATCATCAATAATGCGGGGATCGTCGTCAGCGGGGCCGTGCTCTATATCCCGGTGGCGGAATGGCAGAGGCAATTCGATATAAACTTGATGGGGGTCATCCGGACCACAAAACAATTCTTTCCTTTACTGATTCAGCGAAGGCACAGGGATGACCCGCATCCAAGGAGGATCATCAACATCAGCAGCATCTCAGGCCTCTTTGCCAGCCCCTTTGTCGGGCCATACTGCGCCAGCAAATATGCCCTGGAAGCGATGAGCGACAGCCTGCGAAGAGAACTCTATATGTATGATGTGCAGGTCGTCCTGATTGAACCCGGCAATTTTCGCACCCCTATCTGGAACAAGGCCAGGGAAGAGACATCATGGTTTGGTCCGGAGTATGAAAGTATCCTGGCGTATAAGGACCGGATACTGGACCGAAGCATTGCAACCGGATTGGATCCCAGGCGGCTGGATCCGGTGATCCTGGGGGCTGTCCGGAACCGGAAGGTAAGGCCGCGTTACCTGGTCCGGGCGGATGCGTGGAAATTCAGGCTGATCCTGATGCTGCCGGCTGCGTGGATCGACCGTATGGTCAAAAAAAGACTGACTACCCGATCAGGGATCAGGCCATTCTGAAGGAAGAACAGGAAGGGATCAGGTAAACGCCTTCTTCTCGCGGATCTTGGCTTTCTTGCCTACCAGGTCACGGAGATAAAACAACCTGGCCCGGCGAACTTTACCTTTTTTGAGGACTTTGATCTCCACAATGCTCGGTGAGCTGAAAGGAAAAATACGCTCTACCCCGACCCCATTGGAAATCTTGCGGACCGTAAAGGTCTTGCCGGCCCCGCTGCCTTTGATTTGAATCACATCGCCTTTGAAGTCCTGGATGCGCTCCTTGGCCCCTTCGATGATTTTATAGGAAACCACGATACCATCCCCGGCTTTGAATTCCGGGAAATTGGGCTGCGGATTGAGTTGCTGATGAACAAGTTTGATCAGGTCCATGGCGATAATACGGTTATAGGTCGTTCAAAAAGAGCGACAAAGGTACCAATTTTCCCAAATATGAAAGCGGGCTCCTTATTTTTTCTCTACCGGATCAGGGTAACAAATTCCCGGAGTTCTTTTGGCCGGTTGCGGGCATCCCGGTATTGCAGGACACACAGGTAGACCCCCACCGGCATTTCCTGTCCGGCATTGTCTCTTCGCCCATTCCAGCCTTCTTCGGGATCGTTGGTTTCAAACAGTTTATCTCCCCACCGGGACCAGATGGTCAGCAGGTAAGCACTCGCACCAGCACTGAGCCCACCAGGCTTGTAGACTTCATTTTTACCGTCATAATTGGGGGTAAAGGCATTTGGGAGGAAAAATTGAACAACAGGCTCAATATCAATGGTTTTTATCAGCGTATCCGTACATCCGTTAGGATGGAATACCACTTGCATGATATCATGCCGCCCGGTATCCTGGAAGGTGAAGGTCGGATTACGGATAAACGAACTCCCCTCTCCTCCGAAATTCCAAAACCAGCCCGTGCCTCCTCCGGTGGAAAGATCGGTAAAGGAAGCCGTCGGATTGATGCTGTTGAGCATATCCGGGGTGAAACTGAAATCAGCGACGGGAGAGGCTTCAATCGTGATCAGGTTCTCAAAGGTTTCTGTGGTATAACAGCCGATTGGCGACGTGATCTCCACCTTGACAGAGTAAACCCCTTCCTGCTGAAAATCATGGGATGGGCTGATATCCGTCCCGGTTCCTCCGTCTCCAAAATCCCAACGAATGTCATAGGTCTCATCGATGGGCACCGAGAGATTGGTAAACTTGATCTTTTCGGGCACACAGGCGGTAAACCGCGAAGGCTTGATCAGGATCAGCGGCGGTACGGGGAAATAACTTACCTGGCGGATCATCGTATCCCGGCAATGGTTATTGTCGGTGGCGATGAGCGTGACCGGATGAAGACCAGGTTCCTGGTACAGGTGGTTGGGATTGCGGACCTGGCTCTTTTCCTGGTCGCCAAACGACCAATCCCAATTGGTCAAAGACTGCGCTTTCGTGACGGATTTATCCTTAAAACTGACCGGGCCGCCGATGCAGGTATCATAATCAAACGTAAAGTCTGCATCAATGGAGGGATAGACATTGACCCGGATGTAAGCCGTGTCCCCGCAGGGCTCCCCTTCGTTGACGATCATCTGGCCCAGGAAAGAACCTATACCCGGAAATGTAACCGTGGCGTGCCGGGTGAAAATATTCGCTGTCGTGGAGCCGAGGTCGAACGACCAATGATAGTTTTTGATATTCTGCTCTATCTGGCTTTCATTCCGGAAGGTGATCGTGTTCTCGCCGCAGGAATTGAGGACAAACTCCTGTCCATCCACCACCGCATCCGCTTTGATCGCAGCCTCTACCGTAGTCTGACAGTTGACGACGTTAAACTGGAAATCACGGCGCAGGATACTCAGCAGTACTCCGTTCCGGTATTCTTTGACACAGACACCTACGACAAATTGTCCCGCCTGTTTGGGTATGCCGGTGATCAGGCCGGTGACCGGGTTGATGGCGATAGCCGAAGACAGGCCAAGCGGGCTGGCCGAGGAATAGGTGGGCGCGACAAAGATGACATCGTCATACGGCGGAAGACAATTGCGCGGATCAGGCGTGATCCCGTCACACAGGGTTGCCTGGTTATTGTTGTCTGTTCCCAATGGTCCGCCTCCCTGTAGGGGCGCACAAAACTCATAGACGATCTGGTCGCCTTCCGGATCCGTGGCAGAATGATCAAAATTGATCGGATCATTGGTGCAAATGGCAATCGGCGGAAAATTATTGAACCGGGGACCGTCATTGCAGGTGCGTTGGGCTTCTTCCGTAATCTCGATTGTATAGGTGGCACCCGTATTATTGGGCGCGACGATATTGTTGATCGTATTGTTTCGGCAGCAACGCTGCCACGAAGCGATATAGGAACCGGCAATAATCGGAAGGTTGGTAAGGTCGATGATGTAGGAAGTCTCTTCTACGCAAACATTCGGTGGCAGGACCAGGCATGGATTTTCGGTGGATTCCAGGTCGATGACCTCCGTATGAAAAACCCGGACATCCCGGTAGAAAGAATAGACACCATTGATATAGGTATAAATGCCGATCTGGGCAGGATTGTCAAAATCGGCTCCCTGGCCACGGCAATCCCGGTAGATTTTCATCGTCAGCCGGTAGTTGCGGGTATCCGGCAGCGATCCCGGTCCTTTGCATTCATAATAGATTTCCCCCCCGACGATGTGTTTGGCCTCCGCACAGACCACGGACAGGAGGACAACCAGGAAGCAGGTCAATAATTTATGCCAAAAGGACGGGTGACAGGAAATCATAACTTATGAAAAGATACAGCCCAAACGTAATTCGCGTCTATTTTTAACGTTAAAATCGGGTTTTTTATACGTCTCATCCCCGGGAACATTCGATTATATCCCCGGGCAAGATAATTTACCGTCACAATTATCACCATTTTGAACCGGGAAACCATCCAAAATGTCATTGAACAGGCAATTCAGGTGCTCCAGTCGGGAGGGGTGATCCTCTACCCGGCCGATACGATCTGGGGGATCGGTTGCGATGCAGCCAACCCTGAAGCAGTTCGCAAAGTATATGCCATCAAAGGGCGTGACTTTCAAAAACCGCTGATCGTCCTCGTCTCCGGCATCGCCCAGTTGTATGAAGTGGTACAGTCGGTTCACCCGCGCATTGATACCCTTCTTCATTTTCATGAACGGCCTCTGACAATCATTTATCCAGGTGCCCGCGAACCCTACAGGCATCTCGCGGCAAAAGACGGGAGTCTGGGGGTACGGGTAGTCCGGGAAGGTTTTTGTCATCTCTTACTGACGGGCTATGGCCACCCGTTGGTTTCCACTTCAGCCAACCTGTCCGGACAGGAATCGCCAATTCGATTTGGCAGCATCAGTTCCGAAATCATCAGCAAGGTAGATTATGCCTTGCCCGCTTTCACGGAAAAAGATCTGACTGGCAGGCCCTCCGTCATCGCGCGCTATGATGCCAATGGTGAATTAGATTTTCTGCGGTAGCGAAATACGAATGCCGGGTAATTGTGGTTAACGGTCCTTCCGGATGACTTCCTTCGCTTTCTGCACGACAGGATCCTCCTCATTGTATGCCCGGTACCAGCCTGCTTCTCCGGTACAATAGGCGATGAGGGTGGACCTGGCTATGCGCAGCCACAATGGATTATCCTTTTTCCATGCAGTCATGAGCGAGTCATGTTGGGTGCTGGTGGATCGCAATGACGCGAGTGACATGAGTTCCGATTCGATTTCTTGTTGCCCGGGAAGGATGGAACGGATCATCGGGATAGAATCCACGGATACAAGTTTTCCGCCAAAAGACTGCAGCGTGTAGCGGATAGCAAACTCGGAGATGATATCCATCCATTTGGCCGTGACGGGATTTTTCCAGTCAACCGGATCGCGGACCTCGATGTCCGGAATGATGCCGCCTCCCGCATGCATGGACCGGCCATCCGCAGTTTTGAAGACCCGCACCGTATCCACCACCGAGAGTGAATCGTACGCCCGCTGGATCATCCGGCCCGATGGCGTATAATAGCGGGATACCGTCAGCCGTAAAACACCCCCGTTGGACAACGGAAATTGTTCCTGCACGAGTCCTTTGCCAAAAGACCGGCTGCCAATGACCCAGCCCCTGTCCTGGTCCTGGATGCAACCGGCAACGATTTCACTGGCAGAAGCTGACCCCTCATTGATGAGGATGACAATATGATCGACAGGAAAGAAAACTTTACCTGTGCTCTTATAATCCATCCGCTTCTGGTGCTGACCTTCCGTATACACCAACAGTTTTCCTTCCTCCGGGAACATCTGCGACAGCAGGTTGACGGCTTCCTTCAGGTATCCGCCGGGATTGTCCCGCAGATCCAGCACCAGGTCTTTTGCATGATCCTTGGTGGACAATTGTTCCCAGGCATCCATAAAGTCCTTGTAGGTGGCATTGATGAAGCGGTCAATCTTGATATAAGCGGTTACGCTGTCGAGCATATACGCCGCCGGCACACTGGGCACGATGATCTCATCGCGGGTCACTTCCATCTGGCGAAGCGTGGAGGACATCATGGGCTTGATGGTGAGTTTCACCTTCGTCCCTTTCTCTCCTTTTATGAGGTTGATGATTTCCTGGTGATCCAGCGTATCCTGTGGAATGGATACATCCCCGACGGCCAGGATATAATCACCCGGTCGCAGTCCTGCTTTGGCAGCAGGACTATCCTTCTTCGGATACAGCACGACCAGGCTGTCCCGGAAAAAGGCGATTTCAATGCCGATGCCCACATAATGCCCTGTAGTCCGTTCTTCCAGCTCATCCATCTGGTCCGGCGGGAAATAGTGGGAATGCGGATCAAGTCCCGACAGGATCGCATCGATCGCCCGGCGTGTCACTTCATCTGAAGAGACCTCGCTGACATATTTTGTTTCGAGAAAGCGCAGGATGTCTTCCACTTCCTGTCCTGTATCCCGGCCATGCCGCAGGCCGGAACGGGGTCCCTTCGAGGACTCCCCGGTCCGCGCAAACTGAACGCCGGCCCACATGCCAATCACGGCCACGACGGCCAGCAATAGTGGCTCCCAGATCTTGTAGTTGTGATTCGATGCAGTCACGGAGTCATCATGTCCACCCTGTAAATCCGGACAGCCAGGCCCCCGGGCAAGGAAACAAGGCCGCAAATATCCGCCTTTTTAGGGGAGTGGGAAATTGACTTTAGACCAAAGTCTTGATTTCCGGTATTGACGTTGCAACCCCATCGTATCATATCGCCCAGGCCCTGCCAATATCGGCAAAGGGAATGCAGGGATCATAACGGCCGGGAATGGGGTCGAAAGCGAAATAATTTTTCGCCACCGCTTCGGACGAAAAATAGCCTGCCAGGATCTGTTCTTTGAGGGTCAAATAGAAGGGACGATCCGCCTCCGGGATCTCTTTCTTGTCAAGGATCGCATCGAATGCATTCTTGTCTGTCGTCACCACCCACGCCAATCGCTTGTTTTCAGACGCTTTGTGGAGCGACGTACCCAAGGCTGCTTTTGCCTCATCTATAAAACTTTTCAGTGCCTGCCTGAATGCCTCATTTTCTTCGGTTTTGTACCGGAGCGGCCGGATCGTATCCAGGTATCGATGGACCAGTGCTTCTTTTGCCCCCGGGGTTTCAGTGGTTGGCAATATGGTTTCGGCCAGCGAAAGGAGGAAGGCTATCTCTTCCTGGCTGAAAAAAGCGGGCTTCCACTGATCCGAACTATCCACAGTGCAGCCCTCGATCAAAGCGGCGATAGTGGAGGCGCTCAAGGTAGTGCCCAGGAATAAAGTCGTGTATTTGATTGCTTCTCTGCGTTCCATGGTTTTCCCTTCTTAAAGGTTTTGTTTATTCAATTCACTGACGGCATGATTGGCCGCCCTCGCCGTGATCGCCATGTAGGTCAGGCTCGGATTCTGGCAGGCGGAGGATGTCATGCAGGCCCCGTCGGTCACAAATACGTTTTTGCAGGCGTGTATCTGGTTCCAACCATTGAGCACGGATGTGTGAGGATCACGCCCCATGCGGGCCGTACCCATCTCATGAATACCCAGTCCCGGGTCAGAGGCGGTTTCCCATGAGCTGACATCCTTGTACCCGCATGCTTCAAGCATTTCGACGGCGGCGGCTTTCATATCCGTGCGCATATTGCGTTCATTCTCCTTCCATTCGCAATCGATAGCCAGGGTCGGCATGCCGTACGGATCGAGGAGAGAATGATTGAGGGTGACGTGATTTTCGTGGTAGGGAAGACATTCGCCAAAGGCCATCATGCCAATCGTCCACGCACCGGGTTTCGACCATTGATCTTTCCATTCTTTGCCAACACCCAGTTCGGCAATGGCCCGCCACCAGCCCTCGCGGCCTGCATTTCCCTGGTAACCATAGCCGCGAAGAAAATCCTTACGGGTGGAGGCCCGGTCGATGTTTCGGAATCGTGGCAGGTAAAAACCGGAAGGGGCTCTTCCTTTGTAATAGTTATCCTCATACCCTTCCACCGTGGCGGAAGCACCAATCCGGAAATGGTGATCCATCAGGTTATGTCCCAGTTCACCACTGTCATTCCCGAGCCCGTTAGGAAAACGATCCGAGGTGCTGTTCAACAGGATCAGGGTGCTGTTGAGCGCACCGGCATTGAGAAAGATGATTTTGGAAAAAAATTCTTTCACCTCTTTCGTTTGCGCATCGATGACCCTCACTCCTTTTGCTTTGCCGGTCGATGGATCATACAGGACGGAATGCACCACACTGAAAGGCCGTATCGTCAGGTTTCCGGTTGCCGCTGCTGCCGGAAGCGTGGAGGCATTGCTGCTGAAATACGCGCCATACGGACATCCGCGCATGCACCGGTTTCGGTACTGGCAGGTTCCCCGTTGACTGCCGGGCACAGGGGCGGTGAGGTTGGCCACGCGGGCGGGGGTCACTACCCTGCCCGGAAATGCCCTGGCGAGCTTATCCCGGAAATCTTCCTCTACGCACTTCAATGGCATTTCGGGTAAAAACTTTCCATCCGGTAATTGACGCAGGCCTTCCGCTTTTCCGCTGATGCCGGCAAAAGCCTCCACATAATCATACCAGGGGGCGATATCCTGGTACCGGATCGGCCAGTCGATAGCCACTCCTTCTTTCGCATTGGCCTCAAAGTCCATGGCGCTCCATCGATACGAATGTCGTCCCCAGATGAGCGATTTTCCCCCCACCTGGAATCCCCGCATCCAGACAAAGGGTTTGATTTCCGTATACGGCTGCTCCTTGTCTTCGATGAAATACTGAATGTTGGAATAATTCATCGCGTAATCCGTCCGTCGTTGCACCGGATATTTTTCCAGGTCCTCCAGGGAAAGCCTGTCCCAGTTTGGCAATTCCCATTTCTCCAGGTTGGCCGTCGGGTAATCACCATGTTTAACATCCCTTCCTCTTTCCAGGACGAGGGTCTTCAATCCTTTCTCACATAATTCCTTTGCCGCCCAGCCACCGCTGATCCCGCTCCCCACGACGATAGCATCGTAGGTTACCTCCTGTGCTCCTTCGCTATTGATATACATCGGTTAGATTGATTTGATCGATATAATGAAGTATTTCGCTGAATTCCTCCTCATCCTGTTTAATCCATCGACTCCGCGATAACGGACAGGCATCGGCTATGTACAAATGCCGGCAGACCAATCGATGGGTTTCTGATAGCGCATTCCCTGCCGGTTCAGACGGAGCAGATTCGAATGCTTTCCCGCAAAGACTGTAGTTTGTTCTCCCCGGACGGGATAAACTCCTGGGCGACAAAACCGGCAAACCCGGTATCCGCTATGGCTTTCATAATGGCTGAATAATTTAGTTCCTGGGAATCGTCGATTTCGTGTCTCCCCGGCACACCTGCTGTATGATAATGGGCGATATATGCGCTGTAATCCCGGATGGTCCGTATGACATCGCCTTCCATAATCTGCATATGATAGATGTCATAGAGCAGCTTAAAATGGTCAGATCCCACCTTGTCCACCAGCCTTACGCCCCAGGGCGTGTGGTCACACTGATAATCGGGATGATCAATCTTGCTGTTGAGCAATTCCATGATGATGCGGACATTGTACGCCTCCGCCATCCGGACCACAGGCGCTAATCCGGCAGCGCAGTGCTCCAGCCCCTCCTCATCCGTCAAGCCCCTTCGGTTGCCGGAAAAGACAATAATCTGGGGAATCCCCTGGTCGGCAGCCCTGGGGATGATTTCCATAAGCTCTTTCCCCAATTGTTCATGGTGGGATGGATCATTGAATCCTCTCGGGATGCCCAGCGAACTGCCATTGGACAACGCCACTTTCAGCCCGCGCTGCAAAACAGTCCCCCAATCCGCCGGCGACAGCAATTCAATGGAATGAATTCCGCATTCCTGCGCCATCTCGCAAAGGGCTTCCAACGGGATCGATGCATAGCACCACCGGCAAACCGAATGCATAAATTTTCGATCGGTAAGGGAAGGAAAAGGCACCTCCCCGGCAGGGATGAAAGGAGTGACAGAAGCAGCGGAAAGATGACGGATCAGCGAGCGGCGGTTCACCGGCTTCTATTTTTGCCGGAAGTTAACCATTTTAGCCCCATGGCGGAGAAAGTCAGAATTGACAAATATCTGTGGTCCATCCGGATCTATAAGTCCAGGAGCATCGCCACCGAAGCCATCCGGGATGGCCGGGTAAAAATGCATGGCGAACCACTTAAATCCTCGGCCATGGTGATGGTGGGTGATGTGATCGAAGTACTGAAAGAAGGATTCCGGATGAAGTACAAGGTGCTCCAACTGATCGAAAAACGCGTTTCGCCTGTGCTGGCCAAAGCCTGCTACGAAGACCTCACCCCGGTCGAGGAATTAAATAAATACAAAAGCTGGTTTATCGGGAAAGGCGGACCCGAACGAAGAGAACGCGGAATGGGAAGGCCTACCAAGAAGGAACGGCGCGATATTGATATACACAAGGATATTCATGGTGAAGAAGAATAAGGGCGGTTGAACGCTTTTACCGTAGCAGGTTTATACCATCTTGCGCAATCTTCACACCGTCTGCTTACCTGACTGCTGCAGATTCCACTTATGGGTCATGTTCCCGGCCGAGTATTTTTCCTCCCTGAACCGCTTTATCCAAATCCTCATCCTCAAGAGAGCGTTTACCAACCTTCAGTCCGCGCGGAGGATTGGGCTGCCCTGCGTCGATCCAGGCAGTGTACCAGGCATCCCCTAAAGCTTTGATTGCAAGACGCAGCCGGTCTTCCACCATTTTATCCATGGCAAGATGATAGGCCAACGCATACTCGGGGCATTGAGTCCTGATGTTTTGACTCATCCGGTCTTCAAAACAAAATTGTTTGTCCGTTGGAAAAGTTTGGCTGACCTGCTTCTCCAGGGACAGCACTTTGTCCACTTCCTGGTGGCTGGTGAGGACAAGGTTCCAGAAATAATCCGGCAGGTTTTCTATATAGGAGGCTGAGCCAACCACAAAATCAAAATCGTCCATGGCAAACAATTCCGGTATCCGGCTCTCCCAAAACGCGTGGATGCCTACCTGGTTGGTGAGCTGACCATTGTAGTTTTCGGTCGTATGCAAGGGCACGCATGCATCGGCGATATAATGCCCGAGTTCCGCGGATATCCGCAGGATATGTTCCGGCTCCCCTACGGAAAATGCGTTTGTCAACCGGCGTTGCATGGCCTGGAGATGGTAAGGCAAGATCCCATGCGGCGTCAAGGCATCTGTAAAGTAAACCGTTTCCGTTGGCCGGCAAGCCAATGCAGGGAAACATAACAATACGCTGTCACCACCCGCAGCAGGAGGGTCTTCATAATAACGGGAGAGGTACAGGCGATGCACGAGTTTAAGACGCTCCGGCAAATCGGGAACGGTATCACTCCATGCCTGGTATGGAACGGGCAAAAGGAGATCGAGGGTGTCTCCGTCGCGGACGACAAAGAGATGAAGGTTGAAAGCAAGCGCTTCGGTCCAGTACCGGGGCATGTGATCAAAGGGCATGGATCCCCAATGATCCAGGTCGATATAATGTCTCACGGCCTCATGGCGGGTGGCATATCGTCTTTTATCCGGGTCGACGGCGTGGTCCGTGATGTAATCCAGGTTGGGTTTGTACCAGCCGATCATTTCCGTGGGCAGCGTATAGACGGCAAGCCGGTTGATCAGGCGATGCCCATAAAATCCCCATTCCGGATGGGGGATTAGCCAGACGCCGATCAGCCAAAGGAAGATCATTGACCAAAAAAATAATCGTAAGACCGGAAAGCGCCCTTGATCACATTGTACTGGGCCATCATGAAATCCCGGTTTTCATAATCCACAAAATAGCGTTCAAAGACCGGCGAATAGGTTGACTTGCCTGCTTCGCCGATGGGATAAAAACGGAGCCTGGATTTTTTGTCCGGATAGATGATGGTCATGTCCATAAATGGCTGCAATTGCAGGACGGAATCCTTCTCCACCGCGTCATTGATGTAATCTTCGCAGGCCAATTGCGACAGGGAAACCAGGTAAGATCGGACGATATTGTCATTGGCCCCTTTCTTCCTGGGCGTGGTTTTGTACAAAGGTTCGACCTGGTAGCCGATTGTTTTTTTAGCGATGATAAACGCATGCTGATGCTGTTGCGGGTAATCAACGCGGATAGAATCGATCTGATCGTTGTCTTCCATCCAGAAACGAACATCGCGCCAATCCTTTGGTTCGATGGCAAACCGGACCCGCAGGCTGCCATCAAATCCAGGCTGGACCAGGCAATACGGCTGCGACGAACCTTCCTTGACAAAATAAGTACCGTATTCGTCCTGCGTGACGCCGCCGACGTAATAACGCAGCAAGGGTTCACCACGCAGATCGAAGATCTCAACGTGAATGCCGTTGGTCGCCATGGAAGCAAGAATATTGGCGGAGGCGGCGCGGTTGGGTATGTGATCGAGTTCCTGCTGTTGGATGCCGTCGAGAAGAAAGTCGATGTTGGACTGCCGGACTTTATACTGGTCGTTGATGGTCCAATGATCTCCCACCCGCTTCAGGTCCGATCGCGCGCCGTTTTTTTGGGTGAGGATGATCCGTCCGATGGTCATCGGATCCTCAATCCGGAAATTGCTTTCCGCCCGGTCGATTGTGGTTGTCCCGTCCTGCCGGTTGGTATAAAGAAAATACGCGCCCGTACCAAGCAGAACGACGATAAGAGTTAAGATAAGATTACGTTTCATGCAGGGACGCCGTATTTTCTTTTTCGAAGATAACGATAGACAAGCCCCAGCAGGATGATCAGGACAATGGGGCCGAGTATATTGATCAGCTGCCATGTCAATCCTTCCTCGCGGGCCTTGACCGAATTGAGCAGCCTTAATTTGATATCTTTTGTTCGCGCCTCGAGAAGGCCTGTGTTGCCCAGCAGGTATTCCGTTGCATTCAGCAGAAAATCACGGTTTCCGGTAAACGTCGTATTCTCATACTTGTTGAAGCCAAGCGGCGCAATATCCCCTGTGGTGGAATTGACCAGGTTTTTAATGATATCCCCATCCGTCACGATGAGGATCCGGGCGGAATCGCCGGTGGGCCGGAAGGTCACACCTGCTTTTTCCAGCGTGCTCAATTGTTCCGCGGACAGCCGGTTTTTAAAAGCGGATTCAAATTTTCCTTCGAGCAACAGCGCAAAAGGCTTAGGCCCTTTGTTGAAAAGGGCTGGATCAAGGGTTTCCTGCAGGATATTGAAATTGAGACGGACCGGTGTCAATTGAATCCGGGTGTGTTCGGAGGATTGTAGCAGGAAAGTTTTTTTGACGGGCACGGAAGTCTGCACGGTATCAATGCTGCCCGGAAATTCCAGTTGAATACGGTCCAGCCCTTTCGAAACCATATGGCTGGACGTGGAGGAAACGAGGGGATGATAATACCAGGGATACAGCTCTGTCTGAACCTTATCACCCTGCATGCCAACCACCATCGGGATACGGGTGCATTGCAGGTCCAGGACGAGATCGGGATTGACCCGGGCACCCCATTTGAAGAACAAAGGATCCAGTCCTACATCCTGAACCGGAGGGATATAGAGTTTGTTGCGGTTGATGCTGTCAAGGGAAATAATCAGGGGATCCACCAGGAACATGATCCGGCCTCCCCGCATGACAAACTGATCGAGCATGAAGAGATGGGCCTCTGAAAACTTCTCGGTCGGCTTTGCCACGATGAGCAGTTGGACTTCATCCGGGATCACGAGGAAACTATCCAGGTTGATGCGGGTCACGCGATAAGCTTCCCGCAGGTCTTTTTCAATCGATGCAGTCTGCAAAGGGGATAGTTCGCCCTGGCCGGCAGAAAAACAAACCTCCTTCTTGGCATATTGCAATACTTTTTGAATGCCATCGGCAAATTTGTATTCCAGGAGGGCGATACTGTTATTCAAAATGAGTTCTTTGTCGGCCCCCGGTATATCATCCTGCAACAGGGACACAACGGTGCTGCGGCTTCCCGTGTGAATGATGGCATAAGGATAGATGTACTGCGTGGAAGCGGCCGAGGCATCACTCACCCGCAGTTGCGTGGGGATGATGCCTTTGGCGGCGAGTTCCTTCCGGCGGGCATTGATTTCTTCAACCGTGCCCTCATTCGGGTTTTCAAAATTGTACGCCACATCCGGATTGATCTGCCGGAACTGGCGCAGCAGATCAGCCGTTGATTCCTGCAGGCGGGCAAATCCTGCGGGAAACCGCCCGGCTAAAAGGACCTGGATATAAATCCGGTCTTCCAGTTTCCGGAGGATTTCTTTCGTGGCAGGCGTCAGGGTATACCGTCGTTCTTCGGTGGCGTCAAAAGAGGTGTGGATCCATTGACTGAGGATATAGATCAGTACCAGGATCCCTGTGATGAGTAGTCCCGTGATGGTGGCTTTGCGATTGGCGGAGGTCCCGGATTTTTGCTCCTTCATTTATTTCCGCTTTGAAAGTGACACCCATGTCCAGGTCAGGCACAGGGTGATCAGGCAAAGAAAGTATAGCACATCCCGGGTGTCTACCACGCCCCGGCTGATCGAGTAGTAATGATCATCGATTCCCAATCCCTGGATGATGCTGTCAAGGTTGCCGGAGAAAGAAGCCAGCCTGCTGAAGAAGTAAAATCCGTAATAAACCACGAAGCAGAGGAATACGGACAAGACAAACGCAATGATCTGATTGGAAGTCCGGGATGATGTGAAAATGCCGATGGCGCAAAAAACCGCGCCCAGGAAGAACAAACCGAGGTATGATGCCGCGATCTGTCCTAAATCTATATTGCCCGGCGGTGACCCCAGCCGGTAGATGGTGAAGACATAGAGGAGCGTGGGTAAAAGGGCAATCACAAGCCACGTAAGTGTAGCCAGGTATTTGCCTGCCACGATTTTCCACGAAGCCACTGGCCGTGTCAGCAGTACTTCCATCGTGGCGGTCTGCTTTTCTTCGGCAAATGTGCGCATCGTAAAAGCAGGGATCAGGAAAATAAAGATCATCGGCGCGATACCAAAGAGCATATCCACACCGGCAAATGGCGTTTGGAGCAAACTGAAATCCGGGAATACCCAGAGCACCAGCCCCAATACGGCCAGCAACAGGCCGAGCGTGATATAGGCAATCATGGAACTGAAATAGCTGCCAAGTTCCCTGAGATAGATGGCTTTCATGCGTTTCCGGAAGTGAGTTGTTGGAAAATCGATTCAACATTTTCTTCCAGTGTCACCATTTCGAGAATCTTAAGATTTTTACGAACCGCAAAATCAAAAATGGCTTCATTCAGTTGGGGTTCCTTCCCGCTGATGAGATACTGATTATCCCCTGCTGGCTGGTGACCGGTATAGCCTTCAATCTCCCGCAGCGTATTGTCAAAGACCGGCCTGGAAAAGCGGACCCGCGTCTGATGTTGCCGCGTCAGCATTTGGGCAAGCATGGGGATTTGCCCGTCCGCGACAATCCTGCCTTTGGCGATGATGACGACACGGTCACACAGGGCCTGCACTTCCTGCATGATATGGGTGGATATAAGGATGGTTTTGTTTTTTCCCAGGTTTTTGATCAGTTGACGGATCTCGATGAGTTGATTCGGATCCAGGCCGGAAGTGGCTTCATCCAGGATGAGGACCTCCGGATCGTGCAGAATCGCCTGGGCCAATCCAACACGTTGCCGGTACCCTTTGGACAGGGCGCCAATCAGTTTATGGCATTCCGGCCGGAGCCCGGTCATAGCAATGACTTCGTCTATCCGCTTCCAGGGATCTGGCAGCCGGTAGATACGGGCTACATACCGCAGGTATTCCCGGACATACATATCTATGTAGAGTGGATTGTGCTCGGAGAGATACCCGATTTTAGCGCGAACGAGGGTATTCTCCTCTTCCACTTTGGTACCGGCGACGTTGATTTCACCGTGATCGGGGGCGAGGTAGCCGGTGATCATGCGCATGGTCGTTGTTTTCCCTGCACCGTTTGGACCCAGAAAACCAAGGATCTCTCCTTTGCCGACCTGGAAGGAAATATCATCGACGGCTTTTTGGGAACCAAATACTTTGGAAAGGTGCGAAACTTGAATGGACAACCTGGAGATCGATTTATGGATAAAACGCTGGCAAAAATAGGGTATTTCACGGCTCGCGGTCATGGCGCGACAACCGGGTAATCGCTTTAGGTCATTCACGCGACGAAGAAGGAGGAAAAGGAAGAAAAAAAGGGGGTTAGATTCGGCGGAATTTTTACATAACCATTAGAAAATGTGCAAAATATATATGAAGCTTTTATTTAATCCTGACGTATGTTTTAAACTTACGAACATACCGCGTACGGAGCCCATCCATTCTTTCCTTAATAATGGTTAATTCTCCCTGCCCCCAGCCCCCTTCTCCCCGGATAACGCTATCTTTGCCATCGCAATATCCACCTGATGAGCAAGGATCTTAAACCCAAGAAGAAAGTCACCCCCGTCAAATCCCCGACTTCTTCCCCCTCCGCCCGGCGCGCACCAGCCCGTTCCCTAACCAACCTGCCCCTGCTGTTCTCCAGGCAGAACTACCTCTACATTGCTATCGGATGCGGATTGATCGCCCTTGGACTGATCCTGATGCTGGGCGGCGATATGAAAGACCCCAACGTCTGGAATGAACAAGTCATCTACAGTTTCCGGCGAATCACCCTGGCCCCTGTTGTCATCCTCGCCGGCCTGGCCTTTCAGGTCTACGCTATCTTTAAAAAGTAACCAAACCCCGCTGCCGGATTTACTTTCTGATAGTTTCCAAGGCGGAATTTCATCGCCGGATACACGGACCCATACGGTCATCCAATTTTTCTGCTTCAAATGCTTCCACTCACACGACCGTTAGCAACAGCTCCTTTCCCGGAAGGAACCTTACTTGCCGTGGACAAACCAAAAGGCTGGACATCCTTTGACGTGGTCAATAAGATTCGTTATCACCTCCGGAAAAAATACAACCGGAAAAATTTTAAAGTGGGCCATTCCGGCACGCTCGACCCGATGGCTACCGGCTTGCTCCTGCTCTGCACCGGCAAATGGACCAGGGAGCTGAATTCCCTGGTGGGGCTGGACAAGGTGTACGAAGCCCATATCACGCTTGGCGTGGAAACGGACTCCTATGATGCCGAAGGAAAAGTGATTTCGGAAAAAATGGTGCCCGGGCTCGATCGTGACCAATTGGAATCCTTGCTCAGCATGTTTAAAGGAGAACTGGATCAGGTGCCCCCCGTCTTTTCAGCGATTAAGCAGCAAGGCAAAAAACTATACGAACTGGCGCGCGCGGGCAAGGAAGTAAAACCCGAAGCCCGCAAAGTTACCGTATACGAAATCCGCCTTGTGGATTACCACGCCCCGGTATTGGAAATCATCGTTCATTGCGGCAGCGGATTTTATGTCCGTTCCCTGGCACATGACATCGGGGCTGCTATCGGTTGCGGAGCCCACCTGTCCGCTTTGCGACGGACCGCGATTGGCCCTTACTCCATTGAGGAGGCCAGCTCCGTTGAGGAAGTCGTAAGCTTACTCCAGGTCTGATCCGCTGGTATTACCCTTGGCCACCGGTTGTCCGCTGCCAGGCATCACCGTCATCAAATCTAATCCGTCAAACCGGCCGCTGCTCATCCATAACATCACCGTTAGACCTGGTAAGACCTGTTGATTACCCACCACCTCCGCTAATTCATGTACGGATTGAACCACCTGCAAAGCAGGTTCACCAAAATAAACCGCCAGTTGGTCCGGTGATAAATCCGGAAGTTTCTTGACGGCGAGGGTATGCGGACTGTAATAGACGATTCTGACATCCGCCTGCCGGAGAGCATCCCGGTATTGGGGAAGGAAAGCGGGATTGAGTGAACTGTAGGTATGAAGTTCCAGGCAGGCGATGATCCGCGCTTCCGGGTGTTTCTCCCGGACGGCCGATACAGTGGCGGTGACTTTGGAAGGAGCATGCGCGAAATCCTGGTACGCGATTAAGGCATCCTTTTCATACAGAAGCTGCAATCGCTTGTGGGCCCCGGTGAAAGACTGCATCGCGGAGAGGAATTGATCCTCCGCCAGGCCAGTCAACGCGCATGCCTTTTGCGCAGCCGACATGTTTTGCATATTGTGATGGCCAAATACCTGCATGGGATAACGCTGTTGATGGCTGTCAAATACAACCGATTTGCCTTCCTCGATCCGGTAATGAACAGCGTGATAGGCCATGCAGTGGCAGGCCGGGGACAAAGTTTCCACCAGCGCGGTAAGTGCGGGATCATCCGCACAATAGATGAGTGTTGCTTCTGGCCTCATCCCCGTGATCAGGTCCTTGAAAGGTGCGATATAGGCTTCGTGTGTCGGAAAGACATTCATGTGATCCCAGGCGATGCCGGTGATGATCGCTATGTCCGGATCATAATGGAGGAACTTGGCCCGGGGATCCAGGGGGCTGCTCAGATATTCATCGCCTTCCAGCACGATCACCGGGGCTCCGGTCAGGGAAACCGGTTCGAGGGTCCCGATAGATGCGCCGATCATTCGGTCAGCCGGAACACCGCTTACCTCCATCGCATGTGCGATCATGCCTGATGTGGTCGTCTTGCCATGGCTGCCGGCAATGACAATGCGGGTTTTATCCCGCGAGACGTCGAACATAAATTCAGGAAACGAGACGACTGGCAATCCCAGCGCCTGGGCCTTCAGCAGCTCCGGGTTATCCTTCCGGGCGTGCATGCCAAGCACAACCTGGTCAATGCCGGGAATGATTCGGTCCGGATCCCAGCCCAACCGGTCGGGTAACAGGCCTTCCCTGGCCAGCCGGCTCCGGCTGGGTTCATAGATCTCATCGTCAGAGCCGCTGATGGCATGGCCTTTGCGGTGCATGGCGATAGCCAGGGCATGCATGATGCTGCCCCCGATGGCTATAAAGTGGATTCGCATAGGGAAATGAGGCCGTTGGCGTTAATTTTTTCGAAAAACCTGAATGAATGAAATAATTTTGCGTCCTGAACCATTATAGAGGAAATTCGGTTGAAATCCTCGAACAAAGTAAAGCATTGTAAATCATGAAATTACCATCTTTCAAATCCTTGTTGATCGCCTTCGGATTCGTCGGCTGCCTCTTGTCGATGACCAGTTGTAACAAAGGATATGGCTGTCCGACCGATTTTTCGGTGGATGCCGCCATCGAATGCCCGGCTTCCGTTCAGGCCACCTGCTAGGCCTGCTTTACGTCAGGGAAAGAACACACGTCAGGCTGCCGGAACCATTCCATCCTTCGCCAGGCAGCACGTAACACCAAAATTCCCGCCACATGACCGGTCAAGTTTCCTCGCCTCCCCTGGGCCTGGATGATGTCTTCATCCTCCATACCCGTGACGGATCCGAGACACTTTACCGCCACCAGCTTCAAGCTGCGTACCATTCGGTCAACGGGGCGGTTACCGAAAGCAAACATGTTTTTATCCAAAACGGACTTTCCACCCAGGCTGGAAAATCCGCTCTGCGGATACTGGAGTTTGGCTTCGGAACCGGCTTAAATGCCTTCCTGGCATACCTTTTTGCCCGCCAAAATGAAAAGGAGATCACGTACACAGGGATTGAAGCCAGTCCGATAGCGCTGGAAGTGGCCGCTCAACTGGATTATCCCGGTTACCTCAAAGCGGAGTCTGATCACGATCTTTTTCTCCGCATGCATTCCGAAACGGGGTTTGAAGTACCGCACTTTCGCTTTCACCGCTATGCCGGATGGGAATGGTATACGGAAGGTATTTCTTTTGACTGCATCTTCTTCGATGCCTTTGCCCCTAACGTGCAGCCTGAGGTCTGGACCCGGGATATTTTCCAGGAATTGTTTAAGGTCACTGCTCCTCTTGGCTGTCTGATCACCTATTGCGCCCGGGGTGAAGTACGCCGGAACATGCAGAAGGCCGGCTTTATCGTGGACCGGGTCCCCGGGGCTCCGGGTAAACGGGAAATGCTACGGGCCATCCACCCCTGACACCGGAGATCACCGGTTTTAATCATTTCCGTTACTTTCACCCATCATGAATCCCGGGGAAACGACACGCGCAGGAAAATCACTCAACTGGCTGCTCGAAAAACGCACCCTGGTGGCCCTCTATGTCGTGCTGGCGATCGTCGCTACCCTGCAATCCATTTTGCTGGAACCCAAACTCTATGAGAAGAGCGGCTACGCATTTCCGCATTACAATAACTACCTGATTTTTAAAAACGCCTTTTTCCACCTCCTGCATCACCAGGACATGTACCAATTATATCCGGCCCAACATTGGGACCTGTATAAATACACACCCACCTTTTCCCTCCTGTTTGGACCCATGGCCCTTCTGCCCGATTGGCTCGGTCTGCCGGCATGGCATCTCCTCAATATGCTCGTGCTGCTGGCAGCCCTCTACTTCCTGCCCGGGTTTTCCACCAGGCAAAAGGGCTGGATGACACTGCTCATCGCGATCGAGGCCATGACATCCATCCAGAATGAGCAATCCAATGCACTCATCGCGGGATTGATTGTCTTCGCCTTCGGACTTGCCGAGAGAAAGTCCTTTTTCCTGGCAGCAGGTTGTCTTGTACTGTCCGCTTTTATAAAACCCTTCGGCGTGGTTGGGCTTGCCCTCTTCCTGTTTTACCCGGACAAACTAAAGCATGCGCTGTACGCCCTCGGCTGGGCATGCATCCTGTTCGTACTTCCACTGGTCATTCTGCCCTGGAGCGAATTGCTCAGTCAATACGGCGGTTGGTTAAGGGTCCTTGCCTCGGACCAGGAGGCCAACTATGGTTTGTCCGTGCTGGGCTGGTTGCATACGTGGTTTCATGCCGAACCCGATAAAAACATCGTCACGCTGACCGGTGCCCTGTTGTTCCTGCTCCCGTTGCTGCGCTTTAAATCTTATGGTGACGCTACCTTTCGGATGTTGACCTTGTCCTCCATCCTGATCTGGGTGGTGATCTTTAACCACATGGCGGAATCACCCACGTTTGTGATCGCGATGACCGGTGCCTCCATCTGGTATTTCGCCAAAGCACGGCATACCTACGACACGATTCTCTTTATCCTGGTTTTTGTGTTCATTTCTTTATCGTCCACCGATATCATTCCGCATGCCTGGCGTAAGTCGCTGTTCAAACCCTATGTGCTCAAAGTAGTGCCCTGCATTTTCCTTTGGCTGCGCATCGTGACGGAGATGATGCTGACAGCCTGGAGACCAGCCGTTAGCCGGGTTTCGCAACCTTCGTGATCCTGTGGCTGTTTGGAAAACGAACGGTATTTTTGCGGTTCACGCAGAAAGCAATCAGCACTATGGCAGAAGAAAAAGCCCTGTTGGGCATCGGTTCCAGGGTAAAACATCCAGCCTATGGGGACGGCGTCGTGATTCGGCTCCATCCGGCAGCGTATGAGGTAACTTTCATGTTATACGGCATCAAGACGGTTGGCAAGGAGTATGACCAGTGGGAAATCATCGATCGCGTGGAGGCGACGGAAGCCGTCTCGTTTACGGAAGCAGAAAAATCCCTCATGAAAATCCTGAAGACGTGGAGCGATATCACCGAGGTGGTGCCGATCGGCGACAAATGGAAAGGCGGCACATTACTCCTGCAGCCAAAGGACCCTTCCCTTAAACCCAAAGACATCCCCGTCGAAACATTTTTCCATAAAATCGTCATGTTGCGGGACCGCCTCCGTGTCCTGGAACAAAAAATCAACAGCCACAGCGGACTGTCCGAAGAGGAGAAGATTGACATGCAGCAATATATCACCCGCATCTATGGAAGCCTGACGACCTTCAATGTGTTGTTCCGGGAAAAGGATCATCAATTTGTCGGTGAGAAATCCTGAGCAATACATGAAACACCTGACGGGCCTGGCCCTGCTTTTCCTTCCGTTGCTCGCCTGCCTGAAACTCGGCGAACCATTTAGCGGTTTGCCGCCCGGCATCTGGCGGGGAGCCCTCTACGTGAGCGAAGATACGACCGGGTTTGATGAGAAATCCGGAGGCATACTGCCTTTCAATTTTGAAGTCATCTATGACCGGCCGGATTCGTTTCATCTCGTGATCCGCAATGGTGAAGAACGAATCACCGTCGGGGATATCCGCATGGGTACCGACCGGCGGACAGGGCGCGATACCTTATGGATCGATTTCCCGGTCTATGATTCCCATATCCGGGCACAATATGAAGAAGACGCCATCGAAGGATGGTGGGTGGCCCGCAACCGGAAGGACTATAAAATCCGGTTTAAGGCGCTGCATGGCCATGACTACCGATTCTTTCAAACCCCGGAGCCGCCTGCCATGGATGTGACGGGAAAATGGGCCTGTCATTTCGAAATCGAATCAGCACATCCCTACCTCGCCCTGGGTGATTTCAAACAATCCGGCAACCGGGTCACGGGCACTTTCCTGTCCAATACCGGGGACGACCGGTATCTCGAAGGCCAGGTAAGCGGAGACCGTTTGTTCCTTTCTGTATTTGATGGCAGCCACGCTTATCTCTATGAAGCCAAAATCCTTCAGGATGGAAGCCTCTCCGGAATCTACCGCTCCGGCAATCATTTCAAAACGTACTGGGATGGTCAACGGTCCGATACGATTTCCATCCGCGCTCTCGGGGATCCAATGACGCTGACTACGATGAAAGAGATGGAGACATTCGCTGTTTCTCTCCCGACCCCGGATGGAAAAAAGGTGACACTAGCATCGCCGCCCTATGCCGGTCGCCCGAAAATCATCCAGATCATGGGCACCTGGTGTCCCAACTGCCGGGATGAAACAAACTTTCTCCTCGATTACCTCAAAGCCCATCCGGAACCCGGATTTGAAATCCTGGGCATTTGCTTTGAACGCCATACGGATACGCTGAAAGCCCTCGCAGCCATGGAAACGTACAAAAGCAAAATGAAGATTCCTTACACGCTGGTGTATGGAGGAAGCAACAATAAAGACAAGGCCTCCGAAGTGTTGCCGATGTTGTCCCGCGTGATGGCTTTTCCCACGCTTCTTTTCCTGGACAAAAATGACCGCGTGGTGGCCATTCATACCGGCTTCACCGGGCCTGCCACGTCCGAGTTCGCGGGCTTTCGCCAACAATTTGATGATCTCGTAGCCCAAATCACAGGTCCTCATGAATAAAACAGTAATGATCACCGGGGCGACCAGCGGAATCGGCCTCGCCACGGCACGCGAATTTGCCAGGCACGGCTATGCCCTTGTGCTCACCGGTCGTCGGGAAGACAGGCTTCAGCAACTCCGGGAGGAATTGCAAAATTTCAACACGAATATCACCACGCTATGTTTTGATATCCGTGATTATGAATCCTGTAAACGTGCCCTCGATTCTTATGGGAACGGGCAGGCTGCATCGGGCCATGGCACGGCCCCTCCCCGCCCGATCGACATCCTCATCAACAATGCCGGACTGGCCCGAGGGCTGGATTATATCTACGAAGCACAGGTAGAACATTGGGAAGAGATGATCGATACCAATCTGAAGGGACTGCTGTACATCACCCGCCTTGTCACCCCGCAGATGGTGGAGCGAAAGACCGGGCACATCATCAATCTTTGTTCGACCGCCGGAAAGGAAGTGTATCCGAAAGGTGCTGTTTACTGCGCCACAAAATTTGCGGTTGACGCCCTGACTAAAGCCATGCGGGCTGATTTGTATACGCATGGAATCCGCGTATCCCAGGTATCGCCGGGGCATGTGGAGGAAACGGAATTTGCCCGTGTCCGGTTTGACTGGGACCTCGAACGAGCGGCCATCTACAAGGACTTCAATCCCCTCACGTCAAAGGATGTCGCGGAAGCGATTTATTTCATCGCCTCGCGCCCGGCGCATGTCAACATACAAGACCTCCTCCTGATGGGCACCCAGCAAGCAGGGAGCATGCTGATCGACCGGTCCGGCAGAAAATATGATCCATCCTAATCCTTTTCTTTTCACGCCTGAAACATGAAAAACAAAGCAACCCTTATTTATTACGCACTTTTGCTCATCGCCGGATGGATGTTTTCCATTTCGTGCAAACAAGCAACTGATCACACCACTATGACTGAAACGAAGACAGCAGGGACAGACCTCCATACGTATGCACGACCGGATGCCGTCATCAAACATCTGCAACTGGACTTGTTGGTGGATTTCAATTCAAAAAAACTAACCGGCACCGCCACCTATGATGTGGACGTTACGGCCAACGCCGACAGTATCCGGCTGGATGTCAATGGTCCGGAGATTGCCTATGTGCAGGTCGATGGAAAAGAGACGCCCTTTCAACTGGGTCCGATGAAGGAATGGATGGGGCAGGCATTGACCATCCCGGTCTATGCGCAGACCAAGAAAATCGTTATTGCTTATGCAACACGTCCGGACGCGGCAGCCCTCCAATGGCTTGACCCTTCCCAGACCGCCGGCAAAAAGCGCCCGTATCTCTTTACCCAGGGGCAGGCCATCCTGACGCGTACCTGGATCCCGATACAGGACAGCCCTGGCATTCGCTTCACGTACAACGCGGATATCACTGTGCCTGCTGATCTCATGGCGGTCATGAGCGCTACCAATCCACAGGCAAAAAACGCGGAGGGTAAATACCACTTCACCATGCCGCACCCGATCCCGGCCTACCTGGTCGCCCTCGCCGTCGGGGACCTGGAATTTAGGTCTTTGGGCAAGCGCACCGGCGTTTACACGGAACCCGTGATGGCGGAAAAGGCTGCTTATGAACTGGTGGACATGGAAAAAATGGTCGAAACCGCAGAAGCACTTTATGGCCCTTACCAATGGGAACGGTACGATATCATCGTCCTGCCTCCGTCATTTCCCTTTGGCGGCATGGAAAACCCAAAGCTGACCTTTGCCACCCCAACGATCATTGCCGGCGATCGCAGCCTGGTGGCGCTCGTCGCGCATGAGCTGGCGCATAGCTGGTCCGGCAACCTGGTGACCAATGCCACCTGGAACGACTTCTGGCTCAATGAAGGTTTCACCACCTACTTTGAATTACGGATCATGGAAGCCCTTTACGGAAAATCCTATACGGATATGCTGCGCATTCTCGGGCACCAGGGATTGGAAAGCACCCTGAGCGAACTAAAACCCGAAGACACCCATCTCTATCTGAATCTGCAGGACCGCAACCCGGATGACGGGATGAATGATGTAGCCTATGAGAAAGGCGCTCTCTTTCTGACCCTGCTTGAGCAAATGGCCGGAAGGGAAAAATTCGACGCATTCTTACGGCAATATTTTGATGCACATAAATTTCAGTCCATGACCACGCAGGCATTTGTGGATTATCTCAACAAACAGCTCCTGGAACCAAATCAACTCACGGTCAATGTCGATGCCTGGATCTACGGTCCCGGACTCCCTGGCAATGCGCCGGTCTTCACATCCGAACGGTTTACCAAAGTGGAGGCACAGGCGACAGCTTTCCTCAGCGGTCAGCCGGCAAAAAAACTGGAGGTCAAAGACTGGACGACACACGAATGGCTGCACTTCCTGCTGGCGATGCCGGACAGCCTGTCCCGCGCGCAAATGGAAGACCTCGATAAGATCTTTGGATTGACCACGTCCAACAATTGTGAAATCCAGGACGCCTGGTATAAACTGGCCATCAACCAGGGTTATGCCAAAACGATTTTACCGGCTATCCGTTCTTTCCTGGTCGAAGTGGGTCGACGCAAATTTCTGACGCCGCTCTATACCGCGATGGTCAATAAAGGAATGAAAGCCGAAGCGGTAGCCATTTTCAACGAAGCCAGACCCAACTATCACAGTGTGGCCTACAACACCGTTGAGGAAATCCTCAAATAAGCCTCGAACACTTGGAGCGTGCTTATCCGCCAGGATGATCCACGATATAATAACTGGACGTGGTGATGAAATCACGGAGGTAAGGGATGGCAGATAGGATCGCGGGCAATACCCTGGGCTGTATACCGAATTTGAAGGAGTAGATCGGGTTGAAAAAATAATGCCGGACGGCCCTGATCCGGAATCCCGATGATTTCAGGTACCGTTCAAATCGCTCGATGCTGATGCCGGTACGTTGTATATCCATCAACGCTGCTATCGTCTCCCTGCTCTCCCCAAACAAGCGGAGTACAAACCTGTATAACCCGGCTGGTAACAGGTGAAAATAGGGAAGATGACTTAACACCTTGCTGCGGCATACCTGCTGATGTCCGCCAAACGGCATCTGCCAGGGAGGGAACGCAAAAAATACCACGCCGCCTTCACGGAGGAAGAATGGCAGTAAATGGAGAAACTCATTTTGGGAGGGAATATGCTCAATGACATCTTTGAGAAGCACCAGGTCGTAACGGCCGCCCAGGTCATGCTCCGGCTGAATGTCGTAAATATTCCGGTTGACAAACTCGATGCGGCTTTTGGCTAAGGCCTCGGCATGAAACTGCTCAGCAGAAGCGATACGGGCCTCAGACAATTCTATTCCCGTGCAGAAAGAACCTTCTTCCACAAAACATTTGAGTACGCCGGCTTCACCACAGCCGATTTCCAAAACGCGATCCCAGGATTTCGACTTGGTATGTTCCCGGAGGTAGGGCAATATGAATTCCCGGGTGACCCGGTATTGCATGTCGAAATACCGGCTTTTATCCGTGTGAAATTCGTACATCAGTTGCCGTTGAAAACCGGTTTACGTTTTTCCAGGAAGGCGCTGGTCCCCTCCACGAAATCCGCCGTACCGGCGATCTCTCCGAAGATCCTGGACTCTAATGCAAATCCATCCACACCCGGCATGAAATGCCCGTTGACGCACCGGATGACACCGCGTAACGCCAGGGGTCCCTTTGTATTCATTTTATCCGCCAGCCCCTTGCATTTTTCCAACAACTGGTCCGGCTCTACCACATGGTTGGCCAGCCCCAGGGACAAAGCTTCTTCCGCACCGATCATATCTCCGGTGAGCAACAATTCCATCGCCTTACCTTTCCCGATCAGTTGCACCAGCCGCTGTGTGCCTCCGTACCCCGGTAGGATACCCAGGTTGACTTCCGGTTGTCCGAATTTTGCTTTGGTGGAGGCAACACGAAAATGACAGGCCATGGCCAGTTCGCATCCGCCGCCAAGGGCAAACCCATTTACCGCGGCGATGACCGGGATTGGAAATTCTTCGATCAGTTTGAAAACACGCTGGCCACGGGTACTCAGATGTTCCGCCTGCTGGCCGTTCAGTGCATGGAGTTCCCTGATATCCGCGCCGGCGGCAAATGCTTTTTCCCCGGACCCGGTCACGACGATCGTCCGGGCTGTATAATACCGGTGATCATTGGAGAAAAATTCATGCAGCTCATCAAACATGCGGGCATTGAGCGCATTCATGGCATCCGGCCTGTTGAGTTGAAGCAGCAGGTAAGATTCTCTTTCTTCCAGCAGCAGCGTTTGGTAGTGTATCATGGTGTAAAAGTAAGAAGTTGCGTTGGCTACCGGAGCAGGTTGCGTCCCAGCCAATAGAGCAGGAGGAGCATCAGCCAGGCAATCGCGGCCTTTTTGCCATACCAGGCAGGTCTGATCCTGATCCATTGTTTCTGTGCCCCCAGGGACAGTGCATAGCCGGTCGCAGCATACACGAGCCCGGGTAACAGCAAGGCATTTAATCGGATGGCGGACAGGATATGCCCATGAAACAATTGGTGAATCGCCCGCTGCGAACCGCATCCGGGACATTGATAGCCGGTCAGGCTGTTAAACGGACATTGGGGAAACGGGTATACCGCCGGATCGAGCCAGCCGATCATGATGAGGACGACCCCGATGAGGAGTCCGGCGATCAGGGAAGTTTTTTTCAATCAACTGCTAAAGCCAGCAGAACCCAGCCCGGCGAAAATACCCATCATGAGCATGATGCCATACAGGATATAAGCGCCAATCCCCACAAAAAATCCAATCTTGACCCATTTAGCCGCATCCTGGCTTGCCTTGATCGCTTCCTCACGCTGACCTGTGTTCCACAACGTATCCACTTTGGTGGAAAATATAATGCCTACAACGCCAAATGGCAGGCAGCACAAGAGGGTCACGAGGATGGACTCCACTAACCAGTTTTTGGGCGGCTTCTCCCCTATCATTTGGCTCACCGGCACAACCGGTGCGGCCATCTCAGATGCCTGAAAAAGCGCCTGCAATTCTTCCATCTGCCCGGCCTGCACCCAATCGGACAATCCTTCCTTCCAGACCAGGGTTTGCGGGGTGATGTTTTTTGCTCTCAACTCTTCCATGGACAAGGGACCATATCGTTCCTTGCCGTCGGTGTAGTAAAACTGGGTCATACGTCAATGCTTTGATCCACACAATAATAACAAAATCGGCAAGAAAGACTTCAATCCTCGTCCCCCAGCAAATCCGGTCGTCGCTGCCGTGTCCTTTCAAGGGACTGTTCATACCGCCATTCGTCTATCTTAGCCTGGTGCCCGCTGAGCAGGATGTCCGGCACCTTCATTCCCTCCCATTCAGCCGGACGCGTATAGACTGGCGGTGCCAGTAAACCATCCTGGAAGGAATCCGTGAGCGCGGAGGTCTCATCGTTCAGCACTCCCGGGATGAGGCGGCCGATAGCATCCACCAAAACCGCGGCGGCAAGCTCTCCGCCACTCAACACATAATCCCCGATGGAGATCTCACGGGTTACAAATTTTTGCCGGATCCGTTCATCGATACCTTTGTAATGTCCGCAGATCAGGAGCAATCGTTTTTTGAGGGAGAGGTGATTGGCCATGGATTGCTGCAATCGTTCGCCATCCGGCGTGAGATAGATCACGTCATCATAGGGCCTAACTCCCTGCATATCCCGGATGGCGTTAGCCAGGGGTTCGGGCATCATCACCATGCCCGCTCCGCCGCCGAAGGCATAATCATCGATCTGTTTGTAGCTGCCGGATCCGTAAGACCGCAGATCCACGACGCGGATCGACAGGAGCTGACGTTCGATCGCGCGCTGGAGCATGGAATGGGAGAATGGCCCTTCCAGTAGCCCGGGGACTGCTGCAAGGATGTCAATCTCCAACATCGGCAAAAATATTTACTGAGGTTTATTCGATCGCCAGCAATTCAATCTCGAAGATCAGGGCAGCATAGGGCTGAATCTTGCCTCCGGCACCCCGCTCCCCATAGGCCAGCTGATAAGGAATAAAGACCTTCCACTTGGATCCCACGGGCATGAGTTGCACTGCTTCGGTCCAGCCTTTGATGACCTGGTTGAGCCCAAAGGATATGGGTTCACCGCGCTCCACGGAACTGTCGAATATAGTGCCATCGATGAGGGTGCCATGGTAATGCACCTTGACCTTATCGGTAGCCTTTGGCTTGGGACCATCGCCCATACGGATGACTTCGTATTGCAGGCCATCCGGAAGGGTAATGACACCCGGGCGCTCTTTGTTGGTGGCGAGAAACTGCTCCCCGGCCAGGCGGGTGCTTTCGCCGACCTTTTGCTTGCGCCGGCTGGCATCCACACTGACGTACTGCTCGCATTCGGCCTGGGTAAATAAGGTCTTCTCTCCTTTCATGGCAGCTTGCAGCCCGGCATTGAAGGCCTCGAGGCTGATATCCCCATAGCCGCCGGATTTCAGGTTGCCCGCCACTAATACGCCCAGGCTATACGCCAGGGAATCGTTCGCATTCTTCATGTTTTGCGCTTTCAAGGTGCTTGTGATTGTTATACAACTTAAGATCAACAGGATTACGGTTCTCATTTTTTCTTCATTTCAGCATAATAATGGAAATAGTATGGGATCGTCTCTATACCCTTGTAAAAATTGAACAACCCATAATGTTCATTCGGGGAATGAATATCATCCGAATCCAGCCCAAAGCCGAGCAAAACTGTTTTGACACCAAGGACCTGTTCGAACAAAGCGACAATCGGTATACTGCCGCCCGACCGCTGTGGCAGGGGAGCTTTACCAAAAGTTTTTTCCATCGCTTTATACGCCGCTTTGTATTCCATCGTATCGGTCGGTGTGACAGCAGCCTGGCCCCCATGATGAGGGGTTACCTTCACGCGGACGGAAGGAGGCGCTATGCTGGTAAAGTGCCGGGTAAATAACGCAGTGATCGTATCGGCGTCCTGGTGAGGCACCAGCCGCATACTGATCTTGGCAGAAGCTTTCGAAGGCAGCACTGTCTTGGCACCTTCCCCGATATATCCGCCCCAGATCCCATTTACATCCAGTGTCGGCCGGATCGAGGTACGCTCCAGCGTGGTGTAGCCTTTTTCACCCATCAGATCCTGCACGTTTAATTCACGCTTGTAGTCCGCCTCATCAAAAGGGGCCATATTCATTTGACGGCGCTCCTCCTCCGGGACGATGTCGACATCCTCGTAGAAACCGGGAATGGTGATGTGCCGGTTTTCATCATGCAGGGACGCAATCATCTGGCACAGTACGTTGACCGGGTTGGCCACCGCTCCCCCGTATACACCGGAATGCAAATCCTTGTTGGGACCAGTCACTTCCACTTCGACATAACTCAGTCCTCTCAGCCCCGTGGTGATCGATGGGACATCATTGGCGATGATACTGGTATCAGAGACCAGGATGACATCCGCGCCCAATCGTGCTTTATTCGCCTCCAGGAAACTTCCCAGGTTGGATGAGCCTACTTCCTCTTCCCCCTCAAACATCAGTTTCACATTGCAGGGCAATTGATTGGTGGCGAGCATGGATTCAATCGCTTTGACATGCATATACAACTGTCCCTTGTCATCGCACGAACCCCTGGCCCAGATCTTTTCGTCCCGGATCACCGGTTCAAACGGGGGCGAATTCCATAAGTTCAGCGGATCCGGAGGTTGCACATCGTAATGGCCATAGACCAGGATCGTGGGATAATCCGCCGATACCTGTTTTTCAGCATAGACGACAGGATGGCCCTTGGTCGGGATGATTTCCACACCATCCATGCCGATGCGTTTGAGTTCCTGGCTTAACCAGCCGGCTGCGCGAAGGACGTCCTCTTTGTACTTCGTGTCGGCACTGATCGAGGGAATGCGGAGAAAGTCAAGTAATTCATCCAGGAAACGCTGGCGATGGGTCTGGATATAGGATTGTACAGCTTGCATAGGACTGGCGTATTGAGCTCGTTGTGAAGTAGATACTGCCGCCAATAAACGACAGAAACGGCGTGCAAGGTACACATAAGGTTCAACTTCCGGATTGAGCGGAATGAATTCCACCCGGACGTTCCGGCACGGTTAACAACTCATTAAACGCCGTGAAATTTCCGGCCCGCTGGCAACAAACCCCTATTTTTGAGCCGGTTGAAGATGATTTCCATTATGTCCCGGTATAAAGCAGGCATCTGCCTGTGTGCATTCGTTATTACCTGTTCGGGGTGGCATACCGCGACGGCCCAGCAAGTCATCGTCAATAGTAGCGGGGACCGGATCATCATGTACCCGGATGGTTCCTGGCGGGCCGTAGCACCCCAGGATTCACTCCTGCTTCGGCAATACCTCCAAAAAGCAGGATCTCCGGAAACAGACAATATGGTCAATGCTTCCGGCAAAGCGAGGAACAAAGGGGAAGAACAGGAATACCTGCTCCGGCAATGTCAAAACCTGAAACAAAGAATCCTCCGGCAGGAGAAAATCGTCCAGGATGACTTCCGCACGGCTACCAATAATCAGTTTACCGCCACTGAGCAATACCATAAAGCGGAGGCCAACAAGAAACTGCTGACGCAGGATTTTCTCGACAAAATGGAATCGGTGTACAGCAAGAGCATCGAAGCCCTGCGCAAAGCCAAACTCAGCCAGAAAGCCATCCGGCAACTGGTGGAGGAAGCGAATGACCTTGCGGAAAAGCCCGCTTCGATCACCCAGCGCAAAATCGACCGTCTCGATTCTAAATTTATTCTCTACCTCAATACTTTTGGATCGGTCTTACCGACTTCCCCGGAAGCCGAAAGACAAGTTGCTGCCTCATCGGCAGAAACCAAACTGCCGGAAGAAACCACTGTCGCAGGCAAACCATCCCCTGGTGACGGGAAAGCAGATTTCTCCAATAAAAACGCCGTGGATAGCCCCGCACCGGCAATGTTGCCCAACCCGGAAGTCAAACCGTATGTTCGCGAGCCTTATGTCTGCCAGCCTGCCCTCGATACCATCGACCGGGAGACAGGAAGAAGCCGGATCGAACTCCCCGCCTCCATTGTCTTTACCCATACGGATGCCGATCTCCGTCCTTTCCTGAAAGACAAAGAACTGATAACCTGCCGGGGACACGTCTGGAGAACCGGTCCCTATGTTTATCTCAATCTTGAATTCCAGATCTCGAGTTCGCACTCCCAGAATAATTTCGGTGTCCTGCAGGAAGGAAGCCTGGTACGGGTCAAATTGTTGAATGGCGATTTTATCTCCCTCTACAACCTGAAGTCTGATCGCGGTCATATCGATCCCTATACGGGTAATACTGTCTTTTCCGGGCAGTATGCCCTTGGCAAAGAAGAAATCAAAAAACTGAAATCAGGCGAACTGGATAAAATCCGCGTCTTGTGGGGCACCGGTTATGAAGATTATGATGTCGCCAACATGGACTTCTTTGCGAATCAACTCGGCTGTCTATTGTCCAGGTCTTAACCATCCGATCGCTATACACATCAAGCACCATGCTGGGATTGAAACTGCCCACAGACCCGAGATGGGTCAACCTTGCGGAAAAAACGCTGGAAGAGATCCTGACCGATCATGCGTACTGCGAGCAAAAAGCCGCTACCTCCTGCATTTCCCTGATCCAGGCGTACCCGGAGAAGAAGGAATTGGTTGAATCCCTGGCACCGATCGTTACGGAAGAATGGGGACATTTCCGACTAGTGCTGGCAGAACTCAAAAAACGGGGTTTGTCCCTCGGCCGTCAGCGAAAAGATGACTACGTCAATGCGCTGCTGAAGTATCAGCGCAAAGGGGGCACCCGGGACGAGCGCCTCCTGGAGCATCTGCTCGTCTGTGCATTGATTGAAGCACGGAGCTGTGAACGATTCAGGTTATTGTCCCTGCATATTTCGGATGACGACCTGAAACATTTCTATCATGGCTTTATGATTTCTGAAGCGGGCCATTACCGCCTCTTTATCGACCTGGCCAATCACTACGCCCCCGCCGACAAGGTAAAGCACCGCTGGCAGGAATACCTGGAACATGAAGCGGAGATCATGCAATTGATGCAACTCCGGGGAGACCGGATGCACTGACCATGCCGTTGGTTATCGGGGTATGTCGGCAAAGCGGACCAACCGCAACTGTGTTCCGTTATTGCCAAAGGTCTTTGTTCCCACCCATACCATCATTTGATCATTAAACATGACCTTCCATTCGGTTGGTTTTACTCCCGGATCATCCGGCCGGAGGGAAAGGGTCTGTACATCATGATTATAGCTCCATTGACCGGTATAGGTTTGTTTCTGATGCTTTCCGTACCGGTACATCCCGCTCTGGTCCAGGTCTATCCACTCCCCATCATACGGTTTTTCGGACGGATCTTTCCCCGGGACAAAGGCCCCGGTGATGTGAAATAACTGATGGGTCAGAAAGGTGTAATCATGGCCTTCGGGATCGCCTCCCGCATTGGGTGCAGAGGCAGCAGCCGGCTGTTCTCCCGCGGAAGCCGGAGCAGCAGTCACGGCCTGAGCGGTGGATCCTTCAGCACCCGGGGTGGTATTTTCATTTTTACAACTGACCAGGAAGACCAGCCCAAGCAGAAAAGAAAGTACAGGGATTGCTTTCATTACCGTTACTTTTAAAGCGCAAAAGTAGATATCCATGGCGATACCAGCACGGTATTGACATCTGTTTCACATTTGACGCCGATCACGAACCATCCCGTGAAAGAATTCCAGCAAAAAGTAAAAAAAGCCATGGCTTCCTTCAACCTGCCGGAGGAAGCCAGGATCCTCGTTGGCGCCAGCGGGGGCATGGATAGCATGGCCCTGCTCCATGTCCTTCACAACACCGGTTTTCAGGTGACGGCAGCCCATGTCAACTTTACGTTAAGACCCGGCGAATCTGAAAAGGAAGCAGCCCTGGTAAAAAACTGGTGCGCGCAAAATGCCATTCCTTGTCTTTACCTGGAAGCCGACACAAGGGCATACGCGATGCAACACCACTGCAACATCCAGGTGGCCGCGAGAGAAATCCGCTATTCCTGGTGGGAAGCGCTCACGCATTCCGGCCACTATGACGTCCTGGCCACAGCGCATCACCTGGACGACCAGATCGAATCGGTCCTGATCCATCTCCTGCGCGGTACCGGCCTGAAAGGACTGCGGGGCATGCCCCGTCAGCGGGATGCATTCATTCGCCCTTTGCTGGAAATCACCGGGCAGGAAATCAGGCAATATGTGCTTGCGCAGGAGGTTCCCTACGCCACGGACAGTTCTAACCTAAAGGATGACTACCTGCGCAATCGCCTCCGGCATCATCTCGTACCATTGCTCGAAGACCTGAGTCCCGGATTTTCCGCCAGGATGAAGCACACCTTATTCCGGACGGCGCTGGAATGGGGCGCATGGGAACGGGCGTTTGATGCCTGGAAAATCCTTCAGGTCATTCCGGATCACAGCGCTTACCATCTCCTGACACAGCCGGGTGATGAAGCGTTTATCCTGCGTTGGCTCGAAGACCAAGGGATCCCCTGGTCGCTTGCATTTGATTTTATTACTGGGAGAGGTAACGATTCCACCGGTGCGCTGTGCTATGGTCCTTTCCGGTTATCCGGGACAGAAGAAGGCTATTATTTTGAAAAAATAACAACACCGCAGGACCTGCTGGTTCCTGGTCCGGGCCGGTATGAGACGGATGAGTTCGTCTTCACGCTTGAGGAATCAGCCTGGGAAGGTCCGGACAAATCATTTCCACCTCATGTGGCCTATCTCAATCGCAACGTGGTTTCCTTTCCATTGGAAATAAGAGCCGTGCAACCCGGCGACCGGTTTCATCCCATCGGGATGCAGGGGCACTCAAAGAAAATCCAGGACCTCCTGGTGGACCATAAACTCGAAATGCACGAAAAGCAAAGAGTGCGCCTCCTGATCGCGGGAGGACAGATCTTGTGGGTGACCGGCATTCGGCTGGATGAGCATGCCAAAGTGGGCCACGGGGAAACCACGGCCTATAAAGCGGTCATGACCTGGAAAAAATAACTCCTAAAAAAAGGCAAATACGGCCACGAAAACCGTCACGGTGACGATGATGCCATACATGAAGATGGTATAGCAATTACGCAGGTAGGCATACTTCTGCCCAAGTGTCTTACCGAGAAAAAAGAGGTCGCGCATGATGGTCGTATCCAGGATTTCCTCGTTGGACACCGTGGCGTTCATCCCCTTTTCATACTCATCAAAGGTCATCCGGTAATAATTGCCAAAAAAGAAAAGATTGGATTTCCGCGCGAGGATGCTCTCCATGCTGCTGTATCCCTTCATCGGGATAGGACGGGTGGCGAGCGTGGCGAAAACCATCGACACGACACAGACGGTCAGGAGCATGATGGTGGGCAGCACCAGCATCTTATTGGAAGCGATTTCTTTTCCGAGCAGCGGCAGGGCGAAGGTGATGATGAGGGCGTTGACGGAAAGCATGATGTTAGCCTTATTGTCGGCGATGGCGCTCAGGTTGATGTGATTGCGCAGGGCAGTCTTGAATTGGTTTTGGGCAGCCTTACTGCTGGCGATGGTCTTTCCCATCCCATCTTTCTTCTTGCCGTTTTTATCATCCGCCTTACCATCCATCTGGCTGATTTCCTCTTCCAGCAACCGCCGGTTTTCCGCTTTGGTAGCATTGTACCGTTCCCGGGCTACATCCGTATAATATTCATGTTCATCCAGGAAGCGCATATTGGTTTTGGCCCAATCCTTTTTGGACAGAACGGCATGTTGCAGCGTATTCAGTTCCTTGCGCAGGCTGTTGGTGTAGATGTGAAAATGTGTTTTTCCTAACGAGCTTGTATCCGCATCCTTGAGCAGAGCTTCCAGTTTACCCGCCGGCTTGGAATCCACCTTGGTGGCCTCGATCATCCCCAGGATGGTGTTGAGTTTGTCCGATGGATAGTTCCTGGACTGCAGGAAAGCTTTCGCTAACCGCTTACTTACCTCCTCGTGCCCGGAGTAGGTCTCCGAAAATCCTGCATCATGGAACAGGGCCGCCAGGTTGAGCATTTCAAGGTCACCGTTGGAAAACCCGGCCTGCCTAGCCAGCACGAGTACTTCATCACGCACCTGGCAGGTGTGTACCCAATTATGATAGGTATAGATGTTGGAAGGAATCGTTTGTTCGAAGATTTGTCGAACATAGTCTTCAGCTGCCGTGATGATATCAGGTTGTTCCACGCCGGTCATCCTCCCAAAATTATACCGTTTTTCGGGTTTTTATTCCCTTCGGGGAGGGCCGGCAAAGATAGACGCCCTTTTGTCAATTGGCGGACGGATCGATGATGAGCCGGTCAAATACCAGTTGCAATCCCCCATCAGCCTCCCCGACCTCGTATATCCGGAGTCCTACCCGGCGCTGGCTGAAGAAGTCCAGGACCACAAATCCGCCTGCCTGGTGACCGAAGACAAGGTGCTTGCCTTTGGCGACTGCATTTTGTTTGGATCCCGCCCCCGAGATGATGATATGCCTCTGGTTATCGCGCAGGTATTGGAGACTGTGATCATGCCCCGATAGGAAAAGGACATTGGGCAGATCCTGTGTCGCCTCAAAAAGAGCGACTGCCAGTGATCTGTAGCGCTTGTTTTGCAGATCCTGTGAATGGCCGATGAGACTTCGATACCAGGGATAAATCGATCCCACGAGCGGCAACGGTACATATAGCCAGTTTGCCAGGTGCGTGAGCGGAAATACGTGATCCCGGAAGGTAAAATAACCTCCGTGTGGTCCCCTGGATTCCGGCGGATGATGAAGGGCAATCACGATCTGCTTCCGTCCATACTGACGGATCATCTGCCGGAGACTTTGCAGAAAAGCTTCTTTTGTCTTTGTGTCACATCCGTCATTGATCCCGGGTTCACCGGATGGATCCTGTATCCACCACTGGGAATCGATGATTAACAAGACAAGATCACCGGAGAGTTCTACGGCAACGGGCCCCGAACATCCATCCATGGGATACAACTGGACATTGGCCCGCCGCAGGTTGTGGATAAATTCGCCTTGTCGCCGGATAGCGGCCAGTCCACCCGGTTTGAATTCATTCCAGTCATGATTGCCCGGCAGGTAAAACACGCTGCCCGGAAAATTGTCCAGCGCCTCCACCTGTCGGCGGAGGAGCGATGCGCCTTCAGTGTACCTGGCGTGGTCCTCTTTGGGTGCAAGGCCGGCGGGATATAGATTGTCCCCCAGGAAGAGAGCCGTGGCCGGTTGCGGAGCGCGGGTGGCCATCTCCGTAAAATGCGCCAGCACTTCCTTTGACTGTGCATTGTCCTCGCCCGCGTCCCCGACGGCGAAGATGGAATATAAAGGCCTTTCGTCCGGTAGTGCGGCGACGCCAGCATGAGGGGCGAGATGAAGTTTTCCCGTGGCACAGGACGTGATCAGGAGGGCTACGCCAACAGGCAATGTAATGCTCAGCAACGTTCGTTTCATGCTGCCTTATTGGGAAGGATCGGCCGTGCCGTTGACATCGCCGATTTTGATGGCTGTCAGGGTCACCTGCGTTGGCTGACCTGGTGGCATGGCATGCAACTGGACCTGTGGCGGATCAAACCGCCAGGAAGGTGAAGAAGGATAGTAAGGAATTTTACCCAGCAGGAGACGCAGGGTCAGCAGGATGTCACCGACACTAAGTTCGCCGTTATTGGTTGCATCCGCCGCAATGTATTGCCACGGAAAATCGAAGGTGTCTTTTCCTAACAGATGTTTTTGAAGCGATACACAATCCAGGATATTTAATCCGTTCGATGGGTGATCTGTTTTTTCAGGTGTTATGGTGTACGTACCGTTGCGGTCGACGGAGGATAACACGAATCCACCGTCTGCGCCCGTAACCAGGTCGAGGCTGACGGATCCGGACACGTGGATGGTGGCATTTTTGACCGCTTTTCCTTTCGGATCTACTACCTGGCCAATAATGTCTATGGCATCACCCGGATTGATGTTTTGAATAGAGGATAACGTCTCCACCCCTGTATTATCCGGATCCAGCCAATCGCTCAGCCGGGTCTGCGGTGTGGTGCCGAGGTTCCACGATTTGGCGAGTCTGCCGATGAAAGCCGTCTCAGCCGCTTCACATCCCGATGTACCACCATGCAATTGGCCCACGAGCAGTCTTTGTTGATTAAACACCGGCGCGCCGGAGGACCCGGGCTCATGTCCGCCCTCCGTAAATTTCAGGCGGAAATGGTGATTGGCAGGCGTCGAATATCCTTCCGACCAACCGATTTGGTTGGGATGAATGACGATCGTGTTGGTACAGGTGGAAAATTTCCGGATATCGGCATTGGGATGATGGACCATATAGGCCGTGTCTGGAATGTCGGCTTCCTTCCTGTCCCATCCCGCAAAAGTGACTTCCTGGTTGGTGGGGATGGCTTGATCCAGCCTGACCAACAGGTAATCAGAAGCCTGCCCCGAAGAAACCAACGCGCATCCTGTCATGGAAAAAAAAGATGGCTCCGCTGCCGGATTGGGACAAGTAGCAGAAGCATACTGAAAATCGGCGCGCCACTGATCATAGAGCGGTGTGTAATTCCATTGACAATGAAAAGCGGTCAGCAGGTAAGGTGTTTTATCATTTCGTGTATTGTTGACCAGCGAACCGGTGCACCAACCGGTCCCTTCTTCCATCACAAGTTTTAAGCGGACAGCGCTGGAAGAAATCAGTCTGGATAAGGAATCGGTCTTACAGGCCGCATTAGGATGACATGCCAGGGCCGTACCGAAACCAATGTCCAATGCTTCGCGGCCGGTCAGGGCAGTGTAATACATCAGGTCCACCGACCATTGGCTCCGGCGGGGTTTGTCCGTTGTGCCGGTCCAGACCAACTCAGTTTCAGCAGGATCAAAGGAAGGTGTCAGAAATCTCGGCCGGTTTTGCGCGGTGAAGTCACATAGCAGTTGCCCCGAAGTGATGTCGCGGAGAAAGAGACGCTCGTTGGGTTCGATTCGACTGACACGGACCAGCCATTCCATCCGGGAGGGTGCATCTTCCTGCAGGTTGAACCGGTATTGCTCCTCAGCCTCCCTGGCCAATACATCCCCGCTTAACCCGATCCGTAGTCCCATGGATTCAAGTCGTCCGTCATTTTCCTCGTGCCACTGGTTTGCTTCCGCGATGGACCATTGGATCTCCAGCCCCACATGATCCGCATGGCGGGAAATGGAAAATACTGCCGGGACCTGTGCTGACGAGGACAGCCATACCAGCACAAACAGCATAATCGAAAACATCCGGTTCGGTCCGGCTCCGGGTGGAAGGGAAGTTGACTGCCTCATGTCGCGGGGACAAAAGTAATAGCTTCCGGCCGACTTCCGGGGTTCTACCTGGCAAATAGCTGGTTTAGATCCTTAAAGGATTTGAATTCAAGCGCATTGCCGCAGGGATCCAGGAAAAACATGGTGGCCTGTTCTCCGGGCAATCCGCGAAAGCGGATATAAGGCTCTATGACAAATGCAATACCCGCCTGTTTGATTCGCTCCGCCAAAGCTTCCCACACTTCCCAGGGCAATACCACACCAAAGTGCGGGACCGGGACATCGTGTCCATCCACGGGGTTATGGTGAAGTTGCTCCGATGCTTTTGGCTGATAATGGATGACCAATTGATGGCCATAGAAATCATAATCGGTCCAGAGCGCGTCAGTTCTTCCTTCAGGACATCCCAATACGGATCCGTAAAAATGCCGCGCGGCCTCCAGGTCATACACGGGGATGGCAAGGTGAAATGGATAAATCGCTGTCGTCATGATCAAGGCTTTAGCGGGTAATGGTTATGAAGGCTGCTTTGCTTTTGCATGCACAAACGTGATGATGGGACGGATGAGCCGGTAGCAGATCCGGTGCAGGGAAGGATGATGATCCGCTATGGAGACCAGGGACGGCGATAATGCATAATACCACCGGATCAGGAGACGGCCCATCCAGTGACCCCGAAGGACCTGGTCCCGGAACGCCGTCATCGAGCGGTACTCTTCGCTCTCCCGGGAAAAATAATACGTCACCAGGTAACAGGCTTCTCCTTTCAGCCGGGCATGGAGATGAAACGTCAGGGGTGTGTCCCGGCGTTCATGGTACGTCAGCATCACATAGCCTCCCGGAGGCCGGTCCCCCAGCCTGGAAGTCTTAAATAAAGCATTGGTCCGAACTGTGGCCCCCGCGTATATCAGGCCGGAAACGAATTCATCGGTCACCCATTTCTCCGCGAATACCTGGTTCTTATGGGAATCGATAAAGGCGGGCAATTCCAGGTGCACATAGATGTTTGTATCCGTTGGGTTGACGATATGCAGCTGGAGATTATACCAGCTTGCATCGATTCCCTCCTGTGCCACCCATTTCACTTTTAATTTTAACGGGCTGCCGGCCGCCAGGTCATCTTCTCCGGGAGGCGGCGGCATGACATAGTCCAGGTGGGTTTTCCCTTCAAAAAACAATTGACAGATGGCATCATACAGCGCATCCCAGTCCCACAATTCGATATCCCCGTCTTCCGCCGCATCGACGGCCTCCGGGCTGAAGGAGGTGGTCGAAATGATCCATGCCTGGTCCGCTTTATACAGCGCCTTCGCCCGTATCGCCTTGATGACTTCTTCACTTCCGGTGTTGGTGTCAGGTGCAGCAAGGACAGGAAGAATGATCAGGAAAGCGTTGTCTTTACGGGCTTCCAGGTGGTACCCGAAATCCGAACTCATGACGAGCGGTTTGACTTCATACCCGTCCAGTTGAAACAGATAGCGGACAAAGACACCAAAATCATCCGGGCTCAGCTGCTGGAACCGGTTAGGGATGGATTCCAGGAGAAAACGCTTCAGATCGGCCGGAGGAAAATTCATGATTCTTGGAAAAGTAATAATTTCGCCGCTCCATAGATAAGCAATAATTAACATATGAATCGATCGACTTCAATGCTGTTCCTCCTGCTGGGCGTTTTGGCCTTTGCCGTGACCGCTTGCAAATCCGGTGACAAAAGCGACACTGCCTCCTCCGGGGAAGGCGCCCTGTTGGATGAAAGCCAGCGCATCCTCGAAAAGGAGGCGTTTGCCAAAGCCATTCAAAAATCGGATGCCGTGGTGATCGATGTCCGTATGCCACAGGAGTTTGAGCAGGGCCATATCGAGAAGGCCATCAACATCAATTTTTTTGACCCGCAGTTTAAATACCAATTGCTGGACCTCGACCGGAATAAAAAATATTATCTCTACTGCAAAAACGAGACCCGCTCCTACCGGGCCATGAAATTCATGGAGACCAATAACTTCCGGGATGTCTATATGTTGAAAGGCGGCTATGAAAAATGGAATACCGCCACCGCGGCGGATGAGAACCATCAATGAACCCGCTGTCCACTTTTGGCCGGACGCTGATCCTCCTCCTGATATTCCTGCCTGGATGCCGTCAACCCGTCTCTCCGCTTCCTGAGATCGATGGCCGTTCCTTTGCTGGCTATTGGTACCAGGGCAAAGCGGAAATTACTTCCTTCCGGGTCCGGGAGACCATTGAGGGGAATACCTATGCCGGTGCTGCGCAATGGATCTTTGTCATGGAGGATCTGCATAAGGATAAAGGCATCAAACTCCGGGACCCGAAACGCCATGCTTCCGACGCGGTCAAGGTTATGCGGAGCAACTGGCACCAGGAGTTCCGGACAGGCATCAGCTCGTACGTCATGATGACGTCCGTCTATACCCCCGAAGATGATGTGTCCTTTCCCCAAAGCCTCAAGATGACATCCGGGATGCAGGATTGGTCGGGCCAGACATTCCTGCAGGCAAATTGGAAAGGACATCGGTATGAAGTGCACCGGTATTCCGGACTGGAGTCAGAGGGAGATTCCACCTACACGCTGGTCAATACCTGGCTGGAGGATGAGCTCTGGAATAAGATCAGGGTCTCCCCCAACGCGCTTCCACTCGGGGAAATCAATATCGTTCCGGCGGCTTTCTTCCTCCGTCTCTATCATGTGCCGATGAAATCTTTTACCGCGCAGGCCGAACTCAGGGAAGCTTCCGGCCAATACCGCTATATCCTCAGCTACCCAAAGCTCAAACGGGTCCTGGAAATCTATTTTGAAAAAGACTTCCCGCACAAGATCGTGGGATGGAAACAAGTCCTCCGGGATAAAACCATCACGATCGCGGAGGCAGATCAAACGATCCAGTCGGATTACTGGAACCACATGCTCCCCGGGGACAGCCTGGAACAAAAACAACTGCTTCCGCCTGCCGGGATCAAGCAGCAATAATTTTTTAGAAAACAGTGCGGGATTCCGTTAGCCTACCGATCAGGGTCTTATTCCCTCTTTCTCGGCCATCTCCTTGAGATGAAGGATGCTTTGAAACGGATTTTCAGTAGCATGAAAATTGGCCAGCCAGGGAGGAATATGCCCTCCCGGATTCTGAACTAATACATATTCAAGTGTGCAGCGGTGATCCGGCCTGTCCTCGATGGCCCAATAGCCCTCATATTGCTTGATCTGGATGGCGTCGGCCCTTTTGTCAATGTAATTCGGGACCGCGCGGAATTGCACCTGGGATCTTGTGCGGGACTGGCTCACATCGAGGCGGGATACCTGGTACCGATTCTGCATCGGCCAGGTGGCATCCTCCAGGATAAAGACATAATACACCGAATCTTTTTGATTGAGCAGGTAGCTTTCATCCACATGGTACATCCAGGCCTTATAGTCACTGAAGGCCATCAGGATTTCCACCACCTTGTCTTTGGGCGCATTGATCGTGGTGGTTACCTTGACTTGCTTGTATGGACTGGATTCGTCCAGCTGGGTATACACGCGGACACCTTCCTTGTCCAGTTCCAACACCCATTGGTCTACACACGCATAGCCAGGAAGAATGGTGGCCAGGAGAAGACTGAGTAATACGTAAATCCGGGTAATCGTCATTTCATTGGTTTTAAGTTGTGGGGATGTTCAAGTGTTTACCGGCGCGGGATATCCAATAGTTGAAATGAATCCAGAAACCGGTTCATTTGCTCCTCCGGTTTCCGGGCCGCCAGCCCGAAAGCCTGGAGTCCGTAGTATTTGTCCTCCGTCAGGATACAGGTACCCCGGATCAGCCCTTCCCCGTGTTGATAGGATCCTTTCCAACTGCACACGTTTCGCTTCGCCTCTTTCCGGATATCCATATAGACCAGCGTTCCCTGGATGGAGCTCAGCAAGGGATCAAGGGTGTTGTCGAAAAAATCGCGAAGCGCTTCATCATCCATCTCGCCGGTTGGCTGGGGCAGGCAATAATGATCTATGACAAAAGCGATAGAATGAAGGGAATCCGTGATCGAACCACCCCGGTATTGATGGTATTCGATCACTGTCAGATCGGTCGGGACTTGTGTCACATGATCCACTAAGGCACATGGAGTGAGTATCCGAAAGCCGGATTCAGGATGCACGCTCCATGACCATTCCTGCTGGCCGGATCCGATCAAGACCGTCATCAAAAACAGCATAGCGCGCATGCTGAATATGTATTTTGGCGTGAAATTAGTGTACTAACGAACCGGAGCCGCTTTATGTTACAAACCGCGCGTAAACAAATTACCTACGGGCTCCTCTTTCTTTTCCTCTGGCCTGCTGCCTGTAACCGTCAGGGAAACCAGGCACCCTACCCGGTTCAAAAATACGCCAGGGCCCGAAATGGGATGGTCGTCTCCGCCCATCCCCTGGCCACAGCCGTGGGGGTCGAGATCCTCAAAGCCGGGGGCAATGCAGCGGATGCCGTCATTGCCGTTCAACTGGCCCTGGCCGTGGTCTATCCGCGAGCCGGTAATCTTGGTGGTGGCGGATTCCTGGTATACCGGAATGCAAACGGAGAAATACAATCCCTGGACTACCGTGAAAAAGCACCCCGGCAGGCAAAACGCGACATGTACCTGGACAGTACAGGGCATATCATTCCCGGGCTGAGTCTGAATGGTATCCTGGCCTCCGGCGTGCCCGGTACGGTAGCGGGGCTGGTCACAACACATCGTAAATACGGGAGATTGCAACCTTGGTCCAGGTTGGTAGATCCTGCCATCCGGCTGGCCCGCGAGGGATTTCGGATAACAGCGGCCGAGGCAGAAGGTCTGAACCACAACCAGCATGATTTCAGCAAATGCAATCCATACCCTTGTCCGTTTATTTCCGCCAGGCCCTGGAAAGCCGGCGATCTGCTCACACAACCGGATCTGGCCAATACCCTGCAAGCCATTGCGGATCAGGGAGCGGCAGGGTTTTATGGCGGACGTAATGCCGCCCTCCTGGACTCATTCTCCAGGGCGAACGGGGGCATGATCACGCTACAGGATTTACAGGATTACCAGGCTGTTTGGCGGGAACCATTCCATATACATTGGCGTGATTACGACCTCTACACCATGGGGCTCCCCTCCAGCGGAGGCATCCTGCTGAGCCAGATCCTGACGATGGTTGATCCCTGGCTCCTGGACAGTCTTGGCTATCAGGATGTGCACAATATCCACGCAATCGTGGAGGCAGAACGCCGGGCATATGCAGACAGGGCCGTTTACCTGGGAGATGCAGATTATGTGCATGTGCCGGTAGATAGCCTTTTAGCCGCCGGTTACCTGCACAACAAAATGAAGGACTTCAATCCGGACAAGGCGACGGTCAGCAAAACCCTGCATGCGGAATTATTTACCCTGAAAAAAGAAAGCTTTGAAACCACCCACATCTCCGTGGCGGATGCGGAAGGTAACGCGGCTGCCGTGACCACTACCCTGAATGACAGCTATGGGAGCAAAGTGTGGGTACCCGGCGGCGGTTATCTGCTGAATAATGAAATGGATGATTTTTCTGCCAAACCGGGTGCACCCAATATGTTTGGGCTCATCGGCGGTGAAGCCAACGCGATTGCTCCCGGTAAACGCATGCTGAGCAGCATGACCCCGACGATTGTCGAACAGCATGATCGCCTCTATATGGTCCTGGGTTCGCCCGGGGGCTCAACGATACCGACTACTGTCCTCCAGGTATTTCTGAATAAAACGGTTTTCCGGATGGGGCTGGAGGAAGCCGTGGGAGCCCGGAGATATCATCATCAATGGCTGCCGGATGAAATCCTCCTGGAACAGGGTGCGTTTCCGGAATCCCTGCAAAAACAATTGTCTGCCAGGGGACATCATCTTCGTTCCATTGAACGCATTGGACTGGTGGAAGCGATCTGGATGGATGACGAGGGCGTGCTGCATGGCGTAGCCGATCCCCGTGCAGAGGATCATGCCTCCGGATGGTAGCGAAGGGAAGGCACTTCGGGGATTTGCTCGGGTGGCACCCGGATGCTCATCTCCATCAGCGCTTCATACGCCCGTGATTCACGTAAAACGGTTTCCACACCGGTGAAGATAAATTGCTCCCGTGCCCGTGTGACAGCCACATTGAGTTTGCGATCGATGCCTTCAGGATTGGTGGAAGCCATCCGGGATAAATAACTCTGGCTGTTGGCGGCGCAGGAAAGAATGATGATATCCCTTGCGCCACCCTGGTAGCGCTCCACGGTATCCACGGTGATGTCCTTCAAATCGATTGCCCATTGATGGGCCAGGTGATGGATGGCCGCAATCTGCGCCCGGAAAGGCGTGATGATGCCGATAGTCCAGTCCGCGTGCGTTTCGCGGATCATTTTTTTCCAGGCCGTCAATACGCGCAGGACGATAGCTGCTTCCTGCCGGTTCGTTCGGGTATAACGCTCCTGCAATGTCGCTTCCGATGGAACATAAAGCAACCGGTGACGAAGTAAGGCATTTTCCTCCGCCGGAAAGAAATCACGGAGCGATCGCGATTGGCGGAGATGATCCGCACACCGGAGTTGTCCCCCGTAGACATACTGATTGGCATACTGCATGATATCCTGGTGCATGCGGCCCTGCTCATGCAAAGTGCCGATCGCCTGGTGCCAGCCCAGCGCCTGGTAATGCCTGTACAGCCGCTCGAAATAAGACATGCGCAGATCAGTCAGGCCCATCGAAGTCGCCCAGGTATCCTCCCCGGAAAATAAATTGCCCTTGTCCGGCTGCGCGGATACGGCAGGCAATTGCATGTGATCACCGATCAGAATGGTTTTCTTTACCCGGCACATCAGGCCTGTGATCGCGGGTTCCAACAATTGGGATGCCTCATCGATAATAGCCACATCAAAAGCGATGAGATCAAACAACGATTCTTTGCCTTGCACGGAAGCCACTGTCCCGACGATGATCCGGGTTTCATCGAGTTTCCGTTTTATCTCCGCGCGGGTAGTCATCGGTTCTATCACGTGGTCCAGCAAATGGTGTTGAAATGCCTCACCGGTGGCGGCCCTGGATCCGATCCGCAGGTAATGCTCCCGGATGGCATCTCCTGATGCATGCAAGGTGGCACAGATCTCGTCCACGGCCCGGTTGGTATACGCCAGCAGCAACACCCGCGCACGCGTATGATGAAAATAATGCGCCACCCAGCTCCGGAGCATGATGCTTGTCTTTCCCGTACCGGGTGGGCCCCAGAGCAGGTAGAGGGAGGTCGCCCGGATTCCTTCTTCGAAGATCCGTTGTTGTCCTTCCGACAAACGGATCAGCGGCTGGATGGCTCCTGCCGTTCCATCGGATTCCGGCAACGCGAGTCCCATCAAGAGCCGGCGTTGTGAAGTGCCCGAGCACATGAGTGCCCAAAGGGATCGATAGAGTGATCGGAAACTGCTGTCAAGCAAGTCATGCTCGATACTCCACCTGCTGACAGATTGCAGATCACTGAGGTGTACCTGGGCGTTGCGCAACCTGACCACCACTTGCGTGGCATCCAGTTCCACGATGGTGGCTCTGTGCAATTGATATTGTGTCGGATCACCGGGATCATCGGGCAGGTACGGATACAGGATGGCAATATCTCCGGCCCGGAAATTGGCGAGGGGATTGGTCGTTTCACTTCGGCTGAATTCCAGCAGGGTTTGCCGGACTTCCTGCCGGATCGACATGAGGTGCAATCCCTTCAACACCTGGTAACGCTCTTCCTTCTGCTCCAGGCTATCCAGCCACAACCCGGCCAATCCACCGGTGCCCTCCTGCGAATCACTTCCGATGCGCGCCAGCATGTGTTCGCGGGCAATGAAAGCAGCAAAGGACTTAAGATAGCGTTGCTCCGGAAGCGTCAGCTGATGATAAACCTGGAAAAATCGTTCGGCATCTGTCTTCAGATATCCTTTCAGTGATTCCTGCTTCGAGGGATCGATTTCCTGCAGCATGTCCCGGCCTGTTTGCCGGCCCAGCTGCATCAGGCGTACGTCCAACAGGGCCAACTGGTTCCGGTTGTGAATAGCTTCCTTTTGGATGGATTCGACGGAAGCCGCATAGCGCAACGGATGATCCGATATGCCGGAATAGAGAATATAGTTCGTTTTTTGCCGGGACCCGCTCTGATTTCCACGGATCATCAGTTCATACAGCAGGGTTTGATGATAGTGGGCATGGCTAAGCCCGTACGTGTTTGGCCTGAAGGGCTTACTGCTCTTTAATTCGATGATGGCGGATGTGCCGGTGTCCGGTTGTTCATTATATAGATCCGGCCTTCCTTTGATGCCAAAAACCGGGCTGAAATAGCTCGGTTCGATCATACAACGCGTGCGCTCGATGCCGAGCCGTGGAAATTGTTGCCGGATCACCTCCCGTATATTTTCGTAGTGTGTCTTCAACTGCTTCATAACCGTTCGGAGTTGATCATCGGTGAGATGAACAAATTCAAAAGGGTAAAGCTTGAATGACCGGGCAAATAACGTATCGAAGGAAAGCGAGTCATCGCGCACGAGTTCATCCAGGAAGTAATTGGCGACATTACCGGCAAGGATGGGAATGGTCGATTTGGAGGGCAAAAAATGATTCAGCAGATTGACGGCCGACGGATCCGCCCCGGTATTATGGTATTCCGCCACGGAAGTGATGTCCATCAATATATCCGGCAGCAGGATGATGTACCCCGGTATATAGTGGCGATCGTCTGTGCATTCAACATCGGTCAGGCCAAGCACCAGCGGCAGACCGATTTCATCCAGTGCCAGTTCCAGCGTGTCGGCGAAAATATCATTCACCCCTTCGACGCCATAATGCAGGGTAAAGGGTTCTTCCGGTTCCTCCTCATCGATCACTTGCAGGGTCCTGTTGGGACGGTCCCACACGGATGCCATGACGCGGGCGTATTTCTTTTTCAGTTTTCCCCGCTTCGTGGACGCGGGGAGTCTGGGCAGCGACGGTGGCTTCAGCACCGGGGTTGGCTCTTCCCCTGTGGCGGCTGCATGGGTCATGGACAGCAGGTACCGGATGCAGGCACCGGTGATCGCTATCAATTCCACATCGGGCAATTTCCGTTCATGCAGTTCCCTGCGCGGGATCTGAAAAGCATACGCCCAGGGTTTCGTCAATTGATAACGGGAACTGATGTAGCTCACGCGGGCAAAAAGGGTATTGAATTGTAACTGGGACGAATCACTGACCTGCAACACCAGGTCATGATAAAGTTTTAGTAGAGCCAGGCATTGCTCCGGAGGTGAAGGGATTTCCGCCTGGATTCGCCGAAAAAGCGATTCAAGGTCGTGCAGGCTGGGAGGCATGGTGGTGAAGTTTACGCAGATAAAAATACTCCGATTTGGACAAAAAATCTGATTGCAGGATTCCTGCCCTCACGCGGATCACGATGCCTTTCCTGACGCCATCCGGAACAAAAGAGGAATGCGTACCTTCAACATCTCAATCTGTCCCTATGGCCGAGTCATCCCCTTCCACCTGGTCACGGATTATGCCGTGGATCATTCTCTTGCTGGCCGCTCTCGGACTTTTTTATTTTGTTGAAAAAGGTTGTAAACCCACGGCACCTGCCGTTGACGATCCAAAGGAATTGCCTTCAGACCAGATACAGCGGGATTCCCTTTAAACCTCATCCGCTTCGGCCGGTGGCGTTATTCCATGCTTCTTTTTGGCTTGCTTGAAAAAGAAATAGACAGGCAATCCCAAACCCATCAGGATCAGCCCGGCTACAGCCTGTATCGGCCTTCCGATCAGAGTGCTGATCAAAAACCAAAGAGAAATACCAATGAATACGAGTGGTGTCAGTGGATAGAAAGGCACCCGGTACAGCCCCGGGGCTACCGTTCCTGACCTGCGCCTGAACAGAAACAAACCGGCCGCTGCCAGGGTCATGAAGATCCAGTCCATAAAGACTACATACGTGGACAGGTTTTCAAAGGTCCCCCAAAACAACAAGAGAACAACAGCCCAGAAACTTTGCAGTAAAACCGCTTTAGCCGGTGTGCCAAACTGCGAGTGGATATCTGCCAGCCAGGGAAAGAATACATGATCCGCTCCCATGCGATAATAAATCCTGGGTGCGGACAGGGTGAATATACCCGCCGTGCCAAACGTGGAGACGGCGATCAGGATGGCGATGAGTAAACCACCGGTAGCCGTCACTTTCAGCAAAGCATCCGCGGCAATGGCCTTGGATGCGGCAATCTCGGGAATGCTCAGTAAAGCCATATACCCCATGTTGACGGCGAGGTACGTGACGGTGACTATCAGTGCGCCTGCCACGAGAGCCCTGGGTAAAATTTTCTGAGCATTGATCACCTCTCCGCCCACATAGGAGGCATGGTGCCAGCCCCCATAAGACCACAACACCCCGATGAGGGCAAGACCAAAAGAAACCGACTGCGAACCCTGGGGTGTGATGGAAATATTCTGCGCCCACGCTTTTCCATAGAAAAGCGCGATGACGACGATGGCAAGAATGCCGGTGACTTTGAGGATGGTCATCACGCTTGAAAACAGCGATGAGAGTTTCACCCCCAGGATATTGATCCCGGTCACCAGCGCCAGCTCAACAAGGGCGACGAAAAGTTGCGCGTCATCGCCCAGGTGAAAAATGAAACAGAAATAACGGGCAAAGACCAGGCAAAGCCCGGCTATAGCGCCGGAAGTGATGACGGTCAGGATAGTCCAGCCATACAGGAAAGCCGCCAGGTCACCAAAGGCTTCGCGCAGATAGATGTACACGCCGCCGGTACCCGGAAACCTGGAGGCCAACTCGCCAAAGCTCAATGCGCCGGTCAGGGCGACGAGGCCACCGATCATCCACACGATCAGGATTTCCTTTCCGCCGCCCAGCAGCGAGGCCACATCTGACGGCGCGATGAAAATCCCGGATCCGATACAGGCGCCGGCAGCAATCATGGTCAGCGCAAAGCCACTGATCGATTTATGGAGGTGTTGAGACATCGTTAGTTGGTTTCCAATCGATAGTAAGATAAAGGTAAATTTGTAGGAGGCCGTGCCCGTCGCACGTCCGGCAGGCGGTAGTTAACAGCGTGACATACACCAACCATCAGCAGCGTTCCAATTGGTTGATCCCAGCGATCATCTGGAGTCTGCTGTTACTGTTGGCTCCGTTGAACGCACAGCCGGGCTATTTCAATCCGGTGGATCTCCTCCAGGGGAAAAAGAAAATCAGCATTCCCTTCCGCTTTGTTCACAATTTTATCATCCTCGATGCGCGCATCTTCGGACTCCTGCCGGTGCACCTGATATTTGATACCGGCGCTGAACATATCATCCTCTTTAAACGCGAATACACGGACATCCTGGGAATCGGGTATGATAAAAGAATCCCGATCATGGGATCCGACCTCAGCCGTGAGATCTATGCGCTGATCGCCCGGGGAGGGATGGTGCAGATCAGTGGACTGCCCCCGAGACCGGCGGATATGCTGGTCCTTGAAGAAGATTATTTCAAGCTGGATGAAATGATCGGCACACCCGTGGCCGGCCTGATTGGCGGAGGTTTTTTTAAAAACCTGATCATCCATATCGATTACCGGAAAAACCTCATCACCCTGACAGACCCGCGCTATTTTGAACCGCCACAGGATTATATCAGCCTGCCCATAAAAATCAAAACCAATAAACCTTACATCAATGCCGAAGCCAATTTGTTGAATGGAACAGTGGTCCAGGTGGATCTCCTCCTGGATACCGGCGCTGGTGTCCCTTTGCTCCTGCACAACAATTCACATCCATCCTTACGGCTGCCCGAGCATTACATCCGGGGTAAACTCGGCATGGGTCTCGGTGGATTTCTGGAAGGATATATCGGGAGGATCAGGCAATTGAAATTCGGACGGCTCGAATTCCCTCTTGTCCTGACCAGCTTCCAGGACATCGATTCCACCTGGTTACTGGACCAGGACCGATACCGGAATGGGATCGTCGGCAATCAACTCCTGAGCCGTTTTAATGTCATCTTCGATTACATCCAGGGTCAACTTTACCTGAAACCCTATAAGCTCCGGCAAAAACCCTTCGATATGGACCGCAGTGGCCTGGTGATCCTGGCCTATGGGCTCAATTTCAATCAATATGTCATCAAGGACATACTCGAAAACTCCCCAGCCGCGGAGGCTGACATTCGAACCGGGGATGTGCTGGTCAAGGTCCAGGGCTTTTCGACGAGGATCTATACCCTGGACGGGATCAACCACATCCTGCAAAAGGAAGCCGGGAAGAGAATCCGGGTGGTGGTGAAACGCAACGGTGAACGGATTCATAAGACATTTATTCTCAGGGATTTAATCTAAGACGGGGCAGGCTGGCCGACACCCTTCTCCATCGTGATCGGAAGCGAAAAATATTTTGCTATTTAATGATATAAGCTTACCTTTGCCGGCCAAATAAACGGTAATAGTAAAGCACACTGGACATGTACGCGATTCTGGATGTCAATAACAGGCAGTATAAAGTAAAGCAGGGACAAGAGATCTATGTCGACCTGCAGGCCGCCGAGCCCGGCGCCAGCCTTACCTTTGATAAGGTACTCCTGGCAGATATGGACGGCACGGTCAAAGTAGGTACGCCTACTCTTCCCAAAGCCTCCGTTACCGCCAGCGTGATCGGCTCCGTAAAAGGGGACAAAGTCATTGTCTTTAAAAAGAAGCGCCGGAAAGGCTACCGGGTTAAAAATGGTCACCGCCAGCAATATACCAAGATCAAGATTGAAAACATTACCGTTTAACATCAACTGACAACACATAAAGAACTGATACAATGGCACATAAGAAAGGCGTAGGTAGTAGCGACAACGGCCGGGACAGTAAGAGTAAAAGACTCGGGGTAAAACTCTTCGGTGGCCAGACCGCCATTGCCGGAAACATCATCATACGCCAGCGAGGCACCAAATTCCACCCGGGCCGCAACGTTGGCATGGGGAAGGACTTCACCCTGTATGCGCTCACGGATGGGACAGTGACTTTCCAGACAAAAAAACGTGACCGCACGTACGTCAACGTAGTGAATGATGGAGGCGCCGAAGCCTAGTCCCGGGACATCATTCGAATAGAGTATATCGTTTTTATAAGCCTGATCCTTCCATGGGTCGGGCTTTTTTATTCCCCGGCTTTTGTCGCCCATGCTACGCCTCCGGTACAGCCTTTCCGCTTAACTTTACCGGATGAAGAAGACCAGATCGTTGGCGCTCGCCGCCTTTTTCCTTTCCCTGACCGTTTTGTCCCTGGCCCAGGGAGTCAATATCCAGTATGACCTTGAAGACATCATCTGCAAGGAACAGGAAAAGGCTGCCTCCCTCTCCTCGCTCGCTCAAAGCCGCAACCTGACTGCCGATCAGTCCGACATTTTTTACCAGGTGATGCGCTGGGACATTGACCCGGCTCAATATTATATCAAGGGGGAAATCACCTATTACTTCAAAAGCAACGTCAACCAGCTTCAGCAATGGGTGCTGGATCTCGCCAATACCCACCAGATCAATTTCATCCGGCGGAATAATCAATCCCTTTCCTTCACGCATACACCGGATCAACTGCTGACGATCGACCTTGGAAAATCCCTGGGCAAAGGAGAAGCGGACACCATCACGATCAACTATGAAGGCACGCCACCTTCCAATGGGTTTGGTTCATTTGAACAGGGCACCCACGATGGGACACCCATCATCTGGACCCTCTCAGAACCCTATGGCGCGAGGGACTGGTGGCCAACCAAGCAGGACCTGATAGACAAGATCGATTCTGCGGACACCTATATCACAACCCCGCTCAATCAATTGGCAGCAAGCAATGGCAAGCTCATCAGTATCACTGAGTCGAATGGCAAATGGGTCCATCATTGGCAACACCGCCACCCGATTGCCTCCTACCTGGTGGCATTGGCCGTAACGAACTACGCCTCCTATAGTCATTACCTGCCGATCGGCAATGGCGATACCATCGAGATCCTCAACTATGTGTATCCGGAGAACCTGGCAAATGCGCAGGCCGGAACCATCAGTTCGCTCGACATCATGTCCCTGTACAATGAACTCTTTGGCACCTACCCTTTCGCTAATGAAAAATACGGACACGCGCAGTTTGGCTGGGGAGGCGGCATGGAACACCAGACGATGAGTTTCATGTACAATTTTAACTTCGGGTTGATCGCGCATGAAATGGCGCATCAATGGTTTGGGGACAAGGTCACCTGCGGTTCATGGGCCGATATCTGGCTCAATGAAGGATTTGCCACCTACCTCACCGGTCTCAACTATGAGCGGTACAGCCATGACCTGTATTGGCCGCAATGGAAAAACTCGACCTCCAACTCCGCGACCAGTCAACCCGGAGGATCGGTGTTTGTGGATGATACGACCAATGTCAACCGGATCTTCAGCGGAAGACTCAGCTACAATAAGGGCGCCTACCTGCTGCACATGCTCCGTTGGATCACCGGGGATGATGCTTTCTTCGCCGCTTGCCGCGATTATCTCAACAGCCCGGGCACCGCTTATGATTTTGGCAGGACCATCGAATTGCAGAACTATCTGGAGGCACATGCCGGTATCGATCTGGATGAATTCTTCCGGGACTGGTTTTATGGCCAGGGTTATCCGTCTTATACGATTCAGTGGGAGCACAAAGCGGATTCACTAATCTTTTATGCCAGCCAGGTGACCTCGCACCCTTCCGTTCCGTTTTTCGAAATGCCCTTACCGGTAGTGGTTTCGCACAATGGCACGCATGACCAGTTTGTTTTAAATCATACGACGCAGGCACAGCGATTTGCTTTTCCATTTTCCAATGGACAGGTGGATTCTGTCCGGCTTGATCCGGATCGCTGGATCCTTTCGCGTAATAATATTGTCGAAGAGTTGATCACGGCAGTTGACGATCCCTTTGACGCTTCCGCTCTTCCGCTGATGCCCAATCCGGCAGACGCGTATGTTGAGATCGGTCCGGCAGGCCAGTCGATCACCCACGCCGAACTGGTCAACGCACAGGGCCTTGTCATCCGGAGGACCGTGACCAATGGCCGGGTGGAATTGCAGGATGTCCCTTCCGGGTTGTATCTGATCCGGTTAAAAGGAGAGACACCGCTTCCACTTTCCCTTCAGCGGCTCCTGGTGGTCCATCGCTAAGCACACGGGAAAAGTTTATTTTCAATCCGTCAATAAACTTTTTGCCGCATGCGCTTCCGTTTCTTTCTTCTGCTGAGTTCCATAGCGCTGGTATCTTTCGTCCAAAGCCAGCCTGGCCCCGCCTTTGACCCGGAACAGTCCGTCCGGATCTGCGCGGCACGAAAAATAGCCGCCTTCTCCCAAGGGGCACAGCACACCCGGAACTATGCCGCCGGGGAAACGGATATCGTTTACCAGGAGATGCATTGGGAGGTGGACCCCGCGGTCATCTATATCAAAGGGGTCATCACCTATCACTTCAAAAGCAAGGTTCCGGCATTGTCCCGTTTTGTCCTCGATCTGGCCAATACCCTGCAGGTACAGTCCGTCCGCCGGGGCAACCTCGATCTGACTTTTATCCATAGCCAGGACATGTTACTGACAATCGATCTGCCGGATACGCTCGACACGGGAGAGACAGATTCACTGACGGTCACTTATGAAGGCGCCCCGGTGTCGACCGGCATAGGTTCTTTTTTGCAAACCTTTCATAACGGGCACCCCGCCATCGAAACGGAATCGGTTCCTTATGGGGTGCGGGACTGGTGGCCCGGCAAACAGGATCTCATTGACAAGGTGGATTCGATCGATGTATACATCACCACTCCACCCGGGCAACTGGCTGCAGGCAACGGTACCCTGGTCAGCATCACGGAGGAAAATGGCGGGCTGGTCCATCACTGGAAGCATCGCCACCCGATCGTGTCCTACCTCATCGCCATCGCTGTGACAAATTATGCTTCCTACAGCAGTTACCTGTCCTTACCCAATGGTGATTCCCTGTTTTTCCTCAACTATGTTTATCCGGAAAATCTCACCCTGGCCCAACAGGAAACTCCTGCCACGCAAGCGATCCTTGACTTCTACAATGAACAATTCGGGCTCTATCCCTTTGCGGATGAAAAATACGGGCACGCGCAATTTAGTTCGGGCGGCACGGAAATTCAAACGATGAGCTTCATGGGCGCCGATGCGCTGACGTTCAATGTCATCGCGCATGAACTGGCGCACCAATGGTTTGGCGATAATGTCACTTGTGGTTCGTATGGAGACATATGGCTCAATGAAGGATGGGCGGAGTACCTCGAGGGCCTTGCGATCGAACGGCTCCATCCGGCGGAATGGAATGGATGGAAAGTTTCGAAAATCAATTCCATCACCAGCCAGCCGGGAGGCTCCTGTTTTGTCGAAGACACGAGCGATGCCAGCCTGATTTTTGACGGACGCCTGAGCTACAATAAGGGATTCTATATCGCGCACATGCTTCGTTGGCTCGTGGGGGACAGCCTGTTTTTCAAAGCCTGCTACAATTATCTCCACGACCCGGTACACGAGGCCGGCTTCGCCCGCACGTCAGGGCTGCAACAACACTTTGAATCGGTATCGGGATTGGATCTGCACGAATTTTTTGATGACTGGTACTACGGAGAGGGTTATCCCTCCTACACCATTGACTGGACTCAGCAACAGGACAGCATCATTCTTTGGGTGAGGCAGGCGCAATCCCATCCATCAGTCGATTTTTTTGAAATGCCGATACCCGTGATTGCCTACCGGTTTGGCGTGATCGCGGAAGCCGTCCTCGATCACACCTATCAGGATCAGCGTTTCTCATTCTATGTCGGCAATGTTACTATCAACCAACTCTTGTTCGATTCCGACCGGTGGATCCTTTCCAAAAACAATAAAATCAATCACCTGACCACGGCGGTCGGTCAACCGGATGAGGATCTTCGATTCCTCCTATACCCAAATCCGGCGGTGGATAGAGTCCAATGCAAGGGTGAAACGGCAGTGCACAGCCTGGAACTCATGGACCTGCAGGGGCATCAGCGGACGATACCTGTTCAATATGGTTTTGCCAGCCTGGAAGATGTATCGCCGGGACTCTATATCGCCAGGCTGCGGTCCGAAGGAGGTGATATGTTGGCTGTTCAGCGGCTTGTGATCATCCACTGATCAAGCCATTGTTTCAGCGTTTCTGCTTCCAATTTATGTCCTCCGGCATATCGGATTATTTCCGGTCTTATCCCGGCAGCCTGCAGGAGAGCCTCATTGGCTTTCAGCCTTTCTTCCTGGAAATACGGATCCTGCCGGCCAAGCAGATAGTAGGTTTTGATCTGGGAGAAATAGTCCCGGTGAGGTTCCAGCAAAGTGTCTTCGGGTAGTCCGCCCGCCCACAGGATCAAGGTATCCGCCCTTGGATGGATATTGGCCATCCAGCGGATCAGGGTGGTGACTCCCTGGGAAAATCCAACATAAATGACTTTGACATGACTGGGTTTATCCCACCCGACTTTATGCCTGAGGGTCTCGAGGTAGGTCACATAATCGGCGATTTCATCCAGCCGGTCCTCGCTGGTCATCCAGCTGGCGACAGGTCTTCGCTCGGATCCTTCCGTGTAAAACCGGTTTAAACCTTCCGGGACAACGACGAAATGCTCAGCCGGGTCAAGAAATTCGAATTTCGGTACAAAATACCTGGCGAGCTGACCATATCCATGGAGACAAACCCAGACGAGTCTCGTTGCTGAAGACAGCTTGCCATGGAGGTAATAGTGTCCTGTCTTTTCCGTTCTGATTTTGTAATGCGAACCCACCCGGGCAAAGGTATCACTGCCGGGGCCTTCCGAGGATATCCTTGTCCTCTTTCCGGTTTTTACGGTCCTCCAGCATAGGTGGTGTGTCGGATTTTACATCCAGGACCTTTTCCTGGTACTCCCAGTCCCCCTTTTTAAAGATCCAGCCTTCCAGGCTGCCATCTGCCACCGGCAGCGCCTCCCCGGCAGGTCCGATCCCTTCGAGGTTTTCAAGATGGTCATAGACGATACCCCCGAGGGATTCATCGTACACGATATGGACAGTGGAGACATCCCCGTACGTCAACAGGATTCTCGTCCTCGGGTCACCACTGCCCGTAAAGACCGGGACGCCGAGTTTGGGCTCCGGACCATTCAGATCCAGGATGTCCGCCACCTTGGTGTTGACCAGGCTGTTTTCGGCGTTAAAGCCAAAGAGCAGGTAATAGGTTTTCCCGTCCCGTTCAAAAGGCCGGATCTGGTAATAGAGACATCCATACCAACTAGCCGGGGTGTAGGTGGCATAAGCGGCGCCATTGATAAAAGGCCGGGTATCCCGGAGTGGTATCAGGCGGTCAGGTTGCTGGATAAACCCTTCGTATTGGTAGGCATCCGGGTTTACATTCACCTGCCAGGTCACAATCCGAAATCCATCTCCGTGAAGGACCGCCAGCCATCGGACGGAATCCAGGGAGATCGTATAGGCATCGGGCCGGGATAACAGGGAATCCATGGCCGCTTTAAGTGCTTCATTCGCCCGGAGCCGGTGGGCATCCTCATCCGCATTGACCATGGCATCTGCGTAAAAAGCCACCTCTTCCAACCAATAGGCCGCCGGGTGTCCCTGGGCAATGCCGTCACCAGCAAGCCAAACGAATAAAAATAAAATCAGCCATGACCTCGTCATACGAGTATTAACGAACATCCTTTACAGCGGATTGTTACCCACTCCGACAGCAAAATTACCCTGCTCTTTCGTTTATCCGGAAAGCGGGTCATTTTTCCCCCGGCAGTGACGGGACATATTAGGATCAAATTAAATACATTTGTAGTCCATGAACATTTTCAGAGGACTTTCAGCATTGCCGGAGTTCACCAATTCTGTCATTACCATTGGCAGTTTTGACGGCGTGCACCTGGGTCATCAGAAAGTCCTCAAACGCATCCAGCAGCTGGCGGAGGAAATCAATGGCGTGGATATCGTCATCACCTTCCATCCGCATCCCAGGGAGATCGTCTATCCCAAAGACAAAGAACTCCAGCTGATCACCTCCCTCGATGAAAAACTGGAATACTTCCGGCGCTATGGCGTCTCCAATGTGGTGATCGTGCCGTTTACGGTCGAATTTTCCCATCAAACCGCCCAGGAGTACATCGAACGCTTCCTGGTCTCCCGGTTTCATCCAAAGTATATCGTGATCGGCTACGATCACCGTTTCGGCCTCAACCGGATCGGGGATGTGCACCTGCTGAAATTGTATGGCAGGGATCTTGATTTTGAAGTCGTCCAGATCGATGAAGCAGAAGTCAGGGATATCACGATCAGTTCTACCCGCATCCGCAACGCATTGGCGCAAAATGATCTCGAACTGACCAATTCTTTGCTTGGACATCCCTTCATGATCAAGGGTAAAATCGTGCCCGGCAACCGGCTTGGCCACCATATTGGGTTTCCCACCGCCAATGTCAAACTGACGGATTCGAAAAAACTCCTCCCGAAGGATGGCATATTCGCCGCGACAGCAACGATCCAGGGGATTGAGTATAAAGGAATGCTGTATATCGGTCTCCGGCCATCCATTGAAGCGGGACCGGAACGCCGCGTGGAAATACACCTCTTCAACTTTGACAAGCAAGTCTATGATGAAGAGATCACCGTGGAGATCTACAAATTCATCCGGGGAGACCGGAAGTTTCCCTCGATGGAAGGGCTGAAATCCGCGATGGCGGAAGATGAGAAAAGCGTGCTGCATTATTTCGATGGCCCGCCGGGGAGCCAGCCTGATGTGGCCACGGTCATCCTCAACTACAATGGTAAAAAATACCTCGAGCGGTTCCTCCCGTTTTTCCGTTCAAGCCGCTATCCAAAAGAAAAACTTTATGTCGTCGATAATGCTTCGACTGACGGCTCTGTCCGGTGGGTTCGTACGGCGCACCCGTCCGTAGAATGTATCGTGCTCCCGGAAAACAAGGGGTACGCCGGAGGGTACAATGACGCTATCCGGATGATCGAAGCCAAATACGTGGCGTTGGTCAACAGCGATATCGAAATCACCCCGCAATGGCTCAGCCCCATCATCCGGATGATGGAAAATGATCAGGGGATAGCGGCGGTCCAACCTAAAATCCTGGCTGAGGGACGCAGGGGCTATTTTGAATATGCCGGCGCGTCCGGTGGCTTTATGGATTCCCTGGGCTATCCCTTTTGCCGTGGCCGTATCCTGCAGTTTATCGAGCGGGATACGGGTCAGTATGACGATCCGCTGCCGATCTTCTGGGCCTCCGGTGCGGCGCTGGTGATACGGCGTGACGCTTTCCTGGAGGCCGGCGGTTTCGACACGGATTATTTTGCGCACCAGGAAGAAATCGATCTCGCCTGGCGGTTACTATTAAAAGGGCACAAAATCTATTGTTGTCCCCAATCGGTCGTGTATCATGTGGGCGGAGGCACCCTGACCTATAACAGTCCCCGGAAGATTTATCTCAACTTCAGAAACAATATCATCACCCTGTGCAAATATCTGCCGGAAGGTGATTTCATTCCCATTGTTTCACTTCGTTGGTTGTTGGACGGCCTTGCCGGGACCAGGTTCCTGGCAAAAGGGCAGTTCAGCAACGCGTTGGCCATCCTCCGGGCACACTATTATATCTACGGGCATCTTCGAACGATTTTAGCCAAACGCCGCGCGGCCGGTGAAGCCTTTCACCGGTTGCCCTTGGCCAAACTGCCGGGAGTTTTCCAGGGCAGCATTATCCTGGAGTATTATTTCCGGTGGAAACGCAAGTTTAGCCACCTCTTTTCTTCATGAAAATCCCCTTCACCGTTTTATCAACCTATCCCTCTTTGCTGGTGGTGGATAAACCAGCGGGCGTCCTGTGCGTCCCGGACCGCTATGATGCAACCAAACCTTCGCTGGCCCGGATGGTCGAAGAAAAATATCCGGCTGCACGGCCTCTTCACAGGATCGATACGGATACCAGCGGCATTGTTCTTTTTTGCCTGCTCCCGGAAGCCTTTGGCTGGTACAGCGATCAATTTGAAACCCGCACCGTGGTCAAAAAATATGTGGCCCTCTGTGAAGGGCGGGCCCAGTCCGAAAAAGGGTTGATCGATCAACCTTTATTGACCACCGAGGAGGGCAAAGTGATCATCACCAAAAGAGGTAAACCCAGCCAAACAGAATGGGAAGTGCTCGAACGCTTCAAATTTCATACACTGCTGGACGTGCACCCGCTCACCGGAAGGACCCACCAGATCCGGGTCCACCTGGCCTCCATCGGGCTCCCGATTGTTGGGGATACCCGGTATGGGGCTTCAGGACCTCTTTACGTTTCCGCCCTCAAGGGGAAACGCTACAAGGTGCCGCTCAACCAGGAAGTGGAGCGCCCCCTCATCGGGCGGGTGGCTCTGCATGCGTCCAGCCTGGATATTGTTGAATATGGCTCCGGCAAAATCCTCCACCTGGAAGCCCCGTGGCCTAAAGATTTGCGGGCCGGGCTTCAGCAACTCCGGCAATGGGCGGAAGTGGCGAAATAGTGCTTAATTTTATATATGTTTACGCCTTATTGACAATCAGCCATGAGAAAAATCTGGTTTCCGGCTCTGATTTTAATGACCTATGTTATGACGTCAATGACAGCGATTTCCTGCAAGCAGGCCAGTGACACCGTGGATCAGCATAAAACCCACGGCCGGATCACGCCTCCTGAATGGACATACAACGCCAATCTATACGAAGTCAATATCCGCCAGTATACACCCGAAGGCACCTTCGAAGCGTTTCGTCAACATCTGCCCAGGCTGAAAAAAATGGGCGTGGACATCCTCTGGCTCATGCCCATCCACCCGATCAGTGAGACTAAGCGAAAAGGTACGCTGGGCAGCTATTATGCCGTCTCTGACTTCAGGGCGATCAATCCGCTCTTTGGCACGAAAGAGGACTTCCACCGCCTGGTGGATTCCATCCATGCCATGGGCATGCATATCATCATCGATTGGGTCCCCCATCATACCGGTTGGGATCATCCGTGGATCCAGGAGCACCCTGAGTATTATAACAAGAACGAAGAAGGGGAAATACGCGACCCGGTCAACGAAGCCACCGGTGAACCCTGGGGATGGACCGATGTCGCGGAACTCAACCTGGAAAGTCCGGAAATGCGTCGGCAGATCATTGATGATATGATCTACTGGATCGAGGATTTTCATATCGATGGATTCCGCGTGGACCATGCGCATGGTGTTCCGGCCGATTATTGGGATGAAGTGAGCAACACGCTGGCAGGATTGAAAAAACCTTTGTTCATGCTGGCCGAGGGGGAAGAAACTTACCTGCGCAATGATTCCAGTTTTGTTGCCACCTATGCCTGGAAGATCCATCACATGATGAATGACATCGCCCAGGGCAAAAAGAATGTCAACGAATTGGATACCCTGTTGGCGGAAGAAAGAAAGGAATATCATTACGGGTATCATATCTATTTCACCAGCAATCATGATGAAAACAGCTGGGCGGGGACTGAATTTGAGCGCATGGCGGAAGGACACAAAGCTTTCGCGGCCCTGTGCGCGACCCTGGATGGGATGCCGCTGATGTACAGCGGCCAGGAAGAACCGCTGAAGAAACGGCTCGCCTTTTTTGAAAAGGATACGATCCCGTTTGGCCATTATGCCTACGACGATTTCTACACGACCCTCAACGACCTGAAAAAGCGGAATAAAGCGCTTTGGAACGGCGAGCACGGAGGTTTGTCCAGAAGAGTGAATACCTCGGACCATGTGTATGCGTTTATGCGGGAGAAAGATGGAGACGTCTTCGTTGGGCTCTTCAATCTGTCTGATAAACCGCAAACCACTAAACTGACGGTTCCTCTGCAGCAGATGAATATTGTCTTCACGCACGACACGCTGGATTTGCAGGCCGGCCAAAACCTGGAGCTCAAGCCCTGGGAGTTTTTCCTGTTTTCCAATCGCTGATCATGAAGGTCCATCTGTGGGCCATGGGGGCTGCATCCGATGCCTGGCTGAAGCAGGGCGAACAATTGTACGTCCGACGGATCGAACGCTATCTGCCATTCGAATACGCATGCCATCAGCCTTCTAAAAGCAAAGTGCCCTCCCAGGTCATGGCGGAAGAGGCCAAATGGATCCTTGGTCAACTGGAGCATACGCAGACATGGCTCATCCTGCTGGATGAACGTGGCAAGGAATATACCTCGGTCGAATTGGCCCAAAAACTGGATACGTGGCGCAGGGGTTCCCACAAGCGCGTCGTGTTCCTGATCGGATCGGCCTACGGGTTTGATGACCCGGTCCATCAGGCGGCGAGGGAAATGCTCTCTTTGTCTAAACTCACCTTGCCGCATCAATTATGCCGCCTGATGATGCTGGAACAACTCTACAGAGCCTGCACGATATGGAAAGGAGAATCGTATCATCACAGCTGAATCCTTCTGGGTATTACTTTTAACGCATGGATATTTCCATCACGCTCCTGATCATCCTCTTTACCTCCTTCATCTCGTACCAGGGATTCAGCCGCTATGACATCATCGACCGGCTCAAGCAATACCCGTACCGGGAGATGCACACGAAGGAATATTACCGGCTCCTGACCTCTGGATTCGTACATGCCGACTGGACCCATCTCCTGGTCAATATGTTTGTCCTATATGGGTTTGGCGAATACATCGAATCTTACCTGGTGCATCAGTTCGGCACACCGAAAGGGCAGATCACGTACCTGATCCTCTATCTGCTCAACATCATCCTGGCCAACCTGCCGACGACTTTCCGGCAGGCGCAGAATCCCGGGTTTTCCAGTATCGGCGCTTCCGGCGCCGTCAGCGGGATGGTTTTCATTTACATCCTGCTCAATCCCTGGTCGATACTCTATCTATTCTTTATCATACCGGTACCCGCCATCATTGCCGGGGTTGGCTACCTGGCTTATTCGTCCTGGGCTGCCAACAAAGGACATGGGAGATTGGACCATTCCGCCCATTTCGCAGGGGCTTTAGCCGGCATGGCCATGATTATATTGATCCATCAGGAGATTGTTGCTGACTTTTTCCATAAACTGGTTTCGGATTTTCCATTGTAAACGAACCCCTGCATGTGTGTCTTCTACAACCACCCGAATAAAGAATGCATGTGCCCTTCTGGTGCTGTTAAAAAGTATATGAATAAAATATCAGGACTGTTATTGGATCATATAAATTTGCACACAGAAGTGACTCCGGTATTGGTATACGAATTATAACATCCTGAAATCGAATCGGAGAAAAATGAAACCAAATGTGAGTATGTAACAAAGGTGAGCCAGATTAAATAAAAACTTTTTGCTGATTTACCAAATGTATACACAAATAATTTCCCGACGTCACACCTAACGCGTGAAATTTATCACATCAATCCAGAAGCTTTTTATTGAAATCAGAAAAGAAGAAATTGAAGCTGTTAACAAGTGCTTATGATCACATCTTCAAAATTAGCCGTATGAATACACTTCTTTCTGAAATTAAATAATTTATCCAGAACGATTGATTTGGGAAATACATTTAAGATAGCTGGATAAAATATAGTGATTAGTGTAAAACCGAACTTTTTTTAAATAAATATCTTTAAACTAACTAACTAAAATAGATTGAGCGTTTATTAGAACTTATTTATGATATTTACTTGAGTATATTTTCCATTTACATCTTTAACTTCTATATAATAACTTCCCGCTGGCATTTCTGAGATATTAATTATGTACAAATCATCCTTATAAAGTTGTTGAGACATTGTTTTTAAAATCCTTCCCATGCAATCAATTAAATTAATTCTATACTCCATATCCAACTCCTCTACATTGCATGAAAGATACAAAATACCACTCGTTGGATTAGGATAAAAACTAAACTTATTATTATCACAGCAATAATCCTCATGTAATAAGTTATTAATATCACAATCTGGCATTAAGCATCCCGAAGAATCTATTTGTAATAGCCATGGCTGTCTTACTCCTTTTTTGTTGTCATAAATTACCCCGGAGGCAATATAATTGTTATAGGGTGTTAGTTTAATATCTTTAATATTTGCCCAAGCAAAATCTTCCTCATTCCAACCTAGAGGAACAAATTTTCTTGACCAAATAATATTTCCATTATTGTCAATCTTGGTGATAAAACTGTTTCTATGAGCTTGTGCAAAATCATAACCTGTTATTACAAATCCATTTTTATTAGTAGACCAGGTTGACCCTGTTAAATTATAAAATTGAAAAGTATCAATAGGAATGTTTGAAAATATATTAGTCCAACGAATTGAATCAAAATTTGCAGACATTGATACTGCAACTGGGACAATATTATAAATAAGATCTTCCTTATTAATAACGATAATAAGACCAACTGAAAAGATCCAATTACCTTGATTATCTTTAAGTACAGTATATGATGTCGCTGAAGTAAAAAGAACAGTTTTGTAGCCAATATCTGGCATTAGCTTAAAATCCAATATGTTACCACTTTCACTTACTTTCAAATAAAATATTTTTGCTTCAGGAAAAGGGCCTCCAGGAGGTGAAATAGAAGTTCCGACTAGGGTATAGGTCGTATCACCATCATATTCAATATATTCAGGTCTATTCCATCGACCATTATCATCGACTAAAGTTTCCTTAATAATTTCAAAATTTTCATCGACTCTTCTAATAAATATCCTATTCTCATTCAATAAATAATGAAAAGAAATAATATTATGAAATTGATCTTGATAATACCATTCTCCCGTGTGAGAACTATCTACTGAAGGGGCATTGCTATATATTTTTGATTTTAGAATTGATCCAGATTCAATGTCCAACTTTAGTAAACAAGGATTAAATCCAAACTGTGAATTCTTCTTATCAATTAAAATTAAAACGGAGCCATCCTCCTTATATACTGGTCTCGTATTAATATGATAGCTTTCTAAATTAAGGCTATCAGAAATAATATGAGTTGCTATTAGATTCCCTTGGAGGTCAAACCGTGAGAAGAAAGGTCGAGAAACTTTTTGACCATTAATAATTGAAGAATCTATTAATTCTCCAATTATATAAAATTCATTACTATCAGGTAGCACGATTAAAGCTTGAGACTGATTTTTAATACCACCAATATATGGTACAATATTGAAATATGTCTGTCCCTGACTAAAACATTTAAAAAGGAAGATAACTTGGAAAATAAAAACGAATTTATTCCTCATCTCTTAGTCTTTATAATATTTAATTTATTCAACTCTTGAATAGCTTGAGAACTTTTGCATCTTTATCAAGATGCGTAATTATTTTTAAATAATATATTCCCTGCGGTAAGTTTGAAAGACAAATTTCATTTCCAAGTTGATAATTATTCACTTGAATAAGTCTTCCATTCATTTCAAATATGCGAAGCGTAAACTGTCTACTTTCAGTGAATGGGCCTGTTATCTTAAAACAATTTGATGACGGATTTGGAATAATTTTGTATTCTGAAAATTCATTTCCTTGCTCAATATTATTTTCATGAGAAGCACCTCTTTCTATTAAAGGCTCTGGCCAAGGAATATAAATATCATATTCATTTAGTAAAAATGACCGTACAATATTTGTATAATTTCCAAAAGATTCATTGCTTATGGAGGCTAAAGTATCAAGATCAGTTTGAGGTAGTTGAAATAAATTTACATCCCTTCCATATTTATTCATTAACCATTCCGTCGCTATTAAGAAGACCTCTGCATCTTCATTTGAACTTGATTGAAGAATTGAATCAATTTTATCAAAATTAACAGTATACCAATAATAAGTCAATTTACTCAATTCTTTTAACAAAGGATTGGATCTGTCTACCCATTCTGAGAATATTAATGAATCATCATCAGCAATAAATTGTAACGAGTTGCCAACCAAATCGTGGAGTAAAATGTTAAGTTGTGAAATTTGTGAAAGCAACCGAGTTGCAGTAGAGCCGGTAGATATGTTATATTCCTCTGATAGGCTATCAATTATATACTGCAGGCTATCATATTTTTCCTCCAATAAGAAAATATTTGGATTAAAGTCTTCCCAGTTTTCATTTGGCCCTGGGCTTAATGTTGGATATTCATTATAATGACATGTTTGATTTGCAGTCAATGCTTCCGCTTGATCTATTGTTCCAAAATAATTAAATGTTTCCGCAGGAGCATTAGTTGTAAAATGAGGAAATATTCCACCATTTCCTTGATAAGTTACTTGGTCTGAATACATTATGGGTGGCTCTTGTTGATTGACATGAATATTTCCTGAACTTTCCGCTGGAGTTCTGAAGCCTTTCCCATTTTCCTACACAGTTTAAGTGAACAAATTCACATTTAGTTTCTTCAAATAATTCTT